>NZ_CP015772.1:3751822-4377126 GCF_001654455.1 Niabella ginsenosidivorans
AATACCCGGTTTGATCCAGTAATTGCTGCATCACATAACCGATGGATGCGTCCCGGGCCAGGATATCAATTTTCCGGCTGCTCAGGGCAACACTATCGCTGTATACAAACCGGTAGGAATACCGGCCCTCAATTTCCTCTAATATGGAAAGGAGCGATGTATTATTACGGCTTAAATTTATTTTCTCCTGTGAATAAGTATTGATGGCTATTGCCTGGCTGCTGCTGAACAGGATAATAAAAACGATAAGTTTCATTACCAGTATACATTTGATGAATAATTGCAGCCCATTACATATGGCGGGGCAATCCTTAATTTTCATACATTTGTAATAATTAAAGTGATGGTATAATTGCCGTTGGAGACAATGATGACTGTCCTTTTTAACAGGCGGAAAATGTTGCGAGCATTTTTCGCCTTTTTCTTTTATCCTTTTTAGCCGCTCATTTTTTATAGTTTTGATTTATTGAAATAATTGCACTTTGCCGCCTTCAATTTTATAGTTGATGCCGGCGGCCAGTTTAAACGTTTCCAGTATGGCTTCCAGGCTTTCCTGCCTGAAGCTTCCGCTCAACCTGCGATCCAGTAATGCCGAATCCCTGATGATCACTTCGCTGTTATAACAACGCTCAAGCTCCCGGGCAATATCCCTTAATTTCATCTGTTTAAAGATCAGCCTGTTTTTTATCCATGCTGTTTCGGGCAAGGCATCCTGCGTGGAATCCTGTATAATTTTTATAACCGCTATTTCAGGAGCCCCTTCTTCAGCTCCGGATGACTGAGGGTACTGCTCATTTTTGACCAGGAGCTTTTCCATTGGCTTTAACCGTATCTTTTCACCGGTTCCCTTTTTCAGGAACACATCCACAATCCCGGTCAGCAACGTAGTTTCCGAAATTCCCTCACCGGGATAGGAGCGCACATTAAACGAGGTACCTACTGCCCTTACATCCGCGGTTGCGGTATGTACTATAAAAGGATGTTGTTTGTCTTTAGCCACCTCAAAATAAGCTTCACCGGTAAGGAATACGGATCGGGTCTTTTCTCCAAAAGAATGATCATAAGTAAGCCGGGTAGCGGCATTGATCCATACGCGGCTTCCATCCGGCAGGGTAATGGTGGTTTTAGACCCTTTTTCAGTAGCTATTTCATTTAAAGAACTGCTTTCCTTTGTTCTGCCTGCTGAATACCAAATGCCCAACACACCCATCCCCAGTAATAATAAAACAGCGGCAGCCACCAACAGGCGCTTTAACACGTGCACCCGTTTCTTAACAGGCGCAGCAAAGATCCTTTCGTTCAGCCGCTTCAGCGCATCATTTACCTCCCGGTGATCCTGTTTATTAAAAAGCGGCTGATCTTCTGACAAAGACTGCAATCTTTTTAATATGGAAGCATACAGCGGCGTATCAGCAACGGCATCATTGAGCTCCTTTAATTCCAGAAGTGATATTTCTCCACCTTCTTTCTTTCTTACCAATTCAATAAACCGTGACTTTTCCATAAAGCATGCGCTTAACAGTAAAGAGTACCCAATAACCGGGAACCCTTAGTCTGTTTCCATTTTTTTTGAAAAATTTTTATTTTACTTTTTTGCGTGCCCGATATGGCTCCGCGTGCTCCGGCATCAACTGCTCCAGGAAGTCTATAATCCTGCTATAAGCAAGCGTCATATGCGCTTCTACCGTTTTTACGGATATTTCCAGCAACTGTGCCACATCCTTATACTTTAAGCCGTCCTCTTTTACCAAACGGAAAACAAGGCGGCATTTGTAAGGGAGCTCATTAATGACAGATTGTAGCTGTTGCAACTGTTCCCGGGCAATAAAAGAAAGCTCGGGGTTTGTTGCATCAAGGGTAATCCGCTCCAGGTCTTCATTTGCAACGGGCGCTGTTCTATTTCTTTTATTGACATACCGGATGGCATTATTTTTTATGGAGCTGTACAGGTAATGGCCGATGTTACCTACGGCGCTAAGGCTGCGCCGGTTGTTCCAGATAGAGAAAAAGAGATCCTGTACCAGATCCCCCGCGGCTTCCCGGTCGCCCACAATCGTTGTTACATAGGCCAGAAGACCCGGAGAAAAATACCGGTATAGCTGTTCAAACGATTCATGATGATCCCGTTCCGCCATATTGATCACCCACTCACTGATCTTTGTTTTCATATTCATGGCACTATGAATTACGGATCATTGTTTGTTTTTAATGCAGGGGGCGTCTTCCTGTGGTGGTCATTCCTGCTTTTAGAATATACTATTAATCGAGCGCCCCGGTTTTCATTTTCCCGGAACCTTTTATATTCACATTCCTTACTTTTCCTTTTACCTGCAACTGAATGAATGTAGCGATTTTGTCCGGTGCATCCTTAGGCAGGTCAATAATGATATTTCCTCCCTGGTTTACGGCTTTTAATGGCTGGGCGGTTGCGATGAGCCGGGCATCAACAACTTTATTCGCAAGCGCCGGCACCACCAGCTTTCCATTTGCAGGCCAGTCAAACACAAACAGGTTCAGCAGGGTGTTATTGCCCGCTTCCTTCATGGTGCAGCGCCCCCAGGAAAGATCCTGCAGGGGGCTGGCTTTGGTAGCATAAATACCGGCGCTGTTCACTTTCATCCATGCGCCTATTTCTCTTAACCGGTCAATACTTTCCTGTGGCACAGAACCATCTTCTTTTGGCCCGATGTTCAACAAATAATTACCGCCTTTGGAGGCAATATCCACCAGGTTATGGATCAGGGTTTCGGCAGACTTCCAGTTATGATCCCAGCTTTTATAGCCCCAACTGCTGTTCATGGTCATACAGGTTTCCCAGTCGGTGCCATCCAGTTCCGCCTGTGTGGGTACTTTCTGCTCCGGTGTTTTGGTATCTCCCGGAAAATTGGGGCGCTTCAGCCGGTCGTTGGTAATAATATCGGGCTGCAGCTTCAGTACGTCTTTCAGTTTTTGTGCGGCTGCATCGGTCATATTCGTAGGGGTATCCCACCACAATACCGCTATATCGCCATAATTGCTCAGCAGCTCCTTTACCTGTGGCACAGACACTTCGTCAATATACTGATCAAAGGTCTTTGTTTCCTGCGCCGGGTCCCAATGGCCGTTATGCGCTTTGGTATAGGCGTCTATTTTTGCAGAATCAGGATTCGGCCACCCTTCCCGCATTTCCTTACGCGCTGCGGCGCCACCGGGGTTGTTCCAGTCCTGGGCCTGCGAGTAATAGAAACCCAGCTTCATACCGTACTTTCTGCAGGCATCTGCCAGGGGCTTTATCAGGTCTTTTCCATAAGCGGTAGCATCCACCACGTTCCATTTGCTGGCGCCGGATTTAAACAATGCAAAACCATCATGGTGCTTGGAGGTAATGATAATATATTTCATACCAGCCTCTTTCGCCATCTTCACCCATGCATCAGGATCGTAGTTTACCGGGTTGAATGTTTTTGCACGCTCCTGGTATTCTGCAACCGGTATTTTACAGCGGTTCATGATCCATTCTGCTCCTCCCCTGGCTTGCTGGTGCCCATGATATACACCGGCCCATTGCGCGTATACCCCCCAGTGAATAAACATTCCAAAACGGGCTGCCCGCCACCATTGCATGCGGGCATCTTTATCAGGAGCCTGGCCTTTTACAATACCTGCCAGCAGGCACAACAGGGCAAACGTAAAAATTCTTTTCATTAGTTCTTTAGAGTTTTTATTGAATATTATTTGTTTTTATTTTTATGTTACCAGCTGCGGTTGCCCTGCTCATCACTTCTTGTGTCACTCACTTCAGCTTCCGGTAATTCTATTCGTCAGATACACAACAACACCGGCTGCTTTATCAGATCATTTGTTATTATAGAACGCACCTACGGCGCTCAAAAATTATTCATCCCGGGTGCTACCCTTATTCTGCCCCTGCTGGGGCGTTGGTATATGGAGCATTTTCATCGCGTATCGATGTGAAATGCTTATACTTTACTCATTATTCTGTTCAAATTTTTTCAATTCATATTCTATTTCTTCTGCGCTTGGCAGGGCTCGCTGTATTTCTTCTGCCAGTTCAGTATAACGGTATGAGCTTACACCAATGGGTTTATTTATGTCTTTTAATGCAAATTCCACATCATAATTATCTTTGTTCTTACATAATAAAATGCCAATCGTGGGATTGTCTGCAGCATCCTTTATCAATTCATTGATAGCAGAAATGTAATAATTGAGCTTACCGATAAATTCGGGTTCAAATCCTTTTGTTTTCAGCTCAATGATAATGTAACATTTTAACCTGGTGTGATAAAAAAGCAGGTCGGTACGATATTCCTTCTTGCCGATTTTGAGCAGGTATTGCCTTCCCATATACGCAAAACCTTTTCCAAGCTCAAGCAAAAAGCGGGAGATGTGATCCACCAGGCTTTTTTCCAGGTCGGCTTCACGTACTTTTTCAGAAAGCTGTAAAAACTCAAAATTATACGGGTCTTTCAGCAATTCGTTGGCAAGGTCGCCCTGTGCCTGGGGTAAGGTTGTTGTAAAATTAGAAACAGCTTTGCCCTGCCGCTGATACAGGTTTATCTCCATCTGGTATTCAAGCACCGACCTGCTCCAGTTATTTTCTATGGTTTTGTTAACGTAAAACAGGGCTTCAGATACGTTTTTTATCTTTTGAATAATTAGTATGTGATGTCCCCAGGGAATAAGTGCTAATTGCGAAACAAGTTGCTGCGCTATTGCATCTTCAGGTTTTTCAAATGATCCAACAGCTTGTTGGACAATTACACTTTCATTCTTCTTAAATATTCCAACAACCTGTTGGAATACTTTAGTCTGTTGAAAATCAACATCTTTATAAAACAGATAGAAATTTCTGATATTGAATAAATTTGTTTTTGACCATCCACCCATATCAGGAAATTCTGCCTGTAAATCTTTGCTTAACTGGCTAATGAAACCGCTCCCCCAGTTTGATCTTTCCTGTTTTTCAACAATTTGCCTGCCCAAATCCCAATAGAGCAAAATGAGCTGGCTGTTTACTACCAAAACTGCTTTTATACGGCTGTTTTTTATCTGTTGTTTCAGATCCTTAAGCCAGTTTCCGTATCCTGAAAGTTGTATTTTGTCTTCCATCTTTCAATATAGATAAAAATCCTCAAAACAGTTTGAGGAAACTATTTTACCAAAGCGCCTGCTTCATCTGCTGTCAGTGCATGTGCCAGCACTTTTTCATTACTGTACTGATCGGCTCCGATATCCCATTTACCGCTCCGGGCCTGCCCGTCCATATCTACTGTTACCACAGCATAAGCAGCCGTTCCGGCACCTATGGCAGGGCTTCCTTTATCCAAACGGCTGATGCCTTTTGCATCTCTGATCAACTTTGGGTCCTGTTCAATAAAACCCGATGCCGGCATGTCTCCACCCTTTGCATCCGCAACGATATTATTTTTCCAGACCGGGTTGCTATAAGGGCCCGAAATATGCGCAGCAACACCGCCGCCCTGTATAATATTGCCGGCTATTATTACAGCAGTGGCACCGATGCCGTTTTTCCGGGATGTCTGCTCTATATTCTTTTTGTTGTTCACCAGGGTATTAAACGCAATCAGCACACGGTCCGGCCGGTCGTGCGCTATCAATGGTGCGCCATCAGCCACCTCGCCGTCTCCGTTACCAATCACAATGGCCGGGTTACAGTTCTCAAAATAATTACTAAAGACAACATGATCATCTCCAAAAATGCGAAGCCCGGGTGTATTGAAAAAACAGTTACCATATACTGCGCATTTATTTCCATGCCGCAACGTAAACTGTGCCGGGCAGTCGCGGATGGTGTTGTAGCGCAGCACAACACCGGAAGCCTTTACAGAGATCAGTTCCGTTTCCCCGGCGCATTTTTCAAAAAGATTATACTCTACAATACTGTTGCTTGCAGAAAGGCTGAAACCGCTGAGGCCAAACTGCAATGTCTCGGCGCCGTTTGCGCCACCCTGATCCGGAAAATTATAGAAATAATTGTGATGGATATGCAGGCGCTCAGCAATCTGGCTCCCTTCTCCCCTTATAGCCAGCATACGCCCCATATTGTTTTTATTTTGAAATGTATTATAGTCGATTTCATGATCATTCCCCGCAATGGTAAGATACTCCCCATTACCCGGCGTTTCAAAAATGTTATGTGTCCAGCGGCAGAAACGGGTTCCTGCGGCAGAACGTGCATGAGAAGCAGCGTGGGTAAACCGGAAGCCTTTGATCACTACATACGCAGCAGTACCAACCAGGTTAAAGCCACCCTTGCCAGTAATAACGGCATCACCCACTGTTTCCGACCGGATCATGACAGGATGCTCTCTGGTGCCTGAGCAGCCGATCTTTATATCCTCATTAGCAGTATAGGTTCCATTCTTTACAATAATGACCGCGCCCGGCCGTGCTTTATTAATGGCCTTTTGCAGTGCTTCCACCGAAGAAACCGTGACCGGCATTGCCGTCAAAGCGGCAGCAAAATGGACGAATAAAACGGTAAAAAAGTAGTTGATCATCTATTCCTGTTATGCATTTTAACCAGATCCACAGTTCCCGTTTGCAAAAAATGTTTAATCATGCGCCACACCGGGATTGGGATTGCTGTTCTTTTCATATATTTTAAAATCTGCAAGCCACAAAGACTCGTTTTTGAGCAGCGGACTTTGGCCTGCCGGGGTTTGATCAAGCTTTCCGCCGGCCAGGCTCCTGTAAATGCCATATTTGTTGCGGATATAAGAGCTGCCAATACGCCACATATCAATATTATTGTCTTTAAAATTGACCAATACTTTGTCATCACGTACGCGGGTAATCTTACAGGAATAGTAGCCATTATGCGTATAATGAATTTCTTCCTGAACCTGCACCCATTCATCTTCAAAATCAGCCAGCGGAATATTGTCCACTATAGTTCCTTTTCCTGTATTGGCTCCGTCTACTGTATGAATGATCTGTATTCTTTTATTACTTCCATTACTGTTGGCGCGCGGTGTAATGGTAATAACCGGGCTTCCGTTATCAGGGCCATCCTGGGCCTTTAATTGATGAATATGACAAAAACTGCCGGTGGGCTGAAAGCCTTTGGGCAACTTAAACTTCCATTCCAAACGTTGCCACTCATCCCAGTTGCCCTGTATCTTGGCCCATTCGGTATTATTGGTAGCCGATTTCATTTCATTGCGCTGGCGGTCTACCGTTTTTGTATTACAGCGGTCGCCATCAATCACCGGGCTATTTATTTCACTATTCTTTTTGCCTGCCAGGGCTGCATCCGCGGGCATAGCAGTTGTAAGGGTATAGCCATCGGAAACGGGTTCGGGAGGCCCCTGCTCAAACAACTTATTACTTTTGCAGGATAAAAAAAGCAGCACCGGCGCCAGGGTTGCTGAAATAATATTTTTGAGCTCTTTCATCTGTTTGTTTCTTATTGTTTTTGCAGCACCCCTTAACACTCCGGAAGGAACCTGCCAGTACATTGTTAGTTAAACAGGCGCTTTTTGTTATTTATCTTTTGCAGCCGCAGCAAGGCTTCCAAGTAATAGTAATCCGCATAGCTTAGTGGCACATCCACTTCACTGTTGAATGGCTTTGACCCGGTGCTGTGCAGTAAAAGAAAACCGTAATCTTTACCAACCGGTGCCCTGTAATGATTAGTAAGGTTTGTAAGTATCTTTGTTGCAATAGCCTTATAAGAATCACCTTTTTTACTATATGTGCTCAGCTCCAGCAACCCCGAGGCAATTACGGCTGCGGCTGATGCATCCCGTGGTTCATCAGGAATACCTGGTGCATTAAAGTCCCAATAGGGCACAAGGTCAGCCGGCAGGTTCGGGTGCTTTAAAATAAAGCCGGCAATATTTTCTGCCATTTTCAGATACTTCGGGTCTTTTGTTTCCCGGTAGCACATCGTATAGCCGTACAGCCCCCATGCCTGGCCCCGCGCCCACGCGGAAGCATCAGAATAGCCCTGATGAGTCGTTCTTTTAATAACCTTACCCGTTGCTGAATCATAATCCACTACATGAAAGGAGCTGTAATCTTTCCGGAAATGATTCTCCATCGTTTTATTGGCATGGCTGACGGCAATATTGTAATAGGTTTTATCGCCCGTGAGCTTTGAAGCTTCAAACAACAGTTCCAGGTTGAGCATATTATCAATGATTACCGGATAATCCCATTTCTGTTTATTATGATCCCAGGAACGGATGACACCTGCGGTTTTATTGAACCGGGTGCTCAATGTTTTAGCAGACTGAATCAATACTTCCTTGTAATGCGCATCATTTGTGAGCCGGTAACCATTCCCCACACTGCAATACACCTTAAAGCCCATGTCATGCGTGCGCCCGTTCCATTGCTCTTTTTCTATATTTGCTGTAAACTGCTCTGCCTGTTTTTTCCATTCTGCGTTTTGAGAATACTCATACAAATACCATAATTCTCCCGGAAAGAAGCCGCTGGTCCAATCGCCCGATTTCACTAATTTCAACCGGTTGTTCTCTATGGTTCTTGGAGACACCAGCTCCCCTGATCCGTCTTTGGCTTTGTCAATTTCTGCCAGCATTACTTTTGTTTGTTGCTCTGCACCCCGGAACACTGCGGGAATATTGAGTTGCTGCGCCTGTATGGCGCCCGTGAATACCCATGTGGCTGCTATAGCAAATATCCTGTTCTTCATCTTCCTATTTTTTTATGAGTTGTAGTTCCAGCGGGCGCATCAGCTCCTGCCCTGAAATGGCCACAGGTTGCATCAATAACTGATGAACGCCGGGTTTTAATATTATCGTTCCCAGTTCCCGGTCTTCAATCTGCTCTCCTTTTATTGTTGGCTCAATCTTTTCTGTAGCCAGCAGCTTACCATCCAGCAATATGCTACAGGTACCACCGGTATTGGTGTCCCTGATCCTCTTCAGTACCACACGGTATGCTGCTGCCGTTTCATTTCTAAAATTCCAGTCAATGGTCTGCGTTGCAGACTTCCATCCACTTACATAATAGCGGTTGGTCTTTCCATCACCAAATCCAAACCCTTTTCCATTCAGCGTGGCATCAAAAGCCAGCATCCGGGTCAGCGGAATATTGGGCGCCAGGTAACGGACGGCGTCAAACTTTTCGGGTATTGCCAGCTCTAACACCACTACTGTGTTTATGGTGTCCGGCGCTGTTCCGGGAAGTTCAATAACCACATCTTTTTTATCAGAACGGCTTATTTTTAAAGACTTCGACCGATCCGTTAACAGGTAAGCGCTTTTACAGGCAGACAACACCCCACCCACATGCAATTTTCCATCGGTGGGATAATTAAACACATGCAGGTATAATTTTCCGGGCCTGGCGGTACTGACGCCCCAGCTTTGAAGCGGCAGCGGAGTGGCTTTTGTTCCATAAATGCTTTCGCCGTTTTTTTGCATCCAGTTACCAATACCTTTTAAGATCACCTCATCTTCAGGAGCCATTTCACCATTACCCATGGGTCCTACATTCATAAGCAGGTTGCCTCCCTTAGCCGCTGCGCTTGCCAGCAGCCTTATAAAATGACCAACAGGCTTGTGCGAATGATCAAATTTACTATAGCCATAGCTTTCATTGGTAGTAGGAATCGCTTCCCAGTCGCCTGTAACCGGGTAAAATTCCGCGGGACGATCGGCTGTGTTCTGATAATCACCAAAGTTATTCCCTGCACTCCTGGCCAGCCGGCCGTTTACCACCACATCCGGATCGGCCTTGCGGATCGCTTCCAGGATGCGGATATTTTCAGATAACGGGATCTTATGCGGCGTATCGAACCATAAAATGTCCGGGTGATATTTTTGAATCAATTCCAGTATCTGGGGAATGGCTTTTTCATCAATATAACGCTGTACCTTCTTCAGCAATTCCGGGTGCAGGTTATACCAGTTCGTCCCGCCATATAGCTGAAGATCACCACCCGGATTTTTATATTCCCAGTCATTGCCCGGGGCGTTGGGATCCTCCCAGTCAAAAGCATGTGAATAATAGAAGCCGAATTTAATGCCCTGTTTTTTACAGGCTTCCCGCAGCTCTGCCGTCGGGTCGCGCTTGAAGGGAGTTTGAGCCGTAATATTAAAATCAGAAACCGTTGAGGGATACATGGCAAAACCATCATGATGCTTTGCAGTAATAATGAAATAGCGCATACCTGCATTTTTTGCAGCAGAGATCCATTCACTGGCATTAAATTGCACCGGGTTAAACTGATGCGCCAGTTCTAGGTATTCCTTACGTGTAATTTTTTCCTTACGCATCAGGTGCTCCGCGTAGCCCTTTACTTCCATTCCTTTCCATTCGCCACCGGGCAGGGAGTAAATGCCCCAATGTACAAACATTCCAAATTTTGCATCGCGCCACCATTGCAACCGCTGATCCCGGTCTTTCATGGAGGCCGTCCACCAGCCGTTGACAGCATTGGCTATTGCAGCAGCATCACGCGCTGCACCTTCTTTATTGAACATTTCCTGATCCTCATCGCCCTTCACCTGCGCCGAGGCTGTCAATAATCCGATACAACAAAAAACAAATACCGCTATCTTTTTCATTCTTCCATCCATATTAAAGGGTTGCGTACCGGCAAATTGCGGATCACTTCTTCCACATCAGGGAAATGTTTCAGTTTTACCCAGGTATTTAACCATTGCCGATTCTTATACGCAGCTGCCCCAAAGATCAGGGACGGCTGTGCCACCGGCCATTCTTCCCAGTACATCACATCTTTTCTGAACGGCCATTTTGATTTATCCCGGATATAGGGATACATATATGCAATCCCTTTTTTTACGGAGCGCCCATCCGGTGTCTGATACTCCCAAAGATCCTCTTCTTTCGTAGACAGGATCTGGCAGAGCGTTGCCATAGCGTCCAGGTTGAACAAGGAATAGCCGTAAGGTTTCGTCCTTGCCAGCTCTTTGGGAAAACCGCCATCAGCGGCCATCTGAGCCGGCAGTAAAACGGTTTTATACCGGTTGCTGCAAAAATCCATTAATTTCTGATTCCCTGTAAATTTTGCAAAACAGGCTACCTGCATCGCCCAGCAGGTACCATGGTTATTGGCAGCATTCATTTCATCTTTACCGTATTGATGAGTGGTGACCCATTGCAGGTACTGTGCAAACCAGTTTTTGATCTGTTGTAATGCCTGCTGATCCATTGCCGGTGCTGACTGCATAATGTATAAACCCTGCGCTACTTCCATTAACTGGATCGCATCAATAATACCAATGCCCCGCCCCGTGGCCCGGCCCTTGATCGCCTGCGCATAGAGCAGGTTGGGATGCATCAGCGTAGCCGTATCCACAAACCAGGCGCAGGCATGCTCCATAGCCTTCTTTACGTATATCTCTTTTTTTGTGATCCGCCAGGCAGCAGCAAGCGTGCCCACAATACGGCTGAAACGGATCATGGCCTGCCGGTGCGCTACAAAATTATCCGGGTTGCTCATTCCGTCTTTTTGAATATACGGACTATCCACGCTTACAGGGTTGGGCCACCAGTAATCGCCTTCGCTGTAAAAATCGTGCCTACCACCAGCGCTGCGCAAACAATGGGAAGCAGTAACGGTAACCGGTGGTTCCCGCAACGCTTTCTCTGCTTCCGCAAGCACCGTTTTACCCAACACTTTTACGGCTGTTTTATAAGCAGCCGGCTGTCCTGTGGCGCTTTCCTGTGCCACCGCGCTAACCGTCATTAAAAGCAACGCTATTGTTATTACTGACTTCATCGGCTATTTGTTATCCGTCATAAAACGGAAGGTTATTTTATTATACGATTGTACTGCTTTGTTATGGGGCGCTTCTACCATTCCCTTTAGCTGCCCGTTGGCCTCTTTTGCTACAGTTACGGTGCGCCAGTCAAAGCGCCCTTTTTCGTAATCCATCGTTACGCCATCATCATCATACAATTTATAAGAACCCGGTTTTGTTCCATACACCCGAATTTCCAGGTCAACCTGCTCCCCTTTCTTTGGTGCATGCAGCATAGGCGCCATCATAGGAATGATGGCCCCGTCTTTTACATAAACGGGAATTTTTTCAATTCCCGGTGTTGCCGTAATGACTTCCCCGTTACCGGCATAGGCACCGGTATAGAAGTCGTACCAGTTTCCTTTTGGCAAAATGACCTTACGGTTCTGCTGACCGGCAAACAAAGGTGCTACCAGCAAATATTCACCCGCCATATACTGGTCTTTTACTTCTTTTGAAACAGCTTCCAGATAAGGATTTTCTTCCAGGTTAGCTTTAACCGAACCGGTGGCTGTGCTTTCAAAGCCAGGCTCCAGGCTCATGCCCCTGAAAACCGGTGTGCCCTCAAAATGATATTTTGCAAATTCTGAATACCAGTAAGGCATCATGCGCATGCGCAATAATGCCAGCTCTTTTATGGGCACTGCAACATCTGCATAAGACCAGGGTTTAGTACCGCTGGACCACGCGTTGATCATGGCCATGGGAGAAAAGATGACCGTTTGAAAACGGCGGATCCATTCTTCCGATGTTTTGGAAGCCCGCACTTCGGGTGTCCATAAAACACCAATATAGCCGCTGTTGATCAGCGCGGTTATAAAATCTTCATGGTTGTAATAGTCGTCATACAGCACATAGGGATAGCTGTTGGCGCCGGCGTTCGATGCTCTTACCAATCCATAGGTACGTTCATTTTTTTTCGCAAACAGTTCCAGGCTGTAACGCATGGCCAGCACCCCATAGGTCTGGCGCATCTGCTCAGCGCTTAAGCCGGAGGGGAATGTGGCCACATCCGGCCACAGGTAATAATCATAGCCATCCACCTCATCAATCTTATAACCACTTACGCCAATATCCACCTGGTCTTTTTTCATCTGGCCAAAGAAGATCCGTCGGGCTTCCGGCAGGGTGAAGTCCGGCACTTCTCCCGTCCATACTGTATGAGAACCGGTGTAAGGGGTTATCTGTTTATAAAACGATGCCTGTTTTGAAATATAGGGATTCATCCAGAGGTTCAGCCGGATGTCCTTGCCGAGCATTTTTTTTACAAAGCCAGCCGGGTCGGGATAACGTTTTTTATCCCACTCAAAAGTTCCGGGATAGGCGCGGCTTTGCCATCCGGGCTCCAGCCCTATAAAATCCAGCGGGTATCCTTTTAGCCGGAAAGAATCTGCTTCGGCAGCCACTTCATCAGCAGTAAATAACGATCTGACGCGCTGGGTAAAACCCAGCCCCCAGCGGGGCGGCAAGGCACCACCGCCATTAAACAGGTTATAACGCCGTATTGCATCTAATGGAGTTGGCCCAGCAAATACATATACTTCTGTGCCGGCAGCAGGCACCTGTATCTCTACCGCATCCGAATAAGGACGGGCGCTCCAGGATTTATCCGTATTCCTGTCTTTTTCAACCGGTGGGTTATGGCTGTCCTTTCTTACTCCTGTACCTATATATACAGTAAGGTATCTGGCGGCATTGATCAGCACGCCATAACCCGCAGAAGAAACATAAAAAGGCACGGGCGCATGGGTTCGCCCATTATCCTTTCCCCCATAATGGTCCACATGCAATTGCAGGATCTTACCCCGCTGGTGCACGGTCTGGAAATTCAATCCTAAACCAAATACCTGTTCTTCTTTTTGTAACGGGAAACGCAGGTTGGTCTTCCCATCGCTTACTGTAGCCGAAACAGCTACCTGTGGAAACGGGAACGGCTGATCGCCCATTTTTTGTAAAGCAGCGATGGAAGGAGCGCTGCCGGCGGCTTTTAGCAGATTGTATGCTTCCGGCTGCCCCGCCACTCCTTTCCATACACCCGGCGCTACCTGTTGCCAGGTAAGCCCCTGTGCGGCTGCTCTATTTAACACAACGAGTAGAAAAAGCGTCAGAATTCCTTTATAAACCATAGTTAAACCCGTGTTTTATAGTGAAGAGTCAATAGTGACCGGTGAGTACTTTTTGACTATTAGCTATCAATGTCGTTTCCTTTGGAGGCCGAATATCTCCCGCTGGCGGGAGTCCCCGCAGGGGGAAGGGTGGATTTCCTCCCTCCGGCCTCCGGCCACCCCCTCTAAGAGGGGGACAATTGCCAGGCCTTCACTAAACGAAAAAAATAGTATACGCCCTATGCACCTGCCAAAGTAGAACTTTACATATGTCGCTTAAGGAAACGACATTGTATTAGCTATTCCCAATTCACTTTTACAGCGGAATGACCGTATATTGCTTTCCTTTTTCAGTTTTAAAATCGATAGTGTATCCTTTATCCGGATTCACCTGCTGCAACACCTTCTTTGCCCTATTATCATAGGGTGTTTTACCATAACCGATCAGCAGTGCATTGCTCACTGTTCCGGACGCGTTTTCCGATTGTACTTCCAGCACTTTTACCGGTTGTAATGTGCGCAAACGGCAAACACCGCCTTTTTCGGAATAGATGGTTGCTTTGCTTAACCTGCCATTGTCCCAGTTAATAGCTACTGTAAAATTCCCGCGGGCTTTTATACCACTGATGACTCCTTTTTTCCAAACAGAAGGCAATGCCGGCAGCAGGAACAAATAACCTTCATGGCTTTGCAGCAGCATCTCCGTCATGCCTGCGGTTGCGCCAAAATTTCCGTCAATCTGAAAAGGCGGATGCGCATCGAATAAATTCGGATAAGTGCCGCCTCCGCTCATCGTTTCCCTCTTTTCACGGGGATCGATATAGGTAAATGCATCACTCAGGATCTTATAGGCATGCTCACCATCATGCAGGCGGGCCCACCAGTTGATCTTCCAGGCCATTGACCAGCCGGTGCTTACATCACCACGAAAGATCAGGGATTGTTTTGCGGCAGCAGCCAGCTCTGGCTCCTGGCTTAAGGTAATCTGGCTGCCCGGGTACAATCCGAATAAATGAGACAAATGCCGGTGCTGATCTTTGGGATCGTCCCAGTCTTTGAACCACTCCTGTAATTGTCCGTACCGGCCAATACGAAAAGGATATAGCTGCGCTTTTGCTTTTAAAAGCGCCTGTGCAAATGCAGCATCTGTTTTTAACAGGGCAGCGGCTTTTATTACGTCAGTAAACAGCTCCCGTATTATGGACATGTCCATAGTGGAAGCCATTGAAAGCTCATGCTCCTGCCCGTTGATCTTAAACACATTTTCAGGGGAAGAGGAAGGATTGGTAACCAGGTACCCGGTTGCGGGGTCTTTTACCAGCCAGTGCAATAAGAACTGTGCAGCGCCTTTCATTAACGGGTAAGCGGTATCCCGTAAGAATCGTTCATTCCCGGAATACAGGTAATGCTCCCATAAATGCGTGCTGAACCAGCCTGCGGCCATGGGCCAGCAGGACCAGCGTGCCTTGGCTGAAGGATCATTCCATCCCTGCCCGCCGGGCGGTGAGGTCTTTGCCCAGATATCGGAGTTATGATGCGCTACCCAGCCTTCATTAATGCCATAGTTCTCTTTTGCGGTTACAGCGCCGTTTACAGCCAGTTCTTTTATAAAATCAAATAACGGCTGATGGCATTCCGGTAAATTGGTGTTCTCTGCCAGCCAGTAGTTCATTTCCGTATTGATGTTGGTAGTGTAATTGCTGCCCCAGGGTGGCTGTACCTGGTCGTTCCAGATACCCTGTAAATTGGTGGGACGGGAACCGGGCCGGGAGGCTGCGATCATCAGGTAGCGGCCATACTGGTAGTACAGGGTTTGCAGGCCAAAATCATCCGGCGCTTTTGCAAATAATTTCAGGCGTTCATTGGTAGGTAGCCCGGCATTGACAGCATCTGAGGAAATACTGAAATCAACACGGCTGAATAATTGCCGGTAATCTTTTACATGCTGCTGTTTTAATAAATCAAATGGTTTTTGAATAACGGTGTTCATAATGGCCGTTGCTGCTGTATGCGGATCTTTTCCATCCCTGCCGGGAGAACGGTTAAAGCCGTTGAAGCTGGTGGCATTGGTTACATAAAAAGTTACGCTGTTTGCCTTATTAATGATGAGCTGTTCCTGTTCACTTTTTACGGTTCCTCTTTCAGCAATTACCTTTAACTGTACTTCAAAATTTGTTCCCTCGCCATCCCAGTTGTTATAGACAACCTGCTGCGGCTCATACACCCTGTTAGCAACGAACTTTGGGGCCTTGCCTTTTAGCAGCAGCCCGTTTTGCCCGTAAGCGGAAACCTTGTATTTTAATTTGCTGCTAAGCGATGCATCCAGACTGATGGCATTTTTTCTATCGGCGGTAATACGGATGATCATTGCCTTATCCGGATAGCTGATAAACGTTTCCCGTTGATAGCGCACACCGTTTAGTTCATAAGACACTGTTGCCACAGCTGTGTTCAGATCCAGATCCCGGTAATATACCCTGGCAATGGTATCGCTGCTGTGAATGTTCAGCCACAGATCGGCCATTGGAAGATACCTTGCTGAATAAGGGCCCTGCATCTTTTTCCATACACGGGTAGCGCTGTCATATAAACCCTGAAAGATCAGCTTCCTTACATCGGCAAGAATTGCCGGCCCGCCCGGTGTATTGCCGGGGTTGGGAGCGCCCGACCAAAGGGTATTATCATTCAGTTGGAAGCGCTCTTTTATCACTCCTCCAAAAACCATAGCTCCTGTTTTGCCGTTACCCAACGGTAAGGCTTCTTCCCATATTG
Source organism: Niabella ginsenosidivorans (assembly GCF_001654455.1). Taxonomy (NCBI): domain Bacteria; kingdom Pseudomonadati; phylum Bacteroidota; class Chitinophagia; order Chitinophagales; family Chitinophagaceae; genus Niabella; species Niabella ginsenosidivorans. Next base: position 3,768,465 of record NZ_CP015772.1, read on the forward strand.
AAGCCGGCTTTGTGTACCATAACTTCAGATCATGCAATGGGTGTGGCTTTTGAGCGCTTGTCACAAGCGCTGTAAGCGATAGAAATAATATAAAAAACAATCTACAATTCATCTACATAAATTAAACACAAAGTCGTATCTGGCTAAAGTTTATTTTCCACTTTTGTCTTAAGACAAAAGTGGAGCAAAAAGTCAAGTCCGCCGAAAGGCGAATCCCCCCTTATCCTTTAAAATTACAAACCGGGCTATTCACCGGCGGTACCGGTAAAATCTGCGTTTCAGCCTTTGTTCCGCCTTCTGCGGAACGCCATTCCACTTGATTTTACCTTTCGCTGTCCGGCGGACACTCTTCTGAGCAAAAACCGTTTCACTAATTCCGTCATCTTTCTTAATAAACTTCTTCCCATCCATCTTGCTCTGAAGAATGTTCATTAAGATAACAAAGTGGCTTCCAATCTATAGATCCAAAAATACCACCGGAAGCTGATCTGCTTTAGCGCTGGCCACTGAACTGCCGCCATTGGTCTTTATACGAATGATGGCCCGGCCATTGTACAACTGTACCCGCCTTGAGCCGGAAGAAGTGCCCAGGTCATCCAGTAAGATGCCATCGCCTGTAATGCCAAGCCGGATCCAGCCGGCTGCATCCAGGCACTGCACCTGTTTTGCATCATATACTTTAGCCTCAATAGTGGCTATACCATTCTCTTCTTTTATCTTTTCCAGCTTTACCTGTGCCGGTTTCCCCCATTGCTCCGTTTGATAAGTAAAACGGATCGTATCCCGGACTGTTTGCTTTCCTTCGCGTGCAATTACATAAGCCGTATTCGCACCTTTTTTGAAAACTACGTTCCAGCGCAAACCCGCTGCCGGGAAGTCCTGGCTGTTCCTTTTTTTAATACCAAAGGAGCTGCCGTTTAGAAATAACTCTGCTTCTCTGCAATTGGAATAGACCTTTATCATTTTCTCTTCTCCCTCCTTACCCCAGCGTACCGGCCAGGAGTGCCCGTAAATATGCGCCATTGGCTTTTTTGTCCAGTAAGACTGAAATACATAATAGGCCTCCTTCTTTGTAAGATCACGCGCTACCACGCCTTTCTGGTTCATATAGGGGATCGGGTTATCCGGTCTTACCGGGGTAGAAAAATCCTTAAAGACCCATTGTGCCGATCCTGTTAACCAGGGCATAGTTTCCTGCTCTTTTAAATGCCAGTCAATCAGGTTACAAATATAGGTCTCGCTCCAGTCACCGTCTTTTGAAGCACGCGCGGCGCCACCATATAAAGAAGCGTCGCCGGCGCGCTCATCCGCAGTACCGGTAGCTTTAATGTTCTGTAAGGATTTATCAGGATTTTCTGAATGACGCCCCTCATGACTGTCGCCTCCCCACTCCACATGCAAAAAATGATCGACTTTGTCAAACTCTGATTTTGAAACTTCTTTGTACTCCGTATAAATACCCCTGTACCAGCCTGCCCAGATAGAGGGTGAATAAACGTCTACAATATCCTTACAAAAATCGCAGCGGCGGATGGCCGTTTTACGGGAAGGATCCAGTGTATGCGCCAGGCTGTTCAGCTCTTTCATATAGGTGCGGATCTTTTCCTGGTCAACCCCGATAGCCGTCGGAGCCGGAAAATCGCCAGGCCAGTCATTTTCATTCCCCAATCCCCAGATAATAACGGAAGGATGATTATAATGCTGCTCTATCATATTCCGCAGCATGCGCTTGCCCTGCTCCTGGTATACAGCGCCGCCCAGGCCACCGCGGCACCAGGGGATCTCTTCCCAAACGAGTATACCCAGGCTATCACATAAATTTAAAATAATGCGCGATTGCTGGTAATGCGCCAGCCGGATAAAATTAACGCCCATCTCTTTTATAGCGATCATTTCCTGCCGCATCAATTCTTCGGTCATAGCTGCGGCCAGTCCGGCATGATCTTCATGCCGGTGGGTACCTCTTAACAGCAACCGTTTTCCATTTAAAAGAAAAGGGCCTTTTTTTACAAATTCAAAATTGCGGAAACCTATACGGGAGCGGCTGGTATGTGCACCTGCTGTGGTAGTTACCGTTGCCTCTACCGTATATAATACAGGTTGCTCCGGGCTCCATAGCTGCGGATTCCTGACGATAAGAGTGGCGGCTTCCACATCCCTGCCGGTCAGTTGCAGTGCTTTTTGTGTTTTCTGTACTTCCCTGCCTGACGGGTCTACCAGGCGTACCAGTAATTGTGCACCGGGCAATTTACCGGGATCTGAAAGCCGCAGCTTTATATTTACCGAACCGGAACGGCCATTGGCTGCCACTACCGGGGTTGCAAATAACTGGTCAATATATAAAGCCGGTTCATACACCAGGTTCACATAGCGGTACAGGCCGCCATACAGGTTAAAATCCGACAGGTTGGAAGGCATCATTTCCAGGTCGCGCGAATTATCACAGCGGATGACAACCGGCACCTTTCCTTTAAACCGTTTTACAAGACTGTCATCTTGCCGGAAGATATTTACTGCATCCGTAATATCTGCTGTCCATTCATCATAACCGCCAACATGGGTGCCCACCTTTGTTGTATAAACATATACTTCTGTTTTCTGCCCGGCTCCTTCAAAATGCAGGATCGTTCGGCCGTTCTTATAAGGGTTGCTGATCTTCAGCTGTGCCCGGTACCACATAGGCCCCTGGTAATAGTTTACATCAGGATCCACAGCATCTCGCTCATTGGCACAATGAGGGAGGATTACTTTTGTCCATAGAGGTACTGATTCAGGATCGCCCTGCTTCACCGGCCTTACGGCTTCCCATACGCCGCCCAGGTCCTGCCTCAGGAATTCCCAGTTACTGATCAGCCGGGTGGATTGCTGGGCGGATGCCCGCTGCGAAAAAATTTCTAAAAAAAATACTGCAATAAAATAGAAAACTCTTTTCAACACTGCTATTTAACCTGATTAAACGTTCCTGTTATCTTGAAGGGTACAAAGCCGCTCCGTATACGTGCACCACTCCGTTGGTAGCTATATAGCCGATAGACCTGCTGCTGGTACGATCATTAAATACGATGGGGGCAATATCTGCATTATTCTGAATATGCAGCGTAAATTTTCCTTCAGGATCAAACCCGTTGCCGCCTGCCACGTTAAACCCGGGCAGCTTGGGATCCCAGTACCCCAGCATTGATTCTTTTGTTGCTTTACTATTAGACGGCAATATCGATTGTATGGTTTTATTCTCTGCATTCAGATCGTAATAGTTAAATACCCCCTCACCGATCAGATACAGGAAAAAGTTCTTTACCGTTTCCCTGGAATAATCTTCCCATTTGGTGGCGGGATGTGTTTGAGGCAGCCCTGTGGCCGGATTGATGATGGGGTTACCATTATCGTCATGGTCCAATATCTGGAAAGTAAAAAACAATCCTTTATCCATTACACCGGAAGTATTAAAGCCGCGTACCGCATCATTGTGCAGGAATATAAAGGTTCTCCCCGGCTTTTCATATTCTGAAAGATCAAACCCGCAATAATCCAGTCCTTTTTTCATCCACCGGAATACGGTATCTGTGGGCGCGTCCGGTGTGCCATCTGCCCGGCTCAGTAAAAATTCCTTGGCGGTCATGTTAATATTGGGATCAATTGTTTGCTTATGATAATCATAATTCTTTTGCAGGCTTAGTCCAAGCAGCTTTTTACAGCCTGGTAAAAAAGTTGCAACAGCTGCAAGCACCAGAATGCTGTTGATGATGAATTTGCACTTTTTCATTCCTATATTTTTTTGTTTTGCCCGCCGCGGCGGGTGATTATTTTTTTTCAATGGCCAGGCAGGGTTCCTGCACAACCGTTTCTGAAATTTATTTTTATCCGCCATAGCCCGGGTTCTGTACCAGTTGCCTGTTTGCATTCATGACACTCCGGTTGATCGGCCATAAAATTTTTCTCGGATCACCAAAACCGGTAGCATCGGTGGCAGCAGATCCCGCTTCTATTTGCCTTCTTTTCAGTATGGGATCCATTATTTTTACCACATTGCCTGTACGTACCAGGTCAAACCATCTTTTACCTTCACCTACCAGCTCCAACTGGCGTTCCTTCAGGATAGCATCGGCCATTGCAGCCTGGCCGGTAACCGGTGCGCTGTCTGCCTCGTAAGCAGGAAGGCCCGCTCTTACCCGAACAAAATTCAGGTATTTCAGCGCATCGGCCGGATTGCCTGTAGCATTCAATGCTTCTGCATATAAAAGATAGATATCCGCCAGCCTGTACATGGGTAAATACACAGGCGCCTCTTTAAAATAGTACGTTGCCAGCTCTGCCGCAGTGGATGCCTTGGTGGGATTGACCGGAGAAGCATACCATTTAACAAACCGGTCGCGATAGGATGCGGTTGGATCATTGTTTCTTGAATACGGATCAATGGTCTGTTTCGGGCGAATATCCACCTCCGCAGGCGCTGCTACCGTTTGTGGTATCACCCAGTTATTATACAGATCAGCGTCCATAACAATCGGTTTGTTATTAGCCGTCCATGAAGTAACCATACAGGCACAATCATTTTTAAGAAAATCCCAGTGAATGCTCCATATAGACTCAATGCTGGTATTGGGTGCTGTGAACAGGCTTTTCCAGGTGGCCTGCGGCTGAAGGTTCGCCCCGCTTGCTCCTGCATATAGGGCGCCGGTAGGGCCTTTAGCTTTAAACAGGTTGTTGATCCAAACGATGGCGTTGGCATAATCATGCTTCCACATATACACGTCTGCAAGTATGGCGCATATGGCTCCCTCACCCAATGTCCATACAGAAGGTGTCTGATTTTTTACAACCAGTGAATAGGCATTGGTAAGATCCGGTATAATCAGCTCATCGATCAGCTTATCTGCAGCCACCCTGGGTTTTTCCAGTGTATCGGTTAAACTCTCCATTGGAGTGGTCCAAACAGGCGCATCGCCCCATACCCTTACAATATAAAAATAGCAGATGGCGCGCATGGCATAACTTTCGGCCAGCGCTTTATTCATGACATCCTGCGTAACCTTGCTATCGGTAATTGCAGCACCCGGAATGTATTTGATATTGGCGTTTGCTCTTCCTATAACTGTATATAAGCCTGACCAGTCGGAAAATTCATTATCGGTTGTTAATGAATTCATCGCCAGTTCTGTAGTTGTAATTGTTGTATAACTTAAAAAACGGTCAAAATTATCAGAGCGGTAATCCCCCCAGTACAATGCTCTTTCCTTGTATTGTGCTTCGCCAATCATTTGCTGTTGAAACCCTGCATACATGCCTGCCACAGCCGCATTTACATCGTAAAGGGTTTTGTAAAATTTACTCTGGGCTACCTGCGACTGGGGCGATACGTCCAAAAATTTATTACAACCGCTGCATACGGTAATGATACACAAAATTATGATGCTATAATTCAGTTTTTTCATGTTGCTCATTTTAAAAATTAACATTGATTCCAAATCCATATTCCCGCCTTTTAGGGTACTTGCCATTATCATAACCCGGCTGCAGTACATTGGATGCGCTGAATTCGGGATCATACCCCCTGTAATTGGTCCAGGTAAGCAGGTTCGTACCATACACATAAACCGTTGCCCCCTTCAGGAATACTTTCCGGGTAATGCCCGGCGAGAACATATAAGAAAGGCGCAGACTGGACAGCCTGATGAAAGAGCCATCCTCAATGAACAAACTGTTGGCATCTTTTTTCTCATTTCCCCTGTTTTTATATTCGGGGTAATAAGGGTACTTGGCTATATCGCCAGGCTGCCTCCATACATTGTAAGTCATTTCCGGGCTTCCGGCGCCGGTATTGGAGGGATAGCTTTGTGCATACAGCAATGCATTATACACATGGGAACCAAAAGAGGCATTGACCAGGAACGACAAAGAGAATTGCCGGTAGGTAAGGTTGTTGAGAATACCCAGGTAAAATTTCGGCTGTGCATTGGCCAGTATCTGCCGGTCGCGGTCATCTATCAGGCTGTCTTTATTCAGATTCTGCCAGATAACATCGCCACCGCGCAGTTTCCCTCCCGGATCGTACATGCTGTGCACGGTTCCGGTGTAACGCTGCCCATTGAAGGTGTATACCGGTAATCCGTTTTCATACAGGGGTTTTCCATCATCGCCCAACACCACTGTAAGCGGCTCCCAGTTATCATTGTAGGCGTTGGACTCGTTCCATTGATACACGCCAAGGTTTTTCCAGCCATAGAAATTACCGATTTTTCCTCCTTCTTCAATGTACCATTTGTTGGCCACAATAAACGGCGTGCCATCGCCCAGCTTTTTAATGATGCTCTTTTCAAAAGAAATATTTCCTCCTATTTCCCAGGTAACGCCCCTGTTGCTGTTTTTTGCGAGGATGGGCGTACCTTTTACAGAAAACTCAAGCCCGCGGTTCTCCAGTGTGCCAAGGTTGACCATCACATTATCAAAACCCGTTTCTCCGGGAAGGTCTTTTTGATACAGCAGATCCTTTGTAGTTTTTATATAGTAGTCTGTTGTAAAGGTTAACCTGCCGCGGAAAAAGGTCAGATCCAACCCGGCATCCTGCTGAATGGTGGTTTCCCAGTGTACCCGTGCATTTCCGAATGTAGGTGTGGTATAAGCGCCTCCCACGCCCGCATAACTTCCGCCGGTAAACGTAACCTTATTGAGGTAATCGTTTGAACCGATGCGGTCGTTACCTACCTGGCCGGTACCGATCCTGAAGCGGCCATCCGTTAATACATTTTTTGCCCAGTTCATAAACGGCTCATCGGAAAAACGCCATCCGCCTGAAGCGGAATAGAAGTTACCGTACCTGGATTCATTACCAAAGCGCGAAGAACCGTCTCTACGGAAAATACCTGCAAGTGTATACTTCCCTTTATAACTATAGTTGGCTCTTGCAAATAAACTTGCGCCGGCGTTGAGATCTGCATCCGTATAAGTTTGTGAAGCGGTAAGATAGGAAGGCTGGGTAATAAATATTTCTTCACTGACAACATTGGCATATTCAGAGTGCGCTCTGTCGTAACGGGTTTTATCTGCACTAACGCCCAGTACTGCCTGCAAGTTATGGGCACCGCCAAAGGTTTTATTGTAATTCAAAAATGACTGGTACTCCCACGAAAATGTTTTTTGCATATCATTGGAACCATTGTTCTGGTCTTTATTGGCCGAAACATAGCGCGGTGAGAAAAACAGGTTCTGGCTGTTATTCAGCATAGCGTTAAAGGTGTTTGTAAATAACAGGTCTTTGGTGATCCGGTATTGCAATGAATTGCTGAATTGTATGGAGAACCGGTCTGTTTTATTGGTTTCAAGCAGGGCGTTTGCCAATGGGTTGCGCTTGGAACCAACATAGCTGGTCAGTGAACCATCCGGATAATAGATCAGCGAATACGCCGGCCGGTCAAATGCAACGGCTACCGTTCTTGCGATCGGTATTTCATTACCGGTCTGGTACATCATGGAAATATTACTCACATATTTAAATTTGGGAGAAGCCTGGTATTCTATATTGCTCCTTACCTGCACCCGTTTTATATAGCTGTTTGGTATGATCGACTTATCATTAAGGTAGTTCACCCCGGTGTAATAGTTCAGCCCTTTTTGCCCGCCACTTACGCCCAGGTTGATCTGCTGCCTGTCTCCAAGGTTACCCAGCAGCAGTTCCTGCAGGTCATTATCCGAGTTAAAACCGGGGTTCAGTGAATCAATATTCCCTCCGGTACTGCCAGTAGGGTTTTTTTGCTGCACTCTCCTGAATTCACGAACCTGGGCTGCATTGTTCTGTGGCAGCTTGTGCGCAAGCTTTCCAAAAATGCGGGAATAGTTCAGGTCAATCCGCGCCTTGCCTTCTTTACCTCTTTTAGTAGTAATAATGATAACCCCATTAGCTGCCCGTGCGCCGTAAATGGCTGCCGAAGCCGCATCTTTTAAAACTTCAATCTTATCAATATCCATGGGATTGATGCTGGCTCCATCCGGGGTAATCACACCGTCAACAAGATATAAGGGACCGTTACCGCTGTTAAGCGTTGATGCACCGCGGATCTGGATGGTACCTTCGGCACCTGGTGCGCCACCACCATCATTGGTTACCAAAACACCCGCGGCCTGCCCCTGCAATGCATCAAATAAATTGACGGGCTGCCGCTCTTCAATATTTTTAGAAGTGATAGAGGAAATGGCGCCTGTAACATCCCGCTTTTTCTGTGTTCCGTACCCGATAACCACTACATCATCCAGGTCTGAAACTGATTCTGATAACGTAACATCCATTGTGGCGCGACCGTTCACTGGTTCTTCTTTTTCAATATACCCTACCGCAGAGAAAGTGAGCACTGCTGATGTTCCCTTTACCTGCAGGGAGAAATGCCCCATGGAGTCAGTTGTGGTTCCGGTGCTGGTTCCCTTCAGGATAACAGAGACTCCGGACAAGGGGGTGCCTTTGGCATTCAAAACCAATCCTTTTACCTGAGTTACCTGGGCATACAAGCCTGTAAACCCGAGGCATTGTAAAAGAAACAGGATACATACTCGTAAAAAGCAGTTACGTGCTTTGGGCAAAATTACAATCATTTAATAATTTTTTTGTTGGTTCAATCGTTAATACTATATGCAATATGAGAAACTTTTAAGGCCAAAGAGTACCACTTTTTGGCCCAGGATTCAATGATCTTACCATCTTACTACAACGTTTTCATAATATCGGGTGAAGGCTTTGATCAGTTCGCAACTAAAAAAATTCGGGAATCTTTATTCCTTCACCCTGCAGGAAGTACATTGATTCAAAATAAATCGTGATCATTATTTGGGGCTGATCAAAAAGTTGTTACTTGGCGTTTTCAATTTGCCGCCCAAAAGTTCAGATGAGGCAATGACAAGTGTTCTTTCCCATTCAGCGCCCTCTAAGGTATATTTATTATCTCCCGGCTGGTCTGAAGTTTCAGGCAGGCAGGTATAGCTAATAATTGCTCTTACTATAATTTATAATTGGCAGCGGAAACACGGCCCCTCAGGCTTCCGCTGCCAATGACAGATGTGTTATTATTTTGAAAATCAATCTTTCTTTTTGTCATGCCGCTCCGATAGTTCGGAATTGTTTCGGCATCTATTGATCGCTCACCTGGACCCTGAAACAAAAACCAGACCCCGGTACAAGTCCGGGATGACATCTTCAGGGTGGCTATAAGAAGGATTGTCATTGCCCCATTAGATTTTGTTTTAAAAAATGGAAAACTCAACATGAGGATAAAGTATAATTGATCTTCAAAACCTATTCCCTATAGCGGGTCTGTACAAGGGCCAGGCAATGCAACCATTTTTCCGGCAGGCGATGAGTTGATCAATGTCGTCTTTGGAGCTCCTGGTTACTATGATGTAATCTGTGTGGTGACCATGAGCGACCATTCTCAGGTCACTTATGCACTTCCCGTAACGGTTACAGAAGAATAAAGGATGCACATCGCAAACGGGCTTCTGTAACAAAAAAGGCTGAACCGGCATTTGCAGTTCAGCCTTTATTTTATAATACAATCAGGAACGATTGGCGGCCTGGTAAAACAGTGATGAAAGCACTTTTGAAACTCAGGTCAGAAACGCCCGTTTATAAGCCTGCGGGCTGCGGCCGGTAATACCTTTAAAATATTTATGGAAGCTGGTGAAGTTATTAAACCCGCTTTCAAAGCACAATCGTTTAAGACAGGTATTGGTTTCTATCAGTAATTTGCAGGCATGCCCTACTCTTAATTCAGTAAGAAATTGTGAGTAGGTCTTATTGGTTCTTGACTTAAAATACCGACAAAAGGAATTGGGGCTGATGTTGGCAACTTCTGCGATTTCCTCCAGCGTTATCTTACGTTTAAAATGTTTTACAGAATAGTCAAAAATGGTCTGGATCCGTTCGTTTTCATCAGAATAAACATCCGGTTTAAAGCCTACAGACGACAGTTGCCTGCAGCATTTTTCTTCAGCAATGATTGTCAGCGCCTCAAACATCAGCAAAATGCGCAGGCTGCCTTCTGCCTCAGAAAGCCGCTCTAATATTGCTCCTACCTTTGCACGCGCTCCTCCTTCTATTTGTAATCCGCGCTTTGCACGTTCCAGTGTATCTTTTATACCCAGGTTTTCCGGCAGATCCAAAAAACCGGCTCCCAGAAAATTCTCCGGAAAATGCGCAACCCGTACATCAGTAATGCTGTCCGTATTTTCTTCAAAAAAAGGATCTGCAAACTTCCAGTAATGAGGAAGATTCGAGCCTACAAGCACCACATCTCCGGCCTGGAATTTTGAAATACTGTCGCCAATAAACTGGGTTCCCTCTCCGCTCCTGAAATAAATCAGTTCCAGTTCTGCATGAAAATGCCAATGATTATTAATATACGGTTCGGAGTCCTTTCTCATGCTAAAAGACCTTTGAGGACCAGGAGCAACTTTAAGTAACTGCGGTTTCATATGACATTATTTTTTCAAACAAACGCTATTTAACAGGCAATAACGTAAAATTATTGTGAACCTTTTTCCCCGAAAAATAAATCTACGCAAACGTTTTCATAATTTTTTAAAAGCGGCTGTTTTCTTACCCCCTGCCCCCGATGTTTTTTCTTTGATTACATACTGGCTGACAGCAGCAGGTTATAAATCCGTCAATTTAAAATCAGGGTATTCTTCATTGGCTGCCGGGCTTTATTAAAAAGAGCCTGCTAAAGCTGGCAGGCTCCCGTTGTCATTGTATTTGTTGAGGAAGATAATCAGATCAGCGCGCTGTTCTTGTTATTGATACAGCTCGTTAAATAACATTTTGAAAGTGCCGTGCGCCTGTCCCCGAAAAGTAATTTCAGGACCAAAAGCATAAAATACACCTTTATTCACTGTTGCTTTAAACGCAGCAATGCCTCCTTTTAAATAAGACTGCCCCCAGGCCCAGCCGCTTCTCAGCGCATCCTTTGCAGCATCAAACGATGCTATTACCTCAATATCATCTGCAGGCGCCCCTAATTTAAAAACAGGACTGTTGTTAAATACAATATCTGTTGTGGACGGCAACCCGTAATTTGCCGGGGATCCTGTATTGATATTGACTTCCAGTATACTGGTAGGAATATAATATTCATCCCCTTTTAAGGAAACGGTTTTTCCTCCTTTATTGGTTTTTACCAGTGCATTGGTTACGGGAAGTTTTAAATGATAGGCAAGCGCTGTATTATTACCGGTTGTAATGATCTTGCCCCCTTTTTCTAAAAAGGCCTTTACCTGCGGAAGCGATTTCTCCAGCGTAAAACTACCCAGCATTTTCTGGTATTCCTGCGGCACCCGATCCGGCTTTGGGCCCGTTCTGCGCCGGGTTGCAGCCGTTGTATCCGCAGCAGGCAGCCCGTCATTCATAAAGAGTATGACATCGTATTTGTCTTTCAGGTTTCCTGCATCAATATCCTGCGGGTAGATCACCGTAAAGGAATAGTGAAATTGCTCCAGCAGCCAGCGCGTCCAGCCAGAAGGTATAGAGCCGCCATAATAATCAAATAAGGCTATACGGGCTTTGTTTATTTTTTCCTTATTGCCGGGAACAGCGGAAGCTGCCATTATGGGAACACCTAAAGCAGTATTACCGGTCTTCAATACAGCAAACCCTTTCGCCGGAATATAAAAGGACCCGGCGGGTAATCCCTGTATGGCATCTTTTACACGAAATACATCAACTCCTGCTTTTAAAAGATCATTGACCAGGATGAACGAATTATTTACAGCTGCGCTCAGCAGGAAGCCGTCTCCGGAAGCAGGTATCACTGATGCCGGAGGTGTTTGTAGGTTGCCATAAGGTACCTGTTCAAACGGCCCTGAAAAATCTTCCATAATACGGTCAAACTGTATGCCCATTTGAAAAGCCAACGTCCACCCCGTTACATCATAAGGCCGGATGGGAGGACCGCCGGGGTATTGAAAATCATTGGGGTAATTCTGCGGCTCAAACATGTCCAGCACATGCGGCCGGAATGCCTGGTTCGTTTTAACAATATAAGATCCTTCAGGGTAGGATTTTCCTGCTACGCTGAATGCACCGGTTGAGCGAAATACCTTAAGCCCTGATTGCAACAAGGCATTTATGAACCGGACGGCTGTAGGAAAATCTGGCTGGTCTGCAGGAATAATATACCCCCGCGGGTCTCTCAATTCCTTTGCTTTTATATACTGATCAAAGTAGCTGACCGGCAAACTCCGCTCACCCCAGCCCGATACATTGTCTTTAGCTCTTCCTGATTTCCTATCCCGTTCATAGGCTGCCAGCAACGTATCAATTTTATACGACTGTACCGTCCAGGTATCTTCAGATCCTTTTTTTATGGAGTTCCGGCCCATCTGGTAAATGTTATACAGCAGTTTATCCTTCATCCGCGCGGCATAATCCAATACCCCGTAATTTAACGACATGGAATAATCAATCGACTTTTGAAAGGTCCAGGCCTGGGGCATTACAGGAAAGGGAGTAGCATTGTCCGGCAAAAGGCGTTTCGGCACCAGGGGAATAGCAGAAGGCGTAGGATTACCAATAATTTCAGTTAACAGGCCGATCATGTTATGGTAATAAGGCGCAGTGCGCAAACCTCCATCCCACCATCCGTTGAATGAAGAGCCTTCCAGCCGGGTATACCCGGGTTTGTTTTCCACGTTTAACCGGTTGATCATTGAGGCCGCCACCCCGTCTATCTGGGTCATCAGCAACGGGTCATAATCATAATTGAACGGCGCACGATACGGCGGGCCTGCAATCACAGATCCTGCAGGACCGGATTGATGATGGTTATAAATGATCTGCGGCATCCATTCCAGGTAATGCTGACGTGTAATATTTTGCGTTTCCTTCATGTTCATCATATAGAAATCGCGGTTATTATCATGACCAATGTATTTATTATACACCCGCGGAATCAGCATATTTCTTTTGGAGGAATCCTTTTCCTGCATATACCAGTTGGCTACCAGCTCCTGCCCGTCGGGGTTTACCTCCGACAAAAGGATGATCACATGATCCAGAATATGCTTCATCTCCGCGTCATTGCGCGTCAGCAGCTCATAATACAGCTGGATCAATTGCTGCGAACCCACTGTTTCCGTAGCATGCAGCCCGCCATCTATCCACACTACCGCCTTCCCCTTTTGCGCCAGCGCTGCCGCTTCCGAAGCACTTATCTCTGCCCTTGCCAGCTTTTGTGAAATCTGCCGGTATGCTTCCAGATGTTTCAAATTCTCCGGTGAAGAAACAATCATCATATATTGCGTTCTCCCCTCTTCTGTTTTACCAATCTCTGTAATCAACGCCCTCTCTGACTGTTTGGTAACCAGCTGAAAGTATTTTTCCGTTTGGCTATAATTAGCCAAACGGTAATTATCCCCTATATTAAAACCAAAAAACTCTTTGGGTGACGTGATCTTTTGCGCAACGGTATTCAGCACAAAAACAGTCAGCAAAAGAAAAGATAATAAAGTCTTCTTTGTCATCATAATTGATTTAATAATTTTAAAAGTAAAATTTTAAAGACCCCTGTTGTAAAGAGCTTCACTGTTGGGGATCGGCCATATATAATTGCTGGTGCCCGGAGCTACTGCGGCCACCGGTGACCCACCACTGGGTGTTTTTGCCGGAACAGGCTTCTGAAGCCGCATCAGATCTGCATTACGGATCCCCTCGCCAAAAAATTCAATATGCCTTTCGGTAATAATTTTATCGATCAGCTCCTGTTTATTACCGGCAGTAATAGTGGTGGCATTGTCTGATCTGTTGCGCACTGCGTTCAGCAATGCCAGCGCTTTATTATCCACGCCGTTGAGGTTGGCCAGGGCTTCTGCTAAATTGAGCAATACCTCGGCGTACCTGATCACCGGAATAAAATCAATATAAGGGGAGCTCAGCCGGTATTTTACACACCACAGCCGCCCGGTGTTAGGCCCGGAGGGCGTTCTGAATACAAAGGACCGCCTTTTGTCATCCGCGCTCCAGGAAGGTTCATTTACTACCCCGTTCTCAAACAAATAAAAGTCGCCGGTACCGGAAGTGCCCAGACCGGTGGCATTTGTTCCATCCGGCAGATAGGCATTGCCCAGGGATGTTCCCGGAACATCAGTGGCACTGAAAGGCATTGAAAATACTGATTCGGCAGAAGTGTACGGCGCTTTAAAAACAGCAGTTATGTCTGCCGCCAATGCATTTGCCACGCCTGAAGGTGCTGCAAACGGTGCACTGGCAGAAACAATTTTATTGGCCTCATACACCACGCTGTCGTATTTTCCCATGCTTAAATATACATTGGTTTTTGCTGCAATTGCTGTGTTCTTATGGGCACGCGTTGTATTGAGCAGTGCGGTGCTGTATTGATCCGGGAGGTTTTGCTCAGCGAAATTCAGATCGCTGATCACCTGATTATATACCTGCGCTACTGAGCTCCTTGCAAGGTTATAATCAGCCAGTCCCCTGTTGGCCGTAAGCCGGAGCGGCAAGGCAGGGCTTGCTCCCGCGTTTTTCGTATAAGGGTCTGCATACAACTGCAGGAGATAATAATAAGCCAGCGCCCGTAAAAATCTTGCTTCTGCAACATAATTTTTACCCGTTTCATCACCCACTACAGCATTGCCCTGCTTTTCCATGCCCTCAATAAAAACATTACATCCGTTAATGACCTGATACCCCTGTTCCCATACATTGGCCACATCTGCCGTGGCAGGATCTACGATCATCTGATAAGAGAGCGCCCCACGGGTAGGATTCAGATTGGTTGCAATAAAATCGCCGGCCCTTGCTTCACTATAATACAGATACCCGCTCCCCCAGAAGCCCCCCTGCTTATAGGTGGCATACAATCCATTTACCTGATTGGAAATCCGGTCCGGGGTTTCAAATGCCGACAGATCGGAGATCAGGGTGGTGGGTAAAGGGTTCAGTTTTTCGTTTTTATTACAAGCGGCTGCTGACACAATGAGTGCTACAACCAGGAATATATTGATCTGTTTCTTTTTCATACAATTCTTTATTAACGGTTTAGAAACCTACCTGTACGCCAACAGCATAGGTGCGCGCATTAGGTGTCATATTTTTATCAAACCCCTGGGTGGCTGTAGCATTACCGGAACTGGTAACCTCCGGATCAGCCCCGGGATAGGGCGTAACAATAGCTAAATTCTGCCCGCTTACATAAAGCCGGATGCTTGAGAATTTAATCGGGTCTAACCATTTGCGCGGAAGATTGTAGCCGATGGAAAGGTTTTTTAAGCGGGCATAGTCACTCTTGTAAACATTACAGGTTAAGGGCGTTGAATATCCCCAGGAAGTTATATCACCATCTACTACTTTCGGAACATCTGTAATGTCGCCGGGCTTTTGCCACCTGTTCAGCACTTTAACCGAGTTGTTCTGAAACCGCATATCCATCAGAGACGCCTGGGTGGCATAATACATATAACCACCCAACTGGTAAGTAATTAAAAAATCAATATCAAAATTTTTAAACCGGAAGGTGTTGGAAAATCCACCAAAAAATTTTGGATTTGTATTTTTGTAAACCACGCCATCCTGTGTTGTAGATACCGGCGGTGCCTCTGATCCGTCTTCATATTCCCATTGGTAACCACCTGAAGCAGGTACCACCTGCTGGTAAAAAACCTTTTTGCCACTGCCATCTAAAAAGATCCTTCTTCCGGTTGCCGGATCCACACCAGCAGTACGGATAGCATAGATCATCCCTACCGGATAACCGGGCAAAGACGCTGAAATGACCCCGGCCCCCGCATCAATAAGCAAACTGGGCACGCCGGGCGCCAGCGCGGTTACTTCGTTTTTATTATAGGAAATATTAAGATTACTGTTCCAGGTCAGGTTTTCTGACTGTATCAGTTTTCCGTTAAGCGAAAGCTCCAGCCCCTGGTTATACATAGATCCAATATTGGATAGCACAGCATTGATCTGGTCGCCCGGAAGCCCTGCAGACGACGGAACCGGAACACTGAAGATCAACCCGTCTATATTATTCTTGTAATAAGACAGGTCTATCATAAACCGGTTATCCAGCAATCCTATATTAAGCCCTATATCCAGCTTCTTACTGGTTTCCCATTTAAGATCCTGATTGCCGGCAGAAGCATAATACAGACCGGGTGCCGTTCCATATAAAATGGCATTATAGGTAGCCAGTGAGGCAAAATCGCCGATCCCGGCAATATTTCCTACTTTACCATAGCTGGCATTCAGTTTTAAATTGCTGATCACCTTTGAAATTCCGGTATTTTCCCAAAACTGCTCCCGGTCAATCTGCCAGGCGCCGGAAAATCCCCAAAAATTGCCATCCTTATTATTAGCTCCTAATACCGAGGTTTCATCTCTCCTGAAATTTGCCGATAAATAATATTTTTTCCCGTAATTGTATTGCAACCTGGAAAACATAGATATCAGGTAATTATAAAAAACACGGTCTGTAGTATTGGAAATAGCTACATTACTAAAACCACCCTGCAGGTTGGAATAGAACGGGTCAGACTGGTTGCTTCTTGTTAACCCAAAACCATCTCCTTTAAAGGTTTGCTCCTCCTCTCCCAGTAACAGGTCAAAATTATGTTCATTAAAATCACGGTTCAGGTTTAAGGT
This sequence comes from Niabella ginsenosidivorans, assembly GCF_001654455.1. Classification (NCBI taxonomy): domain Bacteria; kingdom Pseudomonadati; phylum Bacteroidota; class Chitinophagia; order Chitinophagales; family Chitinophagaceae; genus Niabella; species Niabella ginsenosidivorans. Next base: position 3,785,095 of record NZ_CP015772.1, read on the forward strand.
GTTCGTCCATATAGTAGTTTCTCTTTTGGCCGATACGCCTGTAGCACTGCCTTTTGCACTTTGCCCCTCATTGGTACGCGGATCAAAATAGCGTTCTGTGCGGCTGTACATATTATTGATACCATATAAGGATTTAAAGGTTATCCATGAAACCGGCCTGATCTCTACATAGTTGCTGGATTGAATAAAGATATTGGAAGTATTGTCATCATTATAACTGAGGGTTACAACCGGGTTGGTATATCCAAGCCGGGCTGTAGCTGTAAGGTGGCCCTGGTTGTCCATTATACCAATATTCGGTCCCACCACATTAAAGGAACCATCACGGTTATAGGGCCCTACAATAGGAGCCGAAATAAAGCCGAGGCGGTACGCAATAGAATTAGCCGAAGTAGAACTTACACCTTGCCCTGTTGATAATATGGCTGAAGTATAGTTAGACCCGAAGTTGGTTTTGGAACCCAGCTTTAACCAGTTATTTACCTTATGCTCTATATTGTAGTCCAGCGATTTCCTGTTAAAATCATTGCCCCGGACAATCCCGTCACGGTCATTATAACCCGCCGAGAAATAATAGGTGGTCTTATCATTTGCTCCCGAAATGCTGACACTGTGGTTCTGAAACCTGCCGGTGCGGAAAATATAATCGTACCAGCGGGTGTCTACTACCTTTCCGTCAGGCCCTATGGATGTTCCGTAATAATTTTTATCAGGATCATACGTACCGGCATTTTTCAGTCCTTCGTTTTTAATTTCCAGGTATTGTTCTGCATTGAGCACTTCTGCCAGACGGGCCGCTTTATTGATGCCAAAAGAAGCATTATAAAATACTTTCGCCCTGCCGCGCTTTCCTGATTTTGTAGTTACAAATACCACCCCGTTTGCCGCACGGCTGCCGTAGATGCTTGTTGCAGCAGCATCTTTTGCAATATCAATGCTTTCAATATCATCCGGTGAAATGGAAGACAACGGGTTATTGGTGGCGTTTCCCCCCACATTGATATCATCTGTATACATCGGTACTCCATCTACTACGATCAGCGGATAAGAGCTCAGCGACAGGGAATTAACTCCCCTGATCCTGAATACAGGCGCTGCATTGGCTACCCCCTCACTTGACGTCATGCTTACCCCGGTGGCACGTCCGTTTAATGCAGCATCAAAGCTCAGTACCGGTTTGTCTGCCACTTCATCACCTTTCACATTAGCTATACTACCCGTAACTTCTGACCTGCGCATCGTACCATAACCAATGACTACGACCTGATCCATTTCTCCGGCCTTTGCTCTTAAAACAACGTGGAGCCGCCGTTGACCGTTTACATTCACCTCTCTTTCTTCATAACCCACAGAGCTGAAGATCAACGTTGCATTTTCAGGAGCATTAATACTGAATGCTCCTGCAGCATTGGTATTGGTTCCCTGCCGGGTTCCCTTTACCACTACTGATACATTGGCAATGGGCGCTCCTGCTGAATCAGTAACCGTTCCCGAAACAGGAATAGCATTGTTGGCTACCCGGGGTTTAACAGGCGCAGGAGCCGGAATAACAGCCGGTGACTTTATCCGTTTTTCTTTAAGCACTATGGTATTATTGACCAGGGTAAACTCCAGCGGCTGATCGGAGAACACGTTCTCCAGCACCTGCTCTAATGTTGCATTCTTAAGGTCGGCGGTTACCTTATTGCTCTTTTGCAGCATCCCTTTTGTGTAAAATACTGGTATGCCGGTCTGCCGGCTTATTTTATCCAGAACTGTTTGCAAAGAAGCATTTTTTACCAAAAGCGTAATCTTTTGTGCATCGGTTTTTGCACAAACATGCATACAGGTAAAGAAAAGCAAAATGATAGTCAGTCTCATGGTTTTCTGAAAAGTCCTGTCGGGAAATGATTGTAACCGGGCTCCAGGCAGTAATAATTCCTTACTTTCAAATAACCGGAATTTGTTAAAATAAAAACCGTATTGAAGCTTTAGCATAACTTTGCTATGTCCCTATACCCGGGACGAGGTTTGAGAGTTGGCGAATCAATGAATGTCCTATTTAAAATTTGTCAGATCTTACCTCCATCGCTTCAGCTGGCACTGAAGCGATTTTTTTTGAGGATCTTTACCCGGAATCAATTTTCATAATCTGCGTTTTAAGTTTTTAAAGTTTATGAACAATTATCTTACGCCCTTCTATATGAAAGGCTACCTTACCCGTTGCTTCTAAAATCTTCAATATCCGGGACACATCTTCCTGCCTGGATATTTTACCAATAAATTCATCAGAAGGCATTTCGCCCTGGTATACAACATCCATATCATACCAGCGTCCGATCTGCCGCATAACAGACTGGATAGAGGACCCGGTAAATTCAAAATCACCGTTCTTCCAGGCCATGACCGCATTTAAATCAGGTGCATTATTTACCATGAGCTGGTCGTTGACCAAAAGCGCCTGCTGTCCCGGTTTTATTTGCAGCGCATTTACGGTCTTTCCGCCCCGCTTTGCGGCAACGCTTACTTTTCCCTGCAATAACGTAATACTTGGAACAGGATCATCTGCATAAGCAGTTATATTAAAATGGGTGCCTAATACTTTTATTTCCAATCCGTCTTTTTCTACGTAAAACGGCCTGGAAGGATCATGCGCCACTTCAAAATAAGCTTCACCAGACATTTTCACCTTTCTTTCTTTTCCTGAAAAGATCACCGGGTAGCTGATAGAGGAGGCTGCATTCAGCCATACATGGGTTCCGTCCGATAAGACCATATCCACTACCCGGCCACCCCTGGGATTATTAAGCGTATTGCTTTGTTCCTTAACAGCAGCGGTATTGTTCAATTGCTCATAAACAATCCTGCCGTCTGCCAGCTTTAATAATCCGCCATTACCCTGCATAACCAACTGCCTGTTTGTAACGCTGTCCAGCAATACGGTACGCCCATCTGCCAGCGTAATACTGGCGCCATTTCCGGGTGAAATCCTGCCGGCTGTAGCAGTAGTTGGCGCACCGGAGCTTTCTGGTGTTGATGAACGATGCTGCATTTTCAGAAAAAAGAGCCCCGCTCCGGCTAATGCAATGAGCATGGCCGCCACCCGGAGCATCCATCGTTTTCGGGCATTTGCGTTATCAGCTTTCAAAGCCGCTTCTTCCGGATGCAGTATCCTACCGATCTTTCCTGCCCAATAATTTTCATCAAAAGAAGGCTCCTCTTTTCCGGAAGCAAAATAATTTTCCAGCCATGCAATATGATGCGGGTCAGCATCAGGATCCCGCAAATACTCAAACAGCTTCTCTAATTCCCCTTCAGAGGCAGTTCTTTTGACATACTTATCCCATAATTGATCTGGTTCTTCCTGCATAAACGGCCTCTTAAATGACTATTTATATTAAAAAGACGACCAGAACACAATTATGTACTAAGGCACATTTAAAAAAAAGGAAGAAATTAAAATAAAGGTTACTCCCTGCTGTACCATCCATTTCCGTACCATCTGGAGCGATTCAGATAAATGATTACGAACGGTATTTTTTGACAGCTGAAGGTTAGAGGCGATTTCATCATAGTGCAGCCCCAGTTCGTGCCGCATAATAAAGATTTTCTTACGCTGGGGGCTTAGCCGCGTAATGGCCTGTGAAAAAAGCAGTTCCAGCTGCTTTACATCAAATTCCTGCTCCGGGTTTCTTTTATTGATCGCTTTAACAAGCTGTTTTACCTTGTATTGCGATTTTATCTCTACTGATTTATGCTTCAGGTAATCCAGTGTGCGGTTGGCTGCCATGCGGTATAAATAAGCAGCGGGATTATCAATTGCAGCCAGCATAGCCCGGTTTTGCCACAGCTGTGTAAAAACATCCTGAATGATCTCTTCAGCCCATACATAATCGCTCAGTAACTTGCATACATGCGGATAGAGCTTTGCCGTATAACGTAAATATATTATTTTAAATGCTGACTCATCACCCTCAGCTATTTTCTTAAACAGCTCTTTTTCCTGCAACCAACTCAAATTATAATAATTTGTTAATACCCTAAAAATAATGAATGAGCAGAACAATTAAAAATTAAACGAATACTTTTTTCTGAGCCCTCAGCGATTAAAACAATCGCTCATTACATTTTGCAGAAAAATTCTACCGGATAACTTATTTGTCCAAAATTTACTGCCCGTATAGAATTATTGTTTTCTTCCAGACAAAGAATCATTTATCAGGTAACCGGATAGTCCTTACAGTGTACCGCCGGTTAAGTTCCCTTTTTTCCACATCCCTGCCCCCGCCAACAAAATCTACTTCATTTATGTTACATTTGTTGCATAATAGCAGGAGATCTTAATGGATAAATTTATTGTTTCAGCAAGGAAATACAGGCCACAAACCTTTGACACGGTTGTGGGCCAGCAGCATATTACCACAACGCTTAAAAACGCGATCAGACAGAACCAGTTAGCGCACGCCTTCCTGTTTTGCGGACCAAGAGGCGTAGGTAAAACCACCTGTGCCCGCATCCTGGCAAAAACGATCAACTGCGAGCATCCCACCCCAGAAGGTGAAGCCTGTAATGAATGCAATTCCTGCATTTCATTTAACCAGGGCACTTCACTCAATATCCATGAGCTGGATGCGGCCAGCAACAACTCTGTCGACGATATCCGTACCCTGGTAGACCAGGTACGTTTTGCTCCCCAGGCCGGCAGATACAAAGTGTACATCATAGATGAGGTGCATATGCTAAGCTCCTCCGCTTTCAATGCGTTTTTAAAAACACTGGAAGAGCCTCCCCCCTATGCTATTTTTATTTTAGCAACCACTGAAAAGCACAAGATCCTGCCTACGATCCTGAGCCGTTGCCAGATCTTTGATTTTAAAAGGATTACTACCAATGACACGGTAACGCACCTGGAAGCTATTTGCGAAAAAGAAGGCGTAACTGCTGATAAGGCAGCTTTACAAACCATTGCCCAGAAAAGCGAGGGCTGTATGCGCGATGCATTAAGCATTATGGATAAGATCGTAAGCTTTACGAACGGAGAGCTGACGTATTCCAATACGCTGGAACACCTGAATATACTGGATGAAGATTATTATTTCAGGTTGCTGGAAGATATGCTTCAACAGGAGCTGGCCGGCGCTATGCTGCTGTATGATGATATTAACCGCAAAGGCTTTGAAGGAGATCTTGTATTAAACGGGTTTGCAGCATTCATCAGGAACCTGCTGGTAAGCAGCGACGAAAAAGTGGTAGCGCTGCTGGACACCGTTGAAAGCTTCAGGCAGCGATATATGGACATGGCGCGCAGGGTACCGGCACCTTTCCTGATAAGCGCATTAAATATTTTAAACGAGGCAGAGATCAATTATCGCGCTGCGCGCAATAAACGCCTGCATGTTGAACTGACGCTGATAAAACTCTGCTACCTGCAACAGGCCCTGGAAGTAACTTCGGGAGACGGGGAATTACATAAAAAAAAATAGTTGAAAAAGCTGCAGCCCTTCCGTTCAGGAACATTCAGCCGGTGCTGGCCAGAACAAAAACCGCTAAAAAAGCAACGGACACTGCAGTGAAACCGGCAGCCGGGCCGGGCGCCTCCAAACTGATCATTGAAGAACCGGAACCCAGGCCTGTTACAGTGCCTCAATCACCAGTTGCTCCGGCTCCGGCCAAAAAGATCAGCAGTCTTGAAAAATTAAGGAAACAGTTTAAGGAAACACATGTAGAGCAGGTAGATCATCCGCTTACCCGGGAGGCCCTGACAGCTGCCTGGGAGGAATTTATTGTGCACCTGAAACAAAATAAAAACTCTGCGGCACAAAGCTTTAGCCTGGCGCAATTAAAAGTGCTGGATGACAACTCTTTTTATGTTTACACAGCCAATGCTATTGAATACCGTTTTGTGGAAAGCTGCAAAACGGAAGCCTCGGAATTTTTGCAGAAAAAGCTTTCCAACAGCCAGCTGCAATTCTACATTATAAAAAGGGAAAACAAAGAGGCTGCTGAAACTGATGAACCAAAGCCTTTAACTGCGGTTCAGCAATACCAGAAGATGATTGAGAAATATCCCCTGGTAAAAGAGCTGAAAGAAAAACTGAAGATGGAGCTGGACCGGTAAACGGGCTTCCGGCAGAACAAACCGGCTTTTCCGTCTGTTATACATTTTACCGGTAATAAATAAAAATGATCTTATATGAGTCATTCCAAAATGCAGGTGGAAATATGGAGCGATGTTATGTGCCCGTTCTGTTATATTGGTAAAAGGAACTTTGAAGCCGCCTTTGAAAAATTTACAAACGCAAAAAATATAGAGGTCAGCTGGAAAAGCTTTCAGTTAGATCCCACACTTCCTGAAAAAGAAGAGCTGGATCATGAACAGTACCTTATTGAAAGAAAAGGCTTTTCAAAAGAACAGGTAAAAGGAATGCTGAACCACGTAGCGCAAACTGCAAAGAACGCAGGATTGAATTATCATTTTGACAAAGTAATAACCGTTAATTCTTTTAATGCGCACCGTCTGATACAGATGGCAAAAACAAAGGGGCTGGATGATGCAGCCGAAGAACAGCTCTTTAAGGCCTATTTTACAGACGGGAAAGATATTGCCGACAAGGCAACACTGACGGAGCTGGGCAAGGCAATAGGACTTATTGAACAGGAAGTAAATGAAGCTTTGACAAATGAGATATATGCAGCTAAAGTAAACCGTGATATAGACGAGGCACAGCAGATAGGTGTAAGAGGTGTTCCCTTCTTTGTATTTGACCGCAGGTATGCCGTTTCCGGTGCCCAGCCTCCTGAAGCATTTACTCAAACCCTTGAAAAGGCATTTTCAGAATGGCGTGAAAAAAATCCTGAACCGCCTTTTGAGCTTACCGAAGGCCCTTCCTGCACTCCGGATGGGCACTGCGGATAACTCTTTTTAAAGCCTTTTACTTCCTGTTAGCAGGTCATCAATAAAATAAAAAAGCTACCGGCTGGTAGCTTTTAACTTTTTGCTGATTTTTTCTTAATACTCGTCTTCGTTAAAAAGAAAATCTTCCTGGGTTGGGTAGTCAGGCCAGATGTCTTCAATCGTTTCATATACATCTCCTTCATCTTCCAGTTCCTGTAAATTTTCTACCACTTCAATTGGAGCTCCGCTTCTGATTGCATAATCAATCAGTTCATCTTTGGTAGCTGGCCACGGGGCATCTTCTAAATAGGAGGCTAACTCAAGTGTCCAAAACATATTACATTCGGTTTTTTATATTAAACAGAGTTCCTGAAGCAAGGTTCAGGTGGATTCAAAATTTTTGCAAAAGTAACTGTATTCAGTTATTTCTCAAACAGGATTTTTTTTAATGGTGGTACTATTTAGCAATACCCAATATTGTATTTTGCTGTTGAATGCTATTTGCGGATATTTGACAAATCATAAAGTATGATTCTGAATGATTTCCGGCAGGCAAATATATAAGGCATACGGCACCGTACAGGTGCTGAAGGGCGTTAATATTGACATTAACAAGGGAGAAGTCGTGTCTATTGTAGGGCCTTCCGGAAGCGGGAAAAGCACTTTATTGCATATTTTAGGCACGCTGGACAAACCGGATGCAGGCAGCGTTACCATGAACAACATTGCCATCAGTTCCCTGACCGGGAAACAACTGGCAGCGTTCCGCAACAGGAATATTGGTTTTGTATTTCAGTTTCATCACCTCCTTCCTGAATTTTCTGCACTGGAAAATGTTTGTATACCCGCATGGCTGGCCGGGCGCAGGAAAAAAGAAGTTACGGAAAGAGCCAGGGAACTGTTAGCCGTGCTTGGCGTGGATCACCGCCTGGATAACAAACCCAATGAGCTGAGTGGCGGAGAACAGCAGCGGGTGGCGGTGGCAAGGGCATTGATCAACCAGCCCCAGATCGTATTTGCAGACGAGCCTACCGGCAATTTAGACACTGCCAATGCCCGGGAGTTGCATGACCTGTTTTTCAGCCTGCGGGAGCGTTTTCTGCAGACCTTTTTAATTGTGACCCATAACGAAGAACTGGCCGCCATCAGCGACCGTACCCTTCATATGAAGGATGGGCTGATTGTATAAAAAAATCCCGGCAGATCAGCCGGGATACTTTCTATTTTTTATTGTCAAAAATTTAACGGGAGAATGCCTGGGTGGTTGTTATGCCTCCACTCTCATTTTCCAGGGTCAGTGTTTTAAAGCTGCCGGCAAAATTTTCTTTGATCTTATAGGTAACCCCGTCAAAGATCATGGTTTTTGTATCAGAAAAGGAAAAAGTATGCTGGGACCCAGGTACCTGGCTGCCGTCTTTGTTGTATACATAGGCCGTTCCGTTCGACTTGCCAAACTCTACATACTGATCTGCTGCCAGGTTATTGGTAGAGGTTCCGGGGGTAAGCGTTGTGGTCCAGCCATACCACCGGCCGGAAGAAATGGCATTGTACATCGCATCCAGCCCAACCCCGTCTCTTGTACGCTCACAGGACATCAGGCTTAAGGAACTGATAAAGGCAACAGCCAGAAATAATTTTGTTATTGTTTTCATATTTACGATTTTAATTTTACAGGAACTGCTTGTATTTAACCAATATTTATGCCAAGCCATGCAATAAATATTTTACAGGACGCGAATAGCTTTCAAAATCAGACTATTTCAGATTCCAGCCTTCTTTAAAATTTTGTTAAATACGTGGTTTCCAGGGAATATCTGTGATTCCGGACTGCCACGCGGTATAACGGGCTAATACAAATAAATAATCACTGAGGCGGTTTAAATAGCTGAGCACGATCGCTTCAACGGGCGATTCCTCTGCCAGGCGAACCACGGAGCGTTCTGTTCTTCTGCAAACACAACGCGCTATATGTAACTGTGCCACAGGTATACTCCCTCCCGGCAGGATAAACGATTGCATGGCCGGCAGTTTTTCGGTCATGGCATCGATCTCCTTTTCCAGCAATTGAATATCTTCTTTATGCAGATCCGGCAACGCCATTTTTGTTTTTTTACCGGGGTCCTGTGCTAATACAGACCCGATGGTAAACAGGCGATCCTGTACTTCCCGTAAAATTTCTTTTGTATGGATGTCCGGTAAAAGATCTCTACACAGACCGATATAAGCGTTCAGTTCATCGGCATTACCATAGCTTTCAATACGCAGGTGCGCCTTGGAAACCTTGGTGCCGCCTATTAAAACAGTTGTGCCCTTATCTCCTGTTTTTGTATAAATACGAAATGACATGAGGTTAAGAATTGAGAATCGGGATTTGAGATAACAATATAATGATGGACTATCGACTATGAACCATGAACCACCTTTTGCACGGCAAGATCACTTTCAATAACCCCATCGCGCAGGCGCACAATGCGGTTGGCACAGTTGGCAATATCTTCTTCGTGGGTGACCAGTACCACTGTATTACCGGCACTGTGAATACGGTCAAATATATCCATGATCTCGTAAGAGGTCTTTGTATCCAGGTTACCGGTAGGTTCATCTGCCAGCACCAGGGAAGGATCATTGACCAGTGCACGGGCAATAGCCACGCGCTGGCACTGACCACCGCTTAATTCATTGGGCTTGTGATGCGACCGGTCTGTAAGGTTCACCAGTTCCAGCATGCGCAGGGCTTTTTCATTCCGTTCGCTTTTTTTTACACCAGCATAAATTAAAGGCAGCGCTACATTTTCCAGCGCCGTTAACCGGGGCAATAAATTAAACTGCTGGAATACAAATCCAATTTCCCTGTTGCGCACTTCTGCCAGCGAATTGTCTTCCATCTTGCTCACATCCTTACCATTAAGCACATAAGTACCGGATGTAGGCGTGTCCAGGCAACCCAAAATATTCATTAGGGTGCTTTTACCACTGCCCGATGGCCCCATCAGCGCGACGTATTCATTTTTATTGATGTTGAGCGCTACACCTTTCAGCACCTGCAGTTCCTGCTGGCCCATAAAATAGCTTTTGCGCAGATCGCTGATATGAATAATGGATACAGCCACTTATTTCCTGATCACTTTCGGTACTTTAAAAAATACGCCGTCTGTAGCGGGAGCATTCAGCAATGCTTCATCCCGGGATATAGATCCTTGAACGATATCTTTACGCAGTACATTTATTTCATTGCTCATATGCATCAGCGGTTCCACATCGTTCAGATCAAGTTCGTTCAGTTTTTCCACGAAACCGATCATCTTTTCCAGGTCGCCCATAAACTCCTGTTTTTCCTCGCTGGAAAAGGTAAGTTTTGACAAATGTGCCAGTTTATCAATTAAAGCCTCGTTTACTTCCATGGCTCAAAGGTAAAGTATGTTGGTAATATCTGAAATGATATTACTGATTACAATTCAAGTGAAAAGTTCCTGTAGTTGCCAACAGCGGTACATCAGGCAGTTGTGCCCAGCCATAAGGCGCCACCCGCACTGTCCCTGCCGGCTCCCGTTACAGAACTGTATACGTTTGTTTCCTCCCTCCAGCGCAGCACGGCAATCAGCGCCATGATCATGGCCTCCTTATATTGTATAAGATTTATATCCGGCACGGTTACATTTACATGCAGCACAGCGCTCATACGTTCCATTAAAAAAGTATTCAGCGCGCCGCCGCCGGTTACCAGCATCGAATGCGCTTCCCTGTGGTAAGCCGGATCCGTATCCAGCGCTTTACTCACCTGCTGAACGATATGTTCCACATAAGTCCTTAACTGGTCTTCAATGCTACCGCCCTGTCTTTTTATAATGGGAAAGACCGTATCCGTTCCAAAATCATTTGCCAGGGACTTGGGAGCAGGCAACGTATAATATTCCAGCCCGTTCAATTCTCTTAACAGGGCCTCGTTTACCGTACCGCTTTGTGCCAGTGCGCCATCAGCATCAAATTCCTTCCCCACCTCCGCCGCCAGCATATTCAGTACCCGGTTTGCCGCGCAAACATCAAAAGCGGTATACACATTCCCGTTTATAGAAAGATTGGCAATGCCACCAATATTCAGAAAATAACGATGCCGGTTCAGCAATAATTTTTCGCCAACAGGTACAATAGGTGCGCCCTGTCCGCCCAAAGCCACATCCATCCCCCGCAGATCTGATACAACCGGCAAACCGGTTTCCGCGGCAATGGCAGCGCCATCTCCTACCTGTGCGGTCATCTTTTTTTCCGGCATATGAAACGTGGTATGCCCGTGTGAGCCGATTACGGCTACTTTATAATGCAACTGGTACCTGTCTATAAACGCATTGATCTGCTGCCCTATATAATGCCCGTAATCCGCGTGCAGCAGCTGATACTCCAGGCCACTCAGCAGCACCGCCTTCTCCAGTCGTGCCCTCCACTCAGCAGTATAGGGCACGCATTCTGTATGCTGAATTTCAAACTCCCATTTGCCCCCGTTTTCATGGAACTCCACAAACGCAATATCCAGCCCGTCCAGCGAGCTTCCGCTCATGATTCCAATAGCCCTGTAGATCATTCATGCAACATTTAGTGATGTCAAAAATAGAAGATTCAGGGAAATTAGCGGACAGTTAGCAGCAGACAGCATTACGATTGACTGAAAACTGAATACTAATAACTGAAAACTCAATTCTCAAATCCGTATATTATCTTATTTTTATTCTTTCAACGCAACAACTATAAACAACGGAGCAATCATGATCATCAATTTAAGCGAAAAACATAGCCTGATTACTAATTGGGTAAGCGAATTGCGCAATGTGGACGTTCAGAATGACCGGATGCGCTTCCGGAGAAACCTGGAACGGATCGGCGAAGTGATCGCTTATGAAATCAGCAAGGAAATGGCCTGGGAAACCACAGATATAGAAACACCACTGGGCATTGCCCCTTCCCGGGTATTAAAAGAACAACCGGTGCTGGCTACTATCCTTAGAGCCGGGCTGCCTATGCACCAGGGACTGCTGAATTATTTTGATAAGGCAGACAATGCTTTTGTTTCCGCTTACCGTAAGCACCATAAAGACGGCAGCTTTACCATTAATGTGGAATATTTAAGCAGCCCGCCGCTGGATGGCCGTTTCCTGATCATTTCAGACCCTATGCTGGCCACAGGAGCTTCCCTGGTAAAGACCATCCAGTATTTAAAGGATGTAGGTAAGCCAAGGGTCATTCATGTTGCTGCAGCTATTGCCTGCTCAGAAGGCATTGAATATGTAACCCGGGAGCACCCGGATCTGAAGATCTGGTGTGCTGATATTGATGAAGAGATCACCGCCAAAGGCTATATCGTTCCCGGCCTGGGAGATGCCGGCGACCTGGCATACGGAGGGAAGGCACAGTATTGATTTTCGTTGCTTGTAATTCCTCAAAACTAATAACCGTTAAACCGATAATTACGTATTTTCCACGCCTGAATTCTTTCAGTCTCATAGTTAAATCCAAAATATGAACGAAACGATCAGGCATTTTATACAAAAAGCAGGTGTAAGAAATGCCGGGGAGCCGGAGTTTTTACAGGCAGTTACTGAAGTGGCGGAATCCATCATCCCGTATATAGAATCGCAACCCCAATACAAGAAAAGCAAGATTTTAGAACGGATCGTAGAACCGGAACGTGTGATCATTTTTCGCGTACCCTGGCTGGATGATAAGGGAGAAGTGCAGGTAAACCGGGGGTTCCGTGTTCAGATGAACAGTTCCATAGGGCCGTTTAAAGGAGGACTCCGGTTTCACCCGTCAGTAAACCTCAGCGTTTTAAAATTTTTGGCTTTTGAGCAGATATTTAAAAACAGCCTCACCGGTCTGCCCATGGGGGCCGGCAAAGGCGGTGCAGACTTTGACCCCAAGGGCAAATCCGAGAACGAGATAATGAAGTTTTGCCAGAGCTTTATGACCGAGCTTTACCGGCATGTAGGGGATGACATCGATATTCCGGCAGGAGACATTGGTGTGGGCAAAAGGGAAATCGGCTACCTCTTTGGGCAATACAAAAGAATTACCGGTACATTCAACGGCGTATTAACCGGCAAAGGCTATGAGTGGGGCGGCAGCCTGATCCGCCCGGAAGCTACCGGTTATGGCCTGGTTTATTTTGTTGAAGAAATTCTGAAAACCAACAACGATACACTGCTGGGCAAAAAAGTGGTTATTTCCGGCTCCGGTAATGTAGCCCAGTTTGCTGCTGAAAAATGTATCGAAAAAGGGGCTAAAGTATTAACCATGTCCGACTCTGAGGGGTATATTTATGACCCCACAGGCATTGACCAGGAAAAGCTGGAGTATATAAAACACCTGAAAGATAATCTGCGTGGCCGCATCAAAAAATATGCAACCAAATATAAATGCAACTACTTCCCGGGAGAGCGGCCCTGGAAGGTAAAATGCGATATTGCCTTACCCAATGCCACTCAAAATGAGCTGGATATAAATGATGCCAAAGCGCTTATTAAGAACGGATGTTTCTGTGTTGCAGAAGGCGCTAATATGCCCTGTACACCCGAAGCTATTGCAGTTTTTAACAGGGCCCACATATTTTATGCTCCCGGAAAGGCCGCCAATGCAGGTGGTGTGGCCGTTTCGGGGCTGGAAATGTCTCAGAATTCCCAGCGTTACTCCTGGTCCAGGGAAGAGGTGGACCATAAATTAAGAAACATCATGCAGGACATTCATCATTTGTGCCTCAAATTTGGCAAAGAGACCAATGGGCATATTAATTACGAGAAGGGAGCCAATATTGGCGGTTTCGTTAAAATAGCCGACTCCATGCTGGCACAGGGGGTTGTATAAGCACCTGCCGGCAAAGTATATCCTGCGGAGCTCCCGGCTTCGCAGCCTTATTATATACTTTTGCGGTTTCAAATCAGTCACGAACAATTTTATCGTAACATTGCTCTATGACAGCAACGGTTTATTTAATTCCAACCTATTTACATGAAAGCAACCTGGAGGTATTGCCCGCATATATCCTGGAAGCCATTGAAAAATGCTCAGTACTTTTTGTAGAGAATGAGCGCACTGCCCGCCGTTATCTGAAACAGTTGAAAAGGGAGATTATTATCGACAATTTTGAATGGGTAGGGATTCAAAAGGCAGAAGAAGAGGTATTGCAGCAATTCCGTCAGAAATTAAAAGCAGCACAAACCATCGGCATTATCAGTGAAGCAGGAGTGCCCGGAGTGGCAGATCCTGGTCAGTTACTGGTAGCAGCCGCACAGGAAGTCAATGCAACAGTAATACCTTTGGTAGGGCCCAGCTCTGTTTTACTGGCATTGATGGCCAGCGGGCTGAACGGACAGCAATTCAGTTTTGTAGGGTACCTCCCGATAGACAACCAGCAACGTATTAAAGCCATCAAAGAGCTGGAAAATGAATCACAAAAGAAAAACAGCACCCAGATATTTATTGAAACACCTTACAGGAATAACCAGTTGCTCCAAACATTGTTAAAGCATTGTCATCCCCGTACAAAGCTTTGTATTGCAGTAAACATTACGGCGCCGGATGCATCTATTAAAACCAAAACGGTCCGGCAATGGCAGCAGGAAAAAACAGATCTGCACAAAAAACCGGCCATCTTTTTATTAGTACACTGAAACACCCGAATCTGTCATAGAAAGAATACTGTCCACAATATAAACCGTATTGCCTCTCCAGGGCAATACACCCCGGTATTCATTATAATGCAGATCAAAGCGCTTGCCGCTGTGCAGCGCAAGGGTATCATAAATGCGCTTGTTTTCAATAGAAAAAACAAAATTGTTCGACTGTGCGCCCCCACCCACAGCGCCTTTAATGCCCGCCTGTATCAGCTCTCCTTCATATGTTTTAAAGATCTGCCCTTTCCGTACCACATTTTTCAGAATACCGGACTTTACCCCTTCCCCAAAAACATTATAATAATGCCAGTAAATATAAAAGCCTCCTATAAGGGTAACGGCCAGCAACGCCAGCAGCACATACCTGCCGCAGCCCGAACGTCTGTTCGCTTTCTTTTGGTTCTCAACTGGTAATGTTTCCATAAAAAACGGTTTATTATAAAATTTTTAATGTGCAATATTCAAGATTGCATTATTTTTGCTGATCGAAAGTACAATTTGTTTTTAAATGAATAACTTTTTAAAGCATACAAAACATGTTGCCTTTTACGCAGGCATCACCACCGGCATCTACGCAGTGGGGTTTGATGTTATTGTATGTTTTCCACGACCGATGCGCTGTCCTGATTGCTGACAGGACAAACCCCTGACCTGGGCCCTGTCAGTGAAAAATCTCCGCCAAACATCTAATCAGGACTGGTCTTCCGCAATTCAATTCAATTACACATCGTGGACAATCTTAGCAAGGAAATTATCGTTAAAGTAGCAGGTGCTGCCGATAAAAAATTCTCAAAAATCATTACAGATGAAATGGAGGCTTCAGCAAAAGCCCGCGGAACGGGTATTGCCAAAAGAAGCCCAGAATATATTGAAAAAAAGATCGATGAAGGCAAGGCTGTTATTGCCCTTACAACAGACGGGGAATGGGTAGGCTTTTGTTATATCGAAACCTGGAGCCATGGCGAATATGTAGCTAACTCCGGCCTGATTGTATCGCCCAATTTCAGGAAAAGCGGTGTGGCCAAACAAATTAAACAAACTATTTTTAAGCTCAGCCGTCAGAAATATCCTGAAGCCAAGATATTCGGGCTGACCACGGGTCTGGCTGTAATGAAGATCAACAGCGACCTGGGTTATGAACCTGTTACCTATTCAGAGCTCACACAGGATGAAGAGTTCTGGGCCGGGTGCAAAAGCTGTGTGAACTATGAGATCCTTATGGGCAAAGATCGTAAGAACTGTATGTGCACTGCCATGCTTTATGACCCCAAAGATCATTATGAACCGGAAGAGACAAAAGCGTTCTTTGAAGAAAACAAAACCGGGCTGGAGCGCCTGCAGCGCTTAAAACAATGGAAGTTCTTAAAAGCCTTCCGCAAAAAAGACAAGTCCGGCAGCGGGTCCGGAACCATAAAATCATTCTTTAACTTATTTCACTAATTAATATAATTCTACTATCAAAATGGCTAAAAAAGTTGTACTGGGTTTTAGTGGAGGTTTAGACACATCATTTTGTGTTAAATACCTTACAGATGACAAAGGGTATGAAGTGCACAGCATTATTGTAAATACCGGTGGTTTTACTGAAGAGGAGCTGAAAAGAATTGAGGAACATGCAAAAAAACTGGGCGTAAAATCACACAAAACAGTCAATGCCGTAAAAAACTATTACGACTCCATTATACGTTATCTCATTTATGGAAACGTTTTAAAAAACAACACCTATCCGCTGAGCGTATCGGCTGAAAGGCTTAGCCAGGCGCTCCATATTGCAAAGTATGCACGTGAAATAAATGCAGATGCCATTGCGCATGGCAGCACCGGTGCCGGGAATGACCAGGTACGCTTTGATATGGTCTTCCAGATCATGGCTCCGGAACTGGAGATCATTACTCCCATACGGGATATGAACCTCAGCCGCTCCGCCGAAGTAGAATACCTGAAAAGCAAAAGCGTGGAAATGAATTTTGAAAAATCGGTCTACTCTATCAATAAAGGCCTTTGGGGCACCAGCGTTGGGGGGAAAGAAACCCTTTCCTCAAACGGGTATCTCCCGGATGATGCATGGCCTACCCAGGTTACAAAGACCGGAACAGAGCCCGTAACCCTTTCTTTTGAGCAGGGGGAACTAAAAAAAGTAAATGACCTGGCCTTTGATCATCCTGTGGAAGCCATTCAGCATTTACAGCAAATTGCGGGACCTTACGGCATTGGAAGAGATATTCATGTAGGAGATACCATCATTGGCATTAAAGGCCGGGTAGGCTTTGAAGCCGCTGCGCCTATTTTAATTATTAAAGCTCACCATGCGCTGGAAAAGCATGTGCTGAGCAAGTGGCAATTGCAATGGAAAGATCAGATCGCCTCCTTTTATGGTACCTGGCTGCACGAAGGGCAAATACTGGATCCCGTAATGCGCGATATAGAGGCGTACCTGGAAAGCAGCCAGCGCAATGTGACCGGAGACGTTTTTTTACAGCTGCACCCCTACCGCTATCAGGTACTGGGTATTGAAAGCCCTTACGATCTGATGAATAATGAGTTTGGAAGTTATGGGGAGACCAACAGAAGCTTTACCGGTGATGACGTAAAAGGTTTTACAAGAATATTCGGAAACCAGACTTCCATCTATCACCAGATAAAAGAATATGCCAGCCAAAAATAAGGTTGTAAGCGGGGAACAGCCGCTTTATGCTTATACATGGGGCCCGGGATGCAGAGCGGCTGTGTTATCTGCCGATCATTTATCCGTAAAACAGGAAACAATTCCTGCGGGAAGTGGTGAACAGCTTCATTATCACAATAGGGCGGTCCAGTTTTTTTATATATTGAAAGGAACTGCCACGTTCGAGATTGACCAGGTATCTTTTCAGCTTCAGCAACGGGAAGGGATAGAGATACAGGCGGGACAAAAGCACAGGATCTGTAATGAGCATGAGGAATTACTGGAATTTATTGTATATTCCCAACCTTCAACAGAGAAGGATCGTGTAAATTTGTAAGACTGCAAAGCAGCATATTTTATAACACCAGGCTGTTGCCTGGTTCCTGAAAAAAATTAGCAATGAGCATAAAAGCTGGAATTATTGGCGGGGCCGGCTATACCGGTGGCGAGTTAATACGGATACTGATCAATCACCCGTCTGTGCATATTTCATTTATCCATAGCCGGAGCAATGCAGGTAAGCCGGTTACAGATGTTCATAGCGACCTGATTGGTGACACCAGCCTGGAGTTCACCAGTGAAATAGCACAGGATATTGACGTGCTGTTCCTTTGCCTGGGACACGGAGAGTCCACAAAATTTCTTCGGGAAACCTCCATCAACCCATCCATAAAGATCATTGACCTGGCCAATGATTTCCGTCTGAGAAAAGATCGTAAGCAACCGGAACTGAACCGGGAATTTGTATACGGTTTGCCGGAACTGAACCGCGAGGCCATAAAAACGGCTTCAAACATTGCCAACCCGGGATGTTTTGCCACCACCATTCAGCTCGGATTGCTGCCCCTGGCCAATACCGGCGTCCTGAAAGAGATCTATACCACAGGCATTACAGGATCTACAGGCGCAGGGCAAAAGCTGGCCGCCACCTCTCATTTCAGTTGGAGAGCCAATAATATACAGGCCTACAAAACCCTTACCCATCAGCATCTGGGAGAGATCGGCGAATCACTGGATCAGCTGCAACCCGGAACAGAAATTGAATTAAGCTTTGTTCCCTGGAGGGGAGATTTTACACGCGGTATTTTTATAAGTTCTACCGTAACCACTGATCTTTCACTGGATGAGCTTTACGTCATTTTTGAAGACTTTTATAAGGAGCATCCCTTTACCACCGTTAGCCGCGCGCCTATTTTCCTGAAACAGGTAGTGAACACGAATAAAGCAGTGATCCAGTTAGAAAAAGTAGGAACCAAACTGGTAATTCATTCTGCAGCAGACAATTTATTAAAAGGCGCCAGCGGGCAGGCCGTGCAAAATATGAACCTGCTGTTTGGCCTGGACGAAAGAACGGGGCTTAACCTGAAGCCGGCCGCATTTTAAAAGATTTTCAGGGTTTGTTGCGTTTCATAGATCCTGTTCGTTATAACAGTTATAAACCGATTGCTGTTTTAATACAAACAATATGAAAACAAACCTAAGCGCTTTACAGGGATTCCTGCTTATTCTTTTAACGGCCTTATTATTCTCCTGTAAAAAAGACAATATGGCTGACTCCGGCCAGATTAAAAGAGGCAAAGAGACTTATTATTGGTACAATAATAAAAAAATTCCCCTCTATTATGATAATACAGTCTGGTCTGTAAAGGTTAACGGGAATACAGAGCCCAAAAAGGCTGATTTTCCATCATTTGAGAATAAGATAACGCAAATCGGCTCCTTGGGCAACGGGTTTTTCAGGGTAGATTTTACAGAACCCGTAGACCTCCGGTCTGTAAGTGGCAGTATCCTTTTTGCCATCCCCTCTGTGGTAAAAACAAAATACGAAGAAAGCACCAGGGTCCTCCTCACCGGCAACCTCTCCCTTTCCTTAAAAGAAAATGCCGATCTGGAAGCCATTACCTCAAAATATGAACTTACAATAATAGAAAAGGGGGCTTATAGTGTGCTGTTACAAAGCAAAAACCCTATAAACGTTATCGAAACAGCCAATACGATCTATGAAAAAGAGGATGTAACCTGGTGTGAACCCGAATTTTTTGGGAAGTTTACCACTTTTTAAAATATAGCAATCAATGAATCAGCGCTCATCCGGTATAGCCGATGCGTTTTTGAAACAATCCCTTTTTATAACCCGCTATCCAAATACCGGTTATCCAGCCCATACGGCCTGGATGCTGTTATCTTTACTTTTTTGAAATCGGGATGTTGCGGGTTTAGTAAAACATCAGACTCTTCCGGAATTATTGCGGAAGGTACCCGCATCATTAAGTGGGAACGGTGCAGCAGAAACTGGTCGCCCATAAACTGGGTATATTCCATATCCTCCACCCATTTATCCTTTAGAATAGCTGGTTGAACCTGCACCCCGGGGCTTTCGGGCACTTCAATGGTTAACAGGTAGTAGTTCATCCGTAGACTGTACAAACCACGGTCAAAATTTACAACAATCTCCAGTGCAGCCAATGAAATGTGTTCAAAAGTATAAAGCGCATATACTCCTTTTGAATTCCAGCGACCTCCAAATAAAAAAGCGCCAAAGCCGGAAATATCTTCCCTGTAGGGAGCGTTTACCAGGCGATAAACCAAGCATCAGGCAGAAATTCCGTGTTCAAGACGATGAAGTAAAGCAATGACATCCTCTATCCCGGTATGTGTTGTAAGCTGCTCTTTTACTGATGCACCATTTAAAGAAAAAGGCCGGCTGTTTATCCACTGACGGAATCCCTCTTTACCAAAAAAGTCATTTCCAATGTCTATGAGCGTTTCTAGTAAAAGGATCCGTTCAATCTGAAGACCATTAAAACCGCTTCCATCCTTTGCATAGCGGTGCAAAGTGCGTTCATTGATATAAAGCAGATCGGCCCATTCATTTAATGTAAAGGGGCTTTTATCTGCAATTTTTTTAAATTTTGTGAATGTAAAATCCTTTACATCCGGTGCTCTTTTGGAAACTTCCCGGCGGATTTCGTATATGGCTTCAAAATCTGAAACCATTGGAAGCGGAGCGTCTTTGATAAGGGAATCTCTTTTAGTGTGTTTTTTATAACCCGACTTTTGTCACAAAGGTATATGCTTTTTGTCGCCTTTCTTGTATTTTACAATTCTTTTTCCATTTTTGACCACACTTCATAAATAGGCGCTCCTTTTGAGCTAACACCGGTATGTATCCAGTTCTGTCCCTCCAGGTGGTCTTTAAATTCGAGCGTCATTCCCACACGGGAATTATCTCTGGAGAAGAACTCGATCGTTTCTGCATATACGCCATTTTTAAAAGTATACATGCCACCCCCGGTTCCCGAAAATTCTCCTGTTTCAACATTTATAGCCGCCCATTGGAAGCGGTCATTGGTCAGGAATTTTAAGGTGCGGCGGGGAGCCAGTGGCATGTCCTTTACCACATTGCCCTCCTTTCTGCCGGTGATGCGCCATATTCCGCTCATTTTATTATCGGCTGCACCCACTTTCTGCCATTCGCCTTCTTCGCCAGACAAATTACTTATTGCCTTATCTCCCTTTACCTTCCAGGTAAACACCTCGCTGGTCCCTGTTTTTGCCTTATTATCAGAACAGAAGCGGTAATTGATCGTTAAATTACCATTTTCAACAGTATGAAGCCCACCAAATGTTTTATGAAACTTTTTACCAGACAAATCATAATGCGTTATCATACAATAACCATCCATTGCCATCAGTATCCATGTATCATTTCCCTTAGTAAGCCTCCAACTGCCGCTAAGGGAGGTGCTCTTTGCTGCAACGGTAAAACCTAAAGCCAGCACAAAAAAACATACAATAAAAATACGGTTTGCAAAATTCCATTTCATACGGCCTGCTTTTAAATGATATAGTACAATGCAAAACAGTTTCCCGCTATTTTCCGCTATTCAGGATCTGTTCTATATGCAACAACTCATCTCTGGAAAAGTTTTTGTGCTGCAAACATTTTAAGGAATCGAGCAACTGATCACTGCTGCTGGCACCCACCAGCACAGATGTGATTCTTTTATCCTTTAATAACCAGGCAAGCGCCATCTGTGCCAGGCTTTGCCCACGTTTTTCCGCCAGTTCATTTAATGCCTTTATCTGTTCCAGCTTCTCAGGCGTAATTGCCGACTTTTGAAGAAAGCCGTGCTTTTTAGCAGCCCTTGAGTTTTTGGGAATCCCTTTCAGGTATTTATTGCTTAATAAGCCCTGGGCCAGCGGGGAAAAAGGGATGCATCCAACTCCTTCCTTCTCCAGCAGATCCAGCAGCCCCCCCTCCACCCAACGCTCAAACATAGAGTATTTGGGCTGATGGATTAAACAGGGAGTACCCAGTTTTTTTAGGATTTTAAATGCTTTCGCCGCCTCCTTTTCCGGGTAGTTGGAAATTCCCGCATATAAGGCTTTTCCCTGCCGAACAATAAGGTCCAGTGCCGTCATTGTTTCTTCCAGCGGTGTTTCAGGATCAGGACGATGGTGATAAAAGATATCTACATAGTCCAGCTGCATCCGCCGGAGGCTCTGATCCAGGCTGGCAACCAGGTATTTTTTTGACCCCCAGTCGCCATAAGGCCCGTCCCACATGGTATAGCCGGCCTTTGACGAAATGATCAGCTCATCACGGTGCTTTTTAAGATCACTGTGCAGGATCTTTCCAAAATTGGTTTCCGCAGAGCCGGGAGGAGGTCCGTAGTTATTGGCCAGGTCAAAATGCGTGATCCCTGCATCAAAAGCCGTATGTATTATTTTCCGGTAGGTTTTCTCATCATCCACATCCCCGAAGTTGTGCCAGAGGCCCAGCGAGATGGCGGGCAACTTTATTCCTGAAACGCCGCAACGGCGGTATTCCATTTCCTTATATCTTGATGGATTGAATTTCATATGCTTGTGATTTTATGTATTTTTTTTCGGATTTGCCGGAATGGCTCATAGTCCGTCGATAGTCCCATTCCGGATACTTAATACGCAATTTTTATAGCTGATTACTGAAAACTGACCACTGATAGCAGCCTACTCACTTCAGCTCATCCAGTACTTTATACATTTTCCGGATAAGTGCATACTGGCTACCACTGTAATTATTGACCAGCATCGAAAAAATATACTGATCGCCATCTTTCGATTGCTGATAACCAGAGAACCCTTTTACGCGGTTGATCGTTCCGCTCTTCATCTTCATATCATTGTACACCGGGAACGCTTCATAATAGTCTGCAAACCAGGGCTGCTGCTGTGCGTATTTTAAAATAGTGACCTGTGCCTTTGTGGTGATCCTGTTTTGTGGCGAAAGACCCGAGCCATCGTATAAGTGCAGCTCTTCCGGGTCTACTCCTTTATCTTTCCAGTACTCTTTTTCCGCATCGATGCCGTTATCGGTTGTTGCCTGTCCTTTTTGCTTAAGACCAACCGTTTTTAATAATGCTTCCCCGTAAAGGTTCACACTTTTCCGCAAAAACCAATAGATAATCTTAGAAAGATCGGGAGATGCATTTGTAAAAAACCAGTTTACATTTTTTTCTTCTTTAGCTGTAACCGTTATCTTGTCGCTTGCAAAGCTTACGGTTCCTTTCAGGTTGCTGATGACCGTTTTCACAAACTGATTAGCCGGGTCATAAATAGATCCTGAAATAACAAATCCTTTTTTTTCTGCCGGGATGGTTCCGGTCAGTATTCCTTTTTTATTGCCCATAGAAGGATAATACAGATTGGTGTTATCATCAGAGGTCTTACTTCCTGCCGTAGCTTTGGAAGTGATGGCATAATCATATAAATAGGGGTCTGTTTTTACAATCGAAACCGGGCTGCCTTCCGCACCGGATCTCAATATCAGGTCAAACTGGTTCTCGCGCCAGTTCAGGGCCTGCGCGCCCGCACCGTAATAATTCCCCAGGTCCTCCCAGATCCACCCATCCGGGATGGTTTCATCGCCCCAGAGCCCGGTATAGATAATCACAGAGTGCAGCTCTTTTACACCTGTTTGCTGTATGGCAGCTTTTAGTTTGGAAAGGAAAACAGGTGCTTTCGTGTCGTCCCAGCGCCAGCTGGCTAACGTAGGATCCCCGGATGGATCAATATACAGGCTTTTACCCCTGGGTGTATTTACGATCCCGAACCGGGTTTCATATTTAAAATCTTTTCCCAGGATGTCAAACGCAGTAGCTGCTGTAATGATCTTTTCTGTAGATGCAGTAGCCATGCCCATACTGCTGTTCTGATCAAAAACCACTGCTCCGGTCTTTGCATTGATCACGTACAGGGAAACCAGCGCATGGCTTAACTGTGCATCTGCATTAAATGCTTCCATTGCCGTGCTCAGCCTTGTGCTTACCTGGCCCTGTGCTAAAAAGCAGCCCAATAGCGCCAGGGAACAAAACAACCTTCTCATAATAACGATCATTAAGAAGGGAAAATACAAATTTATTCAGGAAGAATGGCACCGTTCATCCTAAAAATTTGCGGGTGTACACAGAAAAGCAGGAATCTATTTGAAGTTGAACAACGTTGCCGTGAACAGGCCGCGCTCCCGTTTTTTAAAGATCACATCCCAGTTGCCGTTATAGCGCAGCACACTGGGAACCAGCAGCCGTCCCGCATGTGTCAGCTCCACTTCCATATGCACATCAAAATCATAAGCGCCGGTGTTATAGCTAAGATCATAGGCCCTGCCCATGATCTCAAAACTGCGGTCATTAAACCATGTGGTCATATTATTATAAACGATCCTGTTACGGTCAGATGCGCTCAGCCCTTCTTTGGCTTTGATCTCAAATTTATACGCATATTGCCCGTTGTAAGAAACATAATCAATGTTATAATCATACAGATCCGCCACACGGGGATCAAAAATGTTGCTCTTTTCACCCATAAACGGAATACCGGGTATTTTCTTTCCAGGGTTAAAGAAAAGCATTTTTAACTGCTCCTTTCTTTTTTCAATGCCCGATTTATCTTTTGGGTTCAACCCTGCATTCCCCACAATATTATTTTCTCCGCAAACTTTTCCGCTGGTAAAGAACAGGCCGGCATACAGCTCTGCCGTATAATAATTATACTGGCCGTTCTCGTCCACCATGTCACCCGTTGTTGTTTCATATTCCTTGCTCATGGTTCTGCACCCCCTACTATAGGTCTGATGCGTTTTGCTGTTTAAAGACGCTATCTGTTTGCCCCGTTTATCTTTCATTACAATATTATTGAGAGAAGAAAAACTGAGCACCCTTAAATTTTTAAATGCCTTGTAAAACGTGGTGTCTTTTTTAACACGATCAATAAAGCTGGGCACATTGAGCCTATTATTGACCACAATTTCAGAAAGCGTAACCATCTGTGCCAGCCGCTCATTATCTAATGAATCCTGTACAGCCTCATTTACCTGGGCATGTAAACCATTTACTGCACCCAGTAATAATATAAGGAACAAGAGTTTTAATCTCATAGCTGCAAAGAAAAACAAAGCCTTGTTAATAGTAATAAAAGATTTTAAAGCGCCAGCAGGCTGCATCCCCTTATATCGCTGTTATCCCTCCTGCCCAGTATTTCAAAAGAGCCATCAGGGTGAACCACCCCCAGGTCATCTGTTGCAATAAAGCTGCAGGAATAAATATTAGCCAGGTCTATAATATTCAGAACGCCGCGTGCCGGCGCGGTCAGAACGGATAGCGGATCTTCTTCCTCCCTTAAAACCACTTTCATCCATGGAGGAGTATTAAAAAGGCCGTTTTCTTTTGAATAGGCCTGGGAAAGCAGCTCCGTCATCCCATATTCAGAATGAATCCGGGAAACGCCTAACCCACTCTTTAATAAATCGTGCACTTCTGCGCGGATCAGTTCCCGCCTCCGGCCTTTCATGCCACCGGTTTCCATAATCAGGGTGTGCTGCAGCTGTTTGGGAAACCGGGCAGCAAAATCGATCAGGGCATAGGTAACCCCTATCAGCAGCGTTTTTTGTCCTGCAGCCTCCACGGCATCCAGGGTACGGGAAAGCTCCTCAAAATTATTCAGGTAAAATCCGCTTTGCGGGTGGCCGCTTTCCCTGATCAGGTCATTGACCATAAAAATCAGGGAAGAATGCCCCCTTTCCAGGTAAGAGGGCAACAGCCCCAGCACACAAAAGTCTTTTACCGGGCCATAGAACCGGGTAAACGCCTTCCTGAAACTTTCCACATATATACCGGCGTCCTTCACCAGGTGCTTACTGTTAATGGTTCCGGTGGTTCCGCTGCTTTCAAAAATGACATCCGGCTCAAACCGGGTTGTGGTAACCTTGTGCGTTTTAAAAAAGCTGACCGGCAGAAAAGGAATATCAGCAAGATGGTTCACTGCTAAAACATTGCAGCCAATCCTATCTGCATAGCTCCGGTACAGGGCATTATTTTCACATTGAAAAAGAAACAGTTCCTTTGCCACTGCTTCAAAGCTTTGTTCATCAACTGAAAATATCCGGTCCCTGAGCTCGTTCATTAAAATTAGAAAATGCGTCTGCAAAGGTACAAATCTGTTTTCAGATGCTTAAAGAAGTTAAGTTTGCAGAGAAATCGGTTTAAATGATCAGCAAAGGACGCAATGTTTTTGATTTCCTTGTTTTCAGCAATCTCTTTATTGCCTTTTGTGCAGTAGCAATGTGCATCTGTACGGTTGCTTCATTCCATCTTGGTAAACTGCCGGTCCATTTTGTAGCTTTTATATTTTTTTCTACACTGGCCAGCTACAGCATCCACTGGTACCTGACCAATGCCGATGTGGAAGTTACCGCTACCCGCACCAGCTGGCTGAAGCATCACAAAGAAGTGCATGCTGCCTTTTTCATCATCAGCGCCATTGGAACAGGTATTTTCCTGCTGCAACTGGCGGGTTACTGGCGCTACATTATTCCTGCCGTTGGCTTAACACTCATGTATACTGCTCCAAAATTTCCGCATCCTGTTTTTAAAAGGCTGGAAAAATACATATTGGGCAAAACCTTCCTGCTGGCAGCCATGTGGACCTATGTAACCGCCGTGCTGCCCTTTTTTATTGTACATGCAGACTGGAAGGCTTCCTTTTATATCTATATCTTTAACCGGTTTACGCTGCTGTTTGCCATCTGTATCTTATTTGACATCAGGGATCGCCAGTTCGACAAACAAACAGGTGTTAAAAGCCTGGTGACCATCTTACCCTTGAACAAAATAAAAATTCTTTTCATTGTTTTTATTGTGCTGAACCTTTTCAGCTCGGGAATATTATATATTTATAATCAATCAATTACAGACCTTATCTTTCTTGCTGCGCCTGGTTTGTTTACCTACTTTTTATACCCGCTTGCGATAAAATCCAAGAATGATTACCTTTTTTATTTTATTTTAGACGGCCTGATGGCGCTTACTGCTGTTTTGTATTTTATGAAAAATGTTTTTGACACATATATACAATAAGAGTTAGCACAAAAATTGATAGAATAAGATTATGCATACTTCATTTAATAAAATAGTCCACTTTACCCGCCTTATTAAAATTAATGGCAGACTGAGAGAGTTTAACTACCGCAAAAATAACAATGCCGGCACCTACGTTTTTGATGTAGACACAGCAGACGACCGGGGCAACCGCCTGTTCTTCAGGCTGGCTAAAGAAGATAATGAATGGCAGCTTACCTCCAAGCTTCCTGTACCTGAATGGATCACAGATAACCGGGAACTGCTCATTACTGAACTGGAAGAAGGTGTGCTGAATAATTAAGACCCAATCAGTTTGCATGAAAAGAGCGTTGTTATTATTGCTTTTAACAGCAGGTGGTGCCTGCACTGCTACAAAGACTACTGTAAAAAATCCGGAACAATCCCACCTTGTTATTGATGGTAAATTATGGGGATCGCTGTTTCAGCAGAAGGCCGCAGAATACGCGGCACTTTGTTACCAGGCTTATAATACCGCCCGTACCAGTCTTGATAAAATACTGCAGGACAGCTCATCCAGGCCTTTGGCAATCGTAACCGATATTGACGAAACCTTTCTGGATAACAGTCCCTATGCCGTTTCCCGTGCTTTGCAGGGGCTTGATTATGAAAATAAAACATGGCATGAGTGGACTGCCAAAGGTGTGGCTACGCCTTTGGCCGGCAGCCTCGATTTTTTTAATTATGCTGCAGCCAGAAATGTAACCGTTTTTTACATTACTAACAGGGATGAGCAGGAGCGGGCAGGCACACTGGCCAATCTTAAAAAATTCAACTTTCCTTTTGCAGACAATGAGCACCTCATACTGATGAAAGACATCAGCTCAAAAGAAAGCCGCCGCCAGGCTGTTGCTGAAAAATACAATATAGTACTATTCTTAGGCGATAACCTTGCTGACTTCAGCGCACTATGGGACAAAAGATCAACGGAAGAGCGCCTGCAGCATGTAAAAGAGCATGCAGCAGATTTTGGTACCCGCTATATTGTACTGCCCAACATTACCTATGGCGGCTGGGAAGATGCGATCTATGGCAATAAGCATACGTTAACCCCTGCACAGAAGGACTCGGCTGTAAAAGCAAACCTTACGGACGATTAGACCTTTCCTCTAGCCTTTCCCGGTAAAAAAGGAACTCAAATTAGTGTACCTTGCAAAGGTTAATACAAGCATTTTTTCCTCATAAAAATTACGGGTATGACAAAATTATCAGTAAATATTAATAAGATTGCTACCTTACGCAATGCGCGTGGCGGTAATAATCCGGATCTGATAAAAATGGCGCTGGACGCGGAGGCTTTTGGAGCTGATGGCATTACGGTGCACCCCCGGCCTGATGAACGCCATATCCGGTATAAGGATGTCCGCGACCTGAAGCCCCTGCTGACCACAGAATTCAATATAGAAGGCAATTGCAGGGAACAGAAATTTATCGACCTCGTTCTGGAAGTAAAGCCCCACCAGGTAACCCTGGTGCCTGATGCCACCGGCCAGTTAACCTCTGACCACGGCTGGGACACTATTCAATACAAAGATTATTTAACGGACATCATCAGGACATTTAAGAAGGCTGGAATACGGGTTTCCATCTTTGTAGACCCCGACGAAAAAATGGTTGAAGGAGCTGCTGTAACCGGAACAGACCGTATTGAGCTTTATACGGAGTCTTATGCCAGGAACTTTTTATCGGATAAAGAAAAGGCAATTGCTCCTTTTGTAAAAGCCGCTGAACATGCCAGGGAACTGGGACTGGGACTAAATGCCGGGCATGACCTCGACTTAAAGAATCTGAATTATTTTAGCAGCCAAATCCCGTGGCTCGATGAAGTTAGCATTGGACATGCAATCATCTGTGATGCGCTTTACCTGGGTTTTGAAAACACCATCCAGTTGTACAAAAGGCAACTGGCTATGCAGGGAGATGTGCAATCTGTAATCATTAATAGCTGATTGGCCAGACAGAATAATTGCCTGCAAACTTTATTTTGTTGTAATAAATATTCGCCTTTGTCAAAAGCCCTGGTCCTTATGTTTTGCAACAATTCGTCTTGTGCCATCGCCTCAAGCGGGGATAATGGGTTGCAATATTGAAGAAAGTTATCCATTGCGGTTCTTTGCTTTTCCTTCGTTATGAATGTTCCGTTATTCTATTGTAATGAGAAACAATAATTCCACATTTGAATGAGATTGCATTTATTAATTTTAGGTTAGAATATTGCTGACGGATTTGTTTAGAGCGGTCTTGGTAGTCAGTCGAGGATTACTTCTGTTGTAACATATGCTGTAAAACCGGATCGCTCTTAATACGCTCTGTTTCGCTTTCAACCATATTCAGAACATCCAGCTTTATCTGTTTGTAGTTGGCTTCAATTTCCTGCTCATATTATCCTTTCCGTTTTCATTGGTAAGAGATAGCATCCGTGGTATCTTTTTTAGTTTCTCGTTTCAGTGGCAATCTTATGGCCTGGAAAACATCAAATAACTACTTAGCTTTTTAATTTTACCGTTGTTCATATGGAAAACATCACAGAAAAAAGCATTAAATGCACCACCGCCTTTTCTTTTTCCTTGTACAGTGCCTTCTGCGATAACAATGTCCAGTTCTTCAACCATACGGATAACTTTTATAGTGGGCTTACCTTCAAATGCGTCATTTTCTATTTCCTTATCAAATGCTACTTTGCCGGAATGATAATAAACTCCCGGCATTTCCCATACAACATCATCTGTTAAACACGACAATATTTTTTGATGGTCACCTGCGTTAAACCCATCCATATAATCCAACACCGTTTTTTTATTTCGGCTGATATCATTGAGATTTTCCCTACAGGCAGTCACTATCATTGTTCCCAACAGTATAGCTATTAAAATAACGTTATGTTTAGTTGATTTTTTCATATTCCGGCAGTTAACTGTTGATTGAGTTTATTAAACATCTTAATCCAGCTTTGATAAGCACCTGTTTTCTTCGCTTCCTCTTCTGAAACGGTTTGGTGGATTGTGGCCTTCGTTTGGTTACCTATTGGTTCAAAAGTTACAGTGGTCAGGATTTCGGCAGGCCATTCTGTTGACTTTCCGGCTGCTATCGCGCCTGTCATATCACCTCTTTCATTAGAAAGCTGCATTGTGAAAACCAACTTCCTTGATTGCAATATTTCCAAATAAGTACCAATAATCCAGCAATCGCCATGCACCGGATCATGAATGCAGGAATGAAAGCGCCCCCCTTTTTAACGTCAATAGATTTGTATTCTATGGTGCATCCATCCGGAGCATACCAACGCCTGAGTTTTTCAGGATCAGTCCATGCATCAAAAACTAGCTTGACAGGCGCGTCAAACAAGTGAGTAATTAAAAGTTCTTTGTCTTGTGATTTCATATCTATTGTTTTTTTGTTTCAGCTAAAAATTTGTCCAATTTTTTAAAGCGTTGGTTCCACAGCTTACGGGATGCGTTTACCCAATCAACTACCTCATCTAATTGTTCCAGCCGAGCTTCACAAACTTGTTCTCTCCCTTTTTGAGTGAGAGCAATCATTCCGCATTCATTTAGAACTTTTAGATGCTTAGCAATTCCCTGTCTGGTAATCCCCGAGTTCTCTACGATTTGGCTTATATTTAATGGCCCACCCGATAGCTTCTGTATAATCATTCTTCTGGTAGGGTCTGCAATTGCTTGATAAACGTCACGCCTTTCTATCATAATACAACCATTTAGTTGCACAAATATAAATACAACCATTTGGTTGCTCAAATTTAATTTTAATTTTTTCTGCAGGAGGCAGATATGTCATGCAGAGGGCTTATTGATGCTGCGCCAAATGCTGTAAATCGGAGCCGTTCTTGATGCGTTCCAACTCGCTTTCAACAATCTGTGTACTATGCAGCTTTACCTGTTTGTAATTGGCTCCTATTTCCTGTTCCCTAATAACCGCTCCGGTTTCATCAGTAAAGGATAATATCGGCAGTATCATTTTGTAGGCCTTGGTTTCGGCGGCCACCTTTTCATTGTCCACCACAATTTCACCGTGGAAACTCAAATAGGGGCTGACCAAAAAGTCCCCTTTGTTATGCTGAATTTATTTCAGCATCTAAAATGGCATCTGATTGCAAATAGATTCTGAAACAAGTTGCCAATGACGTATTTCTAAGAATCTGGGTTACAATATTCTTTTTTATATGATTGGATACGCTCTGTATAATGTAGAGCGGTCCTATTTTTCTTCTGTACCTTTTTGCTTGCCCAAAAAGGTACCCAAAAAATGCCCCCGGAATCGGTTACAGCGCGATTCCGGGAGGGTGCTACTATCGGCTCCTGTGCATAGTAGTAGGTCCGCCAGCTGGCGGACGCTCAGCTTTAGAACTTCTATGTTTAGACCGGAGCTACGCTTTCACCATTGAAGTAACTTTAATTTGGAAGCTCCGAAAAAAACGTCATGGTCTCGTTGATTTTGCTACGCAAATAAAAAACTCAGAACGACAATCCACTATAAACAAACTTCTTGGCCATCCCATCAAAATTACACCAAAGAAATTTAACCAGGAAAGAAGCTCTTTACGCTTATTTTAAATAGCGCTCCCTATGAAGAGGCGGGTTATCCACACTATTCCGTTTTCAGGATCACCGGTTAGAGGAAGAATCCGGCTGCGCCAGGTCTGGTTCTGTGAACATAAAACCATTCAATGCAGCAAACCGTGTTTGGCTGGTTCTCATACGCTCTTCAACATCCTGTTGGGCAGATAACTTCTGATACATATCGTCCGTTGCCTTTAATCGTTCCACCCCGTTAGCGGCGTTGCCTATTTCCTTGTAGCTGCTGTAAACGCTTTTCAAATATTCGAAATACCGGATTACAACGGTTTTAAAATCAGCCCCTCCCTGGAAAGAAGCTGCATCTATTTTATTCAATGTATCAATTTTCCCCTGGATCAATGATTCCATTTTGCCCGCAGCACCAGCCATACCGCTATAATTAGCACTATCTCCAAAAGCTTTGATCTCGTTTTCAGCCTGGCGTATAGGCTCTGCAAGGCTTTGCTGCATCCGGAGCACTTCATCGCTGTACTGCTTTGCGGTAATAGCAGGTTTGTTTTTACAGGCTGCCCAACAAAATATAAAAAGAAAGAAAAGGGGCACTCTTAATTTCATAACCCGGTTTTTATACTGCATTAGTTGCTGCTTGTGAAGCATGTTTCATTTTCTTCGCATAATAATAATAAATAGGTATGCCGATAAATACAATAATCAGGCCGAACAAAGAAGTTTTTGTTTTTGCATAAAGCAACCCCACACCCAGGGTTCCCGCCATCAATAAATAAATAATAGGTATTATGGGATATCCGAAAGCCTTATAGGGTCGTTCCGCATCCGGGCGTTTTTTCCGCAGCACAAATACACCAACAATCGTTAATATGTAAAACACCACAGTAATGAACACCACATAGTCCAGTAACAGGCCGTATTGTCCACTCAAGCAGAGCAGGCTGGCCCAGATGCATTGCGCCCACAGGGCCCATTGCGGCACGGCGTTCTTGTTTAAGGTACCGGCCCGGGGTATAAATAAATGATCTTTTGCCATTGTATAATAAACGCGGGCGCCGGATAAAATGAGGCCATTATTACAGCCAAAAGTGGAGATCATGATCATCACGGCAATAATGGCGGCACCATAGCCTCCAAAAATATTGAAAGCTGCAGCCGTTGCTACCCTGTCCTGCACGGCAAAGGCAATATTGGGGGCGGCCACTTCTGTGGGATAGGCAACCGTTCCTGCTGATGCTGACGGAAGCAAAGGCAATACAAACAGGTACATGATGTTGATCAGCACATATACCACCGTAACGATCAGCGTCCCCAAAAACAGGCTAAGCCCGACATTCCTTTTGGGGTTCTTTATTTCGCTGCCGATGAAAGTAACATTTTCCCATGCCACGCTGCTGAATACGGATCCTACCATTGCCCCGCTGATGAGGCCCAAAGCCACCATCAGGGTGACCGGTTCCTGGAAAGCAGACCAGCCTTTGGCACCGGAAGCATCTGTTACAGGTGTTGTAAATTTCATATTAAAGCCGGTAGCCCAGTTCGTGCTCCAGACATCTGCCTTGGCAGCCAGCAGCAATCCGAAAACAATTAACCCGAACAGGGAGAACAATTTTACCACTGTAAAAATAGTTTGTATGATCTTTCCCTCCTTAACACCACGGGTATTCATAAATGTAAGAAAGATAATCAGTGCAATGGAAACCAACTGGGCGGGAAACAATTTTACCGGGCCCAACTGAAACAAAAGATTTCTTTCGTCCATAGTGAGCGCGGGAATAAAATAACCTGCAAATTTACTGAACGCAACACCCACCGCGGCAATGGTACCCGTTTGTATTACAGCAAAAAAACTCCAGCCATACAGAAAGCCCAGCAGCGGGTTATAAGCCTCTTTTAAATACACATACTGGCCGCCAGCCTTGGGAAACATAGCTGAGAGCTCTCCGTAGGTTACTGCTGCAAAAACGGTCATTACACCCGTAATCACCCATAAGGCAATCAGCCAGCCTGCTGAGCCTACCTGGCGCGTCATATCTGCAGCAACAATAAAGATACCGGACCCGATCATAGACCCGGCTACGATCATTGTTCCGTCAAATAAGTTGAGCGATTGTTTAAATGTAACTTTCTCAGCCATTATTTTAATTTAGTAACTCAAAATAAGATTTAATTATAAAATAATGGCAAAAAAATGAGGCTGTATCAAAAGTCATTTCAGAACATAATGTCGTTCTGAACTTGGTTCAGAATCTATTGAGAATCATAGCTCATTTAGATGCTGAAATAAATTCAGCATGACATTCGTGGACTTTTGATACAGCCCCGTATAGCTATAAAACTTTTAAACAGGATTATTTCTTCTCGTTCGCGTATTGGTCATTGAGCCCCTTTAGCACCTCTTTGGTAATATCATAGGCCGTATCCTTATAATAGAACAGCCCAGGCTCATAGGAAAAAATAAAAGAAAAGGTCTTATCCGCATTAAACACTTTCAAATAATCTTCAATCTTCTTTTTAACAGCAGATATTTTGTTGTTCACAAAGTTATTGTATTCATCTGTTAAGTTCTTTTGCTTTTCAAGGAACTGCTGCTGGCTGGCGTCCACATCCTGTTTTGCAGCCATATACTGCTCTTCGGTCATATTATTACCTTGTTGCTGATAGCCTGCCACCTTTGTCCGCAGCGCCTTTTGCATAGCTTCAAGGCTTGCATTCATTTCATTCTGCTTCTTCCTTATTTCATCCTGCGCGTTTTTTGCAACAATATATTTTTCCTGCAGGGTGTCCATATCAATATAAGCAAACAGCACTTTTTTGTTGAGCATGGAATCCTTGTCCTTTGATAAGACATCACCGGCACGGGGGCCTTTACTGTCCGGGCTTCCGCTGAATTGTTTGTACAGCAAAAATCCTACAGCAATAACCAGTAACCCATTAACGACCAGGAGCGCATTCTTCATTTCTCAATTTTTACAGTAATGATTGTAACAACTTGCAATATACCAATGAATAAAAAACTTTTCAACAAAAAAAAGGATCTTAGGAAAGCGTTAACACCCAAAAAAACCGCCCCGGCTATGCGGGGCGGCTTCAATAGTATTCAATGTCAAAGATTAAACAATTTTTTCAACCTGCATGTAGTTCAGCTCAACCGGTGTTGAACGGCCAAAGATCTTAACTGTTACCTTCAGTTTTTTCTTTTCATCATTCACCTCTTCGATCACCCCGTTAAAATCATTAAATGGCCCTTCAACAATCTTGATCGTTTCACCCACAATGAACGGCTCTACCATGCTTACTCCGCCGGCCTCAGCCATTTCGTCCATACGACCCAGCATTTTGTTCACTTCTGCTTTTCGCAGCGCTATCGGATTGTCTTTACCCAGAAAATGGATAACGCTGTTTGTATTTACAACCAGATCCCTCAGATCATCGGTCATTTTCCCATCCAGCACTTCCACCATTACATAACCGGGATAATAGTTTCGTTCCCGCATTACCTTTTTTCCATTCTGCACTTTGTAAACTTTCTCAACAGGCAGGAACACCTGTTTCACCACCTTATCAAAATCGCTTCTTGAAATTTCTTTATCCAGATACTCCTTTACCTTCCGCTCTTTACCACTAACTACCCGCAAAACATACCATTTGGTATCCTGCTGGGGAGTTTCCGGAGAAGTATTATCTGTTATATTTGTTTCTTCCATTATACTTACTTATAAAGGATTTTGTATAAAAAATTCAACCCGCCGCCGGCCAGGAAGTCCATCAGCCAGATTACAGCAGTAATCAGAATGGTAGCGCCTAATACAATCATAGTAGACTGTTGCAGCTCGCTCCATGTAGGCCAGGATACTTTCTCTGTCAGCTCTTTGTAGCTGTTTTTTAAATAATTTCCAAGCTTGTTCATCTTTCTTTAACTTATAGTTCATGGATCATGGATCATAGCAGATACTATTGTAAAAACTATGAACAATTAACCAATAAACAATGAACTTTTATTAGCACGGGCACAAGGATTCGAACCCTGATCAAAGGTTTTGGAGACCTCTATTCTACCATTGAACTATGCCCGTGTATCGCCGGGAAAAACCCGGCTCAAAGAACTTTTTTACCGACAAACGAATAGGAAGTTACCCTTTGCCTATTCTACCTCCCGATAGCCATCAGGAGAGCCATGCCCGCATAAAGCCCCTCCGGGGCTGACCAAAAAGTAATGTTAGCCTGAGCTTGACGAAGGTTAACCCCCTGATTGTCTATATTTCGTCAGGCGCAATACAACAATCAAGGAGCCTTTTGGCCGGCCTCAAAAGAAGCAAAAATTTAAAGAACTATTTTTAAAAACAAAGTACCCAAGCTGCTGCCTAAGGTACTTTGCAAAAGTATTTGAAGCTTTTCCAAAGTCCTCCCTTCGGGAGGATTTAGGTGGGCTTTTACTTCAAAATTTCAGTTACCTGACCTGCACCTACTGTACGGCCACCTTCACGAATCGCAAATTTCAAACCTTTTTCCATTGCGATCGGAGTGATCAGCTTTACAGTTAAGGAAGTGTTATCACCAGGCATTACCATTTCAGTACCTTCATTCAGGGTAACCTCACCGGTTACGTCTGTAGTACGGAAATAGAACTGAGGACGGTATTTGTTAAAGAACGGAGTATGACGTCCGCCTTCATCTTTGCTCAGTACATATACCTCGCATTTGAATTCAGTGTGCGGAGTGATAGAGCCGGGTTTACAGATTACCATACCACGGCGGATATCTTTCTTTTCAATACCACGCAACAGTAAACCTGCGTTATCACCA
Organism: Niabella ginsenosidivorans; assembly: GCF_001654455.1. Taxonomy (NCBI): domain Bacteria; kingdom Pseudomonadati; phylum Bacteroidota; class Chitinophagia; order Chitinophagales; family Chitinophagaceae; genus Niabella; species Niabella ginsenosidivorans. The sequence continues at coordinate 3,821,061 of NZ_CP015772.1, forward strand.
GCTTCCCCTTCATCCAGGATCTTGCGGAACATTTCCACACCTGTAACAGTAGAAGTCAGGGGTTTTTCCATCAGACCTACGATTTCAACAGGTTCACCTGTTTTGATCTTTCCTCTTTCAATACGTCCGGTAGCTACTGTACCACGACCAGTAATAGAGAATACATCTTCAACGCTCATCAGGAACGGAAGATCGATCGGGCGGGGAGGAAGCGGAATGTAGCTGTCAACAGCATCCATTAATTCAACAACCGCATTTACCCATTTTTCATCACCAGCCAAAGCACCGGTTGCAGAGCCTTTAATGATCGGAGTATTGTCGCCATCGAAACCACGTTTTGTTAATTCATCACGTACTTCCATTTCAACAAGATCCAACAGTTCAGGATCATCAACAAGGTCAACTTTATTTAAGAAAACCACCATTTTAGGCACACCTACCTGTGCAGCCAAAAGGATGTGCTCTTTTGTTTGCGGCATAGGACCATCAGTAGCAGCTACTACCAGGATGGCTCCATCCATCTGAGCAGCACCAGTGATCATATTTTTAACATAGTCAGCGTGACCGGGGCAATCTACGTGTGCATAGTGACGGGTAGCTGTTTCGTATTCTACGTGAGCTGTATTAATAGTGATCCCTCTTTCTTTTTCTTCTGGCGCTCCGTCAATTTCGTCGTATTTTTTTGCCTGTGCTAAACCTTTTTTAGAAAGAATATCGGTAATAGCGGCAGTCAAAGTGGTTTTACCATGGTCAACGTGGCCAATGGTACCAATGTTTACGTGGGGTTTCTCCCTCTTAAAGGTCTCTTTTGACATTGTTATCTTTTTTAATTGTTTTTACTAAATTTTTACTCTATCAACAAAATCCAGCCAACGGCCGGAATTGTAATGCTTATTTGAATCGCCTGGTCAGGATTTTGCTCTTATTACAAAAAAAGAAGAGCCGTTGATGAGAGTTGAACTCACGACCTCTTCCTTACCAAGGAAGTGCTCTACCCCTGAGCTACAACGGCGATCTCAGTTGATAGCCCCGGATTTGCCAGACAAACCCTGCCTACCGGCAGGCTCAACCACAAACGAAACAGAGCGGGAGACGAGGCTCGAACTCGCCACCTATAGCTTGGAAGGCTATCGCTCTACCAAATGAGCTACTCCCGCTTAATTAATGTGAAAATACGGAAATGTGAAAATGAATTCCAAAATCACAAGAAATTTCACAGTTTTAAAGAACTACAAATAGGTGTGCTGTTTACTTTCACATCTCCACATTAGTACATTCACACATTTTTCTGTGGGCAGTGAAGGATTCGAACCTCCGTACTCCGAAGAGAACAGATTTACAGTCTGTCGCCTTTAACCACTCGGCCAACTACCCTTTTCGTTAAAAGTTGAACGGCTTACAGGTTAATAAGGGCTTTCCTTTTCAACATGCTAACTTGCCAACTAACAAAAGAGCCGAAGAAGGGGATCGAACCCACGACCTGCTGATTACAAATCAGCTGCTCTACCAGCTGAGCTACTTCGGCTTATTAAAAGAACTTCATTTCCAGGAAGTTTACAATTGACAATGCAATACAAACCAACCCCAAAAATTTGGAAAGCAAAGGTAAGGTTTTTTTGCTATCCAATAAATTTTGTCAGCGACTTTTTTTATATTTTTTTATTGATGAAATAAAGTAATAAAAATGCCCTGTTTCCCCTGTATTTCTCATGGTTTTTGAGCCGCGATCATCAGGAAAACGGGCCTCCTGATTTCATCAATCATTTCCGGATACCTGCTGATCATTTCCGGGGCAGGCTGTGGTTCTGCAATATTCATGATCATAAAACCAGCTGTAATCAGCGTATTTACAAGCGTGGCTGTTGTACGGTGATATTTAATGACCTGCTGCCCCAGAAAGCTGGTATGCCGCACACCTTCCTGCTGATACCAGTCTACCGGCCAGTGCAGTATTTTACCGGCTGCATCATAAAACCAGTCCTGTGTAGCCAGTGCAGTAAATACAGGGTGCTCTACGGAAAGCACAAAGCTTCCCCCCGCAGCCAGGAAACGGAATATTTTGCGGCACACACTTTCATAATCCGCTACGTAATGCAAGGCAAGCGAACTGAGAACAACATCGAAAGAACCAGGTGCAAAATCAATATCCTCAATTGATTGCCTCAAATAACGGATCACAGAACCGGTACTATAGCTACGGGCTTTTTCCAGCATTTTTTCCGACAGGTCTATCCCAACCACTTCCCGCGCCTGCTGCCCGGCTGCATACCGGCAATGCCATCCCAAACCGCAGCCAAGATCCAGTACCCGCTTATCTTTCAGGTCGGGCAACATTTGTTGCAGCACATACCATTCTCCCGCTGCATTCAATCCTTCTTTTGAACGGGGCATGCGATTATAGCTTTCAAAAAAGGATGGATCATCGTATTTGTTCTGTTTCATAAGTACAAAATTACCAACAGGCTTTTTTAATTACGGCCCGGAAAAAACCATTTGCTTTCTGCCCGGATGGGGTTCCATACTCATCATAAAAAACAGAACCAAAAGATATATAACCGTACATGCTGTCTCCTGCATTGTAAAAAGAGCGATTTAACTTCAGTCTTTGCCATAACGGAACATTCAGCGGCTCAACTTCTTCCCCGTAAACTATATCAGTGAAATAAAAAGGCATTATTACATAGCGGCCATCATGAACCAGGATATGAAAACCATTTCCTCCAAATCCCGTGTTCATTCCTATCTGAATAATGATGGTGTCATGCTTTATATACGCTCTGCAATTACTCAATTCCTTAAGATTCTTTACGGAATACTGCATCTTCCCCTTAAATAAATCCCTGCTGCTAATATAATGATCGACTGCATTGGAGCGTCTTACAGAATGGTTTGCTTTTGAAGGCTCTATGGGTGAAAAAATTTCCTCAATGCTATCCAGTCTTTTATACACCGGGTTTTCAGGTAACAGTGCATGCACTTCGAACTGCTTCCAGTATTTATTGCTGTGTACAGGCTCAGCCGCAGTCTTAAGGCTATCTGTATCCTGTACAAACACGCTTTCTACGATCGCTTCCGCAACCATTGCCGGGGACCTGCCAGCAAGGCTCTTTCTTTTTTCAAAATCGCAGCTTTGCAGCAAGAGCCCCCATAGACACACAATCACTATTTTTCTCATATTCACATTGTTTTTGTGATAAAGAGATGACAGCTCCGGCTGAATTCCACAAAAAAGGAGCGGCTTAAACCGCTCCTGATATACATCTATAAGGATTCTGAAAACCTTATAGGTTTTATTCTTCTTCGTCAAAAGACATTGCCTCACGTGCTGTTTGCAACAATTCATATTCTTCTTTGCTGCCAACGATCATGTTCTCAAACTCACGCAAGCCTGTACCTGCCGGGATGTGATGACCGGTGATCACGTTTTCCTTTAATCCCAGCATTTCATCCGCTTTACCATGGATGGCGGCAGAAGAAAGCACCTTGGTGGTTTCCTGGAATGAAGCGGCAGAGATCCAGCTTTGTACACCCAAAGACGCTTTGGTAATACCCAACAGCGTTGGTGCAGATGTAGCGGGTTGCGCATCACGGAATTCAACCGGCTTCTTGTCGTTACGGCGCAGCATGGAATTTTCTTCGCGTAATTCCCTTAGGCTGATGATCTGACCGGCGCGCAACTTGGTAGAATCGCCCGGATCAGTGATCACTTTCTTCTCGTATACAAAGTCGTTCTCATCAACAAACTCAAACTTGTCTACCAGGTCATCTTCCAGGAAACGCGTATCACCCGGATCCACAATGCTTACCTTACGCATCATCTGGCGAACGATCACTTCGATGTGCTTATCATTGATGCGCACACCCTGCAAGCGATATACTTCCTGGATTTCATTTACGACATACTGTTGTACGGCAAATGGCCCCTGAATGGCCAGGATGTCCTGCGGAGAGATCTGCCCGTCGCTCAATGCGCTGCCGGCCTTTACAAAGTCACCGTCCTGCGCAAGGATCTGTCTTGTTAACGGTACAAGGTATTTCCGTGTAACACCATCCTTGGCTTCAATGATGATCTCCCGGTTACCGCGTTTAACAGCTCCCATGGTCACCACCCCGTCAATTTCTGAAACAACGGCCGGGTTACTCGGGTTCCGTGCTTCAAACAATTCCGTAACACGGGGAAGCCCCCCGGTAATATCCTTCAGCTTACCCAGTATACGGGGTATTTTTACCAGTACCCTGCCGGCCTTCACCTCATCACCATCATCCAGCATCAGGTGGCTGCCTGTTGGTAAGTTGTAGGACTTATTTTCTTTTCCTTCTACAATAATGGAAGGGATTTTTGTTTTATCACGGGTCTCAATCACCACTTTTTCACGGTGACCTGTTTGCTCATCCGCTTCCTCACGGTAAGTAACTCCTTCAATAACGTTTTCAAACTTCAGGACTCCATCCGTTTCTGCAATGATCACATTGTTGTACGGATCCCAGGAACAGATCGGATCTCCCTTGCTTAATTTCTGGCCATCTTTTACCAGCAATGTAGAACCGTAGGGAATATTGTTCGTAATTAATAAACGGTCATTTTTCGTATCAATGATACGTGCTTCACCGGTACGGCCAATTACAACGCGCACCTCATCTCCTTCTGCATTGGTAGTAACCACAGAACGTACCCCATCAAACTGGATGGTACCTTCAAACTTAGCCGTTAAAGTAGAATCAACAGAAGCAGATCCTGCCACACCACCCACGTGGAAGGTACGCAAGGTTAACTGTGTACCCGGCTCGCCGATGGACTGTGCAGCAATGATGCCCACAGCATCTCCTTTTTGTGCCATGATACCTGAAGCCAGGTTCTTACCATAGCACTTCACACAACAGCCGCGTTTGCTTTCGCAGGTCAGTACGGAACGGATTTCGATCGATTCAATGCCTGCGGCTTCAATTTTGCGTGCTTTTTCCGGAGAAATCTCGGTACCGGCTTCCAGCAACAATTCATCCGTATGCGGATCGTAAATATCATGCAGGGAAGTACGGCCTTCAATACGGTCGGCCAGGTGCTCTATGATATCTTCATTATCTTTCAGGGCGGAGATGGAAATACCCCGTAAGGTACCACAATCTTCTTCGGTAATTACCACATCCTGTGCCACGTCTACCAGACGACGGGTCAGGTAACCGGCATCCGCTGTTTTCAGCGCTGTATCCGCAAGACCTTTACGGGCACCGTGTGTGGAAATGAAGTAATCCAGTACGTTCAATCCGCCTTTAAAGTTGGAAAGGATCGGGTTTTCAATGATCTCAGAACCAGTAGAGCCGGATTTTCTGGGTTTGGCCATCAGCCCCCTGATACCTGCCAGCTGTTTGATCTGCTGCTTGCTGCCACGGGCACCGGAATCCAGCATCATGTAAACAGAGTTGAATCCCTGTTTATCGCTGCTCAGTTCACGGATCAGGGTTTCTGTCAGCCTTGTATCCACACGGCTCCAGATATCAACGATCTGGTTATAACGCTCATTGTTGGTGATCAATCCCATGTTGTAGTTATCCCATACTTCGTCTACTTCACTCTTTGCATTTTCCAATAGCTCCTCTTTGATGTCAGGAATGATCAGGTCATTAATGCTGAAGGATAAACCACCCTGGAACGCAGTGCGGAATCCTAATTGCTTAATATCATCCAGGAATTTGGCGGTCTTGGGCACATCTGTAATTTCAATGATATCCCCGATGATCTCGCGTAAATTCTTTTTGGTCAATAACGCATTTACAAAACCTACTTCTTCCGGAACAAACTGGTTGAAAATAACCCGACCAACAGTGGTCTCGATCAGTTTCTTTTCCAATGCACCGGTATCTTCATTCCGTACAATCGTTTTTACTTTGATCCATGCATGAAGATCAACCCGCTTTTCATTCAAAGCAATGATCACTTCTTCGGCAGAATAGAACGCTTTTCCTTCACCGTTTACTTTTTCGGTTTCGGTAGATTTTTTGCCCTTGGTAATATAATACAGCCCTAACACCATGTCCTGGGAAGGAAGGGTGATCGGCGTACCGTTCTGCGGGTTCAGGATGTTATGAGAAGCCAGCATCAGCAACTGGGCTTCCAGTATAGCTGCATTGCTCAAAGGCACGTGCACTGCCATCTGGTCACCATCAAAGTCTGCGTTGAACGCTGCAGTTACCAGCGGGTGCAGCTGGATGGCTTTCCCCTCGATCAGCTTCGGCTGAAACGCCTGAATGGACAAACGGTGCAGCGTTGGGGCACGGTTTAACATCACCGGGTGCCCTTTTAAAATATTTTCAAGGATATCCCAAACAACAGCCTCTTTTTTATCGACCAGCTTACGGGCCGATTTTACTGTTTTTACGATCCCTCTTTCGATCAGTTTACGGATGATAAATGGTTTGAACAGTTCTGCCGCCATATCTTTGGGCAGACCGCACTCATGCATTTTCATTTCAGGCCCTACCACAATTACAGAACGGCCGGAGTAGTCTACACGTTTACCCAGCAGGTTCTGACGGAAACGGCCCTGTTTTCCTTTCAGCACATCGCTCAGTGATTTCAATGCGCGCCCGCCTTCGGCTTTAACGGCGTTGGATTTCCTGGAGTTGTCAAATAAGGAATCGATCGCTTCCTGGAGCATCCGTTTTTCATTACGCAGGATCACTTCCGGTGCTTTGATCTCCATCAAACGTTTTAAACGGTTGTTGCGGATGATCACACGGCGGTACAGGTCATTCAGATCTGATGACGCGAAACGGCCACCATCCAGAGGAACTAACGGGCGCAGTTCCGGCGGAATGACCGGTATATATTGCATCACCATCCATTCCGGGCGGTTGGTGATCCTTGTATTGGCATCACGGAAAGCTTCCACCACGCTCAAACGTTTTAAAGCATCTGCTTTACGTTGCTGGGAGGTTTCAGTGGCTGCCGAGTTTCTTAAATCAAAGGATAACTGATCCAGGTCGATGCGCTGTAACAGGTCATGCACTGCCTCAGCGCCCATTTTGGCAATAAATTTCTGCGGATCATCATCCGGTAAATACTGGTTGTCTTTGGGAAGGGTATCCAGAATATCGAGGTATTCTTCTTCTGTCAGCAGGTCGCCATAGCTTTGCCCTTTATCTTCGCGCACACCCGGCTGTATCACTACATAACGTTCATAATAAATAATGGTCTCTAATTTCTTGGAGCTCATTCCCAGCAGGTAACCGATCTTATTCGGTAAGGATTTAAAGTACCAGATGTGCACTACCGGCACTACCAGCTTAATATGCCCCATTCTTTCACGGCGCACTTTCTTTTCGGTAACTTCCACACCACAACGGTCACACACAATACCTTTATAACGGATGCGCTTATACTTTCCGCAGGCACATTCGTAGTCCTTTACCGGACCAAATATTCTTTCGCAAAACAAACCGTCACGCTCCGGTTTGTAGGTACGGTAGTTAATAGTTTCAGGCTTTAATACCTCGCCATGGCTTTTCTCCAGGATGGTATCAGGAGAAGCAAGACCGATGGTGATCTTCGAGAACGCTGCCTTTGGGCGATTGTCTTTTTTTGTAGCCATAATTTTATTGAAGATTTGAGTCCCGATAGCTATCGGGATGAGATTTTAAATCTGCGTCCCAATATATCATCGCTCTATTTTAATTATGATTTTTATTTTTGTGCATTGAGAGACCTGTAAGGTTTTGAAAACCTTACAGGTCTTTTTCTCTTATTCAAAACTCAGGTCTAAACCTAAACCTCTGAGCTCATGGATCAATACATTAAAGGATTCCGGCACACCCGCTCTTGGAATATTATCTCCCTTCACAATGCTTTCATAGGTTTTTGCACGGCCTATGATATCATCGGATTTAATGGTCAATAATTCCTGAAGGATATTGGAAGCACCGTAAGCTTCCAGCGCCCACACTTCCATTTCACCAAAACGCTGACCACCGAACTGGGCTTTACCACCCAAAGGTTGTTGTGTGATCAGGCTGTATGGCCCTATGGAACGCGCGTGCATCTTGTCATCCACCATGTGGTGCAGTTTGATCATGTAGATAACGCCCACAGTGGCTTTCTGGTGAAAGCGCTCGCCGGTTTCCCCGTCATACAGGTAGGTATGCCCGAATTTGGGAATGTTGGCATCTTCACAATATTTCTCAATCTCCTCCGGTTCTGCCCCATCAAAAATAGGTGTGGCAAACTTCACTCCCAGCTCTTTACCGGCCCAGCCTAATACCGTTTCATAGATCTGGCCCAGGTTCATACGGCTGGGTACCCCAAGCGGGTTCAGCACAATATCTACCGGGCTTCCGTCCTCAAGGAACGGCATATCTTCCTGGCGAACGATCTTGGCAACAATCCCTTTATTACCATGGCGTCCTGCCATCTTATCACCCACTTTTAGTTTACGTTTTACTGCCAGGTATACTTTAGCCAGCTTTAATACACCAGCCGGTAATTCATCACCAATGGAGATGTTGAATTTTTCCCTTTTATACCTTCCCAGCTCTTCATTGTATTTGATATTGTAGTTGTGCAGTAAGGTATTGATCTGGTCATTGATCTTCTGGTCATTGGTCCAGTTCAGCGGATTGATGTTGGCATAATCCAGGGAAGCCAGGTTCTTTGCATTGAACTTGGCACCTTTACCGATCACGATCTCGTCAAAGCTGTTCGTAACGCCGGCGGATGTCTGATTTTCCAGGATAGTGCCTAATTTTTCCAGCAGCACGTTCAGCAGATCCTGCTCATTCTTCTCATGTGCTTTATCCAGCTTTTCAATAGCAGCTTTTTCACGTACCTTGGCGTTCTTATCTTTTTTAGCACGCTGGAATAATTTTTTACCAATCACCACACCTTCTACCCCGTTGGGCGCCTTTAAAGAAGCATCCTTTGCATCGCCTGCTTTATCACCAAAGATGGCGCGCAGCAATTTTTCTTCAGGGGTCGGATCACTTTCTCCTTTCGGGGTGATCTTACCAATTAAGATATCGCCTTCTTTAACCTGTGCACCAATACGGATGATACCGTTCTCGTCCAGGTCTTTTGTAGCTTCTTCAGAAACGTTCGGGATATCAGATGTTAATTCTTCTTCGCCCAGCTTTGTATCGCGCACTTCCAGCTCATATTCGGAAATATGGATAGAAGTGAACATATCCTCTTTTACCACTCTTTCACTGATCACGATGGCATCCTCAAAGTTATAGCCTTTCCAGGGCATGAACGCCACTTTCAGGTTTTTACCCAATGCCAGCTCGCCATTTCTTGTAGCATAACCATTGGTGAGGAAATCACCTGCCTTTACCTTTTGCCCTTTCCGAACAGCAGGATTCAGGTTCATACAGGTTTCGTGGTTGGTCTTTATGAATTTGGTCAGTTTGTATACTTTCAGGTCTTCTTCAAAGCTTACCAGCTTTTCATTTACATCCCTGTCATAACGAACATGGATCTCGTTGGCATCCACAAACTCCACCACACCGTTGCCTTCTGCGTGGATCTGGATCCTGGAATCCCTTGCCGCTTTACCTTCCAAACCTGTACCTACAATTGGCTCATCCGGGCGCAATAACGGCACTGCCTGGCGTTGCATGTTTGATCCCATCAGCGCACGGTTGGCATCATCATGCTCCAGGAACGGGATCAGTGAAGCGCTCAGGCCCACGATCTGGTTGGGCGCCACATCCATGTATTCTACTTCATGCTTGTCAAGGATCGGGAAATCACCGGTCTCGCGGCTTGCCACGCGCTCGTTCACAAAATTGCCCTGCTCATCCAGCTTGGCATTTGCCTGTGCGATCTTTGCGGTATCCTCTTCTTCTGCGCTCAGCAATTCCAGTTCTTTCATATTTACCTTACCATCCGTTACTTTACGGTAAGGCGTTTCAATAAAGCCCATTTCATTGATCTTGGCATGCACACAAAGGGTGGAGATCAGACCAATGTTCGGACCTTCCGGCGTTTCAATGGTACAAAGGCGGCCGTAGTGGCTGTAGTGCACATCGCGCACCTCAAACCCTGCACGCTCACGGCTCAGACCGCCTGGCCCTAACGCGGAAATACGGCGCTTGTGCGTAATTTCAGATAACGGGTTGGTCTGATCCAGGAACTGTGATAACTGGGAGGTACCAAAGAACGAGTTGATCACCGAAGAAAGCGTACGCGCATTGATCAGGTCAACAGGTGTGAATACCTCGTTATCCCTTACGTTCATGCGCTCACGGATGGTACGTGCCATCCTTGCCAGGCCTACACCAAACTGTGCATATAATTGTTCACCTACGGTACGTACACGGCGGTTGCTCAGGTGATCGATATCATCGATCTCGGCCTTACCATTGGTTAAACGTACCAGGTATTTGATAATTTCAATAATATCTTCCTTGGTCAGCGTTTTTTGAGTGATGGGCGCATCAATGTTCAGTTTACGGTTGATCTTGTAGCGTCCTACCTCACCCAGGTCATAACGTTTATCGCTGAAGAATAATTTATCAATAATGCCGCGGGCTGTTTCGTTATCAGGAGCATCCGCACCTCTTAACTGGCGGTAGATGAACTGAACCGCTTCCAGCTCGCTGTTGGAAGTATCTTTATTCAGGGTATTATAGATGATCGCATAGTCGCCACCTACATCCTCCCGCTGCACAAAAATGCTCTTCACATCCATATCTGCAATAATGTCGATCGCTTCTTCATCCAGCACCACGTCTCGCTCCATTACGATCTCATTCCGCTCAATGGAAACCACTTCACCGGTATCTTCATCCACAAAATCTTCTACCCATGTGCGCAATACGCGGGCAGCAAGACGTTTGCCCAGCTGCTTTTCAAGGGATTTACGGTCACCCGGCACTTCATCAGCCATACCAAATAATTCCAGGATGTCTTTATCCGTTTCATATCCGATGGCACGCAGTAATGTAGTTACCGGGAACTTTTTCTTGCGATCGATGTATGCATACATTACATTATTAATGTCAGTAGCAAATTCCATCCATGAGCCCTTGAAAGGAATGACACGGGCAGAATAAATCTTTGTGCCGTTAGGGTGCACTGATTGCCCGAAGAATACGCCGGGAGAGCGGTGCAGCTGGGAAACCACCACGCGCTCAGCGCCATTGATCACAAAGGTACCACGGGGGGTCATGTAAGGAATGTTCCCTAAAAACACATCCTGAACGATCGTCTGGAAATCAACGTGCTCCTCATCGTTACAGCTTAATTTCAGTTTTGCTTTTAAGGGCACCGCATAGGTAAGCCCACGTTCCATGCACTCGTCAATAGAATAACGGGGCGGATCAATAAAATAATCCAGGAACTCCAGCACAAAAATATTGCGGGTATCTGTGATCGGGAAATTATCCTTAAATACACGGAAAAGGCCCTCATTGTTACGTTTGTCTGGTGTGGTTTCTAATTGGAAAAACTCCTTAAAAGATTGAATCTGAACTTCCAGAAGATCGGGTGTTTCAGCTAAATGCTTGATCTTTCCGAAATTTACTCTTGAATTCACTTGTGTAGATGACATATATATAAACCCGGTTTTTATGATCGATTATAGACAAAACAAAACAAGGATTGCTTTTATTGCTAAAAGAATCCATTGAAATTCAATTACTTGAACATATTTTGTTTAATCAAATTTTTATTGGCCAAAATAAAAGGATAGCAAAGTTAGGGAAAAATCCGGAAAGAAGGAAATGGATCACAATAATTTTGCCAGATTTATCCACAATTGTTTCGCCGTTTTACAAATAGATGATATTCATAAAGTTAAGAAGTTAATTTTATGGGTATTTCTGGTTATTAACCAGCTCATTTCCAGCAAACTAATCGAACATTCCTGTTCCGGAGCAAAATTTTTTATTATCAGGGAAACACGGTAAATTGTAGTAAAATCTATGTTTTCACCTAAAGCTGCCATTATGAAAAAAACAGTATGGAAAGAATACCTGCAATTTTCAAGAAAAGAGCAATTGGGCTTATTAGTGCTGGTAATTATAATTTTTGTGTTTGCGGTCTTCCCGTTTATTCCTTTTCAACAAAATCCGGAAGCAGCAATCGGAAAGCAAGAAGATACAATGCTGCATAAGGCCCTTATAACGTTGGATGAAAAAAAAGAACAGCAGCAAAACTATGACCAGGAAAACGATGCCGTTTCCTATTATCAGAAGGACCCGCGCACAAATGCCTATGCTGCTTTTAACGGACACTTGTTCCGTTTTGATCCCAATACACTGGATAAAAACGGATGGAAAGAACTGGGATTAAGAGACCGTACCATCCAGACCATCATCAATTACCGCAATAAAGGCGGCCGGTTTCGCCGGCCGGATGACCTGCAGAAGATCTATGGCCTGCACCAGAACGAGTTTGAGCGGCTGAAGCCTTATATAGTCATCAGCGGCCAGGAGCTCAGCAGTCAGCGGACGGATAATGCATACCCGGAAAGACCAGATGCCCAACGCCATCCGCAACGTAAAGCCATTGCTCCCATTGATATCAACCAGGCAGATACTGCGGCTTTTATTAGTTTATCCGGTATCGGCAGCAGGCTGGCAGCAAGGATCGTGAACTTCAGGGATAAATTAGGTGGCTTCTATAGCATTGACCAGATAGGTGAAACCTATGGCGTGCCCGATTCAACTTTTCAGAAAATAAAACCCTGGCTGCGGCTGGGCACTTTTCCCGTAAAAAAGCTCAATATTAATACCGCAGCTTATGAGGAGCTGAATGCGCACCCTTATATCAGCAGTAAGCTGGCTTATCTTATCAGCAAACAACGCAGGCTGGCGCCGGTTACCACTATGGAAGCGCTAAAGGCACTGGTAGCGCAAACCAATGACGCTTTTGAAAAGCTGGCGCCTTATGTACGTTTTGATTAATCAGCCCCCGTTCTTTTTCAATCAAAAAAATCATAGAGCATACACCTGTTTTTTCTTGTCATAATCCCTTATTTTGCGGGGCTTTTGAGGAAAGAGCATGGAACGGTTATGACAAAAGATGATGTAGGCTTTTTAATACAATCCTCCCCCGCCCTGCAGATGCTGCGGCTGCGGAATGCGGGCTGGGTATTGCCTTTTTTATATGAAGCGTTTAAGGAACCAAGGAAGATGGTAATCAGGGAAGATCAACTGGTTATGCAGCTTGCTGAAGTCCTGAGTCAGCATGCAGAAGGAACAGAAGATCTGGAAGAAGCCAGAATAGAATTTGGTGAAGATGAGGAAAGCCGCAGCAGGAAATACCTGCTGAGCTGGGTGCAGAAAAGAATATTGCAGGATTTTCCTGATACGGAAGGCCATACCCATTATCAGTTAAGCGCCTATACGGAAAAAGTGTTCCAATGGATGCAGAATCTGCAACTGGGTCAGCACCATGTGGGCACAGAAAGCCGGTTTAAGATATTATTTGCATCCCTGCGGGATATGGTGGAAAACACGGAAGACAACCGTGAAAAAAAGCTGCAGCAGCTCAAAGACCGGCGGGCCGCTGTTGATAAAGAGATCAAAGCACTGGAAATGGGAGTAGCCCCACAACGTTACAATAATGCCCAGGTGCAGGAACGGCTCGATCTGTTTATCAGGCTGTGCTATGAGCTGATCGGCGACTTCCGGGAGGTGGAAGATAATTTCAAACAGATCCACCGCAGTATTGTTGAGCAGCATACAAAAGCAGAACAGAACAAAGGCGCCATTGTGGGCTTTGCCTTTGAGTCTTACGATGCCTTGCGCAACAGCAACCAGGGAAAAAGTTTTTATGCCTTCTGGGATTTTTTAATATCGCGCAGCGGGCAGGAAGACTGGCGCAGGTTAACGGATCAACTGATCCAACTGTTGCAGGACCGGCAACTGGAGGCAGATACGGAGTTCCTGCAGAACATCAAGTCGTTCTTACTGGAACAGGGCAAAGCTGTTTACGAGGCCAATGACCGCATGGCGGAAAAGTTAAGCCGCATTATTACTGAAAAGGAAATTACCCGGCACCGCCGGTTGCGGCAACAGATCAGCAGCATTAAAGAACTGATCTTTGACTATATGGATGATGAAGCCATTCCTGCAGGCATTGTTCTTGATGAGCCCTCTGACATAAAGATGGTTATGGATCGCAAGCTGACCCTGGAGCAGAAGACAGCCACAGGCACCTTAAAGCAGCCCGTTGCTGCTGTTGAAAAGATAGCAGATGTGGAGCGCTTTAACCGGCTGCTGAATACCAGCTTTATTGATAAAAAAGCGCTCTGGCAAAAAGTAGAACAGGTACTGGCAAAAAAGCAAACAGCTACTTTAAAGGAGGTCATAGAATCCACTTCGCTGGAAAACGGGCTGGCGGAGGTGATCAGTTATTACAGTTTTTTAAAGGAAAAATCCAAAAGGGTGCAGGTAGTTGCAGATACAATGGAGCTGATTCCCATTAATTCACCGGCAACAAAATTTGTAGAAGTGCCCTATTTACTATTCAGCAAATAAACAGAACAAAAAAAATGGCGGTTCAGATACATGCATTTACACCCTTATTTATAAAATTACTAAAAGGCCCCATCGAATACCTTGAAAAAAGCAGCTGGGAAAAATTGCTGCAATATAAAACAGAGGTGACCACTTTTCTCCAGCAACTGGGGCTGACCCTGGTACTGGACGAGCAGGATGGTTATGCCTATATACGGCATAGTATTACGGAAGAAGACACTACCAGCATCAGTTGGGTGCAGCGCCGTTCCCTTACTTATGATGAAAGTGTGCTCCTTGTTCTGCTGCGGGATATGATGGCAGAGTTTGAGGTAGGGGCAGCTACCCACCGCGAACTGATCAAAAAGCGCAGGGAGATAAAAGAGTACGCCGAAGTCTTTTTCCGGGAAAACGCCAGCCGTGTAAAAGTATTAAAAGATATAGACCGGCTGATTGACCGGCTGGAGGAGAACGGGTTCCTGGAAAAAACCGAGAACCATGATGTGGCAGACGAACAAAAATTCCGCATCCGCAAGATTATTAAAGCAAGAGTAGACAGTGAGATCCTGGAAGATTTTAAACAGCAACTAACAGCACATGCAGCTAAACGTATTCAGCACGGATAATGAAAAAAGCGGTTTCCGGTTACAATACATGGAAGTATTTAACTGGGGCACTTTTGATGATAACATACATGCCATTGCCCCCCGCGGGGAAACCAGCCTGCTTACAGGCGCCAACGGAAGCGGCAAAACCACCTTTGTAGATGCTTTGCTCACCTTAATTGTACCGGAGAAGCGATATCGTTTTTATAATCAGAGCAGCGGCAGCGAAAAGAAAGGCGACCGGACAGAAGAAACCTATGTGCTGGGCGGTTACGGAACCATTAACAGTGAAAGCGGCGTTACCAGAACCCTGTACCTGCGGGAAACAAAGGAAGAAGCGTACAGCATCCTGCTGGCAAATTTTGCCAATGAGGCGTTCCAGGAAGTAACCCTGTTCCAGGTACGTTATTTTGCCAACGGCGACCTGAAACGGCAGTTTGGCATTGCCCATAAAAGCCTGCACATTGAAGAAGATTTCAGGCCCTTTGACCTGGCAAATGCCTGGAAAAAAAGGATCGATAAACAATACAATAAAACCGGGCGCAAACAGGTAGAGTGGTTTGATGCGGCAAGTAAATATGCATTCCGGCTCATTGAAGTATTGGGCATGCAAAGCATACAGGCGCTTACTTTATTTAATCAGACAGTTGGTATAAAAGTTTTGGGCAATCTGGATGATTTTATCCGGACCCACATGCTGGAACCCAGGGATATGGAATCAAAATTCCAGGAACTGAAAAAGCACCTGGGCACTTTGCTGGATGCGCAGCGGAACATACAGAAGGCAGAAGAGCAGATCCGGCTTTTACAACCCGTACAACAGCATTTTGAAGGCTACCGGCAGTTGCAGACAAAACAGCAGCAATTAAGCCAGGCATTACAAACCGCCACAATCTGGAAAACATATCTGCTGAACCGCCTCCTGCAGGAAGCGATAACAGCAGATACTAATGACCTGAAGTTACTGGAAGCAAAAACTGCCGGCATAAAAGATAAAATAGCGGCACTGTACGAAACAGAAAGAGTTACCCGTAACCAGATTGAGCAAAATGAAGCAGGACAGCGCATTCAACAGTTGGAGCAGGAACTGCAGGCATTAAAAGAACAGCGCAGAAAGGCAGAAAACAACCAGCTTTCATTTATGGAATGGTGCGCGGCGTTGCATCTTGATGCAAAAACGATCCCTAACGAAGACGATTATAAACGCCTGCAAAAAGAGGCCGCCCAGGCTGCCCGGCAGTTGGAGAAAGAGAACCACGTTAATGAAGCAGAGGCCTTTGAAGCAAAAAACCTGCAGAGAGCAGCTGGAGCAGAACAAAAAACACTGGAAGCCGAATTAAACATATTACTGCATACCAAAAGCAATATACCGGCACACCTGGTACAGGTACGAAAAAACTTATGCGCCCATTTAAAGATCGAAATCACTGAACTGCCATTTGCCGGAGAACTGATACAGGTAAAATCAGAAGCGCTTGCCTGGCAACCCGTATTGGAAAAACTCCTGCGCAGTTTTTCTTTAAGATTGCTGATCCCGGAGCAGTATTACAAAAAAGTAACAAGGTATATCAATCATACCCCTATTGGTACAAAGCTGGTTTATTACCAGGTGCGGGATGCCATTGAAATGCTGGCTGAAGACGACACGGTGTATCACAAGCTGGATTTTCATAAAGCGCATCCGCTGGCCGGCTGGGTAGAGCAGCAGATTATTCAGCACTTTTCTTACAGTTGCCTTGAAGACGAAAAGGCCCTGGAACGGTATGACAAGGCCATTACATTAAATGGATTGATCAAATCCCGTGACCGCCATGAAAAAGATGATCGCTATGAAACAGCAGACCCGGGCAGGTATGTAATGGGTTGGGATAACAGGCAGAAAAAAGAAGCCTTGCTGCAACGCAGGAATCAGCTTACTACTGATCTTGCCAATGCTGATGAAATCCTTGCCCGCTGCCAGCACCGTACTGAACGCTTAAAGCAGCAATCCTATGCGCTAAAACGCATACAGGAACATGAGGGATTTTCTGCAATAAATGTTACCGGCATGCAAAGGCAGATCCATAAAACTGAAACCCAGGTAGCAGCGCTCAGCAAAGGCAACAACCAGTTAAAAACGCTAAGGGATCAGCTGGCAGAAATCCGGCAGCAACTGGACCTGGCAGAAAAGCAATGGGAACAGGTTACCAGGGAGACCACCACTTTATCCAATAAAATTGAAGACCGGATAAAACAGCAGCAATCCCTGCAGCCGCTACTGGAGCATCTTACAGCTGAAGATGAAAAACAACTGCTACAGTTCGGGGAGGAAGAGGCTCCTCTGTTTGCTGCCGTTACCCTGGATACTATTGACACAGCCTTCCATTCCTTTAAAGAAGGGCTGGAGCAGGAGCTGTATACGGTACAGCAATCTTTACATAAAGAAGAAACTTTATTGAACCGCAGCATCAGCCATATCAAAAATCCATCCCCCGGGCTGCTGCAACGCTTTCCTGACTGGTATGGCGATGTTCAGTTCTTTACTGATGAAGCAGAGCACGCAGCAGAGCTGCTGGAGTGGCTGGAAAGGCTGACCACTGAAAACCTGCCCAAATACCGGAAGGATTTTGAAAACTTCGTCAATGATACCATCACCTATAAGATTGGCGGGCTGAATGAGGAAATGGAAAAATGGGAGCGTGAGATCAATAACAGCGTCAATAAGCTGAACCAGTCACTGGCAGGCATTAATTTTAACCGGCTTCCGGATACCTATATCCAGTTGGGAAAAAGAAGGGTGCAGGACGCCAGTGTGCATGCCTTTCGCAGCGCATTGCTGGAAGCATTGCCGCAGGCAGCCAACTGGCAGCAAAGCAGCTTTGAGGAAAAAGCACTACACTTCCGGGAAAAAGTACAGCCGCTGATTGACAGCCTGGATGAAAGCGAAAGTTACCGTGCAAGGGTTATGGATGTGCGTAACTGGTTTGAGTTCTGGGCCGATGAAAAATACCGCAATACCGGCGAATTGAAAAAAACCTACCGGCAGATGGGGCAACTTTCCGGGGGTGAAAAGGCCCAGCTTACCTATACTATTTTATGCAGCGCCATTGCCTACCAGTTTGGTATTACGCGTGAAGGGAAAAACAGCCGCAGCCTGCGCTTCATTGCTGTTGATGAAAGCTTCAGCAACCAGGACGAAGATAAAGCCACTTACCTCATGGAACTTTGCAAACAGCTGCACCTGCAATTGCTGGTAGTTACGCCCAGTGATAAGATCCAGATTGTGCAGGATTATATTGCGCACGTGCACCTGGCGCAGCGGGTCAACAACCGCCACAGCATTATGTATAATATGACCATCAAACAATTGCAGCAGCGTTCAGAAGTAAGAAGCGAGAGTTGAGTTATCAGATCTCAATAATCAGTTTTCAGCTTTCAGTTATCCGTTATTAGTTTTCAGCGTTTATCTAACCTGAAAGCAGAAACCTGGAAAACTGAAGCCCAAAGCCGTGATTTGTGTCTGTACAAATCACTTAAGGCCACAATAGTTTGGGAAGGTTTTAACAAAAGGATTCCCGTGTATTAGAAGAGCTTTGATCATAAAAAAAGCAACCCATGCGGATTGCTTTTAAAAAACGTATTAAAAAGTAAAATTAAGCTACTTCTACTTCTGCACCTGCTTCTTTCAGCTTAGCAGCGATGTCATCAGCTTCAGCTTTAGCTACTCCTTCTTTTACAGGTTTTGGAGCGCCATCCACTAATTCTTTAGCTTCTTTCAAACCTAAACCAGTTAAGTCTTTAACTACCTTAACCACGTTTAATTTGTTAGGGCCAGATGCTTTTAAGATTACATCAAATGCTGTTTTTTCTTCAACAGCAGCAGCGCCACCACCAGCAGCGGGAGCTGCAACAGCTACAGCAGCAGCTGCAGGCTCAATGCCGTACTCATCTTTTAAAATCTGAGCTAACTCATTTACTTCTTTTACAGTTAAGTTTACTAACTGCTCTGCGAATGCTTTTAAATCTGCCATTTTTTACATTTTTAAAAACCGCCTTCATCGTTCCAGATTTAAGGACTCCGGCGGAGGTTTATAATTAGTGTCTTCACTACATTCCCGAAGACATAGGATTTCAGATCTGGGATCTCAGGAACCAGCCATCAGGTCTGATAGCTGTTCTCTTTTTAATTAGCCCGCTCTTCCAGCGCTTTTACAAGACTGGCCAGCTTGTTACCTGCGTTCAGGCCGCTGATAACATTTTTGGCCGGAGATTGCAGTAAGCCGATGATTTCGCCGATAACATCCTGTTTGCTTTTCAGGGCGGTCAATACTTCCAGGTTATTGTCTCCCTGGTAAACGCTTCCGTCAATAAAAGCAGCCTTCAGTACAGGCTTATCCAGTTTGCCTTCTTTACGGAAAGAGCTTAAGATCAGAGCCGGCTCTTTCGGGTTTTCAGAAAACAACAGGGCAGTTACCTGGTGCAATGAATCAAATACACCGGAGTATTTCTCGCTATCCAGCGATTCCAGCGCCTTGCGGATCAGCGTGTTTTTTGCCACCTTCATCTCCACATTCTTATCAAAGCAGGCACGGCGTAATTTACCCACCTGGTCAACAGTTAATGACTCAGTATCGGTAATATAAAAATTATCATATTGAGCAAATTTGCCTTTCAGCAATTCGATCACTTCTGTTTTTTGTTCTTTAGTCATTGTATTACGGTTTGACTGTTTTAAAATTAAGACCGGTCAATGCCGGGCGATTATTGCACAAAGGATTTTGTGTCCAGGGGAATACCAGGGCTCATTGTGCTTGCCATGCTGATCCCTTTTAAATAAGTACCTTTTGCGGTAGTGGGCTTTGCTTTGATCAGCGCATTTAAAAATTCCTGACCATTTTCAGCAATCTTATCAGCGCTGAAGCTTACACGCCCTATAGAAGCGTGCACAATACCCGCTTTATCTACCTTAAATGCAATTTTACCGCCTTTTACTTCATTTACAGCAGCAGCTACATCATTGGTAACCGTACCTGTTTTGGGGTTGGGCATCAGGTTACGCGGACCTAAGATCTTACCCAGCTTTCCGATTTTAGGCATTACGGAAGGTGTGGCTATAATTACATCCACATCTGTCCAGCCGCCTTCAATTTTCTGAACATACTCATCCAATCCTACATAATCAGCGCCTGCAGTGGTTGCATCCGCTTCTTTTTCAGGAGTGCAAAGAACCAGCACTCTTTTTGTTTTACCGGTTCCATGCGGTAATGTTACGGTGCCACGAATCGCCTGGTCTGCTTTTTTAGGATCTACGCCTAAACGCACGTGCAGGTCAACAGAAGCATCAAACTTTGCAACATTTATATCTTTTACCAATGCAGAAGCCTCTTTCAGCGTATACGCCTTATTAGCGTCCAGCTTTGCATTTGCAACTTTTCTTTTTTTACTAATGAATGCCATTTTAAATTCTTTTTAGTTCTGTGATGGAGATTAATTTTCCCATGGGGCTTTACCTTCAACATTCAGTCCCATGCTACGTGCGGTGCCCGCCACCATTTTCATAGCAGCCTCAACAGTGAAGCAGTTCAGGTCCGGCATCTTGTCTTTTGCAATAGCCTCAACCTGATCCCAGGTTACCTTACCTACTTTAGCACGATTGCTTTCTTTAGAACCTTTTTGAATTTTAGCAGCTTCCATTAACTGGATAGACGCAGGAGGAGTTTTGATTACAAATTCAAAACTTTTGTCGCTATAAACAGTGATTAATACGGGAAGTACTTTTCCCATTTTGTCCTGGGTGCGCGCGTTAAATTGTTTACAGAATTCCATGATGTTCACACCTTTGGAACCTAACGCCGGCCCAACCGGAGGTGCAGGATTGGCCTGGCCACCCTTTACCTGTAGCTTTACAAAGCCAGAGATTTCTTTTGCCATTTTATTCGATTTATTGGTTCAAGCGACTCATTATCAGCAGATAAGAGTCTCCCAAATTCCTCTGTCCGCCTGTTGGGGCGAACCATAAAAGAACTAATTGGGGATGCAAAGGTAAGGGGAAGAATTTAGAATTTAGAATTTGGAATTTAGAATTCAGAATTTTCAGCAACGAATAAAACTATTTCATTATGAATTTATTAAGAAAATATCTGGAATTTTGCACCGGCGAAAAATTTTTCGCATCAACATCATCCTTTTACATTTTTTATTCCTTCTTTATTGTTTCACATTCCCTTTCTTACACCATCTCCTGCATATCTACCAGCTTGCGGTAGATCCCCCCTTCTATCAGCATTAATTTTTCATGTGATCCCCGCTCAGCAATTTCGCCCCGGTTCAAAACAATAATTTCGTCTGCATGCCGTACGGTGCTTAAGCGGTGTGCAATAACCAGCGAAGTGCGGTTCTGCATCATTTTATTAATAGCGTCCTGCACCAGACGTTCACTTTCTGTATCTAATGAGGAAGTGGCTTCATCTAAAATAAGGATCGGCGGGTTTTTCAGTACCGCCCGGGCAATGGTCAGCCGCTGGCGTTCACCTCCGCTCAGTTTTATACCCCTGTCGCCGATATTCGTTTCAAATTTTTCAGGCTTATTCTCTATGAACCGGTATGCATTGGCCACTTTTGCCGCATTCTCAATAGCCTCCTGGCTGGCATCCGGTTCGGCCAGCGTAATATTGTTAGCAATGGTATCATTGAACAGAATAGGCTCCTGTGTTACAATTCCGATATGTTCACGAACACTCTGAATGCTGTATTCTTTAATATTGACCCCGTCAAAAAGGATCTCGCCGGAAGTAGTGTCATGGAACCGGGGCACCAAGTCAGCCAGGGTGCTTTTTCCTGCGCCGCTGCTTCCTACCAATGCCACTGTCTTACCTTTGGGAATGGAAAAGCTGATGTTCTTTAAAATGGGCGTTTCGTTATAAGAAAAACAAACATTCCGGAATTCAATGCAATCTTTAAATTCTTCAAGCTGTTTTCTACCGTTATCCTGCACCGTAACAGGTGTGTTCAGCAGCTCTTCCAGCCGTTCAATTGCGGCCGAGCCGGCCTGTACGTTAAAATAAGAAGTTGAAAGTGTTTTCGCCGGGTTGATCATCAGGGCAAAAATGGCGATATAAGAAATCAGGTCCCCTGCCTGCAGCCGGTTCCCGTTTAAAATCAGGTTAGCGCCAAAATAAATGATCACGCACAGTACAATCACACCCAGTAGTTCTGTAAGCGGCGATGCCAGGTCCCTGCGGGCACTCATTTTTTTATTAATACCCAGCAGCGTACTATTCATGCGAATAAACCGCGACTCCAGTATTTTTTCGGCACAAAAGGCTTTTACAATGCGGATGCCGCTGAGGGTCTCATCCAGGATGCCAAGCGTTTCTCCTACCCGTTCCGATGCCTCGTTGCTTTGTCGCTTTAACGACCGGCTGATGCGGCCGATAATAAATGCGGTTGCAGGCAGTAAAATAAAAAGAAACAGGGATAGCGTAGGACTGATAAAGATCATGGTAAACAGGTACCCGATCACTGTAATGGGGTCTTTTACAAGCCCCTCCATGGTATTGATTATAGAACCTTCTATCAGTGCCACGTCATTGGTCATCCTTGACATGATGTCCCCTTTGCGCTGCTCGGAAAAATAGCCAACCGGCAGGGTAAGGATCTTTTTATAGACATCATTTTTTAAATGGATGACGATAGAGCTTCTTACCGGAACGGATATATAAGAGGAAGTATATAAAAACAGGTTCTTTAAAAAGGTGGTTACAATGATAAACATACAACAGAGTGCCACTGCAAAAAGCTTTCCATGCTCAGTAATGGCGGTAGTAAGTATATTGGTAACCAGGCGCCCGGTACTACTGCCGCTTAACATTTGCTTGGCAGCATCTCCGCCGCCGGTATCAAAAATAATGGACATCAGCGGGCCCAGCATGGCAACCGACAATACGGACAGGCTGGTAGCTAAAATGGCTAACGAAACATAAAGAAGGATCTTCCATTTGTAATAACCAATGTATTTGAATAACCGACCAAATTTTTTTAGCTTCATTGAAGTAGTAAATAGAAACGTGCAAAGGTAAGAGAAAATAGTACGCTCATCAATATGAAGCTCCATAAAATTCTGTCAAATCCTGTTAATAAGCAATTATGTAGTAAATTAGCCTCCAAAAGCACCCGTTTATTCAATGAAAATTTACGACTGTTTTACGTTCTTTAACGAGCTCGATCTTCTTGAATTCAGATTAAAGCTTTTGGACAAATATGTAGACTATTTTGTTCTGGCAGAATCAAATCTTACTCATTCCGGCAAAAAAAAGGAGTATTTCTATGAAAAAAATAAAGACCGGTTTCAACAATGGCACCATAAAATAATTCACCTGCCGATTGTTCAGAAAACAGAGGGGCTTCATTTTGGTGAAAATGAAACAAAGTATAATACCGAAAACGGGTCCTGGAAACTCGAAAATGAGCACCGGAATGCGCTTCATGCGATTGCCCCGCAGTTGAATAAAGATGATTTGGTTATACTGAGCGATTTAGATGAGATTCCTGCTCCTTCCATACTTGATAACAGAAATGCGCCGGAGACTCCTGTTGTTTTATCAATGCTTTTTCATTATTACTATCTGAATTGTCAGCAAACAGGTGCTTCAAAATGGTGGAAAGGATCCATACTGTCATCCGGGGAATACTTTCAGAAACATACGCCACAATCATTAAGGGATCAGCGTATTGGCCTCTCTGCTATAAAAAAAGGCGGCTGGCATTTCTCCTTTCTCGGGGGAATGGAAAAAATCAAATATAAACTGGAATCCTTTGCCCATACTGAATTTAACAAACCGGAATATCTGGATGAAAAACACATACGCTCTGCCCTTCAGGAAGGGAGGGATTTGTTCAAACAAAATAAGAATCGTTTTCGTTTTGTTTCTATAAATACTTATCCGGAGCCACTAAGAAAACTGGCAATGCAATACCCGGCGTTCCTGGCACCGGGACCTGCTTCCCTGACAACCAGGATCAGAAATTTGTTTATGAAAAATCCTGGTTAATGTAAGCTTTAATTGCAACATTGCTCCGTTTTACATGCTAAACCAGCATACAACTAAACCTGCTATAATTTTAAATAATTACACTGAGGTTTAAGGCATATATATTTACTGAAAAAATTAACATTCTTGTGTTGCGTTCCAGGCCCTTCTGTACGTTTTACCAGAATATAGAATATTTATTATTCAAACTAAGCAACGCTGAATCGAAAAGAACATCGGTCAATTCCCTTTACATGGCAAATTGAGCGGCCATCCTTTAGTTTGAATCATCTATTATCAGAACAGGGTATGAAAAAAGTATTACTATTTGCACCGGATTGGGTTGATTTTATTTCCGAATTTGAAAAAAACCTGAAATATTGCGGATTTGAGGTAGTAACGATAAATCGGGATATTCCCCCCTTTAAATACAAAAATGCCGGGCAGAAAATTTATAACTTTTTAAGGAAAACATTCTTACGCGATTTTTCGTACAAAAAAAGACTTAAAGAAAAGCATATTAAATATCACCAATATAAATTTAGCAGTCCGGCTGATTTTTACGATTATGCGTTTATAGTTCGGGCAGACATTCTCACCATTGATGAATTAAAACTCATCAGGCAAATTTCCGTTAAAATGGTAGGTTATCATTTTGATGCATTGCACAGGTATCCCGGGATTTTTAGCAGAATCAATTATTTTGACCGCTTTTTTGTTTTTGACCCTGAAGATCTTCAAAAATATCCCCAATACCGACTGCAGTTCATTACTAATTTCTATTTTGATTATCCCGGATCTGACATTGACACTCCTTCCACAGGCAGAACAGAATATGACCTTTACTATTTGGGCTCCTATGAACCATCAAGAATGAATGAGATAGTAAAGCTTAGTGATTTTTTAATAAAAAACAATACCCGTTACAAAATTGAGCTGTTCTTTTATAAAGATAAACTTCATAAAATAACCCCTGAACTGGAAAAGCTGATCACCTGCCTTACAAAGAGCATTCCTATGCAAGAGTACCTGCTGCGGGTGAAAAAAGCAGCAGCAATCCTGGACTTTGTTCTTCCGCAACATACGGGGCTTTCTTTCAGAGTGTTTGAAAGCATCAGATACGAAAAGAAACTGGTTACTACTAACCAGCATGTAATGCACTATGACTTTTATATCCCCGATAATATTTTCATTTTAAATGACAACTATGAGGAACTGGCTGAATTTCTGAAAAGGCCGTATGTAAAGCTGCCGGCAAAAATCAGGAAAAAGTATAGCTTTACAAATTGGATCAAAAACGTATTTGAAGAGGGATCATTTGAAAAGATTCATCTAAATACAACCGTAAACGCGGAATAGTTACCAACTTAACCAAACTTAATAAGTTAAGTAACGCCTAAAACAGAAGCTTCTTCAATATATTTCAGGTTGTTCAGGCATTTAATCCAATACAAATCTTTATCTTGAAAATGTACCGGCGCAATGCTATTCTGCCATTAAAAAACTGAACAAACTTCAACGAATTCAGAATATGTTATCCATAGTAGTATCTTCTTATAAAGAACATTTGTACCAGGAGCTAAAGAAAAATATTGCAGCTACTATCGGAAAGGATTTTATATATGAACTGATACAAATAAAAAATAAGAATCGTATAGGGGTTTGCGAAGCTTATAACCAGGGGCTGGAGGCAGCAAAATACCCCCATGTTCTTTTCCTGCACGAGGATCTGGTCTTTAATACAAACAGTTGGGGATCGATCCTGTTAAATATCTTTGAAGCCGATAAAAAGATCGGGCTCATAGGCATTGCTGGCGGAACCTGTAAAACAAAGGCCCCCGCTCCATGGTGGGAGATCAACGAGGCGAACAAATATATATTTGTCCGCCACGGGGGCAAAAATAAAAATGAACTGATCCGGTTGGGCTTTGGCAGGCAGACCAGGGAGCATATTGTAAGAGTCTTGTCTGTCGATGGGGTATTCATCGGCCTAAGAAAATCAACAAACCTGCGGTTTAATGAGCAGCTAAAAGGGTACCACCAATATGACCTTGGCATATCAATGGACGCTTATATAGGAGGCTATACTGCTGTTTGCACAGACCTGATAGATATTACACATTATTCTGCCGGGAATGTTGACAAAAGCTGGATTGAAACCGCTGACGTCTTTTTCGATCTCTATGGCCGGTATTTACCAATCACCATTGCAGATGATATTACGGTAAAACAAAGAAAGCAACTGGAAAAGAAAAACTATACGGTATTTATTAACCGGGCATTAGAAGCCGGATTAAAAAGCATTGCGAAAAAATACTGGTGGCATCTTTTTTGGCTGAAGCCATTATCCGGAAAAACTTTTGCGCTTTTAAAAAAGATCCTGAAAAAATAAAAGTATCAAACTAACCAAACCATTTTTTTAAAACCTCCAGAAAAGCATAGCCGTTAATAGAATCCGGTTCCACATAATTCCCTTCGGCCCATTCATTCCAGGATTTTAAGATAACCAACCGCTCGCTCCTGTTCCTGCAGTTGATATAATCAACTGCTTTGCGGATTTGCACTTCAAATAATTCAGGCGTCGCGTTTTCAATCACTACTCCGTTTTGGCCGCTTCGGGGGGTGTTATCCCAGTTAGGCAATATCATGGGATAGATATCGCCCTCCTGCTCTTCAAACAAAACCTGTTTTACGATCCTGCGCTGATCAACACGGGTTACACCCCGGTAGCTGCGATCTAAAAAAAGTCTGTAAAAAAAACGGCCGAGCTTCTTATGCAGCCGCTGTCTGGACTTTCGCATTAGCCGGTATTGCACTTTATGGTAGGCAAAAGAGACTCTCCCATCGAAACCAGCCTGTACAAAATCCCAATCATCTGTCGTAATATTGGAAGCCAGGATATACAGGCCGCCCAATCCCCTCCTGACGGCTTCAGCCCTTAACTGATCCGTATATTGCTTACTGTCCGGAAGATCAAGTGCATCATAGATCATGAACAGGGGGAGCCCATTAACGCGGATATACCTTGGATCCTTAAAGAGCTTTTCCAGATAATCAAAATGCTGCACAATATCTTCATCACCGGGGTATTCCTGTTTAATTAATACCTTGTCGGGCACGCCATGCCAGATACCGCTCCAGGTCTGATTGGCCCAGCAAATGCAAAATGGGAAATCCGGCGCCTGCATATCCACTATTTCATTTAAGGGCCGCTCTAAAAGTTGTTTTCCATTTCCAAACCAGTAATGATAGTAAATAAACCCATGCACGCCATGCTCCCTTGCCATTTTTGCCTGGGCCTCCCTTACTTCCGGCACTCTCAGATCATAATACCCCAGGTCAGCAGGAAATACAGGCTGTCTGTGGCCCCTGAATAAAGGCCGGGCCTTAGTAACATTTGTCCATTCCGTAAAACCCTTTCCCCACCACAGATCGTTTTCCGGTATGGGATGATATTGAGGCAGGTAAAAGGCCAGGCATTTTATAGCTCCATTATTGTTTTTCTCAGCGTTCATGTATGTATACCTTTATCCGGAAAATGATTACTGAAATTTTCTTATTGCTTAAAGTGGTTAAAAATAAAACAAGTATCGGAATTCCGGCATAAACAGGCAGCCGCCCAACCTTGCGTCAGTAACCGGCCTCACTTTCAGAAACAAGCCAGGCAGCATATGGCACCTTTGCTGATACTGTTACTGTTTAGCCACACCCATTATCAGTTCTTTCACCAGGCCCTGCACTACTTCCGGCGAATACCGCCTGATAGTTTCAACTGAATGACGGGCGATGTTCATCCATCGCTCCCGGTTACTGTATAAGTCCAGTATTTCTGCTGCAAACGTTTCTGCAGTATTTGCTACTGCAATATCCCTGTTCACTTCAAGCCCCATACCCTCAACACCAATATCTGTAGCAACAGCCGGCAGCCCATATTCCATTGCATGACCTATTTTCCCCTTCATCCCCGCACCATATCTGAGCGGGGCTACAAATAAGCGGCTATTATTAAAATAAGAAGATACATCGTGAATATACCCCGGCACTGCAATAAGATCTGACCTCAAAGCAAGCACTTCCGGGGGAGGATGGCTCCCAAGCAATGCAAGCTTTATACCCGGCGCCTGCGTCCATACAAGCGGCATAATTTCCTTAACCAGCCACAATACCGCATCTACATTGGGCAAATGTTCATAGCCTCCAATAAAACAAAGCCCTTCCCGTTCTTCAAAGGAAGGAAAAGCGGTTCCTTTTTTTACAGGATGAATATTCGGAATCACTTTTACATGTTTTGTTCCTGCTTTTATTAAGATATTTTTCTCAAAAGGTGTTACAACAACTGTTACGTCTGCTTCCCGGGAAAGAGCAAGCTCCTTTTCTTTCAATACGTCTATATCCTTTTTGGTAATATGCTGCGACTGGTCATAAGCCAGTGACCGTTCCAGTCGCAAAAAATGGAGATCTACCGTGTCATAAATCCATACAATATTCTTTTGCTCTTTTATTAACGAAGCATGCGCTTCGTTTGAATGGGGCCGGGCCACCCACGCATAATCAATAACAGGCAAAATTTCTCTTAGCATTTCCTGCTTCGATTTTAAATATTGCTGTTCATAAAATACCCGGACACCCCGCGTAACCAATTCCGAGTAATAGGGTTCTACAGCTCCGCCGAATTCCGGCATAAAATACACTTCTAAATCCAGCGAAAAAAAGATCTTTATCAACTCATATACCCTCCTGGACCCTGAGTCTTTATCATAAGAAGGAAGGAACCCTTCAATAATTAATATACGCTTCCTGTTCCGGGAAAACTTATCAACCTGATTATCAAAAAGATTGCTATCTGAAAAACGGTTAAAATAAGATTTCCATGTGTTCACGAAGGTTTTAGCATTGTGCAGCTGATAATTTTTTACATTTCCTTTTTCAGCACGTTTCCCTGAACTTATCCCTTCAAAATGTACCACTTCAGCCAGGGGTTGATAAAACACTTTTTTGCCAAGTCTGAACCGGGCAGCAAAGCAAAGGTCTGTATCTTCATAGTAGGCCGGGGCATATTGCTCATTAAACCCTTTTAAAGTAAGAAAATCCTGTGTTTGTATTAAAATACAGGCGCCCGAACAATAGTCGGTTTCCCTCAGATAATTATATTGATATTCTCTGGGGTCCGTCCATCTGCCATAATTAGCCGGTTCCCCGGTAGCATTGACCAGTCCGCCGGCTTCCTGCAATAATCCATAAGGATAGAGCAGCTTGGCTCCTACAACACCCGCATCATCATGCAGTTTAAAAACATTGACCATATGATACAACCATCGCTGGCTAACCATAGTATCATTGTTCAGAAAACAGATATATTTTGAGCGTACGCCGCCAGCCGCCTTATTACAGGAGCGCAGAAAACCAATATTCTGCTCATTCCGTATAACCGTGATGTTTTCACAATGCTGAAGACAGGAAGCCGTTTCATCGGCAGACCCGTCATCAACAACAACGATATGATAAGGAATATCGCCGGTATGTTCAAGAATAGATTTCAGGCAGTTATAGGTAAACTGCCATTGATTAAAAACGGCAATAATAATTGTTACTTCCGGTGCTTCAAATACAGGAAATACAAGTGACGGATAAGACCTGAGCTTCCGGGGAATACCGGCTTTGTGAAAATGATAAAGTCCCAACAGTCGCTTCGCAAAGTCTTTAGGCATCATGTATTGAACTTTGCGCGGGTATTTATTGAACCGGAAAAGCAGGATAAATAAGTAAAAAAAGCGCTTTGAGAGAAGCCGGATAAGCTGCATATCTACCAGCTTCTTCGTGACCCCTTCTTTCCATAGATAGTATTTATGAACCAGCCGGTAACACACCTTATCGTTCATCTTATCTATCTTCCGGGTAAACTTCTTAGAGGCCATTCCTTTTTATTATGTATACGTAAAATTTAACTGCTGATAAAAAATTCCTTTGAAGGATTCCGCATCCAATAACCAGGGCACAAAAATATATACCATGATTCTGAAGCCTTATACATCTGCAAACGCCCGTATTTTTTCTATAATCCGATCGCTGCCATACAGCTGGGGAAACAAGCATTGTAATGCATTCCGATACCGTGACTTTGACCGGGTATTTCTGGTCCACCACATTCTGAATGGGTTTATAAAAAAAACCTGTGCTTTATAAAGCCAGCCGGCTTTTTGGGTCTGCACTTTAATCACAGTCCGGTACCGGTCTATCACCCCTCCCGATCCATTATAAATATGATTCATTGCATCCCGGTGCTTTGTTGTTAACTTTGCATCATCCAGCATGTGATCAAGTATAAGGCTTTCATCATAGTACAACTGGTAACCTTTTAAAATAAGGCGGGCACAATATTCTGTATCCTCTGAGTTCAATGCTTTTTCTCCTGGCACTCCAATAAGTAAAGAAGGAAACGCTGCATACAGCTCTTTATATAAATCCGTTCTGGAGATCATACCCGCCCCCCATAGTCTTCCTTTTTTTAATGGAACATACCCTGTGTAGCGGGCCTGTTTTCCCAAGGCGTAAGGTTCATAATCTTCCGGCAGCCATTCAGGAGCGTGTTTTCCATCTGGCAGCTTCAACAGGGAACGCCCACCGGCTGCTCCCACTTCAGGATGTTCGTTTAACAGATCAAAAGCCCGGGATAAATAATCCGCATGAAAACCATTATCATCATCGCAAACGATAAAATAATTATAATTGGCCTTTGCTATAGCGGTTTGTAACGCATAGTATTTACCTGGTGCCGATTCTTTATATATATGCAACGGGGCCGGGGCGTTATACTTTAACCAGATTTCCTCCGCTATTTCAGAAGAATGATCCTGAGAATTATTATCTATAAATACAATTTCCCATTCAAAGCGCTGATCCACTTTTTGCCGGGCAAGATATCCCAATGTTGCGGGAAGCCTTAGTGCTCCGTTATGCGTGCAGAGTATTACAGAAATTCCGGGTCTCGTCATATTGATTTACGCCTCCAAATACCCGTTAGGCCGGTAGCTGTACTTAAACCGGACTGTCTCCCGGTAAATGATTTCGTTGGTATCCAGGTTAGCCCGGGAATTAAAGGTATGATAAATATGATAGGTAACCGCTGCCAGTTTGAGCTTCTTTTTTTTCACGCCCAGATTAATCAGGCGCTCCCCCAGTTCTGAATCTTCCCTTCCCCATCCGGTAAAACCGCTATAATAGCCGTTCACTTTTATATAATCGGCCCGCCAGAAAGCCAGATTGCAACCTTTTACATTATGAGATTTCCTGGGGTTTACTACAAACAACCCTGAAAAAACCGGAATCCGCAAAGAATTAAACCGGTTGGTGATTCCCCGCATAAAAGAATGCAAAGAGTCAATGTCCTTGGTACGCAGCAGTTCCCGCGTTCTCCATTCCGAGATAAGCGCCCTGCTTCCCTGTACAAAATACCCTTTTTTTGCTCCTTTTATATGATCTGCTATAAATTCCCGGTGCATAACAATATCACCGTCAATTTCAATGATATAATCCGACTCAATTTCTTTAATGGCCTTGTTGAGGATCAGGCTCTTCCGGAATCCGATATCTTCATGATTAACATGTTTTATCGGAATACCGGTACGCTTTACAAACCGGTCTATACAAAACACTGTAGACGGGTCCTGCCCGTCTTCCGCAATAATAACTTCATCAGGACGCCGGGTCTGATATAATATACTCTTCAATACAATTTCCAATGCTTCCGCCCATTTATACGTAGAAATCAGCAGGGCAACGGTAAAGCGAGCTTCTTTCATATTCGTTTTTCTTTCAGCTTTTTTAATTCAGAAAGTACCTGTTTTTCCTTATTAAAGGGATAACGTTCTTCCCGTTAAGAACGCAACAGCCATTTCTCATTTTTTTGGTTTAACTCTTCTGAACTATTGATCCGGGTCAGATATCGTTACAAAATCATTTCAAGCTACTGCAGAAACACCATCCGCATTAAAACTTTGGGCAAAGATACTCCATCAGAATTTTGTCATAAAAAACAGGGATGTTTAATTTTATTAAAGTATTACTAAATTTGCCGTTTAGTTTTTAAAATCATGCAGTTACAGGAACTCGAAAAATTGGAGTCAATCAGCCCGGAAGACTTTAAAAAGAACTATTATCAGAAAGGGAAACCTGTTGTAATTAAAGATCTTGCGCGTAAATGGCCGGCCATTACCAAATGGAACTGGGATTATTTTATCAAAATTGTCGGCGATAAGGAAGTAGGCGTTTATAATAATATAAAAAGTGACTCCTACACTCCCATTAACACAGCAGACGCCTATATGAAATTTGGCGAATATCTGGAAATGGTCAAAAAAGGGCCTGTGGAACTGCGCATCTTCCTTTTTAATATTTTTCAGCATGCGCCACAGATTGTGTCTGACTTTACCTGGCCGGATGAATATATGAAAGGGTTTGTAAAAAAGTTCCCGATGCTCTTTGTGGGAGGGCAGGGCTCTATTACGCATATGCATTTTGATATTGACATGAGCCATATCCTGCATACCCAGTTCCTGGGCAGAAAAAGGGTGCTGCTTTTCCCGTTTGAAGAACAGCATAAATTATACAGAAAACCCTGGGAAGTCCTTAGCCTGGCCAATTATGCCAACTATTATGACCATTTTGACTATGAAAAATTCCCTGCTGTAAAAAACGCAAAAGGTTTTGAAGTGATCATGGAACATGGCGACACCCTGTTTATGCCTGCCGGCTACTGGCATCATATGGAATATATAGATGCAGGCTTTGCCATGAGCTTAAGGGCTTTGCAGAGCAGTGTGTCAGGAAAGCTAAAAGGAGCCTGGAACCTGTTTGGCATGCGGAATATAGATACACTGATGAAAAAAACTGCCCCTAAATGGTGGTACGACCGCAAAGTGAAGCAATTATACGCGGATGCTGCAAAAACAATAGGGGCTTAAGGTTGCAGATTCAGCGTTAAAAGAAACAGACTTCAGGCAACACCGTGGATCATTGATCAGTTTTCAGTTCCGATAGGCGATCAGGGAGCGGTAACAGTCTCTGTGGCCAGTCTCCAGAACCCCATGAACTATCGGCTATAAGCTGTTCCGGCCCCCTGGAGAGGGCTTCTGCAGCTAAAAATCCTGAAACCTTCTACAGTCCACAAAAACAATATACCAATGCTTTCTTAACTTTGCGAATTATTTTTTGCCGGGAGGAGACATACCGGATAAAAAAGAAGGACAGATTCAATGGAAAAAATATATTTAGACAATGCAGCAACCACCTGCCTGGATAAGGAAGTGCTGGATGCGATGCTCCCTTTTATGACAACCAGCTATGGAAACCCCTCATCAGTGTATTCTTACGGAAGAGAGACCCGCCTGGCAGTGGAAACAGCCCGTAAAACGGTAGCCAGGCACTTAAACGTAAAACCCGGTGAAATATTTTTTACCAGCGGCGGTACAGAAAGTAATAATACGGCTATCAGCGCTTCTATCCGCGATCTGGGTTGCACACATATCATTACCTCCCCTATTGAACATCATGCTGTGCTGCATACGGTAGCGCATTATTGTGATAGCGAACAGATCACGCACAGTCTGGTAAAACTATTGCCTGACGGCCATGTTGACCTGACGGATCTTGAGGAACAATTAGCCGTGGCAGGGAAAAAGACCCTGGTGAGCCTGATGCACGCCAATAACGAAATCGGCAACCTGTTGCCAATAAACGCGGTCAGCACATTATGCAGGAAATACGGGGCTGTTTTTCACTCGGACTGTGTACAAACTGTGGGACATTATCCGATTGATCTGCAACGTATTGACGTAGACTTTATTGCTGCATCCGGTCATAAATTTCATGGACCTAAAGGAACGGGCATCCTGTATGTAAAAGGCGGCCTGCAGATAAAGCCCTTCATTTACGGAGGCGGTCAGGAACGGAACATGCGTGCCGGTACTGAGAATGTCTATGGTATTGTCGGCTTTGCCAAAGCATTGGACCTGGCTATGCTTCATTATGAAGAAGAATCAGGCTACATAAAGGACCTGAAAAATTATATGGTGGAACAATTGCAAAAGGAGATCCCCTCTGTAAAATTCAATGGGGATTATAATGGCAGCTGCCTGTATACGGTATTAAGCGCATCATTTCCGGAAACAGACCGGTCAGAGATGCTGTTGTTCAACCTCGACATTCATAATATCTGTGTTTCGGGCGGAAGCGCATGCAGCAGTGGTGCCAGTCAGGGTTCTCACGTAATTGCAGCTCTGGAAAGCAATCCCGGTTATGTTCCCGTTCGTTTTTCTTTTAGCAAGTATAATAAAAAAGAAGAAATTGACACTGTTATTGAAACATTGAAGGCACTTATATAAGCAGCTTTCAATGTTCTTGGGCAATGACTTTGCTCAGCTACTATGCCCGTTCTTCTTTGAAAAGAAGGCTGCTGCGGAAAATGAAAGCGGCAGGCCAATGCAAATCATTAGTATGATCATATTAATGATGATACCGGATGCACTACCGGGAAACCTGCCGATCCGTGATGCAGGAACTACTAACAAATTCATTACGCACCAAACAAAAGCACCATAAAGGATTGCCGTAAGCAAAAGGTTCTTCTGAAAGAATCTGATGCGGGGATACACTTTAAAAAAAAGGATGGTAAATGCAAAAGCTACACAATAATGGAGTATGAAACCCACCAGGTAATGGCCCCATTGCGACTCCAGCGCTTTCTGCCCCATAACAGCGCTGGATATGTACTGCAAAATAAAAAGCGGGTTTTTACCGGTAGCAATATAAAAATAGAGGAACGCAGCTGAAAGATCCAGGGTCCCGGCCAATAGCCCGGTTTTTACAATAACGGAAGACAATCGTTTCATGATAGTGATTATTGAATCAGAATATAAAAAGAGCTTCTAAGTTAACCAATTAAAATAGTAACGGGTTGGTAAGGCAGATACATCTTAAAAGATCATTAAACACTCCCGCGCTGATCCGTTAACAAATATTTTGTACTCGTAATTTTAATTTTCGCATATCTGATATATTGTTCCCTTAAGCTCCAACATTGCCTGTTATGACCTCTCCGGCCCGCTTGTAATTGGCTATAATAACCCCTTTTGATGTCACCTGGCTTTCTGTTAATGTAAATGCTGCCGGGATCGCGCCATTTTCAAAGAGCTTTTTACCTTCCCCAAGGATCAACGGGTAAATTTTGAGCCGGAGCTCATCCACCAGGTCCTGTTTAAGCAACAGGTGAATGAGCTCACTGCTTCCCCAAACCTGGATGTCAGCGCCCTCAGAATTTTTAAGCTTTTCGATAGCTGCCAGACTTTTAAGTAAAATGGTATTTTTCCACCCGGTGACTATCGGATCTGATTTTTCCAGGGTTTGCGACAGGACATATTTGGCGCCTTCATTGATGCCCGGCCAAAAGTCAGCATGTTGGGGCCAGTAGGATGCAAAGATCTCAAAAGTTTTTCTGCCCAAAAGATAATCTGCCGGTTTCAGCTCTTCTTCCATGATCTTGCTAAAAACCTCATCGCCATAAGATGCGGTCCAGCCGCCATATTTGAAGTCACCTGATTTATCTTCTTCTGGTCCGCCAGGTGCCTGCATAACACCATCCAGTGTAATCATTGACAAAACAATTATTTTTCTCATTTTTTAAAATTTTAAATTGTGAATAATTATTAAGAGCAACTTATGATACCTGTTGTTTCAAAGCCAAATGCCGGCAACGGTTTACTATTTGATATGCAGATCTATTCAGTTATTTTAAAAAACCGTTCAGGTAATTCAAAATTGTTGTTGTCTGCATCATCAGGCTTACATGCCCCTGTGAAGGAACGATGGCCAGTTGCGATTTTGGCATTGACTGTAAGTCTGCAGCAACACCTCCTCCCAGCAATTGATACGTTTTCGCCAACTCAATTTTATCCAGTCCGTCATTGTCACCGGATATGATTAATACAGGCGCAGCAATTTTCGCAATATTGGAGTCACCCAGGTTAAAGGGTGTTGCAGCGCAAGCGATCATTTGCTCCAGGAACTTCGTCCATTTTGTTGTATCAGGTGCCACTGCATCGTATGCAGCTTTCATAGGAGTGTTTGCAAAAAGTTCAGGCTTCATTGCTTTAAATCCATTGTTTATTGCAGGAAGCCAGCCATCACTTTTATAAGTAGCAGAAATGATCACTAATTTTCTTAACCGCTTAGGGCTTTGTATGGCAAACTGGTAAGCCACAGCACCGCCAAAACTATATCCTGCCACATCCGCACTGTCAATTTTCAGGTAATCCATTACACCTTCCACATCCTTTGCCAGCGTAGCATGGGATAGTTTTCTGTCTGAAAACGGTGTATGTCCATGCCCCTGCAATTCAACGGCAATTACTTTCCTGGTTTTTGATAGTTCAGGGATCAATGCGCCCCAGTTTCCGCTGATTGTCATAAAAGCGCCATGCAGTAAAATAACAGGCCGGCCTTCACCATATACTTCGTAATAAACTTTGATGCCGTTAACAGGTGCGTAGCCACTGTCGGAAGGATGGATCGGTTGTCCGTTTGATTGAGATGTTGCAAACATAATGATTGCAATCAGCAGCACCGATTTAAGAGGGTTACATGTATTGAATAGTTTTTTCATACCAATTTAATTTTTGCTTTACTGTTATTCATTGACAACACAAAGATGAAACCCTTTTCAGGATTTCATACAGTATCGAAACGACAACTTAAGGGGTAAATCCCGTCAGGACATTTTCATCTTTACAAAAAGAAAATACTAATGAAAAAGTGTGTAGTGCCAGCCAGGCATTATGCGTAAAAATGCTTCCCTTAAAAAGGCACTTGTTCTCAGATGAGTTCATTCCCCCTATGGAGATGGATTTTCAATTTATGTGTTCAACACATTCAACCCAGCTCTCCTTTCAGTTATTAACCCGCCACAGCCTCCTTTCTCCGTTCGCCTATCTGCTGCCGCCACATGGCATAATAAAGCCCTTTTCGTTCCAGCAAGGCTTCGTGGCTGCCTGTTTCCACTATTTCACCACGCTCCAGTACGTAAATACGATCTGCATGCATAATGGTGCTCAGGCGGTGCGCGATCAGTACAGTGATCTGGTTCCCCTTTGAAGAAACCGCCCGTATCGTTTTTGTAATTTCTTCCTCGGTAATAGAGTCCAGCGCTGAAGTCGCCTCATCAAAGATCAGCAAATGCGGATTCCGGAGCAATGCCCGGGCAATGGCAATGCGCTGCCGTTCTCCCCCGCTTAACTTTAGGCCGCCTTCTCCAATAACCGTATTAATACCATTATCTGCCCGCTCCAGCAGTTGCAAACAACTGGCTTTTTCCAATGCTTCGTTTATTTCCGCTTCTGTGGCTTTAGGGTTTACAAACAATAAATTGTCCTTAATAGGTCCTGCAAACAACTGTGTGTCCTGGGTTACAAAGCCTAACTGCCCGCGCAGTTCATCAAAGTCGATCGCATCGTCATCAATTGTATTGTAATAAATCTTACCCTTTGCCGGCCGGTACAAGCCTACCAGTAATTTTACCAATGTGCTTTTACCGGAACCGCTTGGTCCCACAAAGGCAATTGTTTCTCCTTTTTTTACGTCAAAGGAAATATTATTTAACGCATTGAAATGCGCTGTCTGATGCCGGAAAGCAACATTCACAAACTCCAGTTCTTCTAAAATACCAATATGCCTGGGGGCAACCGGCTTCAGCTCGGCTTTTCGCAACATCAGGTTATGAAAGTTGTTCAGAGAAGCCTCTGCTTCCCGGTAGGAAATAATAATATTTCCTATTTCCTGCATCGGGCCAAAAATAAAGAATCCATAAAAGGAAAGGGATAAATACTGCCCGGGGGTGATCGCATCCCGGTAGATGAGCCACAGCAATGTAAAAGCGATAACCTGCTGTAAAAAATTCACCAATGTTCCCTGTATAAAGCTAAGCGCCCGGATGCTCTTTACTTTTTTAAGCTCCAGCCCCAGTATTTTAAACGTATTATTGTTCAGCCGCTTTACTTCCTGTTCTGTCAGCCCCAGGCTTTTTACAATTTCAATATTGCGCAGGCTTTCTGTTGTAGTGCCCGCCAATGCAGTTGTTTCAGCTACAATTCTTTTCTGAATCAGCTTAATACGCCTGCTTAGTAAGCTGGTTACAACAGCAATGATAAAAATGCCCACCGTATACACCGGCATAATAGACCAATGCAGCTGGAATGCGTAGATAGAAACAAAGACGATGCTTACAATAATTACAAAGAAAACATTAATAAAACTGGTGATGAACTTCTCTGTATCTGTCCGCACTTTGGTCAGTATGGAAAGCGTTTCGCCACTGCGCTGGTCTTCAAAATCCTGGTAAGGTAGCCGCATAGAATGCTTTAATCCATCTGTAAAAATAGTAGCGCCAAATTTCTGAATGATCACGTTTACAAAATAATCCTGAAAGGCTTTGGCTATACGGCTTACCATTGCGGTGCCGATCAGCAGCAAGAGGAAAAAGAAAAGCCCATGATACCCATCCCCGCCAAACAGGTATTCGTGCTCTGTACGAGGCTGCTTACCTACTTTATCAAAAGAATACGGATGATTGGCAAAAAGATCCAGCAGCTTTCCGCTGATCATTGGAGCAAAAAGAGAGAACACCTGGTTAACCGCTGCCAGCAGCAAGGCCAGTACGACCAGCCATTTATAGGGTCTCATATATTGAAAAAGAACGCGCATAAAGTTTCAAACAATTTGAATAATAAAGCGGTACAAAATTGCAGCGCAGATCTGGAATAACAAATAATTTAGATTAAGGTTTATTACATTATTCAAAGCTGCTGCAGTTATAAGAAAACAGGGCGCAGTATCTGATCCATAGCGGGTAACATTATCGTCTGCCAATGTTACGCATCTCCTCACCTGGCAGGCACACAAAAAATACGCCCCTCCCTTTTACATTTCTTATTTTATATTAATTATTTTTCATTCTCTACCCAGCCCACCCTTCCCGGTCCAGGCTGCGGTATTGAATGGCTTCGGCAAGAAACTCCGGTTTGATACTTTCACTTCCTTCCAGGTCGGCAATGGTACGGGAAACCTTCAGGATGCGATCATATGCCCTTGCAGAAAGGTTCAGCTTTTCCATTGCTTTTTTCAGAAGCAGTTGCCCTGCCTGGTCAATCCGGCAGATTTCATTTAACTGCCTGCTGCTCATTTGAGCGTTGCAGTAAATACCCTCGTCCTGTTTATAGCGTTCCGCCTGCACCTCTCTTGCGCGTATTACTTTTTCACGGATCTCTGCAGAGTTTTTTTCCGGTTTTGCTATTGATAATTCGCTGAAATGAACGGGCGTTACTTCTACATGCAGGTCAATCCGATCCAGTAAGGGGCCGGAGATCCTGTTCAGGTATTTCTGAACAGCGCCAGGCGCACAGGTGCATTCCCTTTCCGGATGGTTGTGAAAACCACAGGGGCAGGGATTCATAGAGGCTATCAGCATAAAGCTTGCGGGAAAATCGATCGCCAGCTTTGCACGGGAAATGGTCACCCGGCGTTCTTCCATGGGCTGCCGCATCACTTCCAGTACTGATCTTTTAAATTCAGGAAGCTCATCCAGGAACAGCACCCCATTATGCGCCAGGGAAATTTCTCCGGGCTGCGGCACACCTCCTCCCCCTACCAGGGCTACATCAGAAATAGTATGATGGGGAGACCGGAAGGGCCTGCGGGAAATCAGCGTTGCATTTTCAGGCAGCTTTCCTGCAACAGAGTGGATCTTTGTTGTTTCCAGGGCTTCCTGCAGGGTCAGCGGTGGCAGAATGGTAGGCAACCGCCTGGCCAGCATGGTCTTGCCTGCCCCTGGCGGGCCAATTAAAACGGCATTATGCCCGCCTGCTGCCGCAATCTCTAATGCGCGTTTAATATTTTCCTGGCCCTTTACATCCGCAAAATCCACTTCAAAATTATATTGGGAATAAAAAAACTCTTCGCGTGTATTCACCACAACAGGCGTCAATCCCTTTTCTCCGTTCTCAAAAAAATCGACCACCTCTTTTATTGTTTCCACTCCATATACATTCAACTGATTCACCAAACCGGCTTCACGGGCATTTACTTTGGGAACGATCAGGCCCTTAAAATCCTGCTTACGCGCCTGTATAGCTATAGGCAAAGCCCCTTTAACCGCCCGCAACTGACCATCCAGGCTCAGTTCCCCCATAATCACATAACTGGCCAGGGCTTCTGTATTTTGCAACTGCTCTGTTGCAGCCAGGATGCCTATGGCAATAGGAAGATCAAAAGCAGTTCCGCTTTTCTTAATATCAGCCGGCGCCATATTTACCACCACTCTAGTACGTGGCATCTCAAAACCATTGGTCCTGACGGCATTTTCTACCCGTTGCAGGCTTTCCTTTACAGCGCTGTCTGGTAGTCCCACAATCATAGGATCTTTTCCTGATGCCATCCAGTTAACTTCTATAATGATGGGTATGGCGGTAACTCCATACACAGCACTACCATTGATTTTCACCAACATATTATGAAGTTAATGCATTTTTGCGGAAACTCTCCGGGGATTTGCATAAGGAAACAGGAAAGCTACCCGTTTACAGGAATACATTCCTTAAATTAAACAATCGTTACACTTTCCGTACAGCGGTATTTTTCCTGACAATTGCTTACCTTTCCTTAAAATATCTCCTATGTACAATCAACCTTATTTCTCAGCTGGTTCCATAGTTATCTGCTTAGGCATTGGAATCATTGTTATTATTGCCCTGTGGAAAATTTTTGAAAAGGCAGGGCGTTCCGGCTGGGAAGCCATCATTCCTATTTACAATATGTATATACTGCTGAAGATCGTTGGTAAGCCCGGCTGGTGGCTGATCCTAATGCTTATCCCCTTTTTAAACTTTATCTTTTCAATATGGACAATCAATATGCTTTCAAAAAGCTTTGGGAAAGATGAGGGTTTTACCGTAGGTCTTATTCTTTTAGGATTTATCTTTTACCCAATCCTGGGTTTTGGAAATGCAAGATACCTGGGGCCATATGGAGATCCCCGGGCATTTCAGGCATATCAACAGGGAAACCGGTTTGATTTTGAGAAAAAAAATTTTTGATTGCTCACAGCTAAAAAAACAGGCGCCGGTAAAAAACGCCTGTTTTCAGTACCATTCCTGATACCGGTTATTTTACTGCGATCTCTTTTTTCAGTTCCGCTACCTGGGTCTTTAATTGCTCAATGGTTTCCTGTTGTTGCTTTATAGACGCCACCAGTA
This sequence comes from Niabella ginsenosidivorans, assembly GCF_001654455.1. Lineage (NCBI taxonomy): Bacteria > Pseudomonadati > Bacteroidota > Chitinophagia > Chitinophagales > Chitinophagaceae > Niabella > Niabella ginsenosidivorans. The sequence continues at coordinate 3,862,422 of NZ_CP015772.1, forward strand.
CGGGAATAAGAGCTGTCTGATCAATTGTGCTTACCCTTGCATACCGGTAAGCATTCTTACCAAAAGGGCGGGATATTTTTTTTTCTTTTACAAGATCCGGAAAGATGCGCTTCATATTATCAGCTATAAAACCGTATTGCTGTCCTTCATTCAGCTTCAGGTATTTATATTTGTGGGAATTGTACAGAAACTGCCGGGGCTCTAACTGCATCAGTTTCTGCAAAGGGCTTTCTATTTCGGTAATATGGGTTTTTATATCCTTATCAGACAGGGTCTGTGCTTTCATTGTATGAGTGGCGCACATTCCCGTCATCAGGCAGAGCATGTATATAACAGTTCTGTTGTTCATTGTCAGAATGAATTAAGTGTTTGAAAAAAAATAAGGCGGAAATTATTTTAGTGCACAGGAAAAACCGTGCAATTTCTAAAAGCTTCGGGGAGGAGGTGTAGGCACACTGGTAAACAGGGCACCAATAAAAGGGTAACGAAAGCCGCTGAAGATCTTTTCAAAAACAACTGCAGCCATTGTTGCTACCATAAAAGGGGCTTTTCCTATAAATTCTTTTTCAGATAATTCCTTTGCTGTACGATCCTTTTTTTCCGGTTCCGCATCCTGTATGCTTTTTTCCTTTTTGACTGATTCTTCACAAAGGAACCTGATGCCCGGCGCAAAAGCAGCAAAAACAACGGCCATTGATAAAAAGCCGGCCATAATATACTTTATAAGGTCACCCCTCATCATAACAAAGATATAATACGGAAGCGTCATTTTAATCAGACCGGAAAATTGCCCGCAAAGACGCTCCAGATATCCGGAAGCGCGTGCTTTGTATAAGTCTGTAATGAATTTTACTTTCGCATAAGAACCTGTTCCAGCAGGCAAATCGTTCAGGAATGCGCTCCGGATATTGTATTAACAGCCGTCTTTTTCATTTGCTGACGCAGGCTATAATAATGATCTGTGCAAAAGGTGCACTAAAATACTTAATTTGCAGGCATGGAAATAACAATCAGAAGAGCAGTTGCAGCAGATTGTAAACGGATACTGGAGCTGGTACGGGAACTGGCGGTATATGAAAAAGCACCTCAGGAGGTAACAGTATCCTTAGCTCATTTTACGGAAAGCGGGTTTGGCCCCAATCCTGTATGGTGGGCCTTTGTAGCAACCTCCTTCAGCCTTTCTGCGGGAGGAGAGCCAAAAGAAACGATCCATGGTTTCGCATTATATTATATCCGTTTTTCTACATGGAAAGGGAAAGCTATGTACCTGGAAGACATTCTGGTTACTGAAAAAATGCGTGGCCATAAAATTGGCACATTGCTATTTGACCGGCTTTTTGAAGAAGCAAGGGAAAAGGGCTTCAGGCGCATCTGCTGGCAGGTACTGGAATGGAATGAACCTGCGATCAATTTCTACAAAAAATATAACGCCAGCTTCGACGGGGAGTGGATCAATTGTGCTGTGGATGTTCATTAAAAAGCCGGGCTAAGAGCCCGGCGGTTTTCAGCAGTAGTAATTGCAACCCTGCTTTTGCAGGAACGATTGATAAATCGCTGTTTTTCTCATGTATAATTTAATAGCATCAGGATAGATCAATTCTTTAGTACAACGGAACAGCCTGACAACTGAATACAAATGTTTCCTTTCCAATTTCATATTCCTCATTTCTTATTTATTATTCCTAGAAGGAATAGATCGCCGCTAATAAAAATGTTCCGGTGCTTTTGGTATCAGCTCCTGAATTTTTTGAAAAGATCGGGTCTTTGGCACTGTCTAACCGGAACTCTGGGATTAGGGTGAGCCCTGTTACCGGTTTAATGTTAAAAGATAATGTGCCCTGCACAACTGAAGTTCCTACTGCAGTAAAGCCTTTCTTATCGTCAAAATATTCGCCACGCAGGGTAATGCCAAATTTTTCTGACGGATCCACATTGAAATATAATGCAGATCCCCACCAGGAACCAGATCCTCCCGTAACCGGATCAATAAATTTCACTGTGCCATCATATCCGATAGAGAACTGATCTACGATCTTTGCCGTAACCGTAAGCCCCAGCTGGTTACTGTTATTATTGGCTGTGTCCTTACCGCCTACATAGTTTAAATAAGCGCTTACCGATTCAGAAGTTTTGCTGAGCTGACCGATAATATTCTTTTTAGCAAAGGAGGCTGATAAAAAATCAGTCGGGTTTGTTACCCCTGCCATAAGACCAAAGCCATCGCCCAAAGTAACATTGGCCTTGAGCCCGGTATGTGAAAAAGGTCCGTATGAGAACATATAGCTCATGCTATAGTTCCTGTTCAGCTGCGGATCCAGCACCTCATAGCCCAGGTGCGTTCCCCATTTACCTGCAGAAAAAGTAAGATAATCTGTAGGAGAATAAGTTACATAAGCCTGTTTGATCGCCTGGGAAATTCCGCTTTCAGCATAGGCAAACTCCTTTGCCCGCGGGCCAAAGCCCAGGTCCACCACTACTCCGGCTTTTCCTTTTGTATAGCTGGCCTTTACCGAAGCCATGCCCAGCTCTATTGAATTCTGGGAATTGGTAAAACTGGTAACATTGTTGTTCAAAACACCGGAAGAGGAAGACTTCGCGTTTTGAAAATTGTACCGGTAATAGACATCTACGGAACCGTTGATCTGCAGGTCGCCCTTTTCCTTAATATCAACAGTTGTTGTATCCTGGGCAAACACTGCGCCCGAAACAAGAATGGTCTTTGTAAGCAATAAAATCCTCCTCATTAAACAAAAATTTAATTTATTTATAATTTGGTTTATAGTTTTTCTTATGACAAATCGTAAACCCAGGTATAATTGTGTTTTTTTACCAGCCAGCAGTATTTTAAAACGTTTTCAAATATATATTATTAAATATTTAAATATAATATATTATAAAGAAATTATGGTAATTTTTATAATTGTAACATATATTTTCAATATAATGTGAATAAAAATATATAATTATTACAAAAAACACAAAAATATATTCATATATTTATATCTATAATATGTATTAAACTTCTTTCATGCCCCAGTCAGTATACTTTTTTTGCCTGTGTTTTTGAGAACTTGCAGGCATCAGCTATCTTTGCCGCCTCAAAAAAAATTAAATGGCAAATACTTCCGACATCAGCCGCGGCATGATCTTGAAGCTCGATGGCAACCTTTATTCAGTAGTTGAGTTTGGCGAAAACAAAACTGCCCGTGCAGCAGCAAAAGTTTGGGCGAAATTAAAAGGTGTAGATAATACCCGTACTATTGAAAAAACATGGAACTCCGGGGATACCATCTTCCCGGTACGTGTTGAGAAAAGAGCGTTCCAGTATTTATACAAGGACGATACGGGCTATAACTTCATGGATAACGACACGTTTGAGCAGATCAGCGTTGCCGAAAACCTGATCGATGCGCCCCAATTCTTAAAAGAAGGACAGGAAGTAGCTATTGCAATGAATACCGAAACAGAGTTGCCGGTTAGTGTAGAACTACCTGATAAGATTGTGATGCTGGTAACTTATACCGAGCCGGGATTAAAGGGAGATACAGCAACCCGTACTTTAAAGCCGGCTACCGTTGAAACCGGGGCAACCATCAGCGTTCCCCTGTTTGTAAATGAAGGAGAGCTGATCCGGGTGAACACGAAGACCGGGGAATACGTTGAACGTGTAAAAGATTAATTTAAAATATCATCAAAAAATGGCTTAAATCGACCGATTTTAAGCCATTTTTCGTTTAAACCAAGGTATTTTTGGTAAAATATCGTTCAAAATGTAGTTGAATTACTTACCTTAGCTTTTATCTTTTTGCATACGTTCTCCATTGGTTCTTTATACAGAAAAATCAGACTACAAACTCATTAATAAATCTTGAATAATTATGGACTTTAAGCAAATCCAGGAGTTAATCAAAATGGTTAACAAATCCAATATTGGCGAATTAAGCATTGAACAAAAGGACTTCAAAGTAACCATCCGCCAAAAGGAAGAATCCGTTACACAGGTAGTAACAGCCGCCCCGGTTCAATACCAGCAACCCCAGGCTCCGGCCCAGCTTCCTTCTCAAACTGCACCAACTCCACCTGCCCAGGCTCCCAAAACTGCTGAACCCCCGGCCAATACCATTACTATAAAAAGCCCGATGATCGGTACTTTTTACCGCAAACCGGCTCCGGATAAACCCAATTTTGTTGAAGAGGGCGATGTAGTAAGCCCCGGAAAGGTCATCTGTGTTATAGAAGCCATGAAACTGTTTAATGAAATTGAAAGCGAAGTGAGCGGAAAGATCGTCAAAGTACTGGTAGAAGACGCCTCACCGGTAGAATTTGACCAGCCGTTGTTCATTGTGGAACCCTGATTTAATGTGATAATTTGCCAATTTGAGAATTTGAAAATAGCTCTACTATTTCCAAATTGTTTGAGTTGGTTTTTATTTTCAGATTAGCACATTTTCAAATTATCAAATTTGTTCAATGTTTAAAAAAATATTAATTGCCAACAGGGGCGAAATTGCCCTGCGTGTTATAAGAACCTGCCGGGAAATGGGCATTCAGACAGTAGCCGTATATTCTACAGCAGACAGCGAAAGCCTGCATGTAAAATTTGCGGATGAAGCCGTTTGCATCGGAAAACCGGCCAGCATTGATTCCTACTTAAATGTGCCCAATATAATGGCAGCCGTAGAGATCACCAACGCGGATGCCGTGCACCCGGGTTACGGGTTCCTGGCCGAAAATGCGAAGTTTGCCCAGATCTGTAATGAGAACAAAATAAAATTCATTGGCCCTACTGCCGAAATGATCAATAAGATGGGTGATAAGATCACCGCCAAGGAAACTATGATCAGGGCAGGCGTACCGGTAGTTCCCGGAGGTGAAGGACTGCTGCATAGCCTGGATGAGGCAAAAGGACTGGCTAAAGAGATCGGCTACCCGGTTATCCTGAAAGCAACAGCCGGCGGTGGCGGCAAGGGTATGCGCGTTGTATGGAAGGAATCCGATATGGAGCATGCCTATGATACGGCTAAAGCGGAAGCCGCAGCAGCGTTCAAGAACGATGGCATTTATATGGAGAAATTTGTGGAAGAGCCCCGCCATATTGAAATACAGGTTGCCGGCGACCAGTACGGAACCATCTGCCACCTCAGCGAACGGGATTGTTCTATCCAACGCCGTCACCAGAAACTGGTGGAAGAGTCCCCGTCTCCTTTTATGACGGATGAATTGCGTTATAAAATGGGGGAAGCCGCCAAAAAAGCAGCTGCTGCCATCGGGTATGAGAGCGTGGGCACCATTGAGTTCCTGGTGGATAAGCACCGGAATTTTTACTTTATGGAAATGAACACGCGCATACAGGTAGAGCATTGTGTAACGGAAGAGGTGATCAATTTTGACCTGATCAAAGAACAAATCAAGATCGCAATGGGCGAGAAAGTTTCCGGGGCCGACTACTACCCTGAAATGCATGCTATTGAATGCCGCATCAATGCGGAGGATCCTTATAATGACTTCCGGCCTTCACCGGGAAAGATTACCAACCTGCATGTACCGGGCGGGCATGGAGTGCGCGTAGACAGTCATGTTTATGCAGGCTATACCATTCCTCCCTACTATGATTCCATGATCGGGAAACTGATAACGGTAGCCCGCACACGGGATGAAGCCATTGATACCATGTACCGGGCGCTGAGTGAATATGTCATTGAAGGGGTTAAAACAACCATCCCTTTCCATCTGCAATTAATGCAGAATGAAGACTTCCGCAGTGGCAACTTTAATACCAAGTTCATGGAAAGCTTTGTTATGAAGAAATAAGCTGTATAAAAATTGTGAAAACCGCTGCTAATCCGGCGGTTTTTTATGCATTCACAGATCCGCTGCCGGTATCAGCAGCCTCGCATCACTTAAATTAGTCATTTTTTACATGCGTGATCCTGCGTAAATTCAGGTATTGAAACATTTACCTGTAAACGCAGTTAATGGCTACAATTACCAATACGGATACTAATGCCGCGGACAGTCATCCTGCTCCCAAAGCATCCGGATACAGCCTGCTGGCAACAGCTATCTCAGGGGTCATTGCAGGTTCTGCCTTAATTTACCTTGCCTACCGTGTAGGGCCTGCGCCCGATATTTACCCGATCACCTATCTTATTTGCATTTTCGGTTATATAACCGGCTGGATCATAGCTATTATTTCAACGCCCATGAATAAATATGATGAAACAGATCTGGGCAAGTTTACTAAACTATTGGGCAGTTTTTTGACCGGTTATATATTAAGCAAGTGCGATAAACTGCTTGAAACCATTCTGGATACCAGCAATGTGTTCATGACCATTACCGGTGCCCGGCTGCTGCTTTTCTCCTGTTGTTTCGGGCTTACCTTTATACTCGTTTTTTATTACCGGAGATATAAATGGAGGTTTAACCGCTGACCGGTATTCCTACCTGAACAATAATGCGTGCTCTATAATAAAGAGCATAACATTTTTGTGGTTGGAATGGCGCGTGATGACACGCGCCACGGCGAAAGGCCACTTTGTGTCACGAACCGAAAAATGTTATGTACCTCAGGAAATGCAGTCCCCCATTAATTCCGTATTTTTATACAGGCTGCCCTACAGCAAAGAAAGGCCGCCAATTCTTTTACAGGTACGGCTGGTGCAGCGCCAACGATAGAATAGCGGTGCGTTTGCCAATGTTCTGAAGCTTCAGAATTCAGGAAAACGTTCTATTCAGCACCATTCTGCGGAAGTATTTCTACCGATGTTGTAAACCTCATATAGCACTATTTATCAAATGCCCGGTCCGTTAAGCAATAAATTTCCGTTTACAGCAGCTCAATGGCTTCAATATAAAAATTATTTTAAGCGCATCACCGTGCCTTCAAAAACGGTGCTTTTAAACGAAGGCGCTGTTTCAAAGAAGCTATACCTGATTGAAAAAGGCTGTATCCGTGTTTGGTTTAACAATAACGGTAGGGATATCACGTTCCAGTTTTTCTTTGAGAACGATACGGTTGCCTCTATTGAAAGCTTCCGCAAAAAGATTCCCAGCCTTGTTACCATTGAGACCATTGAGCCCAGCACACTCTGGTGGATCTATAAAAAAGATATGGACAGGATCATTGAAGAAGTGCTGACCACACCTGCTTTAAGAGATCAGTTCATCAATGCAGTATTTGAGCGGACATTCGACTATATGAAGCATTTCTTCTCCTTTATCCGGAATACCCCCGAACAGCGCTATACCCACCTGCTTAATGAACGGCCACAACTCATACAGCGCGTGCCGCAACATTATATCGCTTCTTATTTAGGGATCACGCCTGTGCACCTGAGCCGTATAAAGAATAAGCTGGCAAAAAACAAACCTCCCCGCTGATTTCATAACAAATGTTATTGCCCGGGCAATAACCACCTGATAGCTTTGCTGCATTAAAATTAAGATAACATGAAAGCAGCAATATTATTTGAAAAAGGCGGCATACCTCGATACACAGAAGATTTTCCCGAACCGGCAGCAAAAAACGATAAGGAGTGTTTGTTGTTTGTGAAAGCCGTATCCATTAAACACTTTGATAAATTAAGGGCTGCCGGCAAACATTATGCTGCAGCGCCTGAAGAAAAGCCGGCGCAGATAATAGGCGGGGATGGTGTTGGCCTGCTGGAGGATAGTACCCGGGTATTTGCCTTTAACGGTAAAGGCATGATGGCTGAAAAGGCCATCGTGGAGAAGAATAAAATAATTCCGTTACCCGATGGTATTGATGACGCCGCAGCTGCTGCCCTGCCCAATGCGGTTGCCGGTTCTGTAATGGCGCTTCGATTCAGAGCCGGTATGAAAGAGGGTGAAACCGTACTGATCAACGGAGCTACCGGTTTTACCGGCAAAACATCCGTTCAGGTGGCAAAGCTCCTGGGTGCAAAAAAAACCATTGCAACCGGCAGGAACGAGGAATCCTTACAAGCACTGGCAGCATTGGGAGCGCACGAAATTGTTTCCCTGAAACAGGACGATGAGCAATTTATTACGCAAATCCAAAAGATACACAGAGCTACCCCTGTTGATATCGTTATTGATTATCTGTGGGGACATACCGCAACATTGCTTCTGCAGGCGCTGAAAGGCAACGGGTCTTTTACACATAAAACACGGTTCGTATCTGTAGGCGCCATGACAGGAGATACAATTGTACTTTCATCAGAAATATTAAGAAGCACTGACCTGTACCTGGCAGGATCAGGAATAGGCAGCTGGACAAAAGAAGAAATACAGCAATTGTTCCATGAAATACTACCGCAGTTTCTTCAGATGGCTGCCGATCATAAGCTGATCGTTAATACCCAGACCGTGCACTTACAGGATATTGCAGCATTTTGGGACACCGTTGCTTCGGGGGGCAAACGGTTAGTGGTACTGATCTGAAAAAAGCCCCGGCAGATAACTGCCGGGACTACAACTATAAACTATACACCCAAAACTCCTCCCGCCGGTTGGCAGGATTTGAATTTTCACAGGAATCAGTCTGGTTTTTTACCATCCAGAAAGGTGTTAATGGTATTGATCTGACCCTGATTCTTGTCATCGGAGCTTACTTCAAACTTACTGTAATAGCTTTCTATGTGACTGGTGTTGTCCTGCAACTCCATATTACGGCGGATGTAGGCGGGTATGGTCTCATATTCGCTGTTGGGGTCGCTGTTATTTACATTAAAAGAAAGATTGCGCAGTTTTTGCAAACGCTCTACCTGTTTGCGCTTTTGCAATTGTAATTCTTCCTCTGCCGATAATTGGGGCTGTACAGGCGGTTCTTCCTGCTTGCCGCTTACCCGGCTGTATAGGGTGGCAGGCGCTTCTTCTCTTTTTGCTTCTTCACGCTCTACCAGCTCCATCTTCTCTTCACCATATACCGGTTTTGCTGCTTCTTTATTTGCAGCCGGCTCTTCTTTCCTGGGCTCTGCGTAGATGTTGGAAGGTTTTGCCAGATAGCTGCGCACGCCTGCACCTGCTGCATAATCCGGCTCAGCCTCCGGCTCTTTCACAATGGGCTGCTCCATTACGCGGTCTTCAGCCGGAATCGCAGGTGAATAAAATGCTGTATCTTCTTCTGCAACGATCTCAACCACTACTTCTTTCTCCGGTTCTGCATGTGCCCCTATTTTTTCATTGTCTTCTGCCGACAATGTATAGTGCACCTCTGCATTATTGGCATATTCCAGATCAGAAATATCTTCCAGTGTAGGCATTGGTGCATCAAAATAAGGCTCATCTACCAGTTTGGGCATCATCGGATCCGTGGGTATGCCCAGGCTTTTTTCTGCTTCCTTTAGTTCATGCTCCAGCACTTCCGGCTGCGTTACTTTATTTTCAATTTTAGGGGCTGTATTTTCCTGGGGCGTTAAGGTCATTACAATTTTCCCTTCTGCCTGTTCTTCTTTCTTTAATACCGGTTTTACAAACGGGTCTTTATTCTCAAAACCGGTTGCGATCAGCGTAATACCTATTTCATCTCCCAGTGAGTTATCATAACCCAAACCAAGGATCACATCTGTATTTTCACCGGCCTGGCTCAGCAGGTGCGCCTGGATCACTTCCACTTCATCCATTGTAAATTCTGAATCTCCTTCAGCTGAGTTGATATTGATCAGGATCCATTTTGCGCCACGGATATCGTTATCATTAAGCAGCGGAGAATTCAATGCTTCTTCAATGGCCCGCTGTGCCCGGTTTTCACCGGATGCGGTTGCGCTTCCCAAAATAGCCACGCCACCATTTTTCATTACGGTGCAAACATCCGCAAAGTCTACGTTGATCTGGCCGGTGCTGTTAATAACATCAGTAATACATTTGGCGGCAGTTGCCAGCACATTATCTGCTTTTTCAAATGCTTCGCGCATCTTCAGGTTTCCAAACTGATGGCGCAGCTTGTCATTGCTGATCACCAGCAGGGTGTCTACATATTGCTTCAGGATCTTAATGCCTTCTTCTGCCTGCTTGTGCCGTTTTTTTCCTTCATAGGCAAAGGGCATGGTCACAATGCCCACTGTAAGCACACCAAGGTCCTTGCAGATCTTTGCAATGATGGGCGCGCCACCGGTACCGGTACCTCCTCCCATTCCGGCGGTAATAAAGGCCATTTTGGTATTTACCTCTACAATGCGTTTGATCTCTTCTAATGACTCTTCGGTTGCCTGGCGGCCGATCTCCGGGTTAGCACCGGCCCCCAAACCGGAAGTCAGCTGTGGCCCTAACTGAATGCGGTTGGGTATCTGGCTGTTAGACAGCGCCTGGGCATCCGTATTACAAATAATAAAATTTACTCCGTCGATGTTTTGACTGAACATGTGGTTCACAGCGTTACCACCACCGCCGCCAACACCAATGACTTTGATAATGGATGACTGTTCTTTGGGTAGATCAAAATGTATCATCTGTTAAAAAAATTTGTGGCTCACACCTTTCTGTGAAAACCTGTTTAGTAAATGGGTTAGGCCTCACTTCCGGCCCGTCTTCAGAAAAGAAGGAACAGGAGTGAAGAGTTATAGTTGAAATTTTTTTTTAAACTTATAGCCTCATCTCAGCACCTCTCCTCCAGGGGAGAGGGTTTGAGAAAGAGGATTTAGTAACAATTAAAAGAGCTACAAATGCCGCGTGTCTTCCGCACCTTTCAGAAGATGCGCGGCATATCTGTTATTTACAAGTGGCCATCTTCTTCTTCCTTAAAGATGTCGATAATGCCGTTTTTAAATTTGTCCCAGAAATTTTTCAGCGGTTGTCTTTTTTCAACGGAGGCCGTAGCAATATTTTCTTCAGGACCGGCTATTTCAGCCACGTCACCTGCCAGTGCCGGCTGCTTAATCAGGTCCTGCGGTACCGGAACAGTGATGAAGCTTTTTTCAAACACTTTACGGTTATTTTCAAAATCATCATATCCTTTCAGGATCAGCCCCAGACAGGTAGAATAGGTCGGCTTTGCCAGTTCTTCAATATGCCCTGCTGCCAGGTGCTCGTTGGGCAGGCCGATCCTTGCAGGCAAACCGGTTACATATTCTGTAAGCTGGATCAGGTGTCTTAGCTGTGAGCCACCGCCGGTAAGTACAATACCGCCGTTTAGCTGACGGTTGTCCATCCCGATCTGTTTTAAATGGTAGGTAACAAAATCAAGGATCTCGCTCATTCTGGCCTGAATGATATTTGCCAGGTTTTTAACACTGATCTCTTTTGCAGGCATCCCGCGCAGACCCGGGATGGTGATATAAGCATTGGCTTTTGCCTCATTGGCCAGCGCACTGCCAAACTGTGTTTTCATCTGCTCTGCCTGGCTTTTCAAAACGCCCAGCCCGGTTTTAATATCATTGGTGATATTTTCTCCTGCAAACGGAATTACTGCTGTATGGCGCAGTACCCCATCCGCAAAGACAGCCAGGTCCGTAGTACCGCCACCTATATCCACAATGGCCACTCCTGCTTCCAGGTCTTCCTGCCCCATCACTGCCGCTGCCGAGGCCAAAGGCTGCAATACCAGGTCTTTTGTATACAAACCTGCTTTTTCAACACTGCGGTTAATATTCCGGATAGCATTCTTATCTCCGGTGATAATATGAAAGTTGGCACCCAGTTTTACACCACTATACCCGATGGGCCGAACAATGTTGGGCATATTATCTACCGTATATTCCTGTGGAATGACATCAATGATCTGATCCCCTGCAGGAATATAGGTCTTATACTGCTTACTTACCAGCAGGTCTACTTCTGCCTGGGTAATTTCCTCTTCTTCATTTTCCCGCACAATATCACCGCGGGTTTGCAAACTCTTTATATGATGCCCGGCAATACCCACATATACTTCACTGATGTTCAGGTTTGGATTTACGGTCAGACAATTTTCCAGAGCCGTTTTAATGGCTTTTATGGTTTCATCAATATTCAGTACCTGGCCATGCTTTACCCCGTTGGAGTTGGCTTTTCCAAAGCCCAGTATTTCCAGTTTTCCAAATTCATTTTTACGTCCTGCAATAACAGCAATTTTTGTGGTTCCTATGTCCAGTCCTACGATAATGGGTTGTTCAGCATTCATATACTTCGTTTTTAGTTGTTTTATTTAATGAGTGTTTTTCTTTGTAGTTGCCTTCTTCCTGTCTGCCACCTTAGTACCTGTTGCATGAGCAGATTCCGATGCCGGCGTTTTTGTTCCTTTTTTCAGTTCTGTCTTCTTCTTTGCCGCGGGTCTGCTCTTCTCTTTCTGCGCAGCCGTATGGGCCGGCTTTACCGCCTCTTTTTTTACTGCTGCTTTTTTGGAGCTCGTTTTTTCTGAAGCCGGACGGTCTGATCTGTTTGTTTCCCGTTTTTCCGGGTTCTTCTTTTCCTCTGTTTTTTTCACCTCCCGGGGCCTGGCTGCCGGCTTTTGCTCCGCTTCTTTTTTTACAGCTTCTTCACCGGATGCTGACCCGGCGGGTACAGGATCCTGCTTCACACCTACCGGCATCAGATCCAGCGTATCCAAGCCATCATCATTTACCGGTGGTGTATACAATTCCCTTGCATCTGCCAAAGTATCTATATCCATTTTCATTACTCCGGGCATGGGATGAGCTACTTCTATAAGATCATTTGCCTGGCGGGATTGCTGCAATAACTGTTCAATATTTTTACGAAGCTGAATAGAATCCAGCTTGGTATAAGCACCTTTAATACCCACAACCTGTCCGTCATATTGCACATCCACCATTTTATATTTGTCAAAGCCTGTACGTTTTAATACCTGGTCATAAAACAGGTACAGACGATGAAATTTGGAGGCAATCTCGCTGCCATCGCCCAGGTCTACACGGTGGTTGCCTACTACCGGGATCATTTGCATGTCCCAGCAATCCTTACCGCAACTGCGGATATCAATTTGCGAAACCTGGGCTGCCCAGAAAGAGTCGCTATTGATAAATGATGCCGCAGCGATCATATTTTCTAACAAAGAACTGTCTGATGCTTTCATGATCTTGTTATCCGGATACCCTGTAAAGACCGGTACCTCCAGCGTCACCTTATCAGAAAGCGGGATCTGCTTTCCGGCCTCGTCAATATAAAAGGACCGGCCTCCTGCTGTAAACACTCTTGCCAGGGGTTTGCGCTCTGTTACATTTACCCGAAGCATTTCTTTATTATCAAAATAGAGCTCAGCATTGTACACCCATGCGCTTTGCTCCAAAAGATCTTCAATACGAGGCAGGTCAAAGCTGCTTTTTCGCTGGCCTTTAATATTACCCCTGGTGGCTTCTTTTAATAATTTTACGATCTGGCCCTCAGAAGTAAATAAACTGCCGCCTCCGCCAGCGCCTTTTATATTAATGTCATATCCTGCGCAAACACTATCATCCTGAACACGCATTGCGGCTGCTATTACGATAAACATCCCAATACCAACACCCAGCCACATAAGTGTTAATAACATTCGTTTTATTGCCCTTTTCGTATTCACTTTAATTTTCTAAACTGCTTTTTATGAGTCCTACCAGCTTATCTATATCTCCGGCCCCGGCGGTAATGATCACTTCTCCAAACGCTCTGTTCCTTTTCTCCGAAAATTCATTTCCAACCCAATCCAATAGTTCGTCTTTCGTCATGATTTCAGGGGCTCCTCCATCCATCTTTTCAGCAATGCGATTGCTTTCAATTCCGGGGATCGGTTGCTCCCTTGCAGGATAAATCGGCAATAAGATCAACTTATCAACCCTACTCAAAACAGCAGCAAATTCCTGGGCAAAATCTTTTGTACGGCTGTACAAATGCGGCTGGAAAATTAGTGTACATTTTTCTTGGGGAAACAATGTTTTTACACCATTTATCAACGCCTTCAATTCTTCAGGGTGATGCGCATAATCATCAATAAAAACCAGACCTTTCCGCCTGATGATATACTCAAACCTGCGCTTTACGCCCTTAAAGGAAGCTACCGCTGCTTTTATTTTATCCTGATCAATATTTAAAGAACTTGCTACTGTTATGGCGGCGATCATGTTCTCTACATTGTGCATTCCTCCCATATTCAACCGAACGCCGTCTATGATTTGTGAGGGCAGCACCGCATCAAACCGGTACCCGCCATCTTCTATTTTTATATTTGCAGCATAAGCATTGGCCTGGTCGTTCTGCAAGCTATACTGCCACATACGTTCTGCCTTTAGCTCTTTACCAATTCCCAGCTTCCTTATTAAGAGCCCACCGGGCTTCAGGCGCTGTGCAAAATCAGCAAAGGCCCGGCGCACATTTTCCTCTGTTCCGTAAATATCCAGGTGATCCGGATCTACAGCTGTTACAACCGCTATATCCGGGCTCAATCTTAAAAAACTACGGTCGTATTCATCCGCTTCAATAACACAAACTTCTTTTTCACTGCCCCAGAAATTGGTATTGTAGTTTGCAGCAATTCCACCTAAGAACGCATTACAGCCATAACCACTGTCCCGCAGCAAATGAGCGATCATGGTGGTGGTGGTGGTTTTGCCATGGGTGCCTGCCACACATATATTAAAAGAACTTTCTGTTATCTGCTGAAGCACCTCACTCCGCTTGAGCACTGTATATCCCCGCTCCTTATAAAAATTCAGCTCTTTATGATTTTTGGGCACAGCGGGTGTGTATACCACCCAATCCGCATCCTTTGGAGCCTCATTTATATCATCCTCATAATGCACCGGTATGCCTTCCTGCTCCAATGCTTTTGTTAAGGGCGTTTCCGTTTTATCATAACCGCTTACGGCAATGCCTTTTGAGTGAAAATAGCGTGCAAGCGCACTCATTCCTATGCCGCCGATCCCTATAAAATAAACCTTTCTTAAGGCTCCTGTTTCTTTTTCCTGCACGTTATAGCTGTTTTAATATTTCATCCGCTATTCTTTCATCTGCGTCCGTAACGGATAAGCCGGACAGGGCCTCGCTCATATACCTGCGGGTAGCTGTGTCTTTTGCCAGCTCAATCACTTTTGCAATGGCTGTATCCTTTGCTTCACGATCCTTTACCAGCCAGGCAGCGCCCTTGTTTACCAACTGCATAGCATTTGCCGTCTGGTGATCCTCTGCTGCAAACGGGTAAGGAACAAAGATCACCGGCTTTTTTGCCACGCAGATTTCAGCTACCGTCATAGCCCCGGCCCTTGCCATAATGATATCTGCCGCGGCATAAGCATGCTGCATTTCACCAATAAAAGGGTTGGCCCATATCTCCTTATGCTCTACTGCTATTTCAGCAGCTTCTTTTGCCAGGGTATTGCCTGTTTGCCAGATCAGTTGCAAGCCTGCCTTCAGCAGCTCATTATAATGGGCGATCACCGCTTCATTAATAGATCTTGCTCCCAGGCTGCCACCTACCACCAGCACGGTCAGTTTATCCGGGTCCAGAGAAAAAAAGCTGATCCCTTCTTTCCGGCTTACCTTCATAGCGGCAATCTGCCGCCTTACCGGGTTTCCCGTTATACGGATCTTATTTCCCGGGAAAAACTTTTCCATTCCCTCCGTTGCGGTAAAAATCTTTGTGGCTTTTTTTCCTAACAGGATGTTTGCCCTACCGGCAAAGGAGTTGGATTCATGAATAAAAGTGGGAATTCCTTTTGACTGCGCATATCGTAGCACAGGAAATGTTGAATAGCCTCCCACACCAACCACTGCATCCGGCTGAAAAGACCTGAAGATCTTTTTCACCTGGAAAAAGCTTTTCACCAGCTTAAATGGCAGCGATATATTTTTTATCAAAGAACTACGGTTCAGTCCCGCAATGTCTAATCCTTTTATTTCATAACCGGCCTCCGGCACCTTCTTCATTTCCATTTTTCCTTTTGCACCAATGAACAGGATCTGTATCGAAGGATCTTTTTTTTGTAGCGCATTGGCGATAGCAATGGCAGGGAAGATATGCCCCCCGGTTCCACCACCTGCTATGATTATTTTTTTACTCATTTACTTTTCTGCTTCAATGGGCTCTTCTGCTGCCACCACTACTTCCTCGGCCTCATCAGTAGCTGCTGCCACGGGCTTTGGCCGTTCCAGGCTTTCCACGTTCCTGGACACACTTAAAATAATTCCTATTGCCAGACAAGTGAACAGGAAGCTGGATCCGCCCATACTTACCAGCGGCAGTGTTACCCCTGTTACAGGAAACAGGTTCACCGTTACTGCCATATTGGCCACTGCCTGTATGGCCAGTGTGAAACTCAGCCCCAATGCCAGGAAAGCGCCAAATGCAAACGGGCACCTCTTAAAGATCCTTATACAGCGGTAAAGGAACACGATGTATACAAACAGGATAAAAGCGCCTCCTACCAAACCATACTCTTCAATAATAATAGCGAAGATAAAATCATTATATGCCTGCGGCAGGTAATCCCTGGTGGTGCTGTTGCCCGGGCCTACGCCGAAAAGGCCACCTCTTGAAATAGCGATCTTGGCCTGGTTTACCTGGTACATTTCATCATTGTCTGCTTCTTTGCCACCATATATAAAGTTCTCAACACGACCAATCCAGGTACTTACCCTTCCTGTAAGCCCGCTTCCGGATTTCTTTGCTGCATCGGAGGTAGCCGTTGCTGCCGCTGCCCCGTCTCCTTTTTTATGCTGCACCACTGCTGCCATAATCAGCATCATGATGGGTATTAGGGCAAGGCCAATAACGAGCAATATGTGCCTGACGCTTACACGCCCTATAAATAATAACAGCAGGCAACTGGCGCCCAGCAACAACGCTGTTGACAAATTTGCCGGGGCAATTAATAAGCAGGTAATACCCACCGGCAGGATTACGGGCAGAAATCCCTTTTTAAAGCTTTTGATCACCTGCTGTTTCCGGCTGAGCAAACGTGCCAGGTACATGAATAAGGCCAGCTTTGCAAGATCGGAGGTCTGCATGGTCATATTGATCAGCGGCACTCTTATCCAGCGGCTGCCTTCATTCATTTTTACACCAAAGAACAGGGTATACGCCAGCAGCGGAATGCTTAATATGAACAGGATCCTGGCCACCTTTGAATAAATAGTATAATTGACCCTATGTGCAAAGTAAACAATAGCAAAGCCCAGTAAAATAAAGATGACCTGTTTAAATAAATAGACCTCTGTATTCCCTTTATATTTTTTATAGGCCAGAGAGCCTGTTGCACTATACACTGCCAGCAGGGAAATGAGCGTCAGCAATACCACCAGCGCCCAGATCACTTTATCGCCACGGGCATGTTGATCCAGTCCTCCTTTCCAGCCCTTCAATTTAGCGGCTTTCTCTTCCGATGTTATTTCTGCTATTGCCGACATCTTAACAATTCATTTATAATTCGATCACGGCGCGTTTGAACTGCCTGCCCCGATCTTCATAATTTTTAAACAGGTCAAAGCTTGCACAGGCAGGGCTTAATAAAACCACGTCGCCTTTTTCAGCATGTGCAAAAGCGGCGCCCACTGCCTCTTCAGCACTGGTGGTGTCAATAATAATGGATACCGTATTCCCGAATGCTTCATGTATCTTTTTATTATCCACACCCAGGCAAATAATGGCTTTCACTTTTTCAGCCACCATTTCCTGCATCAGCGAGTAATCATTACCCTTGTCAACGCCTCCAAGGATTAACACGGTGGGTTTGGTCATGCTTTCCAAAGCATACCATGTAGAGTTTACATTGGTGGCCTTACTGTCATTAATAAACTCTACCCCACGGATGGTGGCCACATGCTCCATACGGTGCTCCAGGTTCTGAAAAGTCTGCACTGCTTCCCGGATCTTTTCCTTGCGAATGTCCATTGTTGCCGCCGTCACACATGCTGCCATAGTATTATACTGGTTGTGTTTACCTTTAAGCGTAAAGTCATAAATGCTCATATTTATGAAATCTTCGCCCGTTCTTACATACATGTCCCCATCTTTTATAAATGCCGCGCTGTTTTCATTCTCCATGCTAATCGGTAATTGAATTGATTGAATATTGAATTTGTCTAATGATCTTTTTGTTACTTCATCGTCTGCGTTATATATAAAATAATCCGTTGCCTGCTGATTCCTGATAATGCGGAATTTGCTGGCTATATAATTATCGAAATTGTATCCGTAACGATCCAGGTGATCCTCCGTAATATTGGTCAGCACGCTGATATAGGGCCTGAACTGATCAATATCATCCAGCTGAAAACTGCTTACCTCCACCACGTAAACCGGTTTGGGATCCAGCGCTACCTGTTTTGCAAAGGACATGCCTATATTGCCTGCCAGCGCAGCATCCAGCCCTCCTGTTTTTAAAATATGATGAATGAGGGCCGTTGTGGTGGTTTTACCATTGCTGCCGGTAATCGCCACAATTTTACTGCTGCCTGCAAAACGATAGGCCAGCTCTATTTCACTGATCACCGGAATGCCCTTTGCCCTGATCTTTTGCATCAGCTCATTTTTTTCAGGAATACCGGGGCTTTTGACGATCTCATCCGCCACCAGTATTTTTTCTTCCGTATGACCGCCTTCTTCCCAACTGATCCCTTCCTGTTCCAGCTCGTTACGATATACTTCTTTCAAAGAACCTCCGTCTGATAAAAAAACCCCGTAGCCTTTTTGCCGGGCCAGTATTGCTGCTCCAACACCACTTTCTCCGCCACCCAGTATAACCAAATGTTTTTCCATTGCCTACCTTAGCTTTAAGGTTACGATGCATACAACCACCAGTAAGATCTGCACGATCCAGAATCTTGTTACGATCTTTGCCTCATGATAGCCCAGCTTCTGATAATGATGGTGCAATGGGCTCATTAAAAAGATCCTCCTTCCTTCCCCATATTTCTTCTTTGTGTATTTGAAATAAGCCACCTGTAGCATCACGCTGATATTCTCTACAAGGAACACCCCGCAAAAAATAGGAATCAGCAGCTCTTTATGAACAATGATTGCTATTGACGCAATGATACCACCCAGCGTTAAACTGCCCGTGTCGCCCATAAAAACCTGTGCCGGATAAGAGTTGTACCAGAGGAAACCCACACAGGCCCCGATCATTGCGGCAAGGAAAATAGACAGCTCTCCCAGGTTGGGGATGTACATAATATTCAGGTAATCTGCAAAATTGAAGTTACCGCTGGCATAAGCAAAAATACCGAGCATTACCCCGATCAATGCTGATGTTCCTGTGGCCAGCCCATCCAGCCCGTCTGTTATATTTGCACCGTTTGAAACCGCTACAATAATGAACACGACAATAGCGATATACAATATCCACGAATAAGGCCGCAACGGTTCCGGCAGTAACTTTGAATAATTAAATTCATGAGTTTTTACAAACGGAATAGTGGTAACAGGCTCTTTGGTGGCTACAAAATGCTTGGTTTTATTATTAACGGTCTTGGTGATCACTTCTGTTTCAGAAGGGCCCGGCGTACCTATGAATTCGCGCCAGATCTTTACATTGCTGTTGAAATATAAAACAGCGCCTACAGTAACCCCCAACACCACCTGTCCGAAAATCTTAAATTTCCCGGCCAATCCATCCTTATCGCTTTTTTTATACACTTCCCCTTTTTCTGCTGCCTGTCTTTTGGCCCGCAGCTTCAGGTAATCGTCCGTAAAGCCAACCGCCCCTAACCAGATCGTTGTAAAGAGCATTAGCAAAATATAAACCGTATCCAGTCTTGCAAAGAGCAATGTAGGCACCAATATGCCCAGTATAATGATCAGTCCTCCCATGGTAGGCGTTCCTTTTTTAGCCTGCTCACCGGCAAGACCAAGGTCCCTGACGGTTTCCCCTGCCAGCCTTCTGCGCAACACGTTGATCAGTCGTTTACCAAATATCAGCGTGATGGTAAGCGCCAGCAAAACCGCCATCATTACCCGGAAGGTGATAAAATCCATCAGGTTCCTTCCCGGGAAATTGATCCCCTGCGCTTTCAACCACTCAAATAAATGATATAACATATTTTAATTTAATGTGCTAATTAGCTAAAGTGCTGATCTGCCAATAAGTTTACCCTGTTCACTTAACAACCGCACAACTGATCAACCAGCCTCAGCTTCTACTTCCCCAACAATTCAAAAACTTCCCTTACTGTTTCTTTATCGTCAAAATGAGTTCGTACTCCCTTCACCTCCTGGTAGGTCTCATGGCCTTTACCAGCTACCAGCACTATATCCTCTGTACCCGCCAGGCTGATTGCCGTCTTTATAGCCTCTTTCCGGTCTGCAATAGAAAGGCATTTTCTCCTGCAACCCGCACTTACCCCGGCCTCCATGTCTTTAATGATTTCCTGCGGATCTTCATTCCTTGGGTTATCACTCGTAAAAATTATTTTATCGCTATACTCACAGGCTACTTCTGCCATTACCGGCCTTTTTGTTTTATCCCTGTTGCCGCCACAACCTACCACCGTAATCACCTGCTCAAATCCTTTTCTCAGTTTTTTGATAGTGGCCAGCACATTCAGCAAGGCATCCGGTGTATGCGCATAGTCAATAATACCGATCACCTTATCTTTTGCAGAAATAATATAATCAAACCTGCCTGCCGCACCGCTTAAGGTACTCAGCGCCTGCAGCACATTGATCTTGTCCTCACCCAAACAAACCGCAGCGCCATAAACGGCCAGCAGGTTATAGGCATTGAACTCACCGATCAAACGGAAATGCACTTCCTGGTCATCTACCATCATGTGCAGGCCCATAATATTATTGTCAAGGATCTTTCCTTTAAAATCACTGATGGTCTTTAAACTGTAGGTTCTGATTGCCGCAGCCGTGTTCTGCATCATCACCATTCCGCGTTTATCATCTGTATTCGTTAATGCAAATGCCTGTTTGGGCAAATGATCAAAGAATGCTTTTTTTACACGGATGTACTCATCAAATGTTTGGTGATAGTCCAGGTGATCATGCGTAATGTTGCTGAAGATACCTCCTGCAAATTGCAGCCCTTCTATCCTGTGCTGGTGAATGGCGTGCGAGCTTACTTCCATGAAAGCATAAATACAGTCCTTTTCCACCATCTGTGCCAGCAGGGCATTTAAACTAACCGGGTCGGGTGTGGTATGTGTGGCCGCCAACGCTTCATTGCCCACCCGATTCTGAACCGTACTGATCAGACCGCTTTTATACCCCAGTTGGCTAAACAACTGGTACAGTAAGGTGGCAATAGTGGTTTTACCATTGGTACCGGTAACACCAACCAGCTTTAATTTTTCAGAAGGCTGCCCGTAAAAATTATGCGCCAGGATGCCGGCCGCTGCCGCGCTGTTTGCTACCTGTACATAAGCAACTGCCTCCTGCATTTGCTCCGGAAGTGTTTCACAGACAATAGCCACCGCTCCGCCTTGAACCGCATTGTCAATGAACTGGTGCCCGTCCGTTCCTCCTCTTACTGCTATAAAAACCGCACCGGGCATTATTTTACGGGAATCAATACAAACCGCATTTACCTCCACAGCCCTGTTGCCCTGCACGGATTGTAATTGGGTCTTATATAATAACTCCTGTAACTGCACGTTTTTTATTATGCCAGATTTAAAATAACCGCCTGTCCTTTTGTGAATGCTGCGCCGGGCAAAATAGACTGCCCTGCAACCTTTCCGCTTCCCTGTATCCTTACCCGCAGCCCCATTTTTTCCAAAAGGCTGATGGCGTCTCTTAACCCCATTCCCTGCACATTCGGCATCACATTGCCTTTTACCGTACTGCCGGTAACCACTGGTTTAAACCGGTTGGCATACATGGTCACCCACTGATCTGATTGTGTTGAATCCACATACGGAATGCCCAGTATATTCAGCACATTCCGCACCGCTTTTGCGCTGCCTGCATAAAAGTAGGTGCTGCTGTCCTTTGACCCTTCATAGCCCTTGGGCGTTTTCCGGTCTACATACATGCTATAGATCTTGGTAGCAATTTCCCTGAACACCGGGGCGGCCAGCAGACCACCAAAATGTACGGCAGCACCGGGATGTGTACGAATGACAACAATACACGTATACTGTGGATTATTTGCAGGAAAATAGCCCACAAACGAAGCCTGATAAACATTATTCCCGTATTTGATATTTCCATCTGCCACATGCGCCGTGCCCGTTTTGCCGGCTACCGGAAAGGGCAGATCCTGCAAGGCCTTTTTGGCAGAACCTTCTGTAACCGTCATTCGCAGGCTTTCCTGTGCCGCTTTTAAGGTGGAGGGCTTACAAAGCGGATCCAGCAGCACTTCCGGGTGCATTTGCTTTACAACCACACCCTGGTTGCGAATGCTGTTGACCAGGTAAGGTTTTACCATTACCCCGTTATTTGCCACCGCATTATATAAAGTCAATGTTTGCAGCGGGCTTACCTGTACTGCGTAACCAAAGCTCATGGTAAGCATATTCATTAACCCGCCATGATCTGCAGCCAATGGCGCCATACGCGGCCTGGGCACATTTGCAAGGTCTATTGGCGATTTGGTATCCATATGGAACTTGTGCAGGTATTCTCCAAACTCAGCAGGGTTTTTTCCAAATGCTTTGAGGGCCACCTTGCTCATCCCCACATTGGAACTGTGCGCAATACATTCTTCAATGGTCATCACCGGCTTGGGCATCCGCTCCGCATCCGTAACCATTCTTGGTCCCACCTGCATACGGCCTGCGCTTCCCACTTCTACCAGGTCGCTTGGCTTTGAAGAACCTTTGTCCATGGCAGCCAGGAAGGTGACCATTTTTATAGTAGACCCGGGTTCCGTAACCCGCAACGCATAATTATCATTTTCCCAATAAGTGGTATCATTGGGATTACGCCCCAGGTTGGCGATGGCTTTTATCTTACCTGTTTTTGTTTCCATAACAATGGCGGTTCCGTACTCACCCTGGCAGGTCATCATCATACGCAGCAATGCCGTTTCTGTTATGTCCTGCATGTTCACATCAATAGTGGTATAAATGTCCCTGCCATTTTCGGGCTCTACCTGGAAGCCCTCCACCGGCACTGCACCACCGGAAATATAACGGACCACCCGCTGGCCATTCTGCCCGTTCAGTAAACTGTCGTAGCTCATTTCCAGGCCTACATTCATCTTCTTTATCTTGCCATCGCTGTTTACATATTCCCGGCTCAGGCCAATGGTACGGTTAGCCAGCAAACCAAAAGGAGCTATGCGTTTGCTGGTTTCCTCAACAATGATCCCGCTTTTGTTTTTACCAAGGCGCACCAGGGGAAACTGCCGTAAGGATTTATAATCTTCAAAGGAAAGTTTCTTTTTTAATGTATAATACCGGCTTCCTTTTTTATAGGCCTCATCAAATTCCTTACGGTACTCTTTTGCCGTTTTATCTTTAAAATAGCTGGCCATTGCAGCTGCAAATGAATCAATATTCTCTTTATATACCTTGCCGTTCTTATCGCGCAGCCCATCTGCCATAAAGTCCATATATATATCAAACTGGGGCAGCGACGTGCTCAGCATCTGTCCGTCTTCACTAAAAATAGTACCGCGGTCGGCGTTAATTTCCACGATCTTCTGGTGCATACTATCCCCCATATTGCGCCAGTGATCGCCCTGCACCCGCTGGATTACTGTTGCTTTACCCAATACAATGATGCACAGCAGCACGATCCCTATAAAACAGAGATACACCCTCCACAATATGTCTTTCTTAATTTCCAACGCCTGTTATTATTTATGAGCTGTCTGCATATATTCTTCCAGTGAATCCTTTAATACATAAGGAGACTCCTGCAATTCGTTCAAGCCCAACGGCTGCAGGGCTTTCGTTAGTTCGCTGGGCTTGCTCCGGAACATCACCTCGCTTTTCAGGCTTTTATACTCCCATTGTAATTCTTTTACCTCTTTTGCGGTTGCATTTATTTTGCGAACGGTTTTATCCGCCATATGCCCGTTGTATATATATATGATGGCAAGAAAAGCCAGATAAAACAGGAAAGGCACCTGTTTTACAATAGACTGGTAGTTCAGCAACTTTTTCCAGTTCCACCGGCTTCTTTTCTCTTTTTTTTCTGCCACTGTTTCTGTTTTTATTTTGTCAGCTTTTGAATTGCTATCATCCCTGTTGTGTCACTCACTGCAACACCTCAACAGATCTCAACTGGTTCATGAATCATAGTTGATGGCCCATCCATGAACTATCGGCTATGAACTATATCCGTTCCGCCACCCTCAGCTTTGCGCTCCGTGCTCTAGTATTGCGCTTCAGCTCTTCCTCACCGGCTGTTACGGGTTTTCTGGTAATGATCTTAAATGTTTTTTCAGCACTGTGCTGCATAAAGGGATGCTCCTCTTTTTCTTCAAAACTTCCGTCCCTGAAAAAATTCTTTACCAGCCGGTCTTCCAGCGAATGAAAGGTGATGATCGCTACCCGTCCTCCCGGCTTCAGGATGTCCTTTGCCTGTTCCAGCAATTCTTTTAATGCCTCCAGTTCCTGGTTCACCTCAATCCTCAATGCCTGGAAGACCTGGGCAAAATACCTGTTCGGGTTGCCCTTTACTACGGGGCGCAGCGCATTCTTAAAGCCATCCACTGTTTTCAATGAAACGTTGTTCCGCACCTCAACAATTGTTTTTGCCAGCGTTCTGGCATTCGTTACTTCACCATACTGCTCAAACAGTTTATGCAACTGCTGTTCAGAATAGGTTTGCAAAATGTCAAATGCTGTCTGTTGCTGCCGCCTGTCCATCCGCATATCCATATCCGCATTAAAGCGGGTGCTAAAGCCCCGCTCCGCTTCATCAAACTGGTGACTGCTTACCCCCAGGTCTGCCAGTACCCCATCTACCTGGCTGATCCCGTGCAGGCGTAAAAAGCGTTTCAGATGCCGGAAGTTCTGCGGAATAAACAGCACCCGTTCATCCTCCGGCAAATTGCGCTCCGCATCCGCGTCCTGGTCAAAAGCCACCAGCCTGCCGCAGGGGCCCAGTTGCTGCAGGATAGCTGCTGAGTGGCCGCCACCACCAAAAGTGACATCTACATAAATCCCTCCGGGTTTTATATGCAGTCCTTCAACAACTTCATGAAGAAGAACCGGGATGTGATAGCTGACCGGTTGGTTCGTTGATAAGTTGACCAATTTTCCCGTGTTTTTATTCTTTGCCATACTACCAGCTTTTAAACGGATCAACCCAGTCCGCCTCCCATTACCTGGGCAGCCAGATCACTGAACGATTCAGGCGAGAACGCATCAAAGAACTCTTTGTATTTAGTTGTATTCCAGATCTCCATACGATTGCCGGCCGGCACCAGCACAATATCTTTTTCAAGCGCCGCATACTCTTTCAGGTTAGCCGGCAATAACAGTCTTCCGGCAGAATCCGGCTCCACAAGGGTAGCGCCATTTAAAAAGTACCGTTTAAAGGCCCGGGCTTTCGGATCAAAATCATTCAGCGCATTTATCCGCTCTGCCAGGGGGCTCCAGGAACTAAGCGGGTAAAGGCTCAGGCATTTTTCAAATCCCCTGTTTATGACAAAGCGATCCGCATCCTCCGGCTGCAGCTGCTTTTTAAAGCCAGCCGGCAAAAGGAAGCGTCCCTTTGAATCTATTGTTGCCTCGAATTCGCCGAGAAAACCTGTCATAAACCGGAAAAATTTAAACCTTTCATTAAACTAACACAAAATAACACTTTTTCCCACTTACTGACCAAATTTAACGCTTATTCATTTATCCACAAATTAAATCAGGCTAAAATGCAGTACAGCATTATGTTTCACAGGTTTTAACGATTGTTTGGAAGTTTTTTATGTGAATATGTTGTGAATATATGTGCAAAACAAGTGCAAATATCGGGTAAAAATGTGTAAATCAGACAGAGACCCAAAAACGATTTTTCATAAAACATTAATTATCATATACATAAAACCCAATTGAAAAATATGCGTTTTCCATGATCAGTTATCCACATTTACAGGAAGAAAAGCTGTGAAACAAAGGCAAGGATGCATACCGGAACGCATGGCTTCCGCCGGTCCGTTAACCAGCTGGCACTCTGTTATTAACCGGCGTTGCCAGAGGGGTAAATTTTTCACCAAGCATTCTGGTTACCACCATAGCAGCAACGGTGTTACCGGTAGCGTTCAATATGGTTGCCAGCGGGTCAACCAGTGTACCAATAATCATTACCAGTGGCACCACATCCGCCGGAAGGTGATAGGCGGCAATCATCAGCAGTTCCCCTATATAGCCCCCATTGGGAATGCCGCCTTCCACAATACTGCACAAAACAGTAATGCCTAAAGCAATCAGAAGGTTTTGAGGCTCAAAAAGATCCCAGCCCATTACCTGGAATACGGCATAGATTTTTACAATAGCAGAAATGGACGATCCGTTCTTATGCAGCGAAGTGCCCAAAGGGATTACTACATTAGCTATAGCAGCAGGAACGCCGATGCGCTCCGCAGCTACAAGATTAGCCGGCATTGTGGCCAGGCTGCTGCAGGTGCTCACTGCGGTCAGTGAGGGAAGGATATTGTTTTTCCAGAATAAGCGCACACCGGTACGGCCATTGCCAACAAAAGCATAAAGTGTAAAAAAAATAAAGAAGTATAAAAAACCGGTACCATAATATAAGGCCATCGGACGGGCATACAGGCCAAACAACTGCGGCCCCAGGTCGGCCGCCTGGTAAGCAATATAGGCGCCCAGTCCTACAGGCGCTGTTTTCATGATCAGCAGCAGCAGGTTTTTCATAACTTCATTTCCTGCTGCCAGAAAATCCCGGAAGGGTTGAGCTGCAGGCCCGGATTGGCGCACCGCCGTTCCCAATAAAAATGCAAATACCAGCAGGGCCAGCATGTTTTTCCTGGATAGCAACTGATAAAATTCGCCTACGGTAAAAAAATTTACCAGCACCTGTCCCCAGGACTCCTGATTTGCCAGGCGTTCTGCTACGGGCGCTGCCTGCAAATTCAGTTTTCCCATCGGGAACAGATACCCTATAAAAACAGTAAACAGCGCCGCCAGCAGAATAAAAACCAGGAAGGTAACCGCCATTGCTCCTAACACTTTGCCCAGTTGGTGCTTCTGTTCAATGGACGCTACGGATATGGCTATGGCAAAAAATACCAATGGGATCACCGTAACAAAAAGCAGGTTCAGGAAAATATCTCCAATAGGTTTCAGGTAGATGACGGCTCCCGGAAAAAGCGCGCCCACAAAGCCTCCGATAAGCATTCCTGCCAGCAGCAACAGAATGCCGGAATAATTCTTCCATAATTGCTTTCCTGAAAATTGCGTCATATACTGATTCTATAAAAATAGACAAAATCAGCGTATTGGCTTCACGTTCGTAAGGAGCTTCTGGTATTTTTTAAATGATGGGAGGCATTTAAGAAAATGCACAGGTCGTAATCCGGCAATGCTCTATAACAAAGAGCCCCTTCCGCTACCATCCTATCATGTGCGCACAATTTTTTTTCAAAACGATGTTACAGGCAGCAACATACCAGAGAATAAACTGAAACGGCGGCAATGGATATCACGCCGCACTGCGGCTCCATAAATATACCGGTGCGCTGCACCT
Organism: Niabella ginsenosidivorans; assembly: GCF_001654455.1. Taxonomy (NCBI): domain Bacteria; kingdom Pseudomonadati; phylum Bacteroidota; class Chitinophagia; order Chitinophagales; family Chitinophagaceae; genus Niabella; species Niabella ginsenosidivorans. Next base: position 3,889,912 of record NZ_CP015772.1, read on the forward strand.
TCAAGAGGCGCCCGGGGTATCGCAGGAGCAGCAGGATCCCGGAAGAAGCCATCTCATTCAAATGCTGCGTCCCGGATGCCCCCCGGTTTTTCTTTTGAACATCTATACTGCAAAAATGGTGGCACCTTTAAAATCTGACCGTTTAATTGGCACCGTGGGGGCTATAAATATACCGGTGCGCTGCACCTTTAAGATGCACTTAGGAAAAGCATAGCTGCAGAGCAGCCGGATATTCATAGCAACAAAACAACAGTGCCAAAAGGCGCGTAGCGCCGCAATATTAAAAAATGTGATTGAGATGGTGCAACCAATGACCGGGGGAATGCTTCTGACGAAACTAAAAACGATCATTGGTATCAGAACTATTTTAGAGATGTGTGCACACAACAGGCTGAAAGCGGGATGACTCTACTTCTTCAAATATCCATCCACATGCCTTACTTCCCTTACATTGATCAAATGTGCAGCTTCTATTAGTTTTTGCAGCAGGAGGGTAGTGGGCAGTATGGTGCAATTACCTTTTCCACGATTTGTGGAAAGCGCTGCCTCTGTTGCCCCTCCCAACAACTTATCCAATTTTGCACCAACTGATAGTGAAAAAATTTATGAAATACTATATAAGGATTGCTATACTCCTTTTGGGTAAGCCAGCTTTGCGTATCTGGCGACCTGTAAGACAGTGGCGTAGCGAGAGAGAGCTATGAGGTCTTACTAATCGCCCGAGCGGGGTTCATAATCCGCAAAAGGTGTTTCCGCAATTATAGGCAATTGCTGTAGTTTTATTTTTTCCCCCGCTCCACTTTCTTTCTGCCAACAGGATTAGCTGTGTTGCTAAGAAGGCTATTGTAACTGCTATAAATTAACCAATTATTCGGTTAACTTTGCCCTTTCTCCAATAAAACAGTTCGCTTTTGCATCCGAGAAACCTGAATATATCCGACTTTACCTATCCCCTCCCGGAGGATAAAATTGCTTTTTTTCCGCTGGAGCAACGGGATCAGTCCAGGCTGCTCATCTATAAAAACGGTGCGCTTTCAACGGACATTTATCAGCATATTGACCAATACCTTCCGGCTGGCTCCCTGGCTGTTTTTAACAACACCAAAGTGGTAGAAGCCCGGCTGCTTTTTAAAAAACCCACAGGTGGCCAAATTGAGCTGTTTTGCCTGGAACCGCATGAATCCTATGCCGACATTACCACCGCGATGGCACAACAGAGCAGGGTTTTATGGCTTTGCCTGATCGGCGGCGCTTCCAAATGGAAGAACGGCCAGGTGTTACAGCTTTCTATTCCGGATCAGCCCCATACCATTGTTCTTGAAGCACGGTTCATTGAGAAAACAACGGATTGTTTTGTGATTGAACTGAGCTGGGAACCTGCATTCCTGAGCTTTGCTGAAGTGTTGCATAAGGCGGGACAGATCCCTTTACCTCCTTATATAAAAAGAAAGGCAGACAGCAAAGATGCAGAACGTTACCAGACCATATATGCCCGGTACGATGGTTCCGTGGCAGCTCCTACTGCCGGCCTGCATTTTACTGAAGCGGTTTTGCAAAAACTGGCTCAAAAAAGTATTCAAACAGACTTTGTAACCCTGCATGTGGGCGCAGGCACATTTAAGCCGGTAAAGGCTGATACCATGAAGGATCATGAAATGCATGCAGAATTTATTGCAGTAAAGCCTGCACTCATAAAAAAAATAATGCAGCAAAAGGATGCGCCTGTTATTGCAGTCGGCACTACTTCCTTAAGAACCATTGAATCACTGTACTGGCTGGGAGCCCGGTTATTGCGGGATGCACATTGTTTTGACAACCAATTCCCCTACCTGCATCAATGGGATGCCTATGAAGCAACATTGCAAAACTTTTCATTAAAGGAATCATTCAGCGCGATCCTGAATTATATGGAGCAAAGGAACCTGCCGGAGCTGATGGCAAAGACACAGATCATCATTGCGCCCGGGTATTCTTTTAAAGTGGCAGCAGGATTGGTGACCAATTTTCACCAGCCCGCTTCCACGCTTCTTTTGCTGGTGGCTGCATTTATCGGGGAAGACTGGAGAAAAGTTTATGAATATGCATTGGAAAATGATTTCCGCTTTTTAAGCTATGGCGATGGCAGTTTGTTATGGAGGAAGTATCCTTAGACCGTCATGCCGAGCGAAGCCGAGGCATCTCCTCAATTATAGGGACCTTTCGACTACGCTCCGCTTCGCAAGATGACGACACTCTTTTTTGCCATTTTCCCATTGATTTTGCTACGCAAATAGAAAACTCAGGGTGACAGATATTCGTTAACATAATCCCTACACAGCAGGATCCTGCTGGCTTAAGCAATGGAAGCTTCCGAGGCCCCAGATAATTTCGGTAGAATCAATGCCCAGCACTTCCCGGTCTTTAAAACAGCTTTGTATTGTCTGCAATGCTATATCATCTTTACTGCACCGGTAGGTAGGCACGATCACTGTTTTATTGGCTATATAAAAATTGGCATAAGAAGCCGGGAGCCGCTGCTCTTCCCAGATCACCGCATCCGGCATAGGGAGCTCTATAATATTGAGCTGTTTGCCGGTCAACAGGCGCATGGCTTTCAGCTGCCCCAGGTTTTTTTGCAACAATGCATAATTCTCATCTCCTTTATCTTCTTCAATTACAGTTACCACGGTATCTTCATTTACAAACCGGATGGTATCATCAATATGCCCATCGGTATCATCCCCTGCAATGCCCTCATCTACCCAAAGCACCTGTTCCCCGCCATAATAATGATACAGGTATTCTTCAATCTGCTGCCGGTTCAGGTGCGGGTTCCGGTTTTCATTTAACAGGCAGGCTGTAGAAGTCAGAATAGTTCCCTTACCGTTAAATTCCACAGAGCCGCCTTCCATAACAATACCGGGATGAAAAACGGGAATGTTCAGTTGCTGCCCGATCCTGGTGGGAATAATATCATCCAGATCATAAGGAGGGTATTTATTGCCCCAGGCATTATAATTCCAGTCTACAATTACTTTTTTATGCGCTGCAGCAGGGTTCACCAGGAAGGCCGGGCCATGATCCCGGCACCAGGCGTCATTGGTGGCATTAAAATAAAACTCCACTTTTGAAAGATCAACGCCCGCAGTTTTCAGGTGACCGGAGGCTTCCTGCTTCAGCGCCTCATCGGCAACATTGATCCGCACAATTTCCCCCCGGGTCAGCTCTTTTACAAAGGCCGCGTAATAAGGAAAAATGCTTGCTATCTTCCCGGGCCAGGAGGCTTCTTTATGCGGCCAGCTCAACCAGGTAGCTTCATGGGGCTCCCATTCAGCCGGGAAGCGGTAACCTTGTTGTTTGGGGGTGAGTCCGGAAGTTGGGAAGTCGGAAAGGTTCGGGTCCAAAGCTTTTTTATTATAAAGAAAATCCATGTTTATGCTATTATTTTTTCAAAGCAGATACTATTAGCAACGTCAATATATTGTCCATAATTTGGTATTTCAATATATCCCTGTTTATTATAGAATCTTATTGCACCGATCATCTTTCTTCCCGTTTCCAGAATGCATTTTTTGTATCCCAATTCTTTTGCCCATCTTTCTAATTCTTTCAAAACCAAGGTAGCTGCTCCCTCGTTTCGGTATGCTTCTTCTGTAAACATGCGTTTTATTTCAACAACGCCTCCCCCTTCTTTTTTAAAGGCTCCGCATCCTATAGGTATAGTATGATCATATGCCAGCACAACATAATGCAACAGCGCAATACCATTATACTGATCATAAAATCTATGTTCTTTTCCATCTATGGCTGCAAGATAAGCGTTCAGCTTCTTCACCAACGACACAAAATCACCATTTGCAGAAGAAGTTCGCAGTATGTGCAGACCTTGTTGCTTCATACTATATCGTTGAAACTAATCTTCATCAATATATCGCCTGGTTATGGGTGCGTAGCTATCAATTCGCCGGTCTCTTAAAAAAGGCCAGTGTGTCCGGTACACATCGGTTTTTGCAAGATCCAGTTCCTGAACATGGACCTCTTCCTGGTCATGCGGAGCCAGGTATTCTATGGTACCAAAGGGGTTGGAAATAAAAGAGCCACCCCAGAATTGCATCACACCCTCCTGCTCAAGCCCTACACGGTTCACGCTGACCACATGCACCCCGTTGGCTACGGCATGACTTCTCTGGATCGTTTGCCATGCGTTATATTGTTCTGTATTGGTAGCTTCATCCTGTGTAGTGGCCCAACCGATTGCTGTGGGATAAAATAAGATCTCGGCGCCCATCAGTGCTGTGATCCTTGCGCCTTCCGGGTACCACTGATCCCAGCAGATCAGCACCCCAATGGTTGCAAATTTTGTTTTGAATACCTTATAACCCAGATCTCCGGGTGTGAAATAAAATTTCTCATAATAAGCCGGATCATCCGGAATATGCATTTTCCGGTATTTTCCCAGGTAACTACCGTCTGCATCCAGCACTGCCGTTGTGTTATGATACAATCCTTCTGCACGTTTTTCAAACAACGAAGCGATGATCACCACCCCCAGCTCTTTTGCAAGTTTCCCCAACACATCTGTTGACGGGCCGGGAATGGCTTCTGCCAGTTTAAAATTTTCATAATCCTCTACATCGCAAAAATATAAAGAGGTAAACAGCTCCTGCAGGCATACGATCTGCGCTCCTTTGGCTGCCGCTTCCTTTATTTTTTCAACCGCTTTGCCCAGGTTTGCGTGCTTATCAGCAACACAGCTCATTTGTACCAGTCCAACTTTTACTTTTGCCATGACCCGTATTTTAATCAATAAAAAATTATATGCAGTGATCTTTTACCGCAGCCGGTTCAAATCCCTTACGAGCTTTTGATCCCTGCGGATGCCTTTTAACGCAAAAAAGAACCCAACCAGTATGCCAAAAGTTAATAATGCGGTAAGGGATATCCTGCCACCCGGTTGAAAGTTTTTTATATAACTGACGTATAGCGCAATTAAGCCCACTGCCGCCAGCAGACCGATAAAGGCCAACCGGAGCTGTAATTTGCGGTTTTTGTATAAAAAAATGTCAACAATGCTGAGCAAAGCAATAGCGCTGGTAAGCAATAGTAACCAGATATTATCAGTGGCAGTAATTTCTGCTCCTGTTACCCCTTCTGTGCCGTTAATGACCGTTCCGTTATAAAAAGGGAGCTTAAAAGTAAGCACAGCGCAGATCAGAGACAGTAATAACCACAGGGTTTGCTTTCTTTGAATCATATTAAATAGTTTTAGGCCTGAAGCCTGCCTCGCCGGCAGGCGGTTTAAAGTTTAAAGTTCTATTCAGAATTACTTTTAATAAAACGAAGTTCAGCGGTCTGATAAAGCGCCACCAACCTGCCTCAAACAATACAATTAAGATAATTCCGGGTATAATGGAAATTGTTGCATAAATGATCTTACCCCTTCTTTTACGGATGCGATCACGGCCTCATTATCTGTATTCATTAACACTTTATCAATCAGCTCCACCACATGCACCACATCGGCTTCTTTCATTCCCCGGGTGGTAACCGCGGGCACACCCACACGGATACCGGAGGTTACAAACGGCGATTTGTCATCAAAAGGCACCGCATTTTTGTTTAACGTAATATGCGCTTTGTCCAGCGTTTCCTGGGCTTTTTTGCCGGTAAGGTTTTTATTGCGCAGGTCAATCAGCATCAGGTGGTTATCTGTTCCATCGCTGATGAGTTTATATCCTTTATCCACAAAGGCTTTGGCCATGGCCTGTGCGTTGGCAACAATTTGCTTCCCATACTCCTTCCAGTCGTCAGACAAAATTTCACCAAAAGCAACCGCTTTTGCTGCAATAATATGCTCCAGCGGGCCGCCCTGTATACCGGGGAAAACAGCCAGGTCCAGCAACTGGCTCATGGTACGGGTATTTCCTTTAGGGTCTTTATATCCCCAGGGATTTTCAAAGTCATTCCGCAGCATAATAATGCCGCCTCTTGGCCCGCGCAGGGTTTTATGGGTGGTACTGGTAACAATATGACAATGTTCAAACGGGTCATTCAGCAAACCAGCGGCAATCAGTCCCGCAGGGTGCGCAATATCTGCCATTACCAGGGCGCCTACTTTATCAGCCACGGCACGGATACGCGCATAATCCCAGTCGCGGCTGTAAGCCGATGCGCCACAAATGATCATTTTGGGCTTTTCTGCCAGCGCTTTCGCTTCCAGGTCGTCATAATCTATCAGGCCCGTATCCTTTACAACTCCGTAAGAGATCACCTGGTAATGTTTCCCGCTGAAATTTACGGGGCTGCCGTGCGTCAGGTGCCCGCCCATGCTCAGGTTCAGTCCCATTATTTTATCTCCCGGGTTCAGGACTGCAAAGAAAACAGCAGCATTAGCCTGTGCCCCGCTATGGGGCTGTACATTGGCCCAGCTAAGATTAAAAATCTTTTTTAAACGATCAATCGCCAGTGACTCTATTTCATCTACCACTTCACAGCCGCCATAATAGCGCCTGCCGGGGTAGCCTTCAGCATATTTATTGGTTAATACGGTTCCCATTGCTTTTATTACCGGCAGGGAAGCAAAGTTTTCTGAAGCAATGAGCTCAATGCCATTACGTTGGCGGTCTAATTCCTTGTTAATAAGGTTAAAAACGATATTATCCTGTTGCATGGCGCAAAGTTAAGGGTCTGGCTTCTTTGTTCCCATTGAATTTGTCCCCGTTTACCAAGATTTTAAAAAATTCAAAAGGCCCTGTATGCAGCAGCGCCGGCTTTCTTTATCTTACTTAAAGTTTACTCCGGAATAATATCCCCTGTCTAGTAAAAAACGGCTATTCATAAACCGGTTATTCCGCAGAAGCCTTAGTTTTAATACGTTCTAAAATAATTGAATCTATCATATGGAGATTGTCTTTTTTATTGGCATCGTCATTACCCTCATGCTGGTATTTTCGAAAATAAAGAAGAACTGGTATATCCACCTTATTATATTTGGTCTGATATACGCCTTTATAGCTGCTTTATGGATCAGCCTGTTCATACCTCAAAACGAGGGTAATTATCACAGAGGCGACCCTGACCTTGGAGCCGGCTTATTGACGCTTTTTATTACGCCCATCCTTGTATGTGTTCATATCATTTTTCTTTTGCTAAACAGAAAAGAGGGCGACAGGCGGGTGCTCCGGATCCATGTAACAGGGCTGATCTTCAGTGCATCAGCTTTTCTGTTCCTGGGCATCGAATCCGGTTTCTTTACAAGCATTTTCCGCTAAATCTTCTAATATATATATTAATCATTACTGTATTTAGTTCTTGTTTTTAATTTATGGGGCCGGCTACAGCGCTACTATTAAACTTCCTTGCGTCGCACTCTTCATCTGTAGTACTACTATCCGTATCTTCTGCCTAATATCAACTAAATTGATTGTTCATTAATACGTAAGGAATAAACCCGGTTTTATCAGTCAGCCATCTTTCTTGCCTGATAATAATCGGCTATCAAGATGCAATCGCAAGTGGTTTTGTGCGGACACAAACCACGGCCCACGCCGGGGCTGACCAAAAAGTCCCCTTTGTCATGCTGAATTTATTTCAGCATCTAAAATGGCATCTGATTGTCAATAGATTCTGAAACAAGTTCAGAACGACAATCTGCTATAAACAGACTTTTTGGTCAGCCTCAAAGAGAAATGACTTTGATACCGATTCTGTATGGTACCAGAAAAAACATATAGCCTGCGAAGCTGGAGATTGTGCAGAGCAGTCAAACAAGCAGCAGCGCCGGCTTTTATGAAACAATGACTTTTTGAGTTGCTGCCTCCTCTTTTTTTGTCACCCGTTTTACGATGGAGGGCAATATGAGCCCCTGGCCCAAAATGGTAATAATGACCACAACGGTTGCTATAAAAATAATATCGTCCCGCATCGGGAACGGGCTGCCATCGTCCAGGTTTTTGGGCAACCCGATGGCAATGGCCAGGGATACAATGCCCCGCATACCTGACCAGCTGATAATCACACTTTCCTGGAAGGAAAGCAATGCAGATGCTCTTACTGCCCGGCGGCTGTTCTGTAATTTTGGATCATGGAAGCCCTTTTCAAGACGTTTGCGCTGGCCAAAAACACGGATCATGCGGATCAGTATCGTAACGATCGTAATTAAAAAAGCATACCCGATATAGGGAAGGAACAGGGCCCGGTCAATATTGCGGATTACTACCGGGAACTCAAGACCGATCAGGATAAAGATCAGCCCGTTCAGCAGGTAAACGATTACTTCCCACATGGTCTTTGATGGTTCCATAAGCGGCTGGAATTTTTTTTCCCGTTTCAGCATCGCGATGATGAAACCAAGGAGCACCACGGCTATTACACCGGAAACATGCAATTCTTCTGCAACCAGGTAGGCGGTAAAAGGCCCCATCAGCATAAAGCTCAGCACCGCCATATTACTGCTGCGCACATAATACAGGATCAGCATCAGTAACCGCCCCAGCAGGAAGCCTACTAAAAAGCCACCTGCCATTAATAACAAAAAAGTAAGCCCGGCCTTCCACCATATAAATACAGCGCCCTGAACCGCTGCAATGGCAAAACGGTAGGCAACCAATGCGGATGCATCATTGATGAGGCTTTCTCCTTCAAGAATGGTGGTGGTATGTTTTGAGAGTCCCAGGTTCTTTGTAATGCTGATTGCTGCTACTGCATCCGTAGCTGCAAGGATGGCGCCTAATACAAAGGCCAGCGGCCAGGTCATTCCGGGTATCATATAATGCGTAAGCACTGCAACCCCTGCAGTAGTCAGAAATACCAGTCCTATTGCCAGCCCGGATATAGTGCCCAGGTTTTCCCTGAAATCCTTAAACTGAATATTAAAGGCCGCGTCATATAATAACGGCGGCAGAAATAACAGAAAAATAATATCCGGATCGATCTCCAGGGGCGGCATAGATGGCAAAAAACCGATCCCGATCCCGGCAATGATCAGGATAATGGGGGAAGCGATCTTTATTTTATCTGCCACTACCGTCAGCATTACCATCACCCCCAGCAATACCAGTATGATTGTGTAGTTATCCATCTGCTTTATCCTTTAACTGCAAATTATCATTTGTTTTTCAGGGTTCCCGGCCGCCTGCCTGTTTTTTTATTATGCATTATTACCGGTTGATATGTCTTTACTGGCATTGCACTTACCTTTGCCACGCTGATCCATAAACGGGTTAAAGGCCCTGCGCTGCTGCCGATAGCCTGCCCGCACAGCTTTACACAATATCCAATATTTTGTGTCATTCATATAAAGCGAGTTACTTATCGAATTCCCGTTAAAATAATTTTCAAATTGTTATACCAATTTAACAATACTAAATATATTTACCGCCTAAAGATCAAACCTGTGAAATATATTCTCTGTTTTGTTTTGGCAGTTTTGCTCGTTTTGGCATTAAATGCCCAAATGAAAACATACACATTCAGGAAGGCTGCCATGTATCAGCTGACGCGCGATTTCTATTCTGATTATCTCCGTATATTTTCAACGCCTGACGATACCGTACATCTCATTGCTATAGCAACCCCGATGAGCGATAGGGCCGTGCTCAACATTGGAAAAGATTATTTTGCCGTGTATTCTGACGATGGGGCGCTTTTCAAAATAGATATTGAGGAAACCCTCAACCGGAACAAATATAAAGGAAACGATGAACCGGGTATTAACCTGGAAGGCAGAAGGCGTTCTTACGCCATAAATAAAACCAATAAAACAGATTCTTTTGGTGGTAAACGGTATCCTATCTACCAGGCCATCAGCAAAGAGAACGCAAGCGATACTACGGAGATTTGCATAGACACTTCCTCAAACATGAACACTGTGCCATTTTTATTCCCTGCACTGGAAATGAAGGGCCTGATTTATCGTATCGGTAACAAAACGGTTCTAAAAGAACAGGGCACTATTGAGGATGTACCGGAGCAAGAGGATGCCAAAGAAGGAAAGGAAAGTGAAGAAGAAAACAGCTCAAAAGCGGCATCCAAACCGCATGATTTTATCATCCGGTTTGACCGCGTTTCTGCAGTAAGAGAATACAAAAAGGCTTACCATGAAAAAAACAAATCATTCCGGCCGTAATGGATGCCCTTAAGTGTGAAAAAGAAAATACTTAACTTCATGCCCGGATATGGCGCGGAACACGCCAGGACAGAACCAGGCAAACCTCAATTTTTTAAAAGAAAGGACTATTTTACATGAAGGCTATTATTCCTGTAGCGGGAGCGGGAACAAAATTAAGACCACAAAGTTATACCCAACCCAAGGCATTGATCCCTTTGGCGGGGAAAACGGTTTTGAGCTTTATTATTGACCAGCTGAAAGCTGCGGGTATTGAAGAATTTGTTTTTATTGTAGGCTACCTGGGTGAGAAAATCGCTGATTATGTAAAAGAGCATCACCCGGATATAAAAGCACATTACGTAAACCAGCAGGAGCGCCGGGGCATCGGTCATGCGATCAATCTTACCAAGAGCATTATTGAGAATGATGAGGTATTTATATCATTGGGCGATACGATCTGTGAGTATGATGTAACCGCTGTTCTGAACAATGAGCATTCAATGATCGGCATACGTAAAGTAGATAATCCCCGTGATTTTGGCGTGGCCGAGATCGATGAAAAAGGATTTATTGAAAGCGTAGTTGAAAAGCCCCATATACCAAAGTCCAATATGGCAATGGTAGGTATTTATAAAATAAAGGAATCGGAGCTGTTGTTTGATTGCCTGGCTACCAATATCCGGAAAGGATTACTGACGCATGGGGAATTTACAATAACGGATGCCCTGGATTGTATGATCCGGAACGGCGTGCAGTTTGAAGCGTTTAAAGTGGATAACTGGTTTGATGCCGGCAATAAAGAAACCTTATTAAGGTCTAATGCCACCCTGCTGAGGAAATACCGCGTCACTGCAGATGCAGCCCAATATGAGAACTCAGTCATTGTTGCTCCGGTCAGCATTGCAAAAGGCTGTGTGATCCGAAACTCGATCGTAGGGCCCAACGTAACGCTTGGGGAAAATACACTGATCGACCAGTCCATTGTCCGGAATTCAATTGTGGGCGCTTATTCCAACCTGTTTGATATTGTGCTGGAAGATTCGCTGATTGGTTCTGATACCAGCCTGAAAGGAGAAACAAGAACGCTGAATATTGGCGATAACAGCAGTATTGATCTCGGGTAAGGGGAAGTGAGATATGACAACTGAGTGATCAGTGCTCAGTTGTCAGTGATCAGCCCCGACAGCTATCGGATCGGGATCAGTTGCTCATTAAAATAAGAAACCTGATACCGGGAATAGCAAACTTTAAATAACAAACAGCACCTTGTTTTCAAATCGCATTACACGGTTATTGAACATCACCTACCCAATCATACAGGCAGGGATGGTATGGGCAAGCGGATGGCGCCTTGCAAGCGCCGTCAGCAATGCAGGCGCGCTGGGCATTATTGGTGCGGGCTCCATGTACCCGGATGTGCTGAAAGAACATATCCGGAAATATAAAGCAGCATCCGAGCAGCCATTTGCCGTAAACCTGCCGTTATTGTACCCGGATATTGAAGCGCATATAAAAACAGTCATTGAAGAAAAAGTGCCCATTATTTTCACAAGCGCCGGCAACCCTAAAACATGGACGGGTATTCTGAAAAAAGAAGGTGTTATTGTAGTGCATGTGGTCAGCAGCAGCAAATTTGCTCTAAAGGCCCAGGAAGCAGGCTGTGATGCAATTGTAGCCGAAGGCTTTGAAGCTGGCGGGCACAATGGAAGGGAAGAAACTACAACAATGGTGCTCATACCGCTTGTTAAAGAAGCCGTGCACATCCCAGTAATTGCCGCCGGTGGTATTGCCAGCGGACGGCAAATGCTGGCTGCAATGGTCCTGGGTGCAGAAGGCGTACAAATGGGCAGCCGTTTTGTTGCCAGTGAAGAGGCTTCCAGCCATATCCGCTTTAAAAACAGGATCATTACTGCCGGGGAAGGAGATACCGATCTTTCATTGAAACAGCTGACGCCTGTCCGGCTGCTGAAAAATCAATTTTATGAACAGGTAAAGCAACTGGAATCAACAGGAGCATCTCCTGCTGACCTGAAGGCATTGCTGGGGCACGGAAGGGCAAAAAAAGGAATGTTTGAAGGAGACCTGGAAAACGGGGAACTGGAAATAGGCCAGGTGGCAGCAGGCATCCGTTCTATTCTGCCCGCTGAAAAAATTTTGCAGGAGATATGGCAGGAGTTTTTAACCGCCAGGCAGGCACTGTATACCTCTCTTTAGTTTTTTACAGGAAACAGTTTCTGCATGAAAAACGATCTCCTGCTGTTGCATTGGCACCTCTTCATTTCTCATTCCAAAAACAATACTACAGATAAACAAATCAACTAAAGTGCGTCCCCTGCTTTTCATAGCCTTATGGTCATTTCTGCCCTTACACAGTTGCTGCCAGTTTTCAGGGCCCGATAAGAAAACAGCAAAGAATGATAGCATCAATAGCTATAACCCACGGGAAAAATTGTTTAATTATTCGTTTATAGGGATCACCACAAACACCGGCGCCGGGCCTTTCTTACGAAAAACCCCGGGCATGCACCTGTACAGGCCTGTGGTACCAGTCATCGCCAAACAGTTCTACAGCCCGCGCTATACAACGCCGGATGAAAAAACAACATTGCCGGATAAGCGCACCACTGTTTACTGGAACCCGGAAGTAATCACCGACCAGAACGGAAAAGCGGTCGTTTCCTTTTATACTTCTGAAAGCAGCAGCAGCAGCTATATGATCATTGTACAGGGCACCAATCTTACTGGCGGCCTGGGTGTGCTCTACCAGCCATTAGTGGTTCAATAAAATATACGCTGGGTATTTTACAGGTATTTCCCCGTATAGCTGCTCTTTACTTTTTTAATACCTGCGGGCACTCCTTCATACACCAGCTCACCACCGCCATCACCGGCATCAGGCCCCAGCTCAATCAGCCAGTCGGCACTTTTGATCACATCAATATTATGTTCGATCACCAAAACGGAATGGCCCTGCTCGATCAGCGCATTAAAAGAGGCCAGCAACTTTTTTATATCATGAAAGTGCAGGCCGGTTGTAGGCTCATCAAAAATAAACAATACCTTATTGGTACTTTTTCCCTTGCCCAGGAAGGAAGCCAGTTTTACCCGCTGCGCTTCCCCCCCGGAAAGCGTGTCTGAAGACTGCCCTAACTTTACATAACCCAACCCCACATCGCTCAGGGGTTGTATAGCTTCGGCAATCTTTTTTTCATCTTTAAAAAATTCAATCGCTTCATCCACGCTCATTTCCAGCACGTCATGGATATTCTTTTCTCTATATTTTACTTCCAGCACTTCTTCCTTAAACCGTTTACCTCCACAGCTTTCACAAACCAGGTGCACATCCGCCAGGAACTGCATTTCTACAATCTGCTCCCCTTCACCTTTACAGGTATCGCACCGGCCGCCGTCTACATTAAATGAAAAATGCCTTGGCTGAAATCCCCGCATTTTGCTGAGTGGCTGCTTTGCAAACAGGTCACGTATTTCATCATAGGCCTTTATATAGGTAACCGGGTTGCTGCGAGATGATTTGCCGATAGGGTTCTGGTCTACCAGCTCTATTTGCTGGATACTTCCGGTATCACCGGTGATTGCCTTATGAAAGCCTATCTTTTCCCCGCTGAATTCTCCTTTTAGCTTTTGCAGGGCCGGGTAAAGGATCTGTTTGACCAGTGTTGTTTTACCGCTTCCGCTAACCCCGCTTACCACCGTAAACACATTGAGCGGAAAAGTAACCGTAATATCCTTTAAGTTATTATGACGCGCGCCTTCTACTTTTAGAGAGCGGTTCCATTTGCGCACTGTCTTTGGCGGATCAATTGAAAATTGACCGCTCAGGTATTTTCCTGTTAGGCTATCTTTATCACTGATCAGTTCTTTATAAGCCCCCTGTGCAACAACCATCCCTCCCAGGTGCGATGCCAGCGGCCCCATGTCAATGATATGATCGGCATGCCGCATGATCATTTCATCATGCTCTACTACAACCACAGTATTATTCAGGTCGCGCAGTTCTTTCAGCACTTTGATCAGGTTCTCCGTATCCCGTGAATGGAGCCCGATAGAAGGTTCATCCAGGATATACAGGGAGTTGGTAAGATTGCTGCCCAGGTTACGGGTCAACTGGATGCGCTGACTTTCTCCCCCGCTCAAGGTATTGGCAACCCGGCTCAGGGTCAGGTAGCCCAATCCTACTTTCAGAAGCGTATCCAGCCGGTTATTTATTTCCAGCAGGATGCGCTTTGCAATGGCAGCCTTGTGCTCAGAGAGCTTCAGTTTTTCAAACCAGGTTTTCAGATCCCGGGCAGGCATTTCGCACAGCTCACCAATATGCTTACCACCTACCTTTACATACAATGCTTCTTTACGAAGGCGGTATCCATGACAATCCGGGCAGGTGGTTCTGCCGCGGTACCGGCTTAGTAACACCCGGTATTGCACCTTGTACAAATTCTGTTCTACCTCTTTAAAAAAATCATCAATACCATAAACGCTGCTGTTCCCTTTCCACAGTAGTTGATACTGCTCCGCGCTCAGATCCGCAACGGGCTTATGTATCGGAAAGCCATAGCGGGCAGCATCCCGTATAAAACGATCCTTCCATTTTCCCAGTTTTTCTCCCTTCCATGGCGCTACGGCGCCTTCAAACACACTCAGGCGCTTATCCGGTATCACTAGATCGTCGTCAATACCCAATACCAGGCTAAACCCCTCGCAGGTAGGGCAGGCGCCCAACGGATTATTAAAAGAGAATAAATTGGGCTGCGGCTCTTCAAATACAATACCATCCAGCTCAAAACGATTATTAAAGCTGAGCAGCCGGTTTTTATCATCAGACAGGGCCGTATGCAAAAACAGCTCCCCCTCTCCTTCAAAAAAAGCCGTGCCCACAGAATCGCCCAGCCTGTGCCGGTCATCTTCATCCAGTTCCCGCACAATAACGCGGTCAATTAAGATATAGATGGCTTTGGAAGATTTTGACCGTACGATGTTCAACCTCTTTTCCAGGGCAGGAGTATCCAGCTCCAGCAGCTCTTCAATATCCAGTATTTCAACACCTGCTTTTTCTTCTTTGGCGGAACTGAGGGCAGGCGTTTCTTTATTACCAACCGCCAGCCTTGTAAAACCTTTTTGCAGCAGGATGTTCAGCTCTTCACGAACATTCCGGTTAGAATGCAGTTTAAAAGCCACCAGCACAAAAACCTTTGCTCCCTCCGGCAGCCTTTCAATTGCCTGGATCACATCCGCAACATCGTCCTTCTTTACTTCTTTTCCGGATACAGGAGAAATAGTAGTTCCAGCCCTTGCAAATAATAAACGGAGATAATCATATATTTCCGTCATGGTGCCAACAGTGCTCCTTGGAGTGCGGGTAATGACTTTTTGCTCTATGGCTATGGCCGGGCAAAGATTCTTGATATAATCCACATCCGGCTTGTTCATACGGTTTAAAAACTGGCGGGCATATGCGCTTAAGCTTTCTGCATAGCGTCTCTGGCCCTCTGCATAAAGCGTATCAATGGTGAGTGAAGATTTTCCGGAACCTGAAACACCTGTTACTACAATAAACTGATTTCTCGGAAACCCGACTGTAATGTTTTTAAGGTTATGCACCCTTGCGCCTTTTACCAGAATCTCGTCTTTCTTCTCCTCTGTTTTTACCTTGGCCATTCAGATCTTTTGTTTTAAAGGACACAAATTTAGCCCATAAATCCCTGAAAAGAAGACAGAAGTTTTCTGCCATTCCCTCCGGTCATTGATCGCACCCTATCCACCTCATTTTTAATATTGCGTACACGTTTTTTAAAGCCCCGGGCTTGTTTGCTGCCAAGATCCTGCCTGCTGCAGCTATGCTTTCACATAGGCAGTGCACACCGGAACTATTTACAGATTTATCAAAAACGATCACAGAGCCGCAGCGCGGCATGATATAAGCCTGTTCAGGTTATCCGTATGTTGCTGCAATATCATTTTGAAAAAAATATTCTGTGCCCAATAGGGTATGATATACCGGGGCAGCCTTCAGAGTTATCAAAAACCGTGGCAGGATCAAACCATTTTACAACAATTTCATTATAAACAAATTACACATATTGTTAATCAATTTTAACAATATTTTGAACATTCAGGGGACAATTTTTGGACAAAAAGAAGTTCCGGTAAACGATGAAACTACTATTTTCGCAGCACTCGTTTACCTCGGTAAAAGAAAAAGTGAAGAAAGGGGTAAATCCGGAGGTTATTGAAATAAGTTTTAATCTTAAAAATGCAGATCCCAGGATCTGGTTACAATTTTGAAAGAATGTTAACTTACTTAAAGAAGACTGATAACGAGCTAATAAATTTATTTACAAAAGGACATACTTCTGCACTGGATTCCCTGCTGAACAGGTACCAGGATAAGCTTTTCAATACAGTGCTTTTTTTAGTAAAGGACAAATACCATGCTGAGGATATTTGTCAGGATGTTTTCATAAAAATTATTGAAACACTAAAAAGCGGAAAGTATAAGGAAGAAGGAAAGTTCCTGCCCTGGGCAATGCGGATTGCGCATAACCTTTGTGTGGATTATTTCAGGAAATTAAAGCGCCTTCCGTTTACGAAAAGCAGTGTTGATAATGAAGTGCTGGACACGATCAATTCCTCTGAGCAGAATGTGGAGGAAAAGATCATCACCGTTCAGAATATCGGCAAGGCACAGGATATGCTGGAGCAGTTGCCGGAAGAGCAAAGAGAAGTAATTATTTTACGTCATTTTGCCAACCTGAGTTTTAAGGAAATAGCAGAAATTACCGGGTGCAGCATTAATACGGCTCTTGGAAGAATGCGTTATGGTTTACTGAACCTCAGGAAAATGATGACAGGCAAATAAAGAGACTGTCATCCTGTAGCTCCGCGTGGAGAACAAATTCGAAGATGTAACTACAAAATTTCATCGGATTTATTTGCCGAATACCTATCGGTTGTTACAGGATGACGACTAACTGAACCGCTTCAGGAATTCTGAAGCGGTTTTTTATTATACTCAGCCCAATATACTTCATCAGAAATAAAAATGTGTAATAGCCTCATTTCCTGGAATAAGTCATAAGCAGCCATTGAGGGCCTTATCATGAAAGCCTCCATCGCAAACGTTTTAGTAAAAATATTGAGCCTGCGTTCCGGAAACTTACCAGGTAACAACTAAATTAGCTTTTGAAGCTATTCAAAAAACATGAGATAACAGCAGCTTCATAACGATTGAATATCGCCCGGTTTTTTCAAAAGCCCTCTAATCAAAAAACCTTTATACGCGCTCTGTTCAAATTCTAAACCCGATTTTAAACGATTAAACTTTCAGTAATGAAAAAGAGAAAAGCTAACAACCGCTTTAAGCGGCTTTTATTCTATGGCTGCCTGCTACTGTTTGGCAACCCGTTGTTCGCCCAGAAAGCCACACATATGGTTACAGGTCAGGTTCAGGATTCAACCAGGAAGCCTCTCGCTGGTGTTACTGTTTCTTTAAAGGGCGCTTCAAAAGCTACGACAACAGATGATACAGGTAAGTACAAAATAGAAGGAGTTGCGGAGAACGATATACTCGTATTCAGTTACACAGGATATACAGAGAAAGAAGAGAAAGCCGGAAAACGCAATACCATCAACGTACAGCTTTCAGGTACAGCAAGCTCACTTGATGAGGTGGTTGTGATTGGCTATGGTACCGCTCAGAAAAAAGACCTGACAGGTGCCGTTGCCCAGGTAAAAGCCTCAAGGCTGGAAAACGAAAACCCTTCAAGCGTGCAGGACATTCTACGGGGGAATGTGCCGGGCATCAATGTTTCCCAGGGCATTTCTGCAAAAGGTGTGGGAGATATTCTGGTAAGAGGCAAAACCTCTTTAAAAGCCGGCACCAGTCCTCTGATCGTTTTAGACGGAGTTATTTATCAGGGCCAGATGTCTGACATCAACCCTAATGATATTGCAACAATTGATGTTTTAAAAGATGCAAGCTCGGCCGCTGTTTTCGGATCAAAGGCCGCAAGCGGGGTGATCATCGTTACCACCAAGAAAGGAAGCACAGGAAAACCTCAGATCACTGTTAATACCAATGTAGGCTTTGCAGCGCTCTCGATGAACCAGCCGCTGTATGACGGCCCCGGTTTCCTGAACTGGCGCAGCGATGTATTTAAAAGCATGAACGCTGCCTCCTCTAAAAAATATATTTATGACAACCCCGATCATCTTCCGGATAGCGTTTCACTGGACCGGTGGATGGACGGGCTGACGGGCGACCCCACAGAAATATGGCTGACCCGCATCGGGTTAAAACCGGTGGAGATCGCCAACTACAAGGCCGGCAAAACAGTGGATTGGTATGATCTTATGTTTCAGAAAGGGTTCAGGCAGGATCATACCGTAAGCCTTTCGGGCCGGTCTGATGCGGTAAATTACTATATGTCTGTCGGATATACGGACAATAATGGGTTCATTACCGGAGACCGGTTCAAGACGTTGCGTTCCCGCATCAACCTTGAAGGAAAAGTAACTTCCTGGCTCTCTGCCGGAATGAACGTACAGTTTGCAGACAGGGATGAAAGCCAGGTACCGGTAAACTGGGACCAAATGGTCAATGCCTCTCCCTATGGTTCTATTTATAATGACGATGGGGTAACGCTAAGGGATAGTCCCAATGACGACATTGGTAATAATGCAAACCCGTTTATGGACAACACCTACACCAACCGGTTGCGGAAAACCAATACCCTATTCGGAACCCTGTACTTAAAGGGGATGCTTCCATACGGGTTTTCCTATCAGGTCAATTTCACACCCAATTTTGAATTTTACAGGTATTTTAATGGTATATCCGCAGATCATGTAAGCTACCGGGCCAGAGGTGGCTTTGCAGAACGGTTGACACAAACCACCTATAACTGGCAATGGGACAACCTGATCAAATGGAACCGCACTTTTGGCGAGCACCAGTTTGATGTTACTTTTTTAATCAATGCAGAAAAGTTTCAGTCCTGGCAGGAAGATATGCAGAATGAAGGGTTCACCCCCAGCGATGTGCTGAGCTGGCATAATATCGGAGCCGGCATCAAACCGATCATCACCAGCGATGACCAGGTAAGTACCGGCGATGCATTAATGGGCCGCCTGAACTATACTTTTAAGAACCGGTACTTATTAACAGCATCCGTGAGAAGAGATGGTTATTCAGCATTTGGACAGGGAAATCCCAGGGCTACATTTCCGGCCCTGGCAGCCGGATGGATTTTCACCGATGAAAAATTCATGAAAAATCAATCCTGGATCAACTATGGAAAGCTGCGCTATTCCTGGGGGATCAACGGGAACAGGGATATTGACCGGTATATTGCATTAACCAATCTGGCCACAGGCAAGTACCAGTACGTAACACCAGACGGAAAAGTGGTACTGGTATCCCAGTTATGGGTAGACAGGATGGCGAACCCGGGATTAAAATGGGAACAAACAACCTCTAATAACATCGGGCTCGATTTTGGGTTCCTGAATAACCGGCTGAACGGATCCGTTGATTTTTATCTGAAACAAACAAAAGACCTGCTGGTGCTGCGGTCGCTTCCCAATGTAAGCGGGTTCACCAACAGAATGGACAATCTTGGCGGAGTACAGAATAAAGGATTTGAGCTGGCTTTGAACTCGGTAAATATCCAGCATCAGAATTTCTCATGGAGGACCAGTTTTAATTTCTGGCTGAACAGGAATAAAATAACCAGTTTATATGGCTTGTCCAACGACTATGATGCAAACGGAAATGTGATCGGGCAAAGCGAAAAGGACGATATTGCCAATAAATGGTTCATCGGGCATGACATTGATGCCATCTGGGATCAGAAAGTTATTGGCGTATGGCAGGAATCTGAAAGAGCTGAAGCAGCAAAATATGGTGTGGCACCCGGGGATTTTAAAATTGAAGATGTAAATGGTGACGGAACCTACTCCGATGCTGACCGGCAGTTTTTGGGATATTCCACTCCCCGTTTCCAATGGACGCTCCGGAATGAGTTCACGATTCTTAAGAATTTTGAACTGGCCTTTATGCTGTATTCCAACTGGGGACAGTTAAGAGCTTATAACCAGGCAAAAAACAATTCCGGCTTCCAGGACCGGCAGAACTCATACATACTTCCTTACTGGACGCCGGAAAACCCAACCAATGAATATGCCCGTTTATTTTCCAGTAACGGCAGCGCATCCTATAGCGTGTATCGTAAAGCTTCCTTCATCCGGCTAAGTACTGTTTCCATTGCCTATAACGTTCCCAAAAAAATACTTGACCGGGCAAAAATAAAAGGGCTTAAAATCTACGCAGGAGTCAGCAATGTAGCTGTTTATTCTCCGGACTGGGATTTCTGGGACCCGGAATATGTACGGACAAAATCCGATTTTATCACGCTTAGCGATAATAATTACGGGCCCACACCGGCCCCGCGGAATTTCAATTTTGGC
The DNA here is from genome assembly GCF_001654455.1 of Niabella ginsenosidivorans. NCBI lineage: Bacteria > Pseudomonadati > Bacteroidota > Chitinophagia > Chitinophagales > Chitinophagaceae > Niabella > Niabella ginsenosidivorans. The sequence goes on from NZ_CP015772.1 coordinate 3,910,481, forward strand.
CTGAATGTAAATCTCTAATTTTAAAAACTTAGTGATATGAATTTTTTAAAAACATCCTTCCTCATCACTACGGCTGCAGTTGCAACAAGCCTGTTGTCCGGTTGCAAAAAAAGCTGGCTGGAAGCCAAGCCGTTATCCTTCTACACTCCCGGAAATGCTTATATTGATGCTAATGGTATGCGGGCTGCCCTGGTAGCCTGCGCCAGGAATACCCGCCTCGAATATTACGGCGACACGCCTCCCATTTTAACAGAGATGCTTTTCTCTGAAATAACGGTTGATGGCATTACTGATAAATCAGGGCCGGCACAGGACCTTAACCTTGTTATTAATCCTGATTTTGCGGCAAAGTATGATGACGCCGATCATGCACGGTTACTGTTTTACTGGCAGGAAGCCTATAAACAGATAAAGTATGCCAATACGGTAATTTCAAGGATTGATAGCGCACAGTACAGTTCCGAAGAAGAGCGCAATGCAATTCTTGGATCTGCTTACTTTTACCGGGCAGCAAAATATTACCGGCTCACACATCAGTTCGGAGACGTTCCCGCGGTGATGAAAGAAGAAACCGAGCCCAAGCTGGACTACTATTCCACCAAAAGGGAAGTCATCCTTAAAAAGATAAAAGCCGATCTGGAATTTGCAGATCAGTGGGTCACAGACAATGTGAACCGCGGGGAAGTAACAAAAGGTGCTGTAGATCATTTGCTGACCAAGGTAAACCTGGCCCTGGGCGATTTTGATGCGGCCATTGCCTCCGCAAGCAAGGTAATTGATGGCGGCGTTTACCAGTTGATGACCGCTCCATTCGGCAATACCAAGAAAAACGTGATCTGGGACCTGCACCGCCCGGAAAATAAATCCATAGCCGAAAATAAAGAAGGCCTGTATATGATCATCGACCGTTTCGGGGATGGAGCCTACGATGGGGGTACTTCAATCATGAGGCAGGCGGTACCCTATTGGGGCACTTATATTACCACCCCTACCGGCAAAAAAGGAACCAACGATGGTGTGATCAGCGGAATGGATCTCATTCAGTCAAACCTGGTGGGCCGGGGCATTGGCAGATGCCGGCCCACCAACTACAGTCAATACGAGATCTGGACCGATCCCAATGATCTGCGACATGCAAAAGGCAACTGGATGAACATGGAAGACCTGCTGTACAATGAACCTGAATTAAAGAAAAACAATGATCCGTATTATTTAAAACCTTTGCAACTGCGGGGTGCTAATGGATCATTACTTTGCTCAGATACCATCCGTTGCTGGTTCGGCTGGCCCCAGTATAAAACTTTTATACCGGACAATGAGCATACTCCTATGACGGGGGGCCATAGTGACTGGTACTTATTCCGTCTGGCTGAAACGTACCTGTTACGCGCAGAAGCCTATTTCTGGAAAGGGGACCAGGCCAGTGCGCTGGCAGATCTGAACAAAGTACATACAAGAGCCGGTGCTGCACCGCTTACCGGGCCTGTAACAATTGCCACCATCCTGGATGAGCGGGCCCGCGAGCTTTTTTATGAGGAGCCGCGTAAAACGGAGCTCACACGCATTGCTTATATTTTTGCAATGACCGGTAAACCTGCCGACAACGGAAAAGTGTACCACCTGAACAACTTTTCTGACGACAATTATTTTTATGACCGGGTAAAGGCCAGGAATAATTTCTACAGGGATGGAGTGATCACCAATCACAATGACAAATACACCATCAGCCCTTACCATGTATTGTGGCCGGTGCCCTCCAGCGCCATCCAGGGCAATATCAATGGCAGGATTAACCAGAATAAAGGGTATGTGGGTTATGAGCTCAATAAACCGCCATTAGACACGATCCCGGATGCATAAAACCGTTCTTCCCAAAAGAAAAACCGGCAATACTTCTTTCCTTACATTTGAAGTAGTGCCGGTTGCTTAAAAGTTTTATTCTATTAAAAAAATGCTTTATACAAAACGCTCATCCCTGATACCGCCCTTAATGGTTTTTACCTGCTGGCGTTTTGTTTACAGGCTATTAAGAATACAGGTTCTTCCTGATTAAAATTTCATACAATATGAAACATGTAAAAAGCAGAAGACAGTTTCTCAAAAGTTCCGTCAAAATTTCGGCGGGTGCGCTGCTGCTTCCCCGGGCACCCTTGATTGTTCCCGCTTCCTTTTTTACAAAAGATGCCCCCAGTAATAAGATCAACATCGGGCAGATCGGTTGCGGGCGTATTGCTGTTACGCATGACCTGGCAGAAACCTTCAAACATGATGCAGCAAGAATTACTGCCATGGCTGATGTTGACCGTTACCGCCTTGAAAACGGTAAAAGCCGTATTGAAGGGTGGTATGCAAAGAAAACCGGCCGTTCAAATTATATTGATATAAAAATTTATGACAACTATCAGGAGTTACTGGCTCAAAAAGATATTGACGCGGTCATCATAAGCACACCGGATCACTGGCATGCGCAACCCGCCATGGAGGCGGCTTTGGCGGGCAAGCACATTTATTTGCAAAAGCCTACTTCCCTTACCATTGAAGAAGGCCGGTCTATGAGCGATGTGGTGCGCAGGTCCGGCGTCACCTTTCAGTTAGGCAGCCAGCAACGCTCAGTCAGCCCCTGGCCCCAGTTTAAGAGGGCCTGTGAACTGGTACGGAACGGCCGCATCGGAAAACTACATACAGTCCATGTTGGCCTGCCTGCTGACCCGCCGGGCGGCAACACAACAGAAATGCCTGTTCCTGCAGGTTTTAACTATGATCTGTGGCTGGGCTCTACTCCATACATTTACTATACGCAAGACCGTGTACATAACCAGAAATATATTGAGTCGCGCGGAGGATGGCTGCGGATGGAGCAGTTTGGCGCAGGCATGATCACCGGCTGGGGCGTACATCACATTGATATAGCGCACTGGGGCATGGATACGGAACTCACCGGGCCCATTGAAGTTGAGGGTACCGCAGTATTTCCAAAAACCGGTTTATGGAATGTACACGGTGATTATGAAGTAACGGCAAAATATGCCAACGGCGTCACCCTGCTCATCAACAGTAAAAACCCAAATGGCGTCCGGTTTGAGGGCAGCAATGGCTGGATCTTCGTTTCAAGGGGCGATGTGGGCGTAACCGCTACCGATCCCGGTGGCAAGCAACAGGAGGCATTTAAAGCAAGCGATCCTAAAATATTAACCTCAGTAATAGGTCCTAATGAAACACACTTATATGAAAGCCCGGAGCAGCATGCCAACTGGCTCAATTGCATCATCAATAAAAAACCAACCATCAGCCCCGCAGAAGTGGCGCACCGTTCCTGCAGCGCATGCCTTGTAGCGCATGCCGCTATGAAAATGGGCGCCCGGCTCTACTGGGATCCGCAAAAGGAGGTCTTTAAAGATAATATTGAAGCTAATAAGCTGCTTTCAAGACCGCAACGCGCACCTTACGGAACAAATTATGTACTGGATAAAATAAAAAACAAATGAAACCATTAACGCTATTTTGCATGCTGGCAATACTGATCACCGCCTGCAAAAACAAAAAAACAGAGCAGGCAGCAAACAAAGAGCTGATCAGGCTTCTAACACTGGACCCCGGTCATTTTCATGCTGCATTGGTACAAAAAGAAATGTACCCGAATGTAGACAGTAATGTGTATGTATACGCCCCTCAAGGTCAGGACCTGGATCTTCATTTAAAAAGGATAGATGCCTACAATGCACGCTCAGAGCATCCTACCCACTGGAACGAGCACGTATATACAGGCTTCGATTTTTTCAATAAAATGATCACTGAAAAAAAAGGGAATGTGGTGGTAATGAGCGGCAACAATCTAAAAAAAGCGGAATATATCTACAATACGATAGACGCGGGGATGAATGTACTGGCTGATAAACCAATGGCCATCGACAAAGCGGGTTTTGAGCTGATCAAAAATGCTTTCGCCAAGGCGTCTCAAAAAAATGTTTTCCTGTATGATATCATGACAGAACGGTTTGAGGCTACCAATGAATTACAGCGTGCATTTGCCCGTATAAAAACGCTGTTCGGGGATCTTGAAAAAGGCACTCCGGACAATCCGGCCGTTACCAAAGAAAGCGTTCATTACCTGTATAAATCAGTTTCAGGTACCGTACTGCAACGACCAGCCTGGTTCTTTGATATCTCCCGGCAGGGAGAAGGCACGGTAGATGTGGCTACTCATCTTGTGGATCTGGCACAGATCGAGTGTTTCCCGGAACAGGCCCTGGATTACCAGAAAGATATTGAACTACTTTCTGCAAAACGATGGACAACGCCCGTAACGCTAAGCCAGTTTGCTGAAATAACAAAAGAACCCGCTTTCCCTGATTACCTGAAAAACAATGTAAGCAGCGATACGGTTTTAAACACTTATTTTAATGGATCCTTTACCTATAAGCTCCGGGGTGTTACTATTAAGATAACCGCTACCTGGGCCTATAAAGCGCCGGAAGGGTCAGGCGATACCTATTATTCGGCACTGCGGGGCACAAGGGCTTCTTTAATTATCCGCCAGGGACCGGAGCAGCATTATCACCCCGTTTTATATATAGAGCCGGCAAAAAAGAAGGATGCGGATTTTGAAAAAGACCTGAACAACGCCTTAGCAGAAATACAGGCAAATTATCCCGGCATCGCAATAAAGAAAGCCGTAAAGGGATGGCAGGTACTTGTTCCTGAGAAATACGATACCGGTCACGAAGCGCATTTCGGGCAGGTAATGCAGCAATACCTCCGGTTCTTAAAAGAAAAGAAAATGCCCGAATGGGAAGTGCCGAACATGATCGCAAAATATTATACGACCACATCCGCCCTTGAAATTGCCAAAAAATCCGGGACAAAATAACAATGTATGAACAGATTTTTATCTTTTGTACTGGCCTGTTTTATCGTTGCTCCTTACGGGGCCAATGCACAACGGATCAATAGCTGGCAGGTCACTACCACCGGTAAAGAAAATTTCGCGATTCCAATGAGCATCGACCTGGATGCCATTACTTTTGAAGCAGACAGTACGCTCCAACTGGTTGAAACCACCGGAGGTAAAAGAATACCCGTTCCTTTTCAAACAGAAACAAACGGAAGGCGCAGGCTCTGTTGGCTGCTCACTCCCGGCAGGCAAAGGACCCGCTCGTATGAACTGGTAAAAGGAAAGAGCGCCCCTGCCCCGTCAATGGCACCGCTTATTGAAAACGGTGCCGTTACGCTCAGGAACGGGAATCAGTCTTTATTGCGTTATCATTTTGAAACCGTATACCCGCCAAAAGGAGTGGACACCGCGTATAAACGCAGCGGGTTTATACATCCCCTCTGGACGCCCAACGGAGAAGAGCTTACCCGCATCAACGCGCCTGATCATTACCACCACTGGGGGCTATGGAACCCCTGGACACATGTTTTATTTGAAAAAGACACTGTTGACTTCTGGAACCTGAAGGACCGGAAAGGCACCGTTCGCTTCGGGGGATTTGCAGGCATTTTTAGCGGTGCTGTTTATTCCGGGTATCAGGCATTGCATCAGCACATCGTTTTTAAAAAAGACGGATCAGAAAAAACAGCAATGAACGAATTGCAAACCGTAAAGGTCTATCGTTCCGAAGAACCGGATGCGGGCTATTATATCATGGATATCACTGTTCAGCTCAGCTGCGCCGGCAACAGCCCGGTAAAGCTGCTGGAATACCGTTATGGTGGTCTGGGAATACGGGCAACCGCTGCCTGGAACAAAGATAACAGTATTATTTTCACATCAGAAGGAAAAGACCGTAAAGAAGCTGATGGCAGCACGGCAAAGTGGTGTGTTGCAGAAGGCCGGCTCAACCGGCAATACGGCGGGCTGGAAATGATGAGTTATCCCGCCAACTACAATTACCCCGAACCCCTGCGCGTATGGCCTGAAAATATGAACCAGCGGGGAGATGTATTCCTCAACTTTTCTCCAACAAAAAACAAGGACTGGTTGCTGGAGCCCGGGAGGCAATACCTTTTGAGATACCGGTTCCTTGTATTTAACAACCGGCTTACAAAAGAAAAAGCAGAAGAAGCCTGGCAGGCCTTCGCCCATCCGCCAAAAATTCATATTAACCAACCTGTTAAGAAATGAAAAGATTTTTATCCCTGTTACTTGTTATCAGCATCAATATTCAAGGCTTCCATTCCGATGCACAGACTGTAAACTGGAAAAAAGTAAAAATACTGGTATATACCAAAAACGGCAAAGGATATGTACATGACAATATACCTTATGCAGCGGCAGCCCTGCAGCGCCTGGGCATCCGATATGGGTTTAAGGTTGATACCAGTGCTGATCCTGCTGTGATGAACGAAAGAAATCTGCAGCAATATACCCTGCTGGTATTTCCCAGCACCAATAATGATGTATTTGATACCGATGAACAGCGGGTGGCTTTCAGAAGATATATGGAAGCCGGTGGCGGATTTGTTGGCTTACATTCCGTAACCGGAACAGAACGTAACTGGCGCTGGTTTAAAATGATGCTGGGCGGCACTTTCTCCTGGCATGCACATTTCCAGAGATTTACGGTTCGTATCATAGATCCCCGGCATCCATCCATGCAGGGCCTGGCGCCCATTTGGCAAAAAGAGGATGAATGCTATTTTGAAAAAGAACTGTATCCCGGTCCTAAGGTGCTAATGGTTCACGATCTGCGCACCATTGACACTACTAACGCCCGGGAAAAACAGGTATTCCTGAAAAACAAGGGCTATTACGGCGATTTTTACCCGGCCGTATGGGAACAGCAGTTTGATGGAGGGCATATATGGATCACTACGCTTGGACATGATAAAAAGGATTATAAAGACCCGGTATATTTAAAGCATCTCATAGGCGGTATCCGTTTTATTGCCAGCCGGGTTAAGATCATTGACTTTAAAAAAGCCTATGCCACGCACCGGGACGATGCGATAAGGTATTGACCGGTTCATTGCAGATCAGCAGCCCGTTATTCCCGTTTAAAGCAACACACCTCCTTTTTTAATAAATACTTTCTTTAACTGATCATAATTTCCGGCGTCAATAGGCAATACCGCCCTTTCAAGGATCACAGCCTGCATGCCCAGCTCCAGGGCATCTGTTGCCGTAAAATAAACGCAAAAATCAGCCGCCAGGCCGCAAACATGCACTTCACTGATGCCCCTGTCTTTTAAATACCCGTCCAGGCCCGTTGCCTTTAGGTGCCCGTTATCATAAAACCCGCTGTAGCTGTCAATTTCCGGGTTCATCCCTTTCCGGAAAACGGCCTCTACCTGGTGCTGGTCGATCTCTTTATGGATCTCTGCTCCATGAGTACCCTGCACACAATGATCCGGCCACAATGTCTGCTCCTGACCGTTCAGCTCTGTTATTTCAAATACCTTTTTGCCCGGGTGTTGGGAGGCAAAGCTTTTATGATCCGCCGGATGCCAGTCTTGTGTGGCCACCACCAGTTCATAATCTTTCTGCAACCGGTTAATTATCGGGATCAGTGCATCACCACGGCCAACGGCCAGTGCGCCACCCGGCAAAAAATCATACTGCATATCTACAATGATCAGGCATTTCATAGCATATTCATTTAAAAAGGAAAGATAGGGTATAGAATTGAGATGTCAGCATTCAGTTTGTCAGTATTCAGTTATCAGTTGTCAGTGTTAATCCCTGCTATTGACCATCCGCTATGAACTATTGAGAATTGAGTATTGAGTATTGAGCATTGAATATTGAGTATTCAGCATTCAGTTATCAGTTGTCAGTGTTAATCCCTGCTATTGACCATCCGCTATGAACTATGAACCATCAGCTCATTGAGTGTTGAGTATTGAGTGTCAGTTATCAGCATTCCGTAGTCAGTTGTCAGCCTTTAACGCCCCCTACCAGCTATTAACTACTTTACTATCCACCACCCGCCCCTACTTCTTACTTGCCACTTGCCACCCCATTTTACATTCCAAATTCAATATTCCACATTTTACATTTATCCTTCTCCCCCTTTTACATTTCTTATTCCTTATTTATTATTTTACATTTTTTCCCCATAGTGTTCCCGTTACGCAAAGGATTAAGTAACTTGCAGCCACTAAATCAAATTTTAAAAATTATTTTAATTTCTTCCAATGAGTTACATTTCAGAGGTATTCGCAAGACAAATTTTAGATAGCCGCGGCAACCCTACTATTGAGGTAGATGTTCTAACAGATGAAGGCGCTTTGGGCCGCGCTGCTGTTCCAAGCGGTGCCAGTACCGGTATTCATGAAGCAGTTGAATTAAGGGATGGCGACAAGAAAAAATATTTAGGCAAAGGAACCCTTAAAGCAGTAAAAAATGTAAATAACACCATCGCGCCGGCATTATTAGGGTATGATGTGGCGGATCAAACTGGGATCGACCAGCTGATGATCGAACTGGATGGCACTCCCAACAAAGGAAAACTGGGCGCCAACGCTATATTAGCCGTAAGTATGGCTGCTGCCAAGGCCGCCGCTGAAGAAGCAGGATTACCCTTATACCGTTATGTAGGCGGTACCAATGCCAAAACATTGCCCATCCCTATGATGAACATTTTAAATGGCGGAGCACATGCTGATAATAAGATCGATTTCCAGGAATTTATGGTCATGCCTGTTGGGGCTTCTACGTTTAGCGAAGGCCTTCGCTGGGGCGTGGAGATCTTCCATGCATTAAAATCCGTTTTAAAGAAAAAAGGCTTCAGCACCAACGTGGGCGATGAAGGCGGATTTGCGCCTAATATCCAAAGCAATGAAGAAGCGATCGAAACTGTATTGGCAGCTATTGATGCAGCAGGTTACAAAGCCGGCTCCCAGATCGTTATTGCGATGGACGCGGCCAACAGTGAGCTTTGGGATGCCAAAAAGAAAAAATATGTATTCCACAAAAGCAGCGGTAAAGCGCTTAGCAGCGATGAACTGGTAAAATACTGGGAAAGCTGGGTAAAACAATACCCCATTGCAAGCATCGAAGACGGTATGGCAGAAGACGACTGGAAAGGCTGGGCAGCTCTTACAGAAGCCCTGGGCAGCAAATGCCAGCTGGTGGGCGATGATCTTTTTGTAACCAATGTAGAGCGTTTGCAGCAGGGTGTTGATAAACACATTGCCAACGGGTTACTGGTAAAAGTAAACCAGATTGGTACCATTACGGAAACCATCAACGCAGTTACCCTGGCACAGCACAATGGTTATAATACCATTATGAGCCACCGGAGCGGTGAAACAGAGGATACGACTATTGCGGACCTGGCGGTAGCATTAAACTGCGGGCAAATTAAAACGGGTTCCGCAAGCCGTACCGACCGCATTGCAAAATACAACCAGTTGATCCGTATTGAAGAACAACTGGGTGAAAGCGCGGTTTATCCGAAAGGAAGGATTAAATTTGGTAAAAAATAATTATCAGGCCGGCTGTAATGCTCATGGCAGCTTTGTTGCTACGCTCAGTTTATCGTCCCGTTCACAGGGCAGCAGTCATCAGCATACCAGCACATCAGTACATTAATTATGGAAGAATTTGTTGACTTTGTCCCGGAAAAAGAACCTGTACAGGAAACCCTTCCCAAAAGGCCGCGGAAAGCGTTAAGTAAAATATCAAGGTTTTTAACCAATAAATTCTTTTTGGCAACCGTAGCCTTTTTAATGATCATGCTGTTCCTGGATAAGAATGACCTGTTCACCATCATGGAGCGCCGCAAGGAGCTGAATGACCTGGAATTGAGCAGGGACCATTACAGCAAAGAACTGCAGGATCTGCACAAGATCAAGAATGACCTGGAAACGGACCCGGCCACCATTGAAAAGCTGGCCCGGGAAAAGTACCTGATGAAGCGCGACAATGAAGATATCTTCCTCACAGAAGACAATAATACCAAATTAAAACAGGCAGAATAATTTTACTGTAAAAGAACATAAGAACATTCAAAAGGCTGTCCGCAGGTACGGACAGCCTTTTTTGTATCAGGACCCGGCATTATAAAACCATTGAGATGTTAAGGATCATGAAGGCTTACTGCTTCAAAAACTGTTTTTGAGATCAGCGCCACACTACTTCAAACCCTCTTTTCTTTACCCGGTTATTTTTAAAAACAGACCGGGTTACAAAGTAACCAAGCGCAGCGCCTATCCATACATCACTGCTCCAATGACGGTTGTGATAAATACGGCTGACCCCTGTCAGCCCCGCAATACCATAAGCGGCCCAGGGCACCCAGGGATGCTCTTTTCCAAAAGCTTCAGATACCGCAGTAGCAAGCGTTGTAACGGTTAGTGTATGTCCGGAGGGAAAGGAAGTATGCTGCGGGTCACTGGAAAAAGGTGCGTTAAAATCAAAATTATTATCAGTATAAGCAGGGCGGTTCCTCCGGCCTATTGTTTTGGACAGCAAATACAGAGAAGTAGATATGGCATAGGATTTAAAGGTGAGCAACGCTGCATTTTTTAATTCCTGGTTTTGGATAGCAGCCCCCATTACAAACATACCCGCCATTATATAAGGAGAATAGCGGTTCCCAAAGGGCTCCACAATACTGGCTACCCTGCCTGTAAAGCCATGCTGGTTACTTTGAACTATTTTTTTTATCTCCTTATCCGCCAGCATAAATGCGCCGGTTGTGCCCAGTACAATGCCCAGATTACGAAAATCCTTTTCCTGCCAGTGTGCAGGCCGGCTCACCACATAGGCCGCGTCAGAAAAAATGCTTTTGAAAAAAGTGCCGTTTAAATGATACTGGATCAGGCTGTCTTGTCCGGGCGGGGAATCTGTTGCCAACGTCCTGTCAGCCGGTGAACCGGGAGCAGCAGAAAATACCGTTACAGTATCGGCATTGCTTTGTAAAGCATCTTTTTGCAGGTAGCTGCTGTCCGTTTGTGCCCGGCACAAACAGGACCATGCTATAAAAAGCCAGCAGTAAAAAATAGTTTTAACAGCGTACAGATGAAACGTGTTTTTACAAAAATAGGGGAATGCAACTCAATCCAGCATACCTTAAATCCGTAAAAAATTATTCCTTTATTATTTGTCAATGATCCTAATAACCATTGTGTTTGAACATGGGTTCGCAGGTGGTACATTCACAACCGGGTAGTTGCAGCCCAATACCATTGTTTGAACATAACAGGGTCGTAAGCGCTTAATTCCTTACCGGCTTCCCGGTTTTGATCACACTTTGCAAACGCTCCAAAGTTTTCCGCTCCCCGCAAAGAGAAAGAAAATTCTGGCGCTCCAGGTCCAGCAGGTATTGCTCAGATACAATGGCCGGCTCACTCAGGTCGCCCCCGCACATTACATAGGCCAGTTTTTTAGCTACCAGGGCATCATGATCCGTTGCGTAATTCCCTTTTTGCATTCCGTTAATACCTGCCAGCAAGGCGCCCAGCGCGCTGCGCCCCAAAACTTTTATATCCGTTCTTGGAACAGGCGCTATATACCCGTTATCATATAATTCAATCACGCTGCGTTTGGCTTCAGCAATCCGCCGGTCCTGGTTCATCACTACCTCATCAGTACCCTTCCTGTAATACCCCAGGTTAAACGCTTCCAGGGCCGACGTAGCAACCTTAGCTGTTGCAACAGTAAAAAAACGGTTCTGCAACGGGATGTTTTCCGGTTCACCCTGTTGCATTTCGTCGGAAGCGCGCAACGCGAACTCTTTGGTACCGCCGCCGCCGGGTATAAGCCCTACTCCCAGCTCTACCAGACCGGTATAGGTTTCTGCCGCCGCAAAAACCTTGTCTGCATGCAGGCTCAATTCACAGCCGCCCCCCAACGCTAATCCATGCGGTGCTACCACAACCGGTACGGATGCATACCGGGCCCGCAAAGTAGTGTTCTGGAACAAACGTACGGCCATATCCAGTTCATCATATTCCTGCTCTATGGCCAGCATAAAGATCATGCCCACATTAGCGCCTGCAGAAAAGTTGGTGCCTTCGTTCGCAATCACCAGGCCCTTAAATCCTTTTTCAGCCTTTTCAATAGCCGTTTGTATACCGGTCAATACATCTCCGCCAATAGTGCCCATTTTGGTATTCCACTGCAGGCCCAGCACATCGTCGCCAATATCGTATACCCTGCAACTGTTGTTTTTCCAAACCGTTTTGTTGCCATAGTTGCTTAAAATAATAAAAGCATCGCTGCCCGGCAGTAGTTTGTAGCTTTTACTTGCCGGGTCATAAGCTTTCCGTTTACCGTTTTCAACAATGTAAAACGTTTTGTTACCGGCTGCCAGCATTTCATCTACCCAATCAGCTACTGAATAACCAGCCGCTTTCATTGCTTCCACTGTTTTGGCAACGCTCACCGCGTCCCAGCTTTCAAAAGCGCCTATTTCCCACCCGAAGCCGGCTTTCATGGCATCATCCAGGCGGTAGAGCTCATCGCTGATCTCGGGAATACGGTGGCTGACATAAGAGAACAGGCCATAATGGAATTGCCTGTAAAATTCTCCCGCCTTATCCTTGCCGGCCATCAGCATTTTTAATTTTGAAGGCAGGTCTTCCATCAGCTTTGCGGCATCAATGCTGCCGAATTTTGGTTTTTGCCGTGGCTCATATTCAAACGTTTTCAGGTTCAGCACCAATATCTCTGAAACGCCTTTATCATTTTTGATCTTCTTAAAAAATCCCTGGCCGGTCTTATCTCCCAGCCATTTACGGGCAACCAACTGGTTCAGCCATTCCGGGATCTTAAAGATCTGCCTTGCCTCATCAGCCGGGCAGTTTTCGTAGACACCGTTGGCTACCTTTACCAGGGTATCGATGCCTACCACATCAGCAGTACGGAAAGTGGCCGATTTAGGCCTTCCGATCACCGGGCCGGTTAATGCGTCAATTTCATCAATGCCCAGCCCCAGCTGATCCATCAGGGAAAACAGGTACATGATGCTAAAGACCCCGATCCGGTTAGCGATAAAGGCTGGTGTATCCTTGCACAACACGGTTGTTTTGCCAAGCATCCGGTCCCCAAAGTCCAGCAGAAAATCGATCACTTCTTTATCCGTTTCCGGTGTGGGTATAATTTCAAGCAGACGCAAATAACGTGGCGGATTAAAAAAATGCGTTCCGCAGAAATGTTTCTTAAAATCCTCACCCCGCCCTTCTGCCATCAGATGAATAGGTATGCCCGATGTATTAGAAGTGATCAGTGTTCCGGGCTTCCGGTATTGCTCTGCTTTTTCAAAGAGCTGTTGTTTGATATCCAGCCGCTCCACTACTGCTTCAATGACCCAGTCACAACCGGAAATATCCTTCAGGTCATCATCGAAATTACCGGTGGTGATTTTTTGTACCACCGCTTTGGTATACACTGGCGACGGGTTGCTTTTTATTGCAGCCACCAACGCGTCATTTACAATTTTATTTTTATTATACGGTTGCCCTTCCCCACCGGCAGGCACAGGAGAAGCTATGTCCAGCAGCAGCACCGGAATACCTGCTCCTGCAAAATGACACGCAATCCGGCTCCCCATAACACCACTTCCCAAAACGGCAACCCTCTTTATAACCCTTTTCATCTGTTTATTTTTATGTTTAATAATATCAGGCAGGATGCTGCATAAAACTCCGTTATTACCGGTACCTGGAATCTTATGCCTTATTTCATATAACTGCTTTAAAATTAGTTAGCTAAACAACTATCTACTGTGAAGATAAGTATAAAAAAAACGATTTACAATAGCAGATCGTCGGGTTCTTTTTCATCTCCGGCGCCGCAGCGCCTGCAAAATGCAGCTGTCCTGTTCCCGGGAAAGCTTCCATTACAGAGAGCGGTCTGCTCTTATTCTGCCCTGTTTTATATATTAATCGTCTGGAATGCAATACCCGTAAAGGTTTCAACCAAGTGCCCGGTAATCGTTGCCCGGCAGATGCGCCTGTATGTTTTATTCCGGAACCCGTTCGTTCCGGTCTTTTAAAATTGCAAACAACAGCTTGCGGTATAAAAAAAGCTTGTTCACCGATTTTATTTCTTGCGCCCGATCAATAAATAATACATTTGAAACAATAAAACGGGAAGATCATCCATGAGCGTATTAACCACCACTGGGCTTTCAAAAAACTACAGGGCCGTTCAGGCCCTTTATCAGGTCAGCATTAACGTTCCCAAGGGAGCTGTTTACGGGATCCTTGGGCCGAACGGAAGCGGCAAAACCACCCTGTTAGGAATAGTGATGGATGTATTGAAAGCTACTGCAGGCTCCTATTTATGGAACGGGAAGGAAGGCAGTGAGGTGCAGCGCAAACAAATAGGTACACTGCTGGAAACGCCCAATTTCTATCCTTATCTGAGTGCTGAACGCAACCTGGAAATTGCGGCAGCTATAAAAGGCTGCGACAAAAAGGATATCCCGCGCGTATTAAAGCTGGTGAATCTTTATGAGCGGAGGGATGCAGCATTCAGCACTTATTCGCTGGGTATGAAACAACGGCTGGCCATTGCGTCCGCATTGTTAGGCGATCCGGAGATCATTGTTTTTGATGAGCCGACTAATGGACTGGACCCTGCCGGTATTGCTGAGATCCGGCAGCTCATTTTACAATTGCACAGATCCGGCAAAACTATTATTATGGCCAGTCATATACTGGATGAAGTGGAAAAAGTATGCACGCATGTAACCATTATCCAAAAAGGGATCGTAAAAGCAAGCGGTACAGTTGCAGAAGTGCTGCATTCGGATGGTGAGCAAGCCGCCATTATAATCACTATCGCTGCTGATGACCTGCAGTTGCTCCAGGCGGTCGTTGCGCAAATGCAGGGCATAAAAGAGGTGCTACCGCAACAGGATCATTTAAAGATTATAGGAGATCCATCCATAACACCCGGGGCCGTTAACCAGTTCTGTTTTGAAAAAGGGATTCTTTTAAACCACCTGTCCTTACAAAAGAAGAACCTGGAAGCACGTTTTCTTGAAATAACCGGTACCACCAGCGACTGTTAATCATTAATTGTAATACATTTTTTATGGTACAACTTTTCAAAACGGAGTGGCTCAAAATAAAAAGCTATCGAACTTTCTGGATATTGTTTGCATCGTTCTTTGTTTTTCTTCCGTTCACCTTTTTAATGACGGCCGACCGTTTTATGCGCCAGTTCGAGGGCAAAAGTATGGAGGCGGAAATGATCAAGCGGCTGATGAACGCCCCGTTTACATTTCCCAACGTCTGGCATGGAGCCGCCTGGTTCGGAGGGCTATTTTTTATTATCATCGGTATGCTGTTCATTCTGCTGATTACCCATGAAGTACAGTACAAAACACACCGGCAGAATATTATTGACGGCTGGAGCCGCATGGATTTTATTGCCGCCAAGGGAACTGTATTATTATTTTTTGTGATCACTGCTACCATTATGGTATTTCTTACCGGGCTGCTTTGCGGCCTGGTCTTTACGCCAGATCTTTCTTCCGTTGCAATCTTTGAAGGCTTTCACTATATAGGTTATTATGCGCTGATGGCCACTCAATATCTCGTTGTAGCATTTATAATAGCCATCCTTATAAAAAGGACCGGATTGGCGATTGTCATTTATTTTGCGTACGTCTTTATTATTGACAACCTGCTATGGCTGGCATTAACCTTTCGTAAGGGCCAGGCCGGTTATTTTTTGCCACTGGAAAGCACCGACTCATTAATACCCAACCCGTTCAAGCCGGGCATTATTGAAACCCGTACGGTTTCTGACCTGAGCCTGATAATTACGGCGGTACTCTATGGTGTTGTGATGCTATATATTGTTATCCGGTATTATAAAAATGCAGATCTTAAAAATTAACTCCCGGAAAGCAACAACCTAATAATCCATAATGAACCAGGATCAAAAAATAATGAATTCACTTCCGGTTCGTACAAGCACCATAACCGCTAATTCAAAAGCGGAAGCACCATTTTTGTGTGTTGCCGGGCAATTTTAATAAAATTGATCCCAACCTGTTATCCGTATCTATTGCCCTTTATAAGATCCTGCAAAGCCGGCTCAATTTCTGCAAACCGGAACTGAAACCCCATATCCATTACTTTGCGGGCGCTTACAGTAGCGCTTTTCAGCACTTCAGTGCTCATTTCTCCAAGCACCAGTTTCAGCGCCCATGAAGGTATATGTATTTTCATAAATGATTTGCCATACATTTCCCTTGCAAGTGTCAGCATGAATGCTTCATTGGAAACCGGCTGCGGGGCAACGGCATTGTACGCGCCTGTAAAGGCCTCATTTTCCAATGCGGTCATATACAGGTTGGCAAGATCATCAATATGAATCCAGCTGACCATTTGCTTTCCGTGTCCAAGAACAGCAGCCAGCTTCATTTTAAGCGGCTTTTTAAATTCAGCCAGCGCTCCGCCTTCATTGCTCAGCACAATCCCGGTTCGCAGGTACACGGTTCTTACTCCTGCCTTTAAAAGCGGTTGGGTACTCCGCTCCCACTCATAGCAAACTGCTCCCAAAAAATCACCGGCAGGCGGCTGCTCTTCTTTAAATGGTGCCGGATCGGGCACCTGTGGGTCAGCGCCATACCAGCCAATAGCAGAGGCACTGATAAATGCTTTTACCTGATGGGAGTTTTGCAGCAGGTATTCAGAAATCAAAAGCCCGCTTTCAGTACGGCTGCTCAGAATCTCCTGTTTACGTTTTACAGACCAGCGCTTATCTGCCACACCTGCGCCTGCTAAATGAATGACAGCATCAGCACCGGATAATATCTTTTCATCCAGTTCCCCGGCATTAATGTTCCAATAAGAATACAGGCGCCCTCTTTCAGTCTTTTTGTCTTTTGCCTTGTCCCGGGTAAACACAATTACTTTATAGCCCTTCTGAAGCAGCTTTTTTATTACCACCCTTCCAACCAGCCCTGTACCGCCTGTAACAACTATCGTTTGCATAACCAGCTATTCTTCAATTAAAAACCCGTTCCAATTTTATTGAAACGGGTTGCGAACATTATTCATTCCAAAACTATTTTTTCCTGGACCCGCCCAACGGTTTTTTCGGCAATGGTGCAGTGCCCCCTTTTCCCTGGATAGGATCATTATGCCCGTGAAAAGGGTCATGAGGTTTTTCTTTAAACTCATCCGGTACCGGGTCTCCTTTTTCTTCAGGCAACAGAATAACGGTTTCTTCCACAAAGGTTATTGGCTCTTCCTGGTCTTCAGGGAAATCATCATCTTCTTCCTCTTGATCCTCATTCATTATTTCATCAACAGTGCTTTCATCCACATGAGCTACCTCGCTTAATTCAGAAGGTTCCATTACAGGGGCAGCAATAATCGGCTCTTCAAAATCGGTAACCGATGTCTGCAATGTATCGGCTATTGTTAAATTATCCTGAGGTGCCGGCGCTTTCTTTTTAGAAACTGCTTTTTTAGTAGCCGCTTTTTTTAAGGGTGCCTTTTTTCGTGGTGTTACAGCTTTTTTAGAAGCGGTCTTCTTTACCGGTACCGTCTTTTTAGGTGCGGCTTTCTTTGACGCAACCTTCTTTGAGGCAGTTTTTTTAGCAGGAACCGCCGTTTTCTTGGCTGTTACCTTTGCACCGGCTTTTTTAGCAACCATCTTTTTTGCAGGCCCCGTTGTTTTAGCTTTTGCTCCGTTTTTTGACGGTGCAGTTTTTTGGGAAACAGACTTTGCTTTTGCTTTCTTCGCGTTTTTATCACCATTTGCTTTTTTAGCCTTTGGCAGCGCCGCCTTTTTCAATTTATCTTTTTTCTTTCCTGAAGATTTTTTGCTACCGGTCGTCATTGCTGTTTTCTTCAGCTTTTTTAGATCCGCTTTTTTAGAAGACTTTTTAGATTCAGCTTTTTTAGTGCTTTCTTTTTTAGACCTGGTCTTTTTTCCGGTGTCTTTTTTAGCACCCGTCTTTTTTGAGGAATTTTCCTTTTTTGATGCCGCTTTTTTTTGCTTTGCCATAATAGCAAGTTTTAAAATGAATAATAAGATTCTCTAAAACTTATAAAAAATAGCCCAATAATTATACCATTAAAAATAAAAAAAGATCTTCACTAAAATGAAGATCTTCTGATAAACTTTTTTATAACCCGTTAAAGTTGGTTAATTTTCCTGAACCTGGAAGGTGATCGGTTGCTTACGGTAGGCTTTCACCTGGCGGCCGTTCTGGATGGCCGGTTTCCATTTACCTGATCTTTTAATTACACGTACTGCCTCATCACCCATACCATAACCCGGATCTTTTAACACCTTTACATCGCTCACATTTCCCTGAACATCCACTACAAACTGTACAATTACCTGGTAACTGCCCGGGGCGGCACCATTATCAACAGGAACTTCGCCGCGTAAATTGGTTTGAAGATACCTGGGCCAGTCACCCGGATATTCGGCATCTTTTTCCACTTTTGTAAAGATTTCCGGCTCTTTTTCCACCGGTTTTGTTTCCACGATCCCTTTACCGCCGTCAACACCTGCCGGGGGCACTACAACACCCAGGTCTTTAACACCTGCCTGATCAATAGTCCCGATCTTGGTTTCTTTCAATTCTTCCTGAACGGGAGGCGGTTGTTTTACTTCCTCATCTTTTACGATTTTAGGAGGTGTAAACGCCTTTGTTTCAATTTTGGGCGGTGGCTCCTGTTTGGGTGGGGGAGGTGGTGGCGGAGGAGGTGGTTCTTTCTTTTCCTCCGGCTGATCTATTTTCTGAATTGTAACCTCCTCCATTTTTACTTTTTGGGGAGCATTGGACTTCATTTTGCTTTGCAATATCACCAAACCCGCAATGACTATAGCGGCTATAACCGTTATAACCAATGCTTTCCAGATACGTTTATTGTAAGTGCGCCGTAGCTCGTAAGCTCCGTAATCCTTATTACGCCCTTCAAAAACAATATCCAGAAGATCTGAAGATAAAATTTTATTGGCTTCCATTATTCAATTACTTTTTTATTATGATGCATGAATCTAAAAATTCCATAAAGGAATTTTTATTTGGCCGGCGGTGTAGCAGGCGTAGCTGCTGCGCCACCTCCCGACAATTTTACTGCGTCCAACTCGGTTGGGAAAGGTTTCACTAATGCATAACGGGCTACCTTATTGATGGTCATTTCATCCAGTATATCCACAACATTTTTATAAGTTGCGTCATCTGTTGGTTTAATTACCACGAAGAAATCCTTTTGTTTACAATCATCAATTGATTTGCCTTTTGCTTTAGCTTCCTGCTCACATGCGGGGTCCTGCACATAGTGGGAAATGACTTCCTTCTTTTTACGGATAATCTCGTCTCTGATATCCTTGTAGGTAGCACTTTTAAAGTTGGCCCCTGTAGGATCCATCTCACCCTCATAATAGAAAATCTTATTATCATTGGCCAGGATGATGCTCAATGAACCGGATTGCTTGATCTTGGTTTCCTCATCTTTCTTGTCAGTATCTTTCGGCATGTTCAAATCCATTGTAGTGGGATTGCTCATGGTTGCCGTAAAAATAAAGAAGGTAATCAACAGGAATCCCAGATCCACCATGGGGGTCATGTCCACTCTCGTGCTCAGCTTTTTGGCCTTCTTGACCCCGGGGCCTTTCTTATGTCCGTCATCACCGCCAGTATCTAAACTTGCCATATTTAACTATTTTAACTACACAGGTAGTGTGATTTAAAAATTTTATTTATTTCCCTCTTAAACGATCCAGATACAGCTCTGTTCCCTGTGGGGCATCCGTTGGCATGGTAACCAGGTTGTATTTCTGCTCATCATTCCTTTTCATAGCATCTACCAACGCGCTGAAAGTGGGGTATTTGGATACATTATCTCCCTTTACCAGGTATTTCAACGGCTCGCCGGTAAATGCCCATTTTGCAGCACCTATCCAGTAAACCAGCTCATTATGAGCCGAGTCCAGCACCGGAATACCATCCTGTTTTACCTTGGCCTGCTCAGCAGGAGCAAGGGCAAGAAAGCTTTTCAGCTTGTTGAAGGGCATTCCCAGCATCATTCCATCTGAATAATGTGTTAGATCTCCATCCGTAATAGTTACCCCTGCACGTTTTGCCGCTTCCTTTATGATGTCTTTTCCTTTCTGCACATCGGATTTGGACATAATACTGAAATACACTTTGTTATCTTTATCAATGCTCATCATAACCGCATTGTTATCTGGCATTGTCTGAGAAGATACAGAGTTCGGAGTTTCAATGGGAACTGGCTCAGCCGGTTTGAATTTCGTTGCCATGATAAAGAAGGACAGGATCAGGAATGCCACATCCACAAAGGGTGTCATATCCGTATCTGTTGACTTCTTTTGTATTTTTGCTTTTGCCATTATTGACTTTATTTTGATATAAGACTAAAAATCTGTTTTATTCCACAAAAATCCCCGCCCGCTTGTATAAATTATTTATACAGGGAAGCGAATGATTGGGTCAATGTGAAACCAGATTCGTCAATACCATAAGTAATGCTATCAATACGGGTAGTAAGCATATTATAGAAAATCAGGGCCAGGGCTGAAGTACCGATACCTAATGCCGTGTTATACAGGGCCTCGGAGATACCTACCGCTAATTCTGATGAGTTACCGCCACCGCTTTCACCCAGGTTGGCAAAAGAGCGGATCATACCCATTACTGTACCTAATAACGCAATCAATGTACCGGTAGAAACGATTGTTGAAAGGAATACCAGATTTTTCTGAAGCATTGGCAGTTCCAGGGCAGTAGCTTCTTCTACTTCTTTCTGGATGGCGGCAATTTTTTGATCTGTATCCAGCCCTGTTTCGTTGATCATTTCTTTATAACGGCGCAGGCCGGCTTTCATTACATTACCTACAGAGCCTTTTTGTTTATCGCATTCTGCGATAGCTGCATCTACATTTTTGTTAGCCAGGTGATATTGCACCTTGCGCACAAAATTATTAATGTTACCAGTACCCAATGCTTTTGCAATGGTCAGGAATCTTTCAATAGCAAATACGATTACCATTAACAACATACCGATCAGTAACGGTACGATAATACCACCTTCATAGATTCTGTGGAATTGTCCGATGGGGCCTTTATGATTGGGCCAGAAGCCACCATTTTTGTCTGGCTGTGCAAATCCACTATCAGCACCAATTACAAAACGCCAAATACAATACCCGGCAATAATACACAAAATAGGCGCTACCCACGAAATCAGGTTGCTGCTTTTTTTAGGTTGAACAGAAGTAGTAGCCTTTACGGGCTTCGCTTGATTTGTCTCAGCCATGATCTTAGTTTTTTAGTTTTTAAATATTGAACAAGTTTTATTTGCGTGTACAATTCTAACAAAAAAAATCAAACAACAAAATTTTTCGTCATTATTTTTTTTGATCGTTTGAAGATAGTTTTTTTTTACGATTCATCAAAAAAAACCGCAAAATGCTAACAGTTCTCTATGTATTGTCCGTTCCGGTTTTTAAATATATAACAAGCCGGTTCAATCGCAATCCATTCATTATTCATACCGTAAAGCCTCTATGGGATTTAGTTTGCCGGCCTTTACGGCGGGGTATATGCCTGCGGCCAGTCCAACAATTGTACAAATGACAATACCATAGATGACCCAATCCCATGGAACAACAAAACCGGTTTTTAACAGCAGTGAAAAAAGATTGCCAATAATAATGCCCAGCAGAATTCCCAGCAACGCTCCAAGCACGCTGATGATCATGGCCTCTAATAAAAACTGCATTTTTACGGACCTTTTTTTGCCTCCCAGGGCTTTCACAAGACCTACCTCTTTTGTCCTTTCGGAAACAGCGACCAGCATAATGTTCATTAACCCGATAGCGGCACCTAATAATGTTATAACGCCAATAACGATGGCGGCCCAGCGAATGAACCGCAATACGTTCATAAGGGTTTGAACGGTGCTGTCACTTTTATCAAGAACAAAGTTGCTGTCCTCCGTAATGCTGTTCTTCCGGATGGAGCGGAACAGAATTTCCGCCTCGCCCATTGCTGCATCCAGTTGCTTTATGTCATTGACTTTAACGGCTACAATATAGGAGGCATTGGGATTGCCAAAATTCCGGCTCCAGTTATTATATCCTATAAAGGCCATATTGTCCCGGCTAAAGCCAAATGTAGCGCCTTTGGGCTCCAGTATTCCCAACACTGTATAGGGTATATTATTGATCCTCACTTTGGTATTCAAGCCCTTATCTACCGCCTCGCCAAAAAACAGTTTGGCAACATCAAACCCGAGCAGGCAAAGGTTCTGCCCGTTGCTGATTTCCGCTGCCGTCAGGTTCCTGCCATAGAGGATCCTGAAGGAATTCAGGTTCAGGTACGCTTCATCACCTGCCAGTAATGATACGTTGGGATTGGTCTTTTTCTGATCAAAGGATAGCACATTGCTGCCTCCTCCAAAGATGGAGATACCGGATTCTGCGCCCGGAAAGTGATAGTTATTAACAAAGTATTCTGCCTGCTCTTTCGTAATAGCCTTGTTAAGATTGGACTGCTTTTCTTTTTTTCCTTTTTTGGAAACGGTTAACCCGCTGCCCCTGTTATTTCCAAAATTTGCATTCCGCTCCTTAAAGCGGATTGTAAACCCGTTGGCGCCCATTGAGGAGAAGCTTTCTGTAAATTTCTGGTTCATGGCTTTTATAGCAGTAATAATACCTACCAATGCCATAATTCCAAATGCAATGATGGTTACGGTAAGCCCGGTACGCAGCCTGTTACTCCTTACAGTACGAAATGCAAGCAGCAATGTATCAATAAATTTCACCTTGCTAAGTTATACCATTTCTGATTTAAAAATGATACGGTTGCCTGCGGCATGATATGGGAATGGCATTTAATTCAGACCAAAAAGTTTCCGTAAAGCCACCCTGGCATCCGGAAAAACAGGGGTGAAAAGTTTGTTCAGGTCTGCAACAGATTTCACTTTTGTATAATAACTGCTGCCGAAGCACTGCGCGTTGATCGTCCCTGGCAAGCCCGTTCGTCCGGAGTTTTGATTCTGCATCCGGGGCCTGTTAATGATAAGCAGATAAGTTGTTGAAAATGAGTCTAAATAAAGTATACCAACCGGATCCGGCGTCTGCGCACAGTACCTGCTATGGAACCCGGGCCTGAAAAAGCAAACAGCGTGGTAAGAAATTACTGCCGAAAATTGTGGCCGGCACCCGATAAATATCCGGGGCTGGCTAAAAATAGAGGTAACTGAACACGATATTGGGGAACAGACCTATGAGCACTACCAGTATACAAATAGCTATCAGCACCCCTTTTTCAAAGGAAGATATTCCTGTAAAATTATCAGGCCCGTCTTTAAAATACATTGCCTGTATCACCCTGAAGTAATAATAGGCGCTTACCGCCGCCATCAGCACGCCAAAGATCACCAGCCACAGATAGCCACCCGATTGTATAACAGCCTTCAGCATATAAAATTTTGCCAGGAACCCTGCCGTCATCGGAATACCGGCCAGGGATAACATATATATGGTAACACACAGTGCAACGAGCGGATGGTGTTTTGCAAGGCCGTTGAAGCCATCAAAAGAATAATCGGTCATCTTGCTGACCACGCCAAATACGCCTATTGTGGCAAGGCAATAAGCCAGGGAATAAATCAGCAACCCTTCATAAGAGGTCTCATTCATTGCTACCAGGGCAAACAGCATAAAGCCAGCCTGAGAAATACTGGAATAAGCCAACATACGCTTTACGCTTTGCTGGAACACAGCGGTAATGTTTCCTATAAAAAGCGTAAGGGCTGCCAATACTGCCATCCACACTTTCCATTGCAGTGTCAGTTGATTAAACGCAGTGTAGAACAGATGGATGAACCCGATAAAGATGCCCACCTTTACAATAGTTGCCATAAAGGAGGTAAATACATTGGGTGCACCGTCATAAACATCCGGCGTCCAGAAATGAAAGGGAGCTATTGAAACTTTAAAGCACATGGAGAACAGCAGCATGAGCATTCCTGCGGTAAGCAAATGCGATTTCATTAGCTGCGCCAGGTTCATTTTTTCGATATCAAAAGTGCCGGTTGCGCCATAGATCAGTGCAATGCCCATCAACATAATACCGGTAGAAAAGGAGCCCATCAGGAAATACTTTAATGCGGCCTCATTGCTCTTCAGGTCTTTCTTTGCCGATCCGGTTAAGATATACAATGGTATGGAAATAATTTCTATGCCTATAAAAAGGATCAGCAGGCTGGTAAAAGAAGTTACCAGGAAAATGCCGGAAAGAATAAAGAAGAGCAACGCAAAATATTCTGCATAATGATCACCTACTTTCTGCATATCCTTTGATGAGATCAAAAAGAAAACAAGCGTTGCGAAAATTGCAATGGAATTAAAAAACAGCGAATAGCTGTTAAAAGCCATAAACCCGGATGTATTAATTGAAAAGAAATGCACTCCCTTTGATTCCAGAACATTGGCTATAAGCAGAAGGATGGCTCCGGCAATCGCCAACACACGCACCGGCGCTTTTGTCTTTGACAAAAAACTGGTGAACATCATCACTACACCTAATAAACCTGATATTATTACTGCGTTCATATCTTTTCTCTTAATGCTTCTTTAATAAATAAAGCACATCTGAATGTTTTAAAATGGATTGACTGATCTGATCGAATGAATGTAACAGCGGTTGCGGGTAAACGCCTATAATTAAAATAGCGCCCACAATAATTGCCAGAACGGCTTTTTCATGAAAGGTGATATCGGTTCCCTTTTCCGTTAATGCATTGGTGTTACCAAAAAACACCCTGCGCCCCATATTCAGCGTATATACCGCACCCAGAATGATCCCCAGGCCAGCAGTAGCCATTAAGGGAATACCGTATTGTGTAACTCCTGAGCTCAGGATACCATTGAACATCATGAACTCGCCGATAAATGCGTTGGTCAGCGGTAAAGCAATATTGGCAAAAGCAATGATTACAAAAAAGAAAGCAAGCGCCGGAGCTTTTTGTGCAATACCGCCCAAGTCAGACATTTTGGTGGTGCCAAATTTGCGTTCGATGACCGCCACGATCATCCACATTCCCAGAATATTGATCCCGTGAGAGAACATTTGTATCAGAGTGCCCTGCAGGGCGCTTTTGTCTTCTGCAAATACAGCCAGACACATCAGCCCGATGTGGGCAATAGATGAATAGGCCACCAGCCGCTTCATATCGTTTTGCCGCAGGGCTATTAATGATGCATAAACAATCCCGGTTACAGCCATGGTAGACACAGTATCTCCCCAGCTATAGGAGGCAACCGGTAATACCGGCAACAGCCATCGTAATAGCCCCATCACTCCCATTTTTACCATTAATGCGCTTAAAACCATTGTGCCGGCGATGGGCGCCTGCTGATAAGTATCCGGCTGCCAGGTATGAAAAGGAAATACAGGCATTTTTACGGCAAAGGCCACAAAGAATAACCAAAAAAGCCATCCCTGCTCTTTAGGAGCAAGCCCTGTATTATAGAATGCAGTAATATCAAATGAATTGCCCGCCGTTTTTGAAGAAATATACAAGATACCTACCAGCATTAACAGCGAACCAATGAACGTATAAATAAAGAATTTAAAAGTGACCGCAATACGCTTTTCGCCTCCCCATTGAGAACAGATAAAATAAACAGGGATCAAGGCCAGCTCCCAGAAAAAATAGAAAAGCAGCGCATCCATTGCAAGGAATACCCCCATCATCCCTGCCTGTGCCAGCAACATCAGTCCAAAAAAATTGTTTATCTTTTTATAGGCAGTCGTCCAGGTAGAAAGAAAAATAACAGGGTACGATAATGCTGTCAGCATACAAAGCATAATGCCCATACCATCGCCGCCAAGAGAAAAGCTGCTATTGAGCAAACCCATCCATTGGGCTTTGAAGGTCCAGCTATCCGGGGTGCTATATACGGCTACTCCCAGTATGGCAATAATGAATGTTATAATAGCTGACAGCAATGACCAGGTACGAACCTGCTCTTCCCTCTTTATACAAAAAGTAACCAGTCCGCTCACTAAAGGCACCAGTATCAACAACAATGCGATCATATTTCAGTATTCAGATTTTCAGTATTCAGTCCCGATAACTATCGGGATCAGTGTTCAGATGTAAGATCTCTTCTATTCCTATTCAATGCCTGTTACTTCCTTAAAAAAAACTGTACAATAAAAATCAGTACCATTCCCAGCACCATCATGAGAATATACGCTCCGGTTTGCCCACTCTGCAACCAACGCAACTGGCGGCCACCATAGCGCACCAGTTTTCCCACTCCGTTTACAATACCGTCTATTACCTTTTTATCAAATACATTATTTAAAAAAGTACCAAAAGCATTAACAGGTTTTACAATGATCGCATCATACAATTCATCAACATACCATTTGTTCTCCAGTATTTTTCCAAGACCTGTAGCCTCTTCCAGATCCGGTTTTCTGGAAAACCGGCTCCAGGCAAATGCCACTACAATAATTACCAATACAGATGAGAGCCCTGCCAGCAACCATTCTGTACTGTGCGTTGCTTCATGAACAGGTAACAGGGCATAAGAATCCTTAAAAACAGGTTGTAAGAACCCGGCCAGGGAGTGCGCCCCCTGTGCCATAAATTCCGGAATACCCACAAACCCGCCGATCACAGAGAGAATGGCAAGCAGAATGAGCGGAACCGTAATGGCAGCAGGGCTTTCATGTAAATGATGCTCCTGCTCTTTTGTTCCGCGGAATTGACCATTAAAGGTGGTTGCATACAGCCGGAACATATAGAACGCAGTCATTAAAGCACCGGCTAAACCCAAAACATACAGAACGGGTGATTTAGCAAAGGCACCGGCCAGGATCTCATCTTTAGAAAAGAATCCTGAAAAACCGGGAATGCCTGCAATGGCAAAACATCCGATCAGGAAAGTAATATTGGTCACTTTCATATATTTTGCAAGTCCGCCCATCTTACGCATATCCTGCTCGCCCCCCATTGCATGGATCACGCTGCCGCTTCCCAGGAACAGCAATGCTTTAAAGAAGGCATGCGTCATTACATGGAAAACGGCTGCTACATAAGCACCGCTTCCTATAGCAAGGAACATGTAGCCTAACTGGCTTACAGTTGAATAGGCCAGCACTTTTTTAATATCATTCTGCTTCAACGCAATGGAAGCAGCCAACAACGCAGTAGCAATACCAATAACCGCAATTGCGTTTAATGTTGCAGGGGCCATGGAAAACATCAGGTTACTGCGTGCAATCATATAGATACCCGCGGTAACCATTGTAGCTGCATGGATCAAAGCGGATACCGGTGTTGGCCCTGCCATGGCATCCGGCAGCCAGGTGTACAGGGGGATCTGTGCACTTTTACCGGTGGCACCAACAAACAGCAGCAGGGTAATGGCCGTGATTTCCTTAGTTGAGAATTTTGCCAGTGAAGCATTGGTAAAAACCTCGCTGAATGTGGTAGTGCCCAGCCTGTTGATCAGCATGAATAAGGCCACCAGGAAAGCAAGGTCGCCAATACGGTTCATAATAAAAGCCTTGTTTGCTGCCCGGGCATATTCATCCCTTTTAAACCAAAAGCCGATCAGCAGGTAAGAACAAAGACCAACCCCTTCCCAGCCGATAAACATGATGACAAAATTAGCTCCCATTACCAGCAGCAGCATGGAAAATACAAACAGGTTCAGGTAAGCGAAGTACCTTCCAAAATGTTCCGGTTTTTCATCATGCATATAAGAGGTGGAATACACATGTATCAGAAACCCAACACCTGTAATGATCAGCAGCCATATGACAGATAGCTGGTCGATCTGGAACGCAAAGGGTATTTTTAAATTACCTACATTAATAAAAGGAAAATATTCAGCGGTATGTGTATTGCCGGCGCGTACCTGAAAAAAAGCCCAAAGGCTTATGGCAAACGAAACCAGGATTACACCGCTTCCAATAACCCCTGTAGCGCCTTTGGACAGGCTTTTTCTTCCCAGCCCGTTTATTAAACAGCCTATTAATGGTAACAACGGAATTAAATAAACGATATCTAACACATTCTTCATAATAAAACGGGATCCTGTTAATGTTTCAACCTGTTTAAGAAATTAATATTTATCGAGTGCACATTTCGGTACATCATTACAATAATAGCCAGCCCCACGCTTACCTCTGCGGCGGCTACCACCATAATAAAGAATACAAACAGCTGACCATCTGTTCCTGTAACAGCCGCAGCTCCTTTGGCTATATGGTGCATTTTTGAAAAAGCAACGAGTAACAGGTTTACAGCATTCAGCATCAGCTCAATGCACATAAAAACAATAATGGCGTTCCTGCGCGTTAAAACCCCCACCACACCAATTGCAAACAAACAAAGTGCAAGGGTTATGTAATAATTTACTGGCATTTCAGTTTTCAGTTTTCAGCTATCAGTATTAATATTTATTATTCCTTATTCTTTTTTCCCAATAACTACTGCTCCCACCATGGCACTTAAAAATAAAATGCTGGCGATCTCAAACGGGATAACGAAAGTAGTAAACAGCTCATGCCCGAGGTTCTTTACCAACCCGATATTACCGGTACCCATTTCTACAAGGTTCTTTTTTACTTCCGTATTTCTCAAAGCAGCTACCAGCACCAGGAACAGGCACCCTCCTGCAATGGCGCCTACGATCTGCATCCATTTATTTTTTAACGTTTCTGTTGCTTTGCTTAAATTCATTAACATGATCACAAAAAGAAAGAGCACCATAATGGCACCCGCATAAACAATAATGTTTACAATAGCCAGAAACTGTGCATTCATTAAAATATAATGACCGGAAATGGCAAAGAAAGTTATGATCAGCCCCAGGACACTATACACGGGGTTCTTGCTGGTAATGACCATCAGTGCGCTGCCGATTGCGATCACTGTAAGTATCCAAAATAAAAGCTGTGTTATATTCATTTTGATCTTTAATTAGAGCTTCTAAACTTCTTCCTTTTCTCTTTTAATGGTTCCCAGTGCCTTTTTATAGCCTTCAGGATCTGTAACGGGGTTGGGGATCAACAGATCCTCTTTTTTATAAATAAACCCTTTGCGGGTGTAATTAGACGGGGTAAAGGTTTGAGAAAGATAAATGGCATCTTTGGGGCAGGCTTCTTCGCAATAACCGCAAAAGATGCAGCGCAGCATATTGATCTCATAACGGGCTGCATATTTTTCTTCGCGGTACAGGTTTTCTTCTCCCTCCTGCCTTTCTGCTGCTTCCATTGTAATGGCTTCTGCCGGGCACGCAACGGCGCAAAGGCCGCAGGCAGTGCATCGTTCACGCCCTTCTTCATCCCGGTTCAGGATATGAAGCCCGCGAAACACTTTACTGAAGGGCCTCTGTTCTTCGGGGTACTGGATGGTCACTTTCTTTTTAAAAAAGTGCTTCAGCGTAATCGCCATCCCTTTAAAAATATTCACCAGGTAGCTGCGCTCCACCCAGTTCATCGGTCTTCGATCAACGGGTTTGCTTCTGTTTGTTAATTGTACGCCCATACCTTTATTAATTGTTTAACTTCTTTTAATTTCTTGTTTCCGAACTCAATTCACTATTGTCGATCTATCTCACACTGCTTACTTCTTCAGCCATAATACCACCAATGCTGTAATGATCATATTCAGCAATGCCAGCGGTATCAGGCGTTTCCAGCCCAGATGCATTAGCTGGTCAAAACGGAAGCGCGGAATGGTCCAGCGGATCCACATGAACACAAATACAAAAATCAGCGCTTTCAGAAATAAACAGAGGAACGTCAGCACAGCCACCCAATTCCCGCCTATCTGCATGGCCAGCTTTGCCTCATTTACAAACGGGATATCATAACCTCCAAAATAAAGCGTGGACATAATAACACCGCTTATAAACATATTGATATATTCGGCAAACAGGTAAAATCCAAGTTTCATACTGGAATACTCCTGATGATAGCCAAAATTCAGTTCGTTTTCTGCTTCAGCAAGGTCAAACGGAGTACGGTTGCACTCAGCTAGCGCACAGATAAAAAAGATCAGGAATCCCAGTATCTGCCAGCCGCCGCCAAAGATATTCCAACTGGCCAGGTCACCTAATGCACCGCCCCGCTGCGCATCAACAATAGCGCTCATTTGCAGGGAACCGGTAAGCATCAGTATTGCAATCAGGGACATCCCCATTGCCAGCTCGTAAGAGACCATTTGCGAAGCGCCGCGAATGGCTGCCAGTAAGGAGAACTTATTATTAGAGGCCCATCCGCCCAACATGATGCCATATACTCCCAGGCTTACCACACCAAAAACGTAAAGGATGCCAATATTTACATCGGCTACCTGAAGCGGCACCATACGCTCACCGATCTTTACAGCTGTTCCCCAGGGAATAACCGCGCTGGTAAGCAACGCCGTAATCATGGCCAGCATCGGTCCCAGTATGAATAAAAACCGGGAAGAGGCCAAGGGAATGATTTCCTCCTTAAAAAAGAGCTTGCCGCCGTCTGCAAGTGGCTGCAAAAGCCCAAAAGGGCCTGCCCTGTTAGGACCGATACGATCCTGGATAAAAGCCGCCACCTTTCTTTCGCCATATGTAGCATACATGGCTACCACCATTGACAGCGTAATAATAAGCGCGATCAGCACCAATTTCTCAATAATAAAAAACCAATCAATAGCCAGTAGATACATATTTAAAAAATAGCTTGTTAATCTTTTCGTTCTTCAATTAATTTCTTCTTATTGAACACATCGCCGGTAGCGGGGCCAGGAATTTTGCTCAGATCAATATCCGGGTCATTCACATCGCTTACGCTGTGAATATCCATTAATAATTTTGGTGCATGCCCCATTACTTCACCGATCGTTTCCTTGGGCATATCCAGCACTTCATAGTGATTGGCGCCAATTACAGAGCCGCGTGCTACTTTTGTTGGCCCTTCAATTACCCAATCTTTCACATCTTTCTTTTCAAAACGGCATTCATTGCAAATCCAGCCGGTTTTACCATCTTCAGCGGGTAAAATCTCACCCCATTGATCTTTACGTGCCGTTACCCGCAATACTTCGTGACCACGTGCCCACAACGTTACCTTTCCGCAGCAGGTTGGGCAATCACGATGCGCATCTACAGGTTTTGTAAACCATACCCTGTTCTTGAACCGGAATGTTTTATCCGTTAACGCGCCCACAGGGCATACATCAATGACATTACCGATAAATTCATTATCCAGTGATTTTTCGATATAGGTGGCGATCTCCGCATGGTCTCCGCGATCCAGCACTCCATGCTGGCGTTTGCTGGTTAACTGGTCTGCCGTAAACACGCAACGGTAACAAAGAATACAGCGCGTCATGTGCAGCTGAATGTATTTGCCCAGGTTGTGCTTTTTAAACGTACGTCTTTTAAATTCATACCGGGTGCCGCTTTTACCATTCTCATAGCTCAGATCCTGCAATTTGCATTCACCGGCCTGGTCACAAATAGGGCAATCCAGCGGGTGGTTGATGAGGAGGAATTCCACAACGCTGTTACGGGCAGCAATAACCCTTTCACTGGTAATATTCTTTACCTCCATGCCATCCATAACAGTAGTACGGCAACTGGCTACCAGCTTTGGCATAGGGCGCGGATCCTTTTCTGATCCCTTGCTTACCTCTACCAGGCAGGTACGGCATTTACCGCCACTGCCCTGCAGCGGGGTATAGTAGCACATGGCCGGGGGCGCCACTTCACCACCAATAAATCTTGCTGCCTGCAAAATGGTGGTGCCAGGGGGCACTTCTATTGTAATATTATCAATAGTTACCTTAAAGTTTGCAGGTGGTTGTTGTTTTACTTCGTCCGCCATATTTATTTCTCGCAGCGACCACAGCAAAGCAGCGGCGCGGCTTTTATAGTTTATTCACAATTCTTTTTATCCCATCTTTTAACAGGCTTACATTAAAATTGACTAAAATACCAGGTTTCAGATTGGTCAATTTCAGATAAGTAAGTACCTGTTTATAATGCACATCTGCAACAGCCTCTATACTTTTTAATTCGAACAACACTTTTTCATAAACAATAAGGTCTGCTCTAAACCCTACTTGCATTCTGAGTCCTTCATGAATAACAGGAATTCCATGTTGTCTTTTAAATGGAATACCGGCCTTTGTCAATTCATAACACAATATCTCTTCATATACGCTCTCAAATAATCCGGGCCGTATTGCCTGTGCATTTTAAAACAAAGATCTAAAACTCCGGTGGCTATATCATTTTCGGTTAACATCTACTGGTTGATCCACAACTGCAATAAAAGAGATACATTTATTAAACCCTTTATTCAATCTTTTCTTTACCGCGATCGCTATTCCATTGCGTCGTTGCGAGAAATGCACTACACCGCTACAGGCTCCGGTACCGGCAGCGGATCTGCATAATGGGCCAGCCCATAATTCCTTTGCTGCGCTTCTTCCGGGTGGGTAACGTGCCATTCAAACTCATCACGGAAATGCCTGATGGCTGCTGCAACAGGCCAGGCTGCCGCATCGCCCAGCGGGCAGATCGTATTTCCCTCTATTTTACTCTGTATATCCCACAACAGGTCAATGTCGCTCATTTTGCCATGCCCCTGATCCAGCCGCAGTAATAATTTTTCCATCCAGCCGGTCCCTTCCCGGCAGGGAGAGCATTGCCCGCAACTTTCATGACGATAAAAACGCGCTAACGTATACGTGTGCTTTACCACGCACTGATCCTCATCAAATACGATGAAACCACCGCTGCCCATCATGGTTCCGGTTGCAAAACCTCCGTCAGAAAGACTTTCATAATTCATCATCCGCTGCTCGCCTTTTGCGGTCTTGAGCAAAAGATTCGCAGGCAGGATAGGCACCGAAGATCCACCTGGTATACAGGCTTTCAGGCGCTTGCCATTCTTTATGCCGCCGCACCATTCATCGCTGTAAATAAATTCCTCAACGGAAATGGTCATGTCTATTTCGTAAACACCGGGCTTATTGATATTACCGCAGGCCGATATTAATTTAGTACCGGTAGACCGGCCCACACCAATTTTCGCATACTCCTCACCTCCCATATTCATAATGGGCACAACGGCTGCCAGTGTTTCTACGTTATTGACCACCGTTGGCCGATCCCAGGCCCCTTTAACAGCAGGAAAAGGAGGTTTGATACGCGGATTGCCACGCTTTCCTTCCAGTGATTCAATCAACGCGGTCTCTTCTCCGCAGATATAGGCGCCGGCACCTCTCTGAACATAGATCTCACAATCAAAACCGGAATTCAGGATATTCTTTCCCAGGAAACCATTGGCTTTTGCCTCTGCTATAGCCTGCTCCAGGATATCAGGGATCCAGGCATATTCCCCGCGGATATAAATATAGGTGGTATTGGAACCCAGTGCATAACTGGAAACGATCAATCCTTCAATGAGCAGATGCGGGATAAACTCCATCAGGTAACGGTCTTTAAAGGTTCCCGGTTCGCTTTCATCTGCATTGCACACCAGATGGCGGGGAACGCCTTCCGGCTTTGCTATAAAACTCCACTTCATACCTGTCGGGAACCCGGCACCGCCGCGCCCCCGGAGGCCGCTTTTCTTTACTTCCTCCACCACGTCTTCCGGAGCCATTTTTAAGGCTTTTTCAACACTTCTGTAACCTCCGTTCTTCCGGTAGGTGTCAAAATACCTGATCCCTTCTATATGTGCGTTTTCTAAAAGTAGTTTTATACTGCTCATTATTCTTTATCCTTTTCAAAAGTTAAATTGCCATACAATTAACTTTTTGGCTTATCGTAGTTAAACATCCAGCTGATCCCGAACCGGTCTGTTACCATACCAAATTTAGCGCCCCAAAAGGTATCCTGTAATGGCATGGTTATAGTGCCTCCCGCTGCCAGCGCCTCAAAGGTTTGAGTAATGGATGCTTCGTCTGTAAAATTCAGCGCCAGGCTTATATTGGTTCCACTGGTAACCGGTTCTGCGCCTGGCGCACAATCACTCACCATAAAATTCAATTCACCGGCGCTAAACAATGCATGCATAATTTTATCCTTATGCGCATCCGGGCTTGGAAAATCAGCCTGCGCTTCTCCGAAGGTTTGTTTGTGCACCACCTGCCCGCCCAGCGCAGCTGCGTAAAAATCCAATGCTTCTGCAGCATTGCCGTTAAAATTCAGATATGGAGTAATTACCTGCATTGTACTTTATTATTAATTCGATGCCGAAGCATTATTCCTGCATTCGGCAATAATTGCATCCACTTTTTCTTTTGTAAGGTGCTCTTTATAATATTTGCCCATCTGCATCATAGGTGCATAGCCACACGCACCCAGGCATTCCGCCGTTTTCAGGGTAAACAGTCCGTCTTCCGTTGTTTCCCCCGGTTTTATATTCAGTTTTTCCCCGATATAGGCAATGATATCATCGCTTCCCTGGATCATACAGGGACCGGTCTGGCACACTTCAAAAACATATTTGCCAACCGGTTTCAGGTTGTACATCGTATAAAAAGTTGCCACCTCGTATACTTCAATCGGTTCAATCTTTAAAAGCGATGCCACATAGTCCATCGTTTCAGTGCTCAGCCATCCAAACGCTTCCTGGGCCAGGTGCAATACCGGCAGCAGGGCGCTTTTCTGCCTGCCTTCCGGATACCGGGCAATGATCTGGCTCACTTTTTCCAACTGTTCCTGAGAAAACTCTATCATTGTTTCATTCATCAATTATAAAATCTGTTTATGCATCCATTTCTCCTGCTATCAGGTTCATGGATGACATTACTACAATAGCATCGCTCAGCATGGCCCCGGTTACCATTTCGGCATATGCCTGGTAATAAATAAAACAGGGCCTTCTGAAATGCAGCCGGTAGGGCGTGCGGCCGCCATCGCTTATAAAATAAAAACCCAGCTCTCCGTTGGCTCCTTCTACTGCATTATAAACCTCCCCCGGAGGCATATCTATTTCACCCATAATGATCTTGAAGTGCCAGATCAGGGCTTCCATTTTTGTATAAACATCCTTTTTGGGAGGCAGGTAATATTCCGGAATATCAGCATGGTACTCGGTGGCCTCTCCTCCTTTCAGGTTGCCGAGCTTTTGCATGGCCTGTTCAATGATGCGCAGGCTTTGCCACATTTCATTGTTGCGCACCAGGAACCGGTCGTAAGAATCCCCCTTTGACCCTACGGGAATATCAAACTCAAACTCCTCGTAGCTGCTGTAAGGAGCTGTTACCCGAACATCATAATCCACACCGGCGGCCCGCAGGTTAGGGCCGGTAAACCCATAATTCAATGCCCGTTCTGCGGAAATAGGGCCTGCGCCTATTGTGCGGTCCATAAAGATCCGGTTGCGGGTAAACAGGTCTTCAAATTCCTTCAGCACAGCGGGATATTCTTTTAAAAACCGTTCAATTTTTTCAAAAGCGGCATTGCTGAAATCTCTTTCAAAACCGCCGATACGGCCAATATTAGTGGTAAGGCGGGAACCGCAGATCTCTTCGTAGATCTCATACACCAGTTCCCGGTACTGCATTACGTACAGGAAGCCGGTATAAGCGCCGGAATCTACGCCCATAATGGAATTACAGATCAGGTGATCCGTAATACGCGCCAGTTCCATAATAATAATCCGCAGATAATCCACGCGTTTGGGCACCTGTACCTTTAATAATTTTTCGCAGGTAAGGTGCCAGCCGATATTATTAATTGGAGCAGAACAATAATTTAAACGATCTGTAAGCGGGGTGATCTGGTATAAGGGCCTGCGTTCGGCTATTTTTTCAAAAGCCCGGTGAATATAGCCAACGGTTGAATCTGCCGAAACAATCTTTTCTCCATCCAGTTCAATAATGTTCTGGAATACACCGTGCGTTGCCGGGTGCGTAGGGCCCAGGTTTAGTGTAGTTGTTTGTTTTTCTATACTGCCACTGGGCAATAAAACATGATCACTCATAATCTATATTCAAAATTAACCCTCTTTCCTTTTTATTTATAAGGCTCCCCTGCCAAACATTTCATCATCTTTATCAATACGGCTCTGATCTTCCAGCGGGTATTCTTTTCTCAGCGGGAAATAGTCCATTTCATCCACGTTCAGGATGCGCTTTAAATTTGGATGCCCTATAAAGTTGACCCCATAAAAATCATATGTTTCGCGCTCCATCCAATTGGCTGCCGCAAAAAGCCCGGTAGCCGTATAAACATCAGGCTGATTGATACTGGTATATATTTTATACCGCACACGCACATTCTCCAGCAGGTTATGCAAATGATACACTACGGCTATTTCCTTTCCCTTATGATCAGGATAATGAACGCCACATAAATCAGTAAGAAATCCAAACTGAAGCGAAGGCTCCTCTACCAGAAAGTTCAGCACCTTCAGGTTGAGCTCCTTATCAGATGCAAAGCTCAGCAAACCATACTGTTCCTCAAAATCAAAAACCTGATTGCCAAATTTCTCAACCAGTTTTTCTTTTATATGCTCATTGGTCAATCCCATACCCAAACCCCTGAAGGGGCGTTTATTTTTTTAATTCCCTCTTCCTTTAGGGCTGAGGGCTATTGTATTCCATAACTTTCCAGCAAGGCCTTGTATTGCTCACCGTTTCTTCTTCTAAGGCTTTCCTTACCCACCAGATCCTGTATGCGCATTACCCCGTCCAGTATTGCTTCCGGTCTTGGAGGGCAACCCGGCACATATACATCTACCGGAACCACCTGGTCGATTCCCTGTAACACGCTGTACGTATCAAAAATACCTCCGCTGCTGGCACAGGCTCCTACTGCAATCACCCAACGGGGCTCTGCCATCTGAAGGTATACCTGTTTTACAACCGGGCCCATTTTTTTGGCAATGGTGCCCATTACCATCAGCAGATCACACTGGCGGGGAGAGAACCCCACGCGCTCACTGCCAAACCTCGCCAGGTCATAAGTGGCTGCCATTGTAGCCATAAATTCAATGCCACAACAGGAAGTGGCAAAAGGAAGCGGCCATAAGGAATTCTTACGGGCCAGACCAATTACACTATCTAATGTGGTGGCAAAAAAACCTTCTCCCTGATGACCATCCGGCATATCTGCCATCATCAGGCTGTCTTTCAGATCCGCCTTTTTAGGCTTAATATTGTATGATACAGGTCGCATAATTTCTTAGTTTTTCTACTACAATAACAAAAAAACAGGATTAAAGATCAGCTTTAATCCTCCCATTTTAAGGCTCCGCGTTTTATGATATAAATAAACCCGCAGAGGAAAAAAGCCACAAAGAGGAGCACTGCATAAAAGCCGCCCCAACCCAGTTCCCTGAAATTCACTGCATAAGGATAAAAAAAGATCACCTCTACATCAAACAACACAAAAAGAATGGCTGTAAGGAAATACTTAATAGCTACGGGCTGGCGTGCCTCACCGTGCGATTCAATGCCACTGGCAAAGTTCTGCAGCTTATCAGCAGTTCTTCTTTTTGGCCCCAGTAAGTGAGTAACTCCCATTAATGTGGCGATCATGCCTACCGCAAAAATAATTTGCAACCCTATTGGTAAATAGGAGCTTGAGGTATCCAAGCCCGCTTGTATAACTAAACTAATCATCTCAATTATGCAATACGCAAAAATAAGGTAACCTGCTAACAAAACCTTTTTTTAATGTGCCAAAAAGCAAACAGCCCCGAAAAATTCCGGAGCTGTTTAATACAATATCTAAAATAGCTGTTATTTCTGCGACTTAGGAGGCTTTGTGCCGGTAGAATCTTTTGTGCCGGTAGAATCTTTAGGTGCGGTACCTGTAGAATCTTTTTGGGGTGCCGAGCCGCCTGAAGCGCCTGACGATTTTCCACTCATTTTACCTACCTGATCTATAAAGCCCTGTAATTGCTGCTGTACGCCGGCATCATCCGTAGCGCCTTTTGCCAGGGTCAGGTATTTCAGGCCATTTTCCCTGTCGCCAGCCACATTCACATAATAGGTGGCCAAAGTTGTTGCTGCGCTGAACAGATTCTTCTTTGCATCAACGGCTGTATCCTTTTGTGAAAATGCAATTAATTTTTCTCCATCAGGTACTAAAATATTTTTAGCATTGGTCGAATCAAAGATCCGGCTGCTGTTAAATGCCCACAAATAACCATAATTCACATCAGGGTGTTTGGTACGCATCGCATCAAATACTTTCCAGGCTTTCTCGTAGTCCTTTGCCTGATAATATCCGGTATATCCTGCATCAAAATAATCACGAATACCTGGGTCAGGTTTGATCTTCAATACTTCTGCCAACAGATCTCCCTGCACTTCATGGTTGCCTTTATCACCAAAGAATTTTGCACCTTCCTGCAGCATTTTCACCCTGTTCACGGTTGAAGTATCTGATTTTAAACCGTCCATATAAGCCTGTAACACTTCATTTTCTTTACCGGGCGTAGCGGCGTAGGCCATAGCCTTCAGGTTATAATCCTGCGGTGACAGATCTTCAGGATCTGTTTTTGCAAAATATTTTTCAACAAAAGGCAATGCTTTTGCAGCTTCTCCTTTATCAATATAAGCATAGCCTAATAATTTATATACTTTGGCAGGAGTCTGCTCGCCCATTTTTTGCACAATGCCATTGGCAGAAGTAATAGCCTGATCATATTGTTTATTAAAGTAGAAAGTCTGTGCCTTATAATAATCGTTGAACGGGGACGGATCAGAGTTGGCTATGATTTTGTCAGCCACACCTTGTGCTCCGTTAAAATCGCCTGTTCCGATTTTATATTCATACAACGCATCATAAGCAGGTACAAACGCAGGGTTTGCAGCAACTGCCTTATCTATATTTTGCTGGAACAGGTCATAATTTTTCTGAGAACGGAAAATTAATGCAGTTCTCAGAAATGCTTTTGCAAAACTGGGATCAGCTGTAGTTGCATCGCTGTAAGCACTATATGCTTTGGTACCATCTCCCGGGCTGGCCTTACGGTAAGCATCGCCCAGGTTCGTTAGTATATCGGCCCTTAACCATTCATCCTTGCTTTTTTCAGTAAGTGATTTTGCTTCCTCCAGCTTCTGCACCGCATAATTAATGTCTCCTACCTTATCAATATTATTGTAGATCCTGGTAATAGCCGCACCTATCGCATTCAGGATCTCCGGGTCGTTGCCTTTCCTGCCTTTACTTGCAGTCAGTGCTGCTTCAAAGCTTTGTTTTGCTTCATCTGCCTTTTTATCAGCCAGTTGCAGTTCTCCTTTAGCTACCAGCAACCACGCATCGTTGGGTTTGGCTGCAAGGGCTTTATCCAATGCTGCTTTGGCTCCGGCAGTGTCCTGGTTCGTTAAATCTGCATTCACCAGCCAGTACGTTGCTTCCGGTTTATCTGCCTGTTTTTCAAAAATTGACTTAGCTCCCAGTACCTTGCCCTGGTACAGCTGCTTTACACCATCCTGTACGGATTGTGCATTTGCCGCTACACCCAGGATCATTGCCAATGCAAGGAGACGGATTTCTTTTTTGATCATTTTTCTAATTTTATAGTTTTACCAGTAAATAATAGATTTTGTAAATATATTGTTTTTCAGTTATTCTTTTGTTTCTGCAGGCCTGACAATGAAATTTCTTCTTCCAGGCATCAGGTATGCTTTTTTGAAAATCAGTTGCCCTATCTCACCGCTCATGAAATCTGCAAACCCCGTGCCTAAACCTCTGTGCCCTTCTTTTAATATATAAGTCAGATCTCTTGTCATCGGATAGCGCTTTGTATAGATATTTGCCTGTACAGGTAAGACATATTTATCCGGTTTATCGCTGCTTTCCAATTGCACAATTTTAACTTTTTTTAAGAAGCTCAACTGGCGGGCATCATCCTGGTTGCCGATCCAGCTTACCCCGATAAAGCCGATTGCGTCGGGGACCTTTGCCACATAATTAATGACAGAATCGCTGGTATTGGCGCCCTTTGCCTTATCTGTTAACTTTTGCCCCTTCAAAACACTGTCTACCAGAAACCGTATGGTACTTGTAGATCTTAATCCATCCAGCACCGGCACCAGCGGCCGGGTATAATTTCCTGTAAGAATCATCTGTATTTCTGCCATTGTAAGCAATGTGTCTTTTGAAGCGGGATTTGCAATTACCGCTACCGCATCCCTTGCCACAGGCAGTTGTTTTACCACTATATGCATTGAATCAACAACAGACTGTACCTCAGCATCTGTCAGCTTTATTGTTGAAATAACCATCCTGATGCTGTCATTCCAAAGATCTTTGATGCATTCCGATTCCGGCTTATACTGCACATTAATTTTTGTGCTGTCATTATTGGACTCATACACCTGAATCAGCGCATCTACAATGGGTTTGAACGATTCATCAGCACTGATCGTGATAGTTCCTTTAACCGGTGTATCTGTGTATTCCTGCCTTCCATCACCAGGCCCGCAGGCAAATAAACCAACCGCCAGCACAAAACTCCCTATTATAAAACGCAATGCCTGCATTCCTGCCCTTCTATTTAAAATAATTTTTTTTATATCCCCTGTACACCCTCCACGCACCATAAATTACAAAAAGAATTCCCAAAAGCAGATCAATGATATCCGGCGGGAACCGTTTATTTAAAGCAAGGTCAAATTTGTTGCGTACTATCAGGAACACCCCAACAAATATGATTAACACCCCCATTGTATAATCCAGCATTGACCGCATACCGGCAACCTGTTTGTTCCGCTGCCGTTCGTAATCTTCATTTGATTTTATTGACATATTTCCTATGAGGGTTGGCAATTTATTGATTTTTCTAATTAGATACAAAATTTTAAAATTCCATAACAGTCTTTCTACCAGCCGGGGTACAGAGAAGGAGCAAACCTACAGATTAACCAGAACGTCAACGGATAAGACTCCACATACACGAATGAGCGTGAAAAACGCCGTTTATGCCCTATTAGGAACACACATCTGTATTGTATTTAGCTCTTATTCTGACATTTATGATACTGTCAAAAGTATTTTCCACCTCGAAACCGGGCGTTGGCACTTGCAAATCAAACAAATGTTAACAACATTGCAACGCGGAGCTCCTTTTTAAGGGATCATACCCTGAATCCCCGGCACTGCCTCTGATAAACACTTCTGTTCTACAAATAGTATCTTTACAGGCACTATGTATTTTGTTAAAACGCCCTGGTGGCTAAAAAAAATATATGCTGCTTATAACTGGGATATTCCTGTTTCAGAAAAAAAGATATTTTTAACATTTGATGATGGTCCTCACCCTGTGGCTACTCCTTTTGTATTAGAACAACTAAAGGCCTATAATGCAAAAGCTACCTTTTTTTGTATTGGTAAGAATGTGGCAGCCGGGCAAAGCATTTACCAGCAGATCCTGAATGAGGGCCACAGTGTTGGTAATCATACTCATAATCACCTGAATGGGTGGAAAACCAAAACAGCTGCCTATATAGATAATGTAGCAGAGGCCTCAAAAGTGATCCGGTCCGGCCTGTTCCGGCCGCCCTACGGGCGCATCAGTAAAGAACAGGGTCGCCTGTTACGCCGGGTAAACGGGTTCCGGATCATTATGTGGGACGTATTAAGCGGTGATTTTGACCAACAGCTTCCACCCGAAAAATGCCTGGGCCATGTTTTACAAAAAACCACAAGTGGATCGATCATTGTTTTCCATGATAGCCAAAAGGCATTAAGGAATATGCAATATGCACTTCCGGAAGTCTTAAAACATTTTTCTCAATCCGGTTTCTCATTTGAAGCCATCACTGAACTGACGTTTCCATAACAAAGGGCCTGGGTGAATACCCAAGCCCGATTTTTAATCCGTACCCTATGAAAACTTGGTAGTGAAGTTATACTGTTTTACACACATAGGCAAAAAAAAAATTTGTTAATATTGCCGTTTTCTACCTTAAAGAACGGGAAATGCTGATTGATACACATGCGCATATTTATTCAGGAGAATTTGACAGCGACAGGAAAGAAATGCTTGAGCGGGCCTTTAATGCCGGCGTGGACCAGATCTTAATGCCTGCCATTGATAAGGAAACACATGCTTCCCAATTAGCGCTGCAAACAGCTTATCCGGGCAAATGCCTTTCTATGATGGGTCTGCACCCAGTATCTGTAAAGGAAGACTTCCGGAATGAGCTGAGGATAGCTGAGGAATTTTTAAAGCAGGGCTCATTTATTGCCATTGGCGAAACCGGGCTGGACTATTACTGGGACCTCAGCTTTAAACAACAGCAGTTAGAAGCATTTGAACAGCAGGCACAATGGGCGGTTGATTATCATATTCCTATTGTAATACATAGCAGGGAATCAACAGATGATTGCATTGCCGTCATCAAAAAATATACGCCTAAAGGCCTGCGCGGCGTTTTTCATTGTTTTAGCGGAACGTTGGAACAGGCAAAGACGATTATTGCTGAAGGATTTTACCTGGGGATCGGCGGGGTGCTGACCTTTAAAAAATCGGGACTGGATGCCGTTTTGAAAGAATTATCTTTAGATCATATCCTTTTAGAGACTGATGCCCCTTACCTGGCGCCTGTTCCTTACCGTGGTAAAAGGAATGAGCCTGCATATGTGGTACAGGTTGCGCAAAGACTGGCTGATATAAAAGAAATGCCATTGAATGACCTTGCAGCTATTACAACTGCCAATGCCAAAAAATTATTCGCTTTATAGCACCGGAAACCGTATTTTTGCAGCCCTCCCGATGATTTTCGGGATCAAACAGAGAGGTGTCCGAGTGGTTGAAGGAGCACGCCTGGAAAGTGTGTATACGGGAAACCGTATCGAGGGTTCGAATCCCTTCCTCTCTGCAAAGCTTTATGGTCCGGCATGGGTCATTTTTTGTTTGTTTTCAGCCATGTAAAATGAAATTTTACCAAAGCGGATGGAGTAAGGGTAACCGGCGCAAAATGGCGCCATAAAAGATCGTATCAGGCATCCGGTCCCTTACTTACTGAACATGCATTAATGTACGCTGTATACAGCAGCTTTATTGATACCGGGAAATACATGAAACTCAAAGAAGGGTTTTGCTTCCTTCCTCATAAGAAGTGTTGGTACCACTTTATCAGTATAGGGATGAATTTCAATGGTATTTCCCCGTTTTAAATATCTTTTTGA
Organism: Niabella ginsenosidivorans; assembly: GCF_001654455.1. Lineage (NCBI taxonomy): Bacteria > Pseudomonadati > Bacteroidota > Chitinophagia > Chitinophagales > Chitinophagaceae > Niabella > Niabella ginsenosidivorans. The sequence continues at coordinate 3,953,559 of NZ_CP015772.1, forward strand.
AATAAGGGAATCAATATCAGCCGGTCTCAGATGAATACAGCCATGCGATTCCTCCAGCACAAAATCTTTTTTGCCAACAGCCGTGTAGGCCTCATCATAAGGTGTGGTATGAATAAAATCGCTCATAAAGGTTTCCCGGCCTTTATTCAGCACCCGGTCGCCATTTAAGTCCCGGAAATATTTAATTGTTATATGGCCAAAATCGTTAAATACCCATCTGTCTGGCAATGCCTTGCCATCTTTGTACTTAAATGAAGCATAGTAATCCTTTAAATAATCCGTCAGTTCCTTTTCCGTTTTAAAATATTTTGAAGTTTTAACGACAGCTGATAGTTTTTTCCATCCTCCATTCATGTTCACTTCCATGGCTCCGTCTTTCCCCGTCCGGAGCGCCGCCCCCCAGGGTACCCGCGAAAAAGGATATGCTGATCCCTGTGTAACATGCTGATCAATCAGGCCAATGATATACCTGCCCGCTCTTGTTGGAGTTGCCTCATTGCCACCACGGTCCTTATATTTTGCTACAGGGCCTCCATGAGCATCTATTTCTGTGATTCTTTGTAATTGTGGCATTTTTTACTGATTATAACATAAGTCAATCTTGTTGATCTCAAAGTTCCGGTATCCCTCTTTTGGCATGGAACGATCCGGATAGACTTTTACAGAACTTATAGCATGGGGCGTTTTTACAGCTCCCTTAAATACAAACGGATAGACCTGCTGCAGTGTCAGTTGCTGAAATTCTTTTTTTTCTATTTCAGAGGCACCAAACTTTTTCTTAAAGTCTTCAATTGACAAACCAGCCCTCAGTTGCGCCGGAAGGGCAGTCACCTGCAACACACAGGTATTCCCGGGATAAAAGGCGCTGTCAAGATACATATAGACTGCAGCTGTGTCAATGATTTCATCACTGGCATTCACTTTGATAATGAACCGTTCCGATAGCGAAGCCAGCAGCCCTTGCAGTCGGGGAATGGTTGTTGCTGAAGAGTCTGCAACGATAGCAGCAGCGTCCTGTAATGCCTGCAGCAATGTATCTTTTGGAAGCATACGCGGTGTGATCCTTGTTGCTTCAGTACCCTTGTCGGGCGTTCCTTTGCTATTGACATCAGCACAGGAAATGAGCACCTGCAGGAACAGCACAAAAACCAAAAACCGGAAAACTGCATTCATCATTATTAAGTCTGTTTAAATTATTGAACAATGCTGTGTACCAAATGAAAACCGAGCCGGCAGTCATCATTCACGTTTACAAAAAATCGCCCCAACCCAATGAGGCGATCATAATATATTTTAAAAAACGATTGCAAATAATTATCACACCCGTTTCCTTTTTTCAAATTTACTAAAGATGAGCTACAGGTAAAGAACAGAGCTTCAACCTTTTCGAAAAACTCCCTCCCAAAGCAACCCGTCAGGCCTCATCAGGCCAGTTGTTCTTATAGGTGGAATCGTTCAACCTGATTTCTTTTGCACTCAATTGTAAGGAGATCTGCATAGGAAATTCACTATCATGATTATATTCTTCATGGTAATCAACACAATGGGCGTCTGAGAATTTTAATACTTTTAATTTGCTCATATTGTCCCTGCGGTAAAAGGTGATCTGCCCGCTTTTTGTTTGTGTGGCGCTTACCATCCAATCAAACAGGTTGGTGCTCCCGGTGCTTTCAATGGTAACATCAATCAGCCCGCCCATCGGAATGGATGTGGGCCGGTTAGTCCGGTCTGTTTCCTGGGAAAACCGGAACTTACAATGAAGCACGGTTGACTCTTCCCCATCCGCTGAAAATTTTGCTAAGAATGACATAGATAATTATTTAATAACCCGACCCTTTCGGATCGGGTTATGATTTAATTAAAGATCTTCAACTTATTGTAATCCAGATCAAACAGCCCACTGGTTTACATGGGAAGCATTACCCATAGAAATTTCTTTCGCAGAAATTGTGAATGTTTCTGTGATCGGGTTTTCGCTTGTAGAACTAAAATTCTCCCTGTAATCTACCAGGTATCCTTCTTTAAAATTCAGCTCTTTCATTGTTGCGTCTGAATCTCTCTTTGTAAAAGTGATCTTACCGTCTTTTCTTTCAAAATTGTTGCACATCCATTCGAAGAATTTGGTATCACCAGTAGATTCTACTGTAATGTGAATTTTGCCTCCGCGGGTAATTGTAGATGGACGACCGGTCGCATCTGTTTCCTGTTTCAAAGCATAGCTGATATCAATTACATTGTTTTTCTGACCAGCTACTTCTAATTGTGCTTTAAATGACATAATTGTACATTTTAGGTTAAAAAATAAAAAGTATAAAAACTATAAATAAAAAACTGGGTTATGTACAGTCAATACGTCACTTGTCCACTGCACGCTGTATGCTGGCTTTGTTCCTTATGTTAGCTCCACAAAATCATTCTCTTAATTATTTTCCTTCCTGTTCGTATTTCGACATCCATTCCACACCGTCAGGATCGTCGCCTTTTTGCCCTTCCAGCTTAATAAGGAACGTTTTAGCCGGGAAGTAAGGTTTTAAATGTATATCCAAATGGATCCGGTCTTTCTGAACGGGATCCTGTTCAAATCTTTTAATAGTAAAATTTTCAATAAGCTTGCTTGGTCCGGTAATGCCGTCCAGAAATTTCACAATCTGGGAATTCAGTTCCTTTCTTGTATTTGCATTAAAATTCTCAAATGCCCGCCTGTTCAGGAAGTCCATCATCACTTTGGCAACATAATCAAATACCCTTACAACCGAATAGGTCTGTAAACCAATATTGTCACCATTAAACAGGGTCTTTGCCGAAAAAGCCATCACTTTCCCGTACTCTTTTGCCATTGGGATCAGCCCCAGCTTCTCCAGGCTGGCTATCTCACTCTTTTTCAGATCAAATTTCACGCCATCTACCTCATTCATCGTTCCGTATTTCTTACCTGCGGTCACCTGCGACATTAATGTATAATAGACTTTACCTGCCAGGGAACTTGACGGCGGAACATATAAATGATCTTCTTCGCCAACAGCATCTACCTTTCCGCGGCCTACCAGCCAGTTACAGGCCATCATTACATTAGAACGATAGGGATCGCCACCAGTCAGATTAGCGGCCTCAAACAGTTCCATTACATCATCAGGCGTATCCAGGTTCTCAAAATCCGTTATCAGCATTACTTTATTATCATGCGCGATCTTGGCCCATTTCTCAACCACTTTATTAGAACCCAAATAACCGGGCAATACCAGTATGCTATAGTTATTGCGCAGATCAAGACGGTCATAGTTATTTACCAGTTCGGTCTGAATATGATCAATGAAGCGCGTATTGTCCAGGTCTTTTAACTGATCCAGTTCCGCGTTCATAATAGAAACATTCTTCACTTTCTGGCTTTCGGTGTTTTTGTAGAACAAAGCCACAGACCGGTAAGAACGTTCCAGTTCCCTGGTACGATCCAGTGCTTTCCTCAGGTTTGCTTTTAATGTAGTATCAGCGATACCTGCCTGTTTATCGCACTCGTTCACCATTTCACTCAGATCGTCAGTCTTGCTCAACACATCAATCCACCAGCTCAATGTTTTTTTCAATTCATTGCGCTCTTCCTTTTTGGAAGACTCTTCTAAAAAGATCTTCTTCCTTGCCTTCCGCTCCGGGTTCAGGTTCTGAACATTGTCAATTGCCGACTCCAGCAGATCAAAACCGCCCAGTCTGGCAAGCGCATCCAGGTGCGTTTCCAGCGATTTAAGTTCTTTTACTCCGGGTTGTTTAAACTCTTTCTGAACACTTTGTTCTTCCTGAGCGGGATTATTTTGAGCAGTTGCCATATTTTATTGTTCGAATAGATTAAATATCGGAAATCAGTTATTTAGAATTATCCAGTTCCTGAACCAGCACTTTTAATGCCGCCAGCAGGTTTTCCTTGGTTTCTTTATCTGCCAGCGCCTGTTTTAACAGCTTATTGGTCTTTAACTGCTTTACAATTTTCTGATATTGCTTGCGCTTCATATCCAGCTCACTTAAATAAGTGCTCTGATGGGTAATGCCGCCAGCCCCAAAATCCTGCAGACCTTTAAAGTGCAGATCTTCCCGTTTGGTAGCGCCTTCTTCTGTTTCAAAATCCATGGTTACGGATGGAGCAAAATGTGCAAACACTGCTTCCACACTTGTAAGGCCCTGTACTATTTCCGGCTTAACAGGAGGCAGATCAGTTAATTTTTCTGCTAATAAGACGCGATTCTGTGGTATATCTGCAAAGGCTTCAAAGGCATCTGTTTTTACTTCTGTACCACCAATACCGTAAGGCTCTAAAGGCATAGCTTTTAACTTTTATAGGTCTGAATGAAATATCTACTTTAAAGAAGGCTCTCAGAATATTCAGCATCAAGTTGTAGCATTAGCGCATTTTTCTGAGTTAGCTCCTCTCAAAAATAGGGATTAATTCCTAAATAAATCTAAAAATAAAAATAATTCAATAATAATTTATCATTAAAAAACACTGCATACCCTTCTGCTTTCTAACCCGGTAATATGCAAAGTTTGGGCCAGATTCTATGCCCCATTCTCCCAAACAAGCTCCTCATTTTCAACCTTTAGCAGCGCCCTGGAACCTGGTAAAAGCTCTCCGGAGATGATCTTCTTTGACAGCGGGCGCCTGATCTGCGAACGGATGACCCCGTGTAAAGGTCTTGCTCCATACTCCGGTGTAAAGCCCATTACCGCCAGCTTCTTCCGTGCTTCAGGGGTGATTTCTATGCTAACCTGTTGTTTTTCAAGAGCTGTATATAAGGACTTGAGGTTGATGTCCAGGATCCGTTCCACCATCTGCTCCTTCATGGGTGCAAAGGGAACAATTTCCGTTAAACGTCCCAGGAATTCCGGCCGGAAATGATTTCCCATAATATTGAGCAAACTGACCGGATCAGGTGGCGTTCCGTTCTGATTAAATGCCTCCACCACATGCCGGCTGCCGATATTGGAAGTAAAAATGACCAGGGAGTTTGAAAAATCGCCTTCTTTGCCCAGCTTATCGTGGATCTTTCCTTCATCCATCAGCTGAAGAAAAATATCAAACACGGAAGGGTGTGCTTTTTCTATTTCATCAAAAAGCACTACAGAATAGGGCTGCTGCCGGATTTTATTAACGAGCAGGCCACCTTCTTCATACCCCACATACCCCGGAGGGGCCCCATAAAGCAGGGCGGCAGAATGTTCTTCCTTGAATTCCGACATATCAAAACGGATGATATTGGTTTCATCCTGAAACAGGAAATCGGCCAGGGCCTTTGCCAGCTCTGTTTTACCGGTACCGGTAGGCCCCAGGAAGAAAAAGGAACCGATCGGCTGCCCCGGCTTCCCTAATCCTGAACGGGACTCGAGGATCGATTCGCTGATGATCTTTATAGCATGATCCTGCCCTACCACTCTTTGCTTCAGGATTTCTTCTATATTCAGCAACCGTTCCTTTTCCTGCGCCTGGATCTTTCCTAAAGGGATACCTGTTTTATCTGCTACTATGGAAACCACATCGTGCTTCTCCAATGTTGCCCGGTCCTGCTCCACCAGCGGTTTCAGGGTCTCGTAGACGGAATCAAGATATTGAATGACTTCGTCCGCCGTTTTCATTTCCAGGGGGTTCTCACCTGCCGGAACAGCGCTCCATATAACGGGGCTCATCCCGTTTTTCAATTGCTGGTAATGCCATTGATAATCTTCAAGGCTTGTAGGGGTTTCACCATTCTTAAAGGCTTCAAATTCGGCTTTCTGTGTTTTCAGTACCAGGGCACCCGTATCTTTTACCAGTCTCAATGCCGCCATGGAACGGTCGGCCAGGTCAATGGCGGCATCCGGCAACCTCCTGTCCTTGATATACCGTTTTGCCAGACGTATGGATTCATGCAGGGTTTCATCGGGTGCATTTATTTTATGATGCGCTTCATACAGTGGCATTACGATCTTCATCATCCTGAAAGCCACTCCGGGCGCAGGCTCTTCAACAGCCAGGGGCTCGAACCGGCGCGCAAATGCTTCATCTTTTTCCAGGTGCTTCCTGTATTCATCCATTGTAGTGGCCCCTATAATGGTAATGGCTCCTTTAGCCAGCTCGGGTTTCAACAAATTGGCAGCGCCAGAGAACGGGCCATTTTTATCCAGCAGCACATGGATCTCGTCAATAAATAAAATGCCTTTTTCCAGTTGTTTTATTTCATTAAGCACTGATTTCAGACGTTCTTCCGTTTCGCCTTTGTAGGAGGCGCCTGCGGCCATTGTGCCATTATCCAGCTCAAACACTTTTGCATTTTTCAGGAAGGCCGGCACCTGCCCTTTTTGAATGGCAATGGCAAATCCGTCTGCCAGGGCTGTTTTGCCCACCCCCGGCTCACCTATTAACAGCACATTGGGTTTTGTACGGCGGCTGAGAATCTCCGCCATCATCCGGATCTCTTGTTCCCGCCCGATGATGGGATCCAGTTTACCTTCAGCAGCCATCAATGTTTTATCAATGCAATATTTCTGCAATGCCTGCCTGCCGGATGCCGTTTTCCCGGTACCTGTTTCCACTGCTTTCTCTACTTCATTCAGCAGGTTGATGCCACCCAGGGAAACGGATGCCAGGTTTATCAGTTGCTGGCGCTGCACCGGAAATGTTTTCAGTTGATCAAAAGAAAATGCAATCCCCGGCGTACTGATGGACGCCAGCACGTGTATCGGCTCTATTGCATCATCCTGTGTTTGTATACGGATATTATCCGCATCATCCAGCACTGCAGCCATCTCATCAGCAGCAGGAATATCTTCCTTAAGTGCAGCCGACTTGGGATAGCTTTCCATGCGCACATCTGCCCAGTCTGCAAGGTAATACACATCCACATCTGCCTGAACCAATACCGGATCCAGCTCCACATCCTTATGCAACAACGCTTTTAGTACATGTGCGGCGGCATAGCTGTTGTGCATGTTTTCCCGGGCAATAGCTTTGGCAATATGAATTGCTTTTTCGAGTGTTTTTGAAAATTGCATTATGGTCTTTTATTTGTACCTGGTTTTATTACAAATTCCGTTGGGCCCATTTTAAAAGCCCGGCTTTTACTTTTGCAATCACGGATATCTTTACCACACAATTATTGGAAGGGTTGGTAAAGATCTGTGTGTGCAGTGAAAGGTCATCCGCTTTTTTAACGGCTTTTATTTTTTCAAAGAATTCCTGGAAAGTGATGGCATTGCCATTCAGAATAACCGTTGTGTTGATATTGTTATCACAGAAATATTTCTGATAATCGGTCACCCTTCCTTTACCACCGGTAGAAGCACGCATCATCTGATTAAATGTTGCAGGTTCCCAGCCGGGATATTTTTTTTCCGGTACAATAACAGGATCTGTTGCCGGTGATTTCTTAGCGGTATCCATGCCCTGTGGCAGGATTGGCGGGGGCAGTTGTCCGCCCGTTTCTCCCCGCAGCGGGCGCGGAGGGCCCAGTGGCAGCGATGACGGTTTCTTTGGCAATACCACCAGCCTTCTTATAACAGCCTTTCCTGAACCGTTGATCGTTACAGAGATCGTTTTAACTCCTTCTGTTGTGAACCGTGTGGTAAAGATGCGTTCTGCCGAGCTGTTCAATGAGTTTGCATCCCCGTAGCGCCAGTCCCAGGACCTGGCTTTCTGGGAAACTTCTTCAAAGGTAACGGGATCACCAACATAGGCTGAGTCCGGCATTTTAATGATCGGCAATACCGTAGAATCAACTATTTCCGGTGCTTCTTCAATTGTGATTGTTTTATATGCGTAACACCGGCCATCCTGTATTAAAGTGATCACATACTGACCCGGAGCATCATAGGAATGCATTGCTGAAGCGATCTCTGTAAAATATCTTTGCTTCTGATGATCACCAAAGTCCCATTCCAGGCGTTTGAAATCTTTTACATTGGCTGAAAATCTTATAATGGTACCGGTTTGAAAATTGGTACCGGAAATATCAATATCAAAATCTGTACAGGGCTTATAATTTTTATAGCGTATCACAAAGGCTAAGGACGCAAGTATGCAGACAGCAAGTAACGTAATGATGACATTATCATCAAGACGAAAAACCATATATTGCTTTTTTTGCATATTATTTTACATTTAAAATCTTAATTTTATCGCTCCTTTTACTTAAGAGCAGTTAATCATGAACTACAAATTTTCTTTAATCATTCTGATAAGCACCCTACTCTTAAGCGGCTGCTTTCTAAGCAAAAAGGGATCGAAAACAGCGTCCTCAAAAGAAGATCCCTATAGTTCTATTATTTATGTTACAGACCCCAAACAGGATTCTATTGCAAAGGCACGGGCAGCCCAGCAACATAAACGGGAGCTTCTTTTCCATGAGGATTCTTTGTTAAAGGCGAAATATGCCCGTAATATGCAGATTCCGCCGGACAGTATCCGCGATGTAAGCCTGCCGCTTTACCGTTTTATTGACAACTGGATTTATACTCCATACCTGTGGGGGGGCACTACCCGAAAGGGCATCGACTGCTCTGCATTTGTACAAAGGCTTTTGGCAGAAGTATACGATGTGGAAGTACCGCGCACTTCGATCCAGCAATACCTTACAAGGAATGTGATCCCATTCAGGGGCCTTGATCGTTTAGAGGAAGGGGATCTGATCTTTTTCAAGACCATTGACGGTAACCCCATCACCCATGTGGGCCTGTATCTTAAAAACGGTTATTTTATCAATTCCGCATCAAAAGGGGTAACAATAGCCAATTTAAGAAGCGCCTACTGGGCATCAAAATATGTTTCCTGCGGAAGGATCAACCTTGCAAAGTCCACACGTATCAGAAATGTATCAAAGAACTAATTGATGGTTGTACTGCTCCTAATGCAGCGGGGCAGTGTTCATCAGCGTACGAAGCTGTGCGTTACAGTCGTTATAATCACGTGTCAATTGTGCATTTTCAGCTTTTAACGCTTCTACCTGGCGGGGCGCATCTCCCAGATCTGAAATGGTATTGGATGCTTCCAGGTAACGCTGGAAAACATCAATAACACTTTTGTTTAACCGGGAATACATGCTGCTGTCCTTGTATTGCAGGTTGTTCAAGACCCTCAGCTTTTCGCCGATAACAGAATTCAGATATGCTTTCTGAGCGCCCGGTTTCCTTAAAGAATCGATCAGAACCTTTGTTTCCTCCATCGTCTGCACAAAACGATCCTGTGCAGCCTCCTGCAGCTTAAAGATATTCAGTTGCTGGCGCATCATCCTGTTATCCTTTGTAGGCACCAGGGTATCAAAATAAAAAGCCACTAAAACAAACGCCATAGCCAGTATAAACAGCAGTAAAAACTTCCAGAATGCCTGCTGGCGCTCTTTTGCATTGATTACAATTTGTGCCATCCTCTATTTTATTATTTTGTCTGTTAAACGGATTATTAATCTGCCAGGAAAAAGCCCCGTTTTCTGGCCTGTACCTCTTCTTCCGGAACAATGAGCTTTTCTTTCACAAAAATTCCGGTTTCCTTTTTCTTACCAATATAATCAAGAGCGGCAAGGTTCGTGAACAACTGAAGGATGAGGGCGCAGAATTTTATATTCTTTTCGATCCCCTGGCGGATATTTAAGTGGTCATACCGGTAGTTGGTAATGCTGGTAATCTCCTCTTCAAGTTCCCCCTGGTTCACATTGCACCATTCTGTAAAATAATTGATCATTTCTTCTTTTGCAGAGCCCACATAAATATCTATTGCATTCTTTATGGTCCTTGCCAGGCCGGAAACTGACGTCATTAAATACACCGGTGTTCCAAACAGGACGCTGTGCCGGTAACTGCCATGTACCTGGGAGATATAGAACAGCACCTGCTCACTTAATTTCTGCACCGGTCCTATAAGATCGTTCTGCTGGTTCTTCTGAAGGATCTTTTGCAGGATCTGCAGGGTGTTCAGCTCCATTCTTCCAAAAAACTGTTCTGTTTCTGCATGATGCTGGATCAGGCTCTCATGACTGTTTACAGAAGTGCAGGGGGGAATATAGTCTTCCTCCAGGGAAACGGACTGATCCCTTATTATAACTTTCCCAACCGGCAGTTGAAACTCGCCCAGGGAGTTTAAAGAAGTTTCTGCAACAGGAAGCAATGACACTGAATAGGCCGGCTCCGTAAACGGCAACCGGATGGGCTGCTCCTCCGGGTTGGCCACACCCGAAGGAACGGGATTATACGGATCTACGGAAATAATAACATAATATTCTTCAGCCCTGCCCTGCAGTTCCCTGAACGGCACGCTGAGGCCGGGGATCTTTGCGCTTAGCTGGTTTACGTTTTCAGAAGAATCTGAGTTGAACTGGATCACATATCCGCCCCTGGTAATGGCGGTGCAGGACATGATACGTACATGTACATGCTGCATATTGTCTACACTTACCCAGATCTTTGGTGGCTCAATGGCTGTGCTGATCGGTAACAGGCCATAGTTATGATCATTCAGAAAAACGGTATTGCTTAATGCCTGCTGGTAAAGCGTTGCATTGTGCTGGGCAATGAAATGATTCTTATTGATCTTCATTCCGTTTACCCAGTTCACGGGTTTATATTCCTGTGCGCGGTTCATAATGCTTCATTTTTCAAGATACCCGAGAACAAATGATGATATCATTTTCTCTTATCTTATTAATAAATATGGTTCTTTCCGGATCAATATACTTTGTAAACAATGTATACCATTTCGGTTTTTTAAAGAAGATCCACCCTGACGATTCTCCTTTCTCATTGATATAAGTAATCGTTGCATTGGGATGCCGGTCATTATAATCATTAATAAAATAATAGAACAGCTCCCCAAATTCCATATCCATCGGCGCCTTTGCGCGAAAGTTGGTAAAATGCTTATCATTCCCTTTCTTATAGAATTCAAAACTGATCACCAAAAGGTTTCTCAGTTTTTTTTCATCCACCTCTGCCACCTCTGAATGAGCCGGGTAGTGCCACTGCTTTAAGATCTTGAACGGAATGGCTATAGCGCTCCTGTAAGTATAGTAAACGATCAGCGGAACAAAAAAGATAACAGCAGCAGTGGCCATTGTAATATCCATTCCGTTTTTTCTGAAAAGACGATAGGTCATCAGGAAGCACAGCGCGCCAAGCAGCGTAATGGCCAGAGTAAGAAAGACTTCCGCCCAATAGGTTTTCTCATTTACCCATTTGAGTTTTGTTGTTAATGTATACACATGTAATATTCCCAATGCCAGAAAAAGGAGCTGGAACATAAGAAACAGCTGCGTATTACTTTCAAGGAAATTGAACCAAGACATCAGTCCGATAATGGCAAAGCCGGCGGCATACAGTAAAATATAATAAACAGTAGGCTTTGTAAAGGGTTTAAAGCTGCCCCTGATCCTGGAAACAATCAGCCCCATAATGACAGACATGCTTATGAAGCTTACCCCCAGGTAAGGCAATGCTGATTTTAAAGATGGCGAAAACCAGTTTTCCATTTATTGATTGCTTTCTCTGAATTCTTTAAATAAAAAATACACCTGCTTTTACATAACTGAAGAATATCCTAATATTACTTCACTGCCCTCATCAAAGGTCATTCCTGCGGCCTGCTGATCTACCAGTATTTCCACTTCAATATCTGCTTCAACAGGTGCAAAATAATTATTAAAGGTCTGAATAAGGATGTCCTTTTCCTTATCATTAATAAAATCACTTACTTTTCCTTTTTTCAACGGACCGATCTTGTACAGAAGCACAGGATAATCTTCCATAAATTCCGTTCCGCAAACCATATAATCGCCCAGGGGTTGCTCTCCCAGCCCGCTGCCGGTGCCCAAACCTTCCACTTTTGCCACATCAATTATATCCGGCTCCTTTCGTACGATCTGTACCGGCTCATTCAGGAGCGCCTTAAGACAGGATTCCATAACAGGCAGGTTGCCGTTGATCATATACGCATAAGGAAGTAATAATAAAAAGGAAGCCGCTTCATGTGTTTTAAGGGTGGCCGGTAACCCCCAGAAATTTAAAAAGTATCTGGTAAGGATCTTGCTTTTTAAAATATCCAGCAGGTTGATCTCTTCTTTTTCCAGCATCATTTGCTGATAGAAGAATTCATTTTCAAACGGCTGAAAAAATTTTCGGATACCTGCTTCTTTTGCAAGATTCTTTTTATACCGGTCAATCATTTCTGCTACACCTGCGCGTTGCCGGAACTCGCTTGTTTCCGGCTGGTGGAACAATGCTTCCGGAAGCATATCATAGAATCCCGGCCGAGACAGTTTTACCTCAATGAAAGTGCGGTACCAGTCATCTTCAATAACAGTGGCATCAAAAATATCCTTTACAAACTCCCTGTAAAAAAAACCACTGTTCCTTACCACATGGCTCTGCTCGGGAAAGCCGTTTTCCAGGGCGTGATTCAGTAAGACCTCTGCCCTGATATCGGTATCCCTTTCCTGCAACAACTGCGACAGATAATATATTTTTTCTTCCTTCTTCATTATTTAAAAGCCTGGCGCCTCTTTTATAAACACCCTGTAAGGGATAAAAGCCATTGACCGTTCTGTTAGCTGTGCCGCTAATTCCTTTTCCCACTGTGCGATCTCTCCTTTTTCCTGCGCTTCAATAAATTCTTTTCTTCTCAGGGCAACAGTAACATCAATTGTTTTCATAAAGCCCTTGGTCGTTTCAGGTGAAACCATAAAACCTTTTTCCACTTTTACTTCCTGCACCATGTTGCCCAAAAATAATTTGCAGTAAAGAATGATGTCATTCCTGCTCATGACCCGGTCTTTGGAAAGCAGCGCATATTTATAGGCCACCACACTGTCCGTCTGGCTCAGCCTGTTTTTACCGTTCTGCGTATTGGTCAGCAAGAACACGGAAGAGTGATTGACGGAGCCCGTTTTATAAGGCTGCAGGCGTGTGCCCGGCCGCAAGCCATTAGCTGCATACCCATTGGTGCTCCAGTATTCTATGTATAAAAACCGGGAATGGGTTTGCTTCTGGTTCCTTATCATCAGATAAGGGGTATATGCAGACTGATTGCCTGTATTTTCGCCAACCAACTGCTCTATTTTTGTAATGGATTGCTGCAGGGTTTTTATTTCCTGGGAAATAAGATCTTTACCCAGCTTTGAGAATGCTGCGCTTTCATCCCGCAGCAATTGCACAAGGTTTTCAATAACAACAGTGGCATCCCGTTCATCAAAACGGCCGGCACCGCCGTTACGGAGCAGAATGCTCATTTTGCCGGCATCCTCTTCCGTATTCTGCCGGGTATGCAGAAAACGGCCTGTTTCATCTGTAATTTCACCCAGATCATAGAACTGGTCATCGCCGGTAAGCAGCGGAATAACGTTGATCATTTCCTGAACGCGGTAGGTAATTTCATGCAACCGCCTGTTTACAACAGGAAAACAATTAGAAAAAACACTTACGTCTTCCAGCATCGTGCTGGTGATATTTTCCGGAAAGCTGATCCTGATCCAGCACAGCGGCTCGTTAAGGGCCTGTAATACCCGGGTTCCAAAAACCGTTTTTATTTCACCGGGTATTTCCTTTTCTTCTGCCGTATATTGGTGCACAAGGGGATCTTTAATGCTTACAAAAGACTCTTCATATAATTCATTTACCAGTTTTATATAACGGGTAGTGGCACTGGCTTCCTGCTGGATCAGCTGTGTGGCATACCAGTCAGGATTGTTATTGGGGCTTACATTATAGCCCTTGTGGATATTTAAAGGATGACCTGCCACCTTCCAACCGGTATTTTTAAGCTGGTTATAAAAAATGGCACGGTTCACCTCGCTCCGGTACTGAAAATAGAACTGGGTGTTATTCAGGTTCAGTTCCTTCTGATCAACCGCAATCCATAAAACTGAAGGCGCCAGCCACTGCTGCTCCTCTGCCATCCCCATCAGCTCCTTGGTAACACCCCCGGGATAGCGATAAATCTTGTTACCGGTTGCGGCAAACCGGACTTTGCATTTATTAATGATGAAGTTATCTGTCGGTGTAAAAAAAATATCGGTGGTCCTGGGCGCTTCATCTGTGCTGCTTCTCACATTCTGGGTAATGAAAAATTGCTCTTTCGTTGACAATACAGCAACATCTTCCAGGCTGTTTGCGTTTAAAATTGCGGATGCCAGCCTGGGGCCTGTCAGCACATCCGGGGCCAGCAGCTGTACAATGCGCTCCATTACCCGGTTACGGGAATGATAGATTTCATTGGACAAACGCTCCAGTTCCGCTGCGTTTGCAGACAAAAGCAACCCGACAAGCGGATCAAAACTGGAGGCCTCCTCTGTTTCCGCGTATCCCCATATCTTGGCTGCATTCTGCAGCATCCGGTTCCTTATATGTTCCCTGCTCTCGTTCATCCTCTCTGTTTAGTTGTAGGCTAACGGGCTTATAAAGAACCCGTCCCGATAGGTGATCGGTTCATTGGTTGCGCTAATAACAGCGGTAATAGTAAATTCAAGCTTCCGTTTCATGCTGGGATCTGCTGTTCCGGAAGGAGTTTCCTCCTGCTGAACGCTCATCTCTACTTTCACCTTTTCCAGTCGTTTCTCAAACCTGGTGATTGTTTTACCAATCGATATTAATATTTTCTCCTTTTGCTTATTCCGGTATGAAACATTATCAAAATCTTCATCCCATAATTTGTTGCCAAACTGCTCATCACTTAACAATTCCCCGAAAGAAGTGGTAAGCATTAAATGCAGATGGTGCGCTATAGAATCTTTTAGTGAGCATTTCCGGACCTCTTTCCGGCTCACAATATTTTCCAGCTCCAGAGGTAATTTATAATATGGATTCAACATGCCTGACACTTTGTATTTTGATTCAGATATTGCGATTTGCCAGGCTCAAAAGATATTTTCTTGATAGGTAAACACGCGGTAGAGTTTAGGCTCCCCTACGGCAAATATGATTTTTTTTGAGGGATTTTCCCAGTTTTGCCGTAGTTTTTTAAAAAAATTACCATTTTACAGGTACTTCTTTTATCTACTGAATTTTAAAGAACTATTGCTGAAGATCTGCCGCATTTATCCACCCGGCAACCTGATAGTTGGGATCCGCAATACTATGAAAAACAGCATAATAATAGTTTTTATACTTTTTTGAAACACTTACTTTGTTTCCGGCTGTCACATATTTATTGGTTTTGATGAGCTTCTGTGGATCCTCATAAAAAAATGCTTTGGGAGCCGATACGATCATTACTTTACTGGCAAGTGTAACCGCGCCATCGGGACCGGTAGCTATTTTGTCCTTTGCCGGCGGCGCTTTAATCATCCAAACCACCGAACCTGCAATCAGTAAAAGACAAAGGGCAATCAGCGGCCAGTTATTCTTTTGGGAAGCTGCTGCAGGCTTTTGCTGCTTTATCGTTTTAAAATTTTTTTCAGCTCTCAGGTATTCCTGTTTGGCTGTAATATAAGCAGGCACCTGCTCTTTTATTGCAGCCATTTCCGCATCCTGATCTGTTGTTTCCTCAACAATGGGGGCCGGTTCTGCTGCTGCCTCTTCAAAAGCAGGCGCGTTTTCAGAAGGTTCCTCTTCTGCTTCGGGCCGGAATGGTTCCTTTGCAGGCTCCGGCTCTGCTGCTGAAGCCGTAGAGGCCGGTTCAGGGGGCGGCGGTGTTGCTGTTTCCTGGAAGGTTCTTTTTGCTGCCCGCTTGTGCTCATCATATACCTGGTCATATTCTGCGCGCAACTGAGGGTCACTCAATACTTCAAAAGCTTCAATGATCTTCTTTGACCAGTCTTCAAAATAAGTGTCCCCAACGTTTTTGTCGGGATGAAATTTCAGGATCAGTTTACGGTAAGCCGTTTTTATCTGCTCATCAGTTGCAGACCGGGGCACACCAAGCGTTTCGTAAAAATTTTTTAATGTTCCTGCCATTTTTTAGATGTCTTTCCAACCGTCTACCTTGTTATTAAGGAGTATAACTTCTGTATGATTCTGTTTCCCGTTTGAACCTACCTGGTGGTACACCCATTTTTCTCCTGTACCGTTATAAACCGTTAAAGCGGCAGTTTCGGCAGGCTTTCCCCAGGCCATCAATAAAAACTCCGAAGGCATACCAACAGAAATCATTCCATCTTTTATATCCTGTATGTATTTTTTACCAAATTTCTTATCGATCTGCTCAAACAGGGATTGCTCCAGCTTTTCATAAGCCGTTTTTTTTTGTGCCAGCTCTAAAGAAGCCTTTTCAAGTACCGGATCCGGAGGATGCGGCAGCCTGTCGGCCCTGTTTAAAAACAAAAACACCATAAAACCGGCTGCAAGGGCTATAATCAGTATCGGTATCAGGAGCATATTGTATTTCAGATGGTTTTACAGATTAACAAAAAGTTATACCTTTCAAAGATAACTGCAATCAGCAAAAAAACAAATTCCTTTCCCACAACAGCGGTTAACGGCAAAATTTTTTTGTTTTGTTAAAATATTTAGTATTTTGCACTAAAATTATTAGCCATGTCAGTTGCCAACAAAAATCTGAAGTATCTAAGAAAGCTCAGGGGCTGGACACAGGATGAATTTGCCAATAAATTAAACATCAAACGTTCCCTGCTGGGCGCATACGAAGAAGAGCGTGCTGAGCCCCGCCTGGAGGTGCTGGAAACCATCTGCGATATTTTTAAGCTGACGCTTGATGAAATTCTGAGAAAAGATCTGAGCGCAAATACTGATAATTATCTTGCAAAACGCCGCGCTCTTAAGCTTTCCAACACAGCCGCCCGCATTCCGTTTGTTCCTGTAAAAGCTGCGGCCGGGTATCTGAACGGGTATGCAGATCATGAATTTATTGATGAGCTGAACACGTTTACATTGCCCATGGTAACCGGCGGTAATTACCGTGCCTTTGAAATTATTGGTGATTCCATGCTTCCTACACCCAGTGGCTCTATTATAGTAGGAGAAAAGGTGGAGGCTCTTGATCATGTAAAGAATAACACCGCCTGTGTTGTTGTTTCAAAGAATGACGGGATCGTTTATAAGCGCATTCAGAAAAACGGGAAAGCCAGGAACAAAATATTACTGCTAAGTGATAATCCAACTTTTCAGCCTTATTCCATCAGCTCGGAAGATGTGCTGGAAATGTGGGAAGCCCAATTCATTATCTCAAAAACCAATACTGCCCAGGGGTGGAATGTTGGTCAGTTAGTAAATATTGTGGCAGACCTGCAACAGGAAGTGGCCGGTATGAAAAAGAAAATGAACTGAGTTTTTTTATTTTTTTTTATAGAGCAGGCAGGAGCTAATCATCGCTCCTGTTTATTTTTTTACGGCTTTCCTTTAATTGCCCTTTGCGCTTTTTTGCATGGATCCGGTGTTCCACAGCAGCTTTTGAAATACCCGTAGCAATGCGAGCTTTCTTTTTGCGAAGCGCAGCTGTTATTATTTGGTTGATCTTCATAATGGCATCTGCCTTATTCTCCAGTTGGGTGCGGTAGGTTTGCGATTTTACCTGTAAATACCCTCCCGAGACTATCTTTCTGCCTGATTTTTCTTTTAGTATTGCTTTTTGCGCTTCGGTCAGGATGGCAGAATCATCTATATGAAACAGTGCAATTACTGCGGTTTCCACCTTATTTACGTGCTGCCCTCCTTTACCGCCGCTACGGGTGGTTTTAAACTGAAGCTCTTTAGAAACATCCATAATAAAGCATTTAAACGCTAAAACTACTTCAATATTTCCCGACGGCCTAAACGCTGCAAAACATTTCTGGATTTTATACAGGCCTTATGAACCCTATAAGCCCCTGCTGTTTCACAGCCTGTTCCTTACGTTTTACGTCCTCCGGATATATTATGCATTGGTGCGCAGATTCTGGATTACGATGTGGTTTGAAATTTTGGCAATATCGATCGTTTTGACCCTGTATATCTATGTGTTCACATTAATGCGCTGCCTGCATGTTTGTATCATTAATTTTGAAGCATTATCTTACAGTTATGAAAGTAGTCATTCAAAGAGTGCTGGAAGCCAGTATTATGATTGATGGCGTCCTTTTTTCATCCATCTCAGAAGGGCTGATGGTCTTACTGGGGATTGAAGATGCGGATACGGATGAAGATATTCACTGGCTCAGCCAGAAGATAATACAGCTCAGGATTTTTGACGATGACAAAGGCGTTATGAACCTCTCTTTAAAAGAGGTCCAGGGCGAATTACTGCTGATAAGCCAGTTTACGCTGCACGCCTCCACAAAAAAAGGGAACCGCCCCTCTTATTTAAAAGCAAGCAAGCCCGGTTTTGCAATTCCCGTTTATGAAAAAATGATCCGGCAATTACAAACGGACCTGGGAAAAGAAATCAAGACCGGCGTTTTTGGTGCAGACATGAAGGTACGATTAATCAACAACGGGCCGGTAACCATCATTATCGATTCAAAAAATAAAGAATAAAAATCATGACAATAAGCGAGGCGCAGGCAGCAGTAGACCACTGGATAAAAACGGTTGGTGTAAGGTATTTTAGTGAACTGACGAATATGGCCATTTTAACGGAGGAAACGGGGGAACTTGCAAGGCATATTGCCCGTATTTACGGCGATCAGTCTTACCGGAAACCGGAAGATGAAAAAAATGCAAAAACAATGATGGCCGATGAAATGGCCGATGTGCTTTGGGTGCTGCTTTGCCTGGCGAACCAAACAGGTGTGGACCTGACAAAAGCACTGGAAAAGAATTTTGAGAAAAAAAATATCAGGGATTTTGACCGCCATGCAAATAATGAGAAACTAAAATAAAGCTTTACGAAGAAGGGCCTTCTACCGGCTGGTGCTTCAAAAGTTTGTGTAAAGCGGCAAAAACCTCTTCGGCGCTTACGGTACTCAGGTCCCTGGTTACGGGTGTATAATGCCAGAACGGCTGCTGTTTATTTGCCTTCCATTTTTTAAGAAACGGTTTGGCATAAACGGTTTTTGCATTTTTTATACCAGCTTCTTCATAAGTGGTAAAACGTGGATAGTTATTTCCCCCCGAAACAATAATAACTGGTGTGTTACATGAAATAGCAAGATGAGCGGCCATAGAATCATTACAAACAGCAGCATCGGCATTTTCCATCCAACCGATTACCTCAGTCAATGTGGTTTTTCCTGTAATATTTATAGCCCCTGTCATTTTTTCTATGTCTGCAGCTAATGCTGCATCTGCAGTACTGCCGGCAATTACTGCTTTTGGTAAACTGTTCTGTTGAATAAACTGTACGAACCGGACCCATTGGCTTACAGGCCAACGCCTGCTTTTATGAGCAGCGCCGATGCACAGTAATATATATGGCGTTTCTATCAAAGGGCCGGAACCGGTCCGTTTTATTTCAGGACGGCAAATGTTCCATTCTATACCTGTGCTCCACTTTACAAATGCTTTGTTAAAATCAAATTCATGTAAAACCGGGTCATTTTTAAATAACTGTTTGTAGCACTGATCTGAGAGACTGTTTATATACGGATTTTTAAAAGTATTGCCTGCCGCACGGCTATCAGGTGCGCCGGCGGCCAGCATGCAAATATCATCCAGTAAAAGCGGCCTTGTCCTGGAAGGGTTGATGACCACATCAAACTGCCCGTTGCGCAATTGCTGCCATAACTCATTTCTGTAATCCGCATTGTTGAAATAATGTTTCTTGTCTACCCATATTGCGTTATCAGCAAATGACTGATCCAGCATGTCGAACAGTGGTTTTACAACGCCATTTCCCAAAAAAGTGATCTCATATTGGCTCCAGGCTGCAGACTGTTTATATGCCGGCAAAAAATTACGAAACAATAAATAATCGCCTATATCATCCAGACGGATCAGTAGCAGCCTTTTCGCCCCGTCTTTCCTGCGCGGTACCGGCAGTTTTTCCAATGAGCGCTTCCAATCCAAAAATAGTGCTGCCAGGCGTCTATCCGCTTTGGCTCTTTGAATTTTACGAAGTATAACAGAAATATCCCGGATCATTAATAACAAAAATCGGAATATGTTATTATATCCTGAAAAGAAAAAATCCGGCAAGTGCAGCTTCGTTTACCGGCCCAGCAGGGTTTTTATCTGGCGGTACAAAAGCCCGCGGTCGCCGGGGCGCAGCATTTTGCTGTTTAAAACAACTCCGTTCTGATCCAGCAGCACATATCTTGGAATACTAAAGCCGCCGTTCTGTTTCCAGATAACCCTGGAAAGGTCATATTGCAATGCATTGTTTGCGCGCATATGCAGGCCACCTACTTTAAAGTATTTCAGTAACCGCTTCCATTGATCCTCCTGCCCGTTATCATCCATGGAAATATACAACATCTGCACACCCTGTTCCTTTAAGAACGTGGTCAGCGAGTCTTTATAATAAAATTCTTTCCTGCAGGGACCACACCAGCTTGCCCATAGATCAATAAATACGGGGGTGCCCTTTAATTTTTCTTTTAATTGCTTAAAGGAATTTATCTGATCATAACCCGGTAAAAATACCAGGTCCGGGGCATAATCATCTCCGGCTGTCTTTTGAACTGCAATAGAATCCCCCGCTGCCGCCGGATCAATCTGAGCCAGGGCTGTATTATTGATTACGCCAACAAAAAGCATCAGGATCAAAAAACGTTTCACATCCATACTTTCACCAAACAAAGGAATAACGAGGGCGCTCTTTAATACCGTCCATACCTGTTTTGGAAAAGGGCTACGTTTATGCCTGCCCGTACTATAGGAATGATCCGCACGTGCTCTTCCCCGTTGGGCCCGTAATCCACATCAACGTAGGGACTGTTGCGGTCTTTAAGCACATCTGCCAGTATGGATACATAAAAAAAGGTTGAATTGCCTTTTGCTCTTCCCAGGCAGTAACCGCCACCTAACAATAATGAAGGAGCATTGGCATTATAGCTTCCGGACGGTCTTACACTTCTGGGAGAAGCTGTATAACGCTCACTGGTAAAATTTTCTTCAAACTGCGCCTGTAAGAACAGGAAATTAACAGGATACCCTCTTACAAAAACACCAGGCCCATATACATGCTGCCGCAGCTTATCGTCATAATCATATATATCCCTGGCGCCGGTATAAACATAGTTAAGTACAATTCCGCCGTCAAAATAATCATTAAAGGCATATCCCAGCATCGGGTTAACTCCCAATACCGTTCCGCCGGAATAAAAGGAGGCAGTAACACCTCCGCCGGTAAACAGCCGTTCTTTTTTAAACCCTTTTTCCTGGTAAGGTTTTATATAACCACGGTCCTGTACAGCAACAGAATCATCCTGGGCCATAGCCGGTACAATTATTAATAAAAAGGTTATGCTAAGCACAAAGGCTATGCCTGCTGATTTTTTCATAAAAGAAGATTTATTTTTTACAACAATGCTGCTGTTTCAACCACTGCATCAAATATCTTTCCGGCGTTCAGGATGTTATTGGGGTCAAAGGCCCTTTTAATTTCACGCATCAGCTGCATCTGGCGCTGTTCAAAAACAATATCCATATAGGTCTTCTGGATCAGCCCAATGCCGTGCTCACCACTGATGGTGCCGCCCAAACTTTTTACTAATTTAAACAATTCCCTAAGAACCGCGTTCATTTCAGGGTCATCCAAACTGTTTTTATTGCCTTCTTTCTTTATGCGTACATGCAGGTTACCATCGCCTGCATGTCCGTAGCAGACGGCATGGAAGTTGTATTTTTTTCCCAGCTCCTTTACTCCCTTTATAAGCTTTGGCAGCTCTGCACGGGGCACCACTGTATCTTCTTCTATTGTATACCCCACCGATTTAACGGCTTCGGCCGTTCTTCTGCGTAGTTTCCACAATTCCTCTTTTTGCTGGGAATCGTCCGCAAAAAATAATTCGCCTGCTTCATATTGTTCCAGCAGCATTGCGATCTGCTCCATTTCCTGCATCAGCACTTCCTGGTTGTTTCCATCAACCTCTACAATTAAATGCGCCGCAATGGTATCATTTACCGGTACTACATAACTGTCTACCATGCTGCTGACAATCTTTAATGCATCAATTTCCACCAGTTCCAGTGCGCTTGGATTAAATCCTGCCCTGAATATGGCACTCACTGCCTCGCTCGCTTTTTCCAGAGACGCAAAAGGGGCCAGCATCAGCAGGTCATATTTGGGCAGGGGGATCAACCGCAATACGATCTTTGTAACTACTGCCAGCGTTCCCTCACTCCCAACAATCAATTGTGTTAAATTGTAGCCGGTAACATTCTTTAAAACGTTCGCCCCTGTCCATATAATTTCTCCTGTAGGCAATACCACCTCCAGGTTCAGCACATAATCTTTTACAACACCATACTTCACCGCCTTGGGGCCGCCGCTGTTCTCTGCTATATTGCCACCGATAAAACAGGTGCCCCGGCTGCTGGGATCAGGTGGATAAAACAACCCTTTTTCTTTTACGGCATTCTGCAATACCTCTGTAATGACCCCTGGTTCTGTTGTCACCTGCAGGTTCCGCTCATCAATTTCAATAATACTGTTTAACCGTTCGGTGGAAAGCACCACACCGCCTAAATGCGGCAGTGCCCCGCCACTTAAGCCGGTACCGCCACCTCTTGGAGTAACGGGGATCAGGTCCCGGTTACAGATTTTAAACAATTCTGAGATTTCTTCCGCAGTTCGGGGTTTCAGCACAACATCCGGAATAAAATGCAGGGTTTCGGTCTGATCGTGTGAATAATCTGCTAATGAATCTTCGTCTACAAGTACATTTGCATTGCCCACAATTTGTTTAAATGCTTCAATATGCTGGGCGGTAATCTTTTTTTCGGCCATTATTTGTGAATAGTCTATAAATTAAGGAGGCCAAATTTCGGGGAAAAAGAGCAAAGGAAAAAATCGGCTTTATTGGAGGCAGGGTGCCTGCATAAATCTGTGTTTCTGCCACTGATGCTTATTTCAGCATCTAAAATGGCGCCTGATTGTCAATAGATTCTGAAACAAGTTCAGAACGACACTCAACATATGGACAAACTTTTGGGTCGGCCCCGGGGGGACTATCGGGGTTGACGAAGACCCTTGATTGTTTATATCCCGTCAGGCTATTTAATGACCCATTTCAAATGGGCTGAACGTGAATGTATTAGATCGTCATCCGAGCTATCGGATCCGAGCGCAGCCCCCCAACTGGCCGATAGGCGGGGAGGCATCAAGGGCCTTTTGGGTCAGCACCGGCAATTGTATCCTAAGAAATTTTGCTCCAGGCGGTCTTCCCTTTTTGAGAATGCAAAAAGTTCCTCATCATTTCATGCCCGGGCTGCGACAGGTCAGGATCTTCCTTTAAGATCCGTTCACAAAGCTCTTTTGCAGTGTTGACCATTACCCGGTCGTTTACAATATCCGCCAGTTTAAAGCTCAATATCCCGCTTTGCCTTGTACCTTCAATATCCCCGGGACCCCGCAGTTCCAGGTCCTTTTCCGCAATAACAAAACCATTACCGGTGCTGGTCATAATTTTCATACGCTCCCGCGCCTCATTGCCCAGCTTCTTACCGGTAAGCAGGATGCAATAGCTTTTTTCCGCGCCCCGGCCTACCCTCCCGCGCAGCTGGTGCAATTGTGAAAGCCCGAATTTCTCAGCGCTTTCGATCAGCATTACCGATGCATTAGGCACATTTACCCCCACCTCAATAACTGTGGTGGCCACCATGATCTGCGTATCATGCACCACAAAACGCCGCATGTTTTCGTCTTTCTGATGCACCGGCATTTTACCATGTACCATACTGATCCAGTATTGCGGTTCAGGAAAATAGGTCTTTACCACGTCATAGCCTTCCATGAGATTTTCATAATCCAGCTTTTCGCTTTCTTCAATCAGGGGGAAAATAATATATACCTGTCTGCCCAGTGCGATCTCTGCTTTTAAAAAATCCATTACCAGGCTGCGGTCATTTTCATAACGGTGCACGGTCTGTACCGGTTTCCTTCCCGGTGGCAGTTCATCAATCACACTGTAATCCAGGTCGCCATAAGCGGTCATTGCCAGTGTGCGAGGGATGGGCGTTGCGGTCATCACCAGCACATGCGGTGGCAGGGTTGCTTTTTCCCAAAGCCTTGCACGTTGCGCCACTCCAAAGCGGTGCTGCTCATCAATAATGACCAGCCCCAGGTTATGGAACTGAACAGGGTCTTCTATAACCGCATGCGTACCTATCAGAATCGTTATTTCGCCCGCCGCCAGCTTCTCTAAAATACGTTTGCGCTCTTTTCCCTTTGTTGTTCCTGTTAAAATAGCCACTTCCGCAGGCAGCGGTTCCAGCAATTCCTTTATGCCCTGGAAGTGCTGCCGGGCAAGGATCTCCGTAGGCGCCATTAATACGGACTGATAGCCATTGTCTGCTGCCAGCAGCATGCTCAGCAGCGCTACAATGGTTTTACCGCTGCCCACATCTCCCTGCAGCAGGCGGTTCATTTGTTTTCCCCGGCCGGTATCCACCCGTATTTCTTTCAGCACTTTTTTTTGGGCATTGGTCAGCTCAAAAGGCAGGTGCTGGTTATAAAAGCGATTGAACAGATCCCCTACTTTTTCAAAAACGACACCTTTTGAGAAACGATGCCGCTCCAGGCGTACCAAATTCAGCCGCAACTGGGCAAAAAATATTTCCTCAAATTTTAACCGCCGCACAGCGCCTTCATATGCTGTTGTATTCTTTGGAAAATGGATGTTCTGATAGGCCTGGAAACGGGGCATTAATTTTAGTTCTTCCAGCATTGACGGCGGCAGGTTTTCAGGAATATCTTTTTCAGAAAGATGCTGCAGCAGCACCGAGGTTAGTTTGCTTATCTGCCGCCCGCCTAAATATTTTGATTTTAATTTTTCAGTTGACGGATAAATGGGCTCCAGGAAATCCTTTCCTTTTATTTTTTCCGGATCCCAGGGCTCCATTTCAGGATGCACCATCTGCGGCTTGCCCATAAAGAAAGATACCCGGCCATATACCAGGTAGGGCTGACCGGGCTGGATGATCTTTTTTATAAGGTTGATGCTCTGAAACCAGACCAGGTCCAGGGTTCCCGTTTTATCCTGTAACAGAGAGACCAGCCGGCGGCCTCTTTTTTCACCGGCCGTTTCAAGCGGCGCAAGAATACCGGCCACTTGTACATATTCATCACGCGGGCTTATATTGCCAATAGGAGTAAGTTTCGTTTTATCAATATGACGAAAGGGGAAGTGATGCAGCAGGTCATTAAACGTAAAAATGTTCAGCTCCTTCTGCAACAGCTCTGCACGCTGCGGCCCAACACCTTTTAAGTAGGCAACAGGGCTTGATAATATGTTATTACTCCCTGAAATAAATGCGCTTTTGACAAAAATAGAGGGTTTTTTTAGGTAAAACAGAACAACTTTTATAGCGGGGAAGGGCCATTAATAATTACCGGAATAATCTGCCGACAACAGGCAGCGCCTGGAGCTCTTTCTTCTCAACCCTGCTTACGAAGTATAAGAACAGGCACATAAATAGTGAAGCAAAGGCTGTCTTTAACCAGAAATTATGCGTGAACGATGTAATCTTTTTATTGATCAAAAAAAGTACTATTGTTATTACCAGATAGGCGACCAGTTTTTTCCAGGCATAAGGAATGGGGTAATATTTTTGCCCTAATAAATACGCCAGAATTACCATGGTACCATAACACGTCATAGTGACCGTTGCACCGGCATACATTTCAAATTTCGGAATGAAGAAATAGTTGCCAATAATAGTAACCACGGCTCCTGCAGCGGTAATAATAATACCCCAGTACATTTTATCAGTGAGCTTATACCAGGCTGAAAGATTATAATAAATGCCGAGAAAAACATTCGCCATCAGTAAAATGGGAACAATTCCCAATCCTGAACGATATTTCTTACCGATCATGTTCTGCCAGATGTGCAGGTAAAGTCCTGTAAAAAGGTACGCTACACACAACGTAATCACAAACCATTTCATTACGCGGGCATACACCTGCCTGGCGTTTGTGGCACTCTTTTGCCTGAAGAAAAAAGGCTCCCCTGCCATCCGAAACGCCTGTATGAACATAGTAATGAAAATAGATATTTTATAATTGGCAGAATAAATTCCAACAATCTGCATATTCTCATCCATGGAATGCGGCAAAAAACTTTTTAGCATTTGCCGGTCCATTACTTCATTGATCATTCCCGCCAGGCCAATGATGATCATGGGTGTGCTATAATGCACCACGGTTTTCCAAAGATCTTTATTGATTTTAAAACGAAAGCGCTTCCACTCCGGGTATAAAAAAAGAAAAACAAAGAAAGACTGTACCATATTAGCCAGCACCAGGAGCGTTACCCGGTTTTGATGCAGTACCCACCTGACAAGAAAGTTATTTGATTTTGAAAAATACTCAGGAATAAAATACACAAACAGAACCACCAACCCAATATTTACTACAATACCAAAAATCTTTATGAGGGCATATCGCCGCGGGCGATTCTCCTGGCGCAACTTCGCAAATGGTATAGTGGCTAATGTATCAAAAGCCATTACAAAAACCGTAATTACAATTACCTGCGGCAATTTGCCAATTTCAAGAAATTCACTGATGGGTTGACTATAATAAAGCAGAATGCCACTTAATAACAGGGTTGTAATTACGTGAGAACCAAATGTTGTGTTGAATAATTGCTTTTGGGATATGCCGGCATCACTGCTAAACCGGAAAAATCCGGTTTCCAGGCCATATGTATAAATGATGTTTGCAACACCAATCCATGCATACAACAGGCTAAAATCACCATATTCCTTAACCCCTTTTTGATCCACCATCAGGTAGGTTAAAATAGGGGTTAACAGAAAATTTAATAATCTGGCCATTACATTGCTTAGACCATACCAAATCGTTTGCCCTGCCAGTTGTTTAATGCCGCTCAATGGATTCTTAAATTATTTGACAAATGTAGTGCACTTATTATAAATGGTAATAATTCCCGGGGGCGGGCGCATAAATCTGTAAAATACTCTGTAAAATACTTTGCCACGGTTACACGAATAAAAAAATACTATTCCTTACTTCAAAATGAGCACGAATAGCGCTGACTGGTGCTTATTTGTGCCTGCCCGGATGGGAAACAGGTGGATATTCGTGGCATTGTGAATAAAAACTCCTGATGACCAATTAGAGTAAAAAATAACTTGATGCGTTCGCCCGGATAACCCCTAAAATTTGGGCTTAGAGGAACAACTAATTAACTTCGCAATGCATCCATATATAAAAATACGAATTCACATGAAAAAGATCCTGTTAATCCTGGCTTTGTTTACTATGACCGGCTCTGTAACTTTTGGACAAAAAGCTTATGAAGGAAAAATAAAATATAAAAAAGCAGAGGAACCGGCTATTGTTATTGAATACAATTATCCCCGGGAAGTGGTGGAAAACGCCTTAAAAGCAAAGATGGCGGACCTGCGTTTAACCGGGCAGGAAACCAGAGGCATCTTAACCTACCCCAACAGCGTTATTACTTCTATTACCCCCTCCAAACTCGACTATACATTTAAAACAGAACAAACCGGTAAGAGCGGCAACTGGAAAACCACATTGTATATGCTGATGGAAGGCGCCGGCAATATTTCCGGTGATGCCGTTGTACTGGCATCCAATGCCAAATCTTTCCTGGAAAGCCTGAATGATAATGTCCGCAGAAGCAATACGATTCTCGAGATAAAAAAGCAGGAAGCCATTATGGTAGATGAAGAGCAAAAGCTAAAATCTTTGCAGGACGAGTACAGCGCGCTTGAAAAGAAAATGGAAGCCAATAAACAGGCACAGGCCGCCCAGGAAAAAGTGGTAGCGTCTCAAAAAAGCATCCTGGATGATCTGAAAGCGAAAAATTAGAAAGGGTATTCATTCAGAGGCACAATATTATCTTATTAGGTCTACCAGAAAATGCAGGAGCGACGAAAATTGTATATCTCTAAAACTTACTGGGGAGCCGGACTTTGGAAATTTTTAATGCTCCTGCCACTTAAGGGTCTTTTTTCGTACCCTTTTAACGATAAACTTATATAAAGTTTATAGGTCGCCCCGATGGGGCTCCCGATCCGTATAAAATCCTTTTAACGGGAAATTGCCTCTATGAGGCAGCAGGCCCCGTGAGACTGAATGCAAGTAAAAAATCGGTTCCTGCCTGAATAAAAGAAGCTGTTTCAAAAGTCTGATACAGCCTCTTTTTGTTTGGTAAAGGCGATGAGAGCGCAAGATCAAATATGCGATTCTCAGAACCTTCAAAAACCTCTTGATACACGCTCAGCCTGTTTTAAGCGCTTTACTGTAATGATGATTGAAAAGCTGCAACGGGTTCAACAAAGAAACAATGGATATGAAAATCAATAGTCCTTCAAAATGGGTGTTTTTATAAAAAAATGCATTTTGTAACCAGTAAATCCTCCTGAAAGGCAATTCCTGCCTGTATTTCATATTTTCGGAGCAACCTCATTAAATATTATAATCGCCTGCGGCGATAAGATAACAATGCGAAGCGTTGTCGCTTCACATAGCACATGCCTCTCACAGCGTCTTTTATTTTATTTCCTGTAAACTTCCATTAAAATATTTAAGGAAATACAGTTTTTTATTTTCGTAGTAATCAATTTTATTTTCTTTGCTTACCGGTTCTATATCCAGGTCATAAAATATCCTGAACTGGTTGCTTTCCAGCATACCGGGCACATTACCATTGTATTGATCCAGCAAATGCCCGAAACGATACACCAGTCCGAATCCCCTGAAAACAAGATCTGAGGGGCGTGCAAACATTTTTGAACTGTAATAGGTGCTGATGTTACGGCTTGCCACATCGGTGCGGGGGTTATAAAAGGGATTGCTGTAAATAAGGCTTAGTCCTTTGTATTTTGAAAAGTCCAGGTTATCCCAGGTGGGCATGCCCATTACCGTTATCGGCGAATAGGTTTTACCAAATCTTGCAAGCTGTGTTAACAGCCTGTCTGCATAGTTATTATCCAGCGATCCTATAACAAATAGCGAGGATCTGCCTTTTACCAAATTAGCAGCTACCTGCGCCTGGGAAAGGGTATCTCTTACCTCCACAAATTTTATATGCATTGCGGTGCTCCTGTCGGCCTTGTTTAAAGTTTCAAAAACGGACCGCAGGTAATTCTCTGATGCGCCTTTGCGGGTAAGATAGGTAATCTGCTGGCCTGGATAGTTCTTTTTGAGGTAGGCATAGATCTGCTCCCCCTGTGTAGGCAGGGTGGGGTTCAGTACTACAAAATAAGGATTATTGCGTACGTTACCGTCGTTGGGCACCGTGGCATTAATAACAGTAATCTTTTTGGAAGCAGCCAGCTTTGCCAGTGTTCCCAGCTCATTTAATGAGCAATAGGCTATAATCAGTTCCACCCCGTCTGTAGCCGCCTTATTAAACTGGCTTTCAATGTTCTGTCGGGATGATTTGGAATCATAGATATAAACGTCCAGCGGAATGTTCTGTGCGTTCAACGAATCAATTGCCATTGAAACGCCATGGTAAAACTCCAGTCCGGGTATTGAGGCCTTGGGAAAGGACCTGTTATCATAATTATAGCTGCCATCAGGGCCAAAAGCATTATCCAGGTACAGCGGAGTAAAAACGGCCAGCTTATGACGGTTACCGGCAGCCCCCGTAACCTGGGCAGCAACAGGTAACAGGCCGGTTACCAGAAGGAACACTAATAAAAAAAATTGCTTCATAGTTTACAAGAATATTTATCCCATTAAACAGATGGGCACTTATTACCTGCAAATATTATTCCCATTCTATAGTGGCCGGGGGCTTACTGCTGATATCGTAAACCACACGGTTAATGCCCCTTACATTATTACAGATCTCATTGGAAACATTTGCAAGAAATTCATAAGGCAAATGCGCCCAGTCTGCCGTCATACCGTCTACACTGGTAACTGCGCGCAGCGCAACAGTGTATTCGTAAGTACGCTCATCTCCCATTACCCCTACGCTTTTTACCGGTAATAAGATTGTTCCTGCCTGCCAAACCGTTGCATACAGATCATTTTCTTTCAGCGCTTTTATATAAATATCATCTGCTTCCTGCAACAATTTTACCTTTTCTTCTGTTACCTCCCCCAAAATGCGGATAGCCAGTCCTGGTCCGGGAAAGGGGTGACGGTCAATAAGGTTGGACGGAATGCCCAGTTCCCTTCCCACTTTTCGTACCTCATCCTTAAACAGGAAACGCAATGGTTCTACGAGCTCCAGGTGCATTTTTTCGGGCAAACCACCTACGTTATGATGCGATTTAATGGTAACCGAAGGGCCATGTACTGAAACGCTTTCAATTACATCCGGATAAATGGTGCCCTGGCCCAGAAAATCAATGCCGCTAAGCTGCTTGGCCTCCTGCTGAAACACATCAATAAATAAACGGCCGATGATCTTCCGCTTGGCCTCCGGATCCGGGTTGCCCTTTAACTCTTTATAAAATAATTGCCGGGCATCAACACCTTTTATATTCAGTCCCAGTTGTTTATAGGTTTCCAGTACCTGTTCAAACTCTCCTTTCCGTAAAACCCCGTTATCTACAAAGATCCCGTAGAGGTGGTCACCAATAGCTTTATGAATAAGTGTGGCCGCCACAGTGCTGTCTACACCGCCGCTCAGTGCCATAATCACTTTCCGGTTGCCAATCTTTTCTTTCAACTGGCTGATCGTGTCCGTAATAAAGTGGGCGGGGGTCCAATCCTGGCTGCACCCGCAGATATTTACCAAAAAGTTGTGCAGGATATTCTTTCCTTCCACACTATGATGCACTTCCGGGTGAAACTGCAATCCATACAACGGGTGCGGGGCTTTACTGTACTTAAATGCTGCCACCGGAATGCTTTCTGTTGTAGCCAGCACCTCAAAATCTGCCGGCAGTTCCAGAATGCTATCGCCATGGCTCATCCATACCTGGCTTTTATCCGGTACGCCCCTTAATACCACATCTTTTGCACCTTTTACTTCCATCTGGGCCCGGCCATACTCCCTTTTGTTACTCTTTTCCACCCTGCCTCCATAAAGCTTTGTGGCAAGTTGTGCTCCATAGCAGATCCCCAAAACAGGCACCTGTTCTGCCATACCTTTCAGGTTAATAACCGGCGCATTCGTATCGTTTACCGAAAATGGTGAACCGGAAAGAATGATTCCTTTTAAATTGCCGTCAAATTCAAAGGTTTTAGAGTAAGGGAGTATTTCGCAATAAACATTGGCTTCTCTTACACAGCGGGCGATCAGCTGTGTATATTGAGAGCCAAAATCAAGGATTAAGATTTTTTCGGTCATGATGCGGCGAAGTTAATAAAATCAGGCTGACATATTAGTAATATATTTATGAAGCAATGGTGATATTATTTTTAACAGCAGGAAAACCGGTATTACCTATTTTAAGGTTAAAAAGGGGAACGGCATTCCTGATATTTTAAACCCAAAAATACACGGATGAAACAGTTAATTCTTCTTTGTTTATCAGTAGCAGTAATTGCAGCCTCCTGCAATATTGTTGACAACCAGCGCGTGAAGGGAAACAAAAAGATCAACTCCCGGACCTATGATCTGAAAAATTTCAGCTCTATTGATGTAGGAGACAATGCAGCCGTTTACCTGAAGCAGGATTCGGTATACGGTGTAAAAATTGAAACAGACGACAATTTATTTCAATACCTGATTGTGGATATTGAGGATGGAGAATTGAACGTTGATGTAAAGGATGGTTATAATTTGAATCCAAGCCAGGAACTGAAAGTATATATATCAATGCCCTATGCCAACAAAATAGCTATTTCAGGAGCGGCCACCCTTAAACTGGTCAATGATAAATTTATGCAGGACCGCCCCCTTTCATTTGATATTAGCGGCGCATCTGACGGGAGCTTCAGGGTAAAAGCCCCCTCTATTAAGCTGGATGTGAGCGGAGCTTCCACTTTTACCATTTCAGGTGAAACAAGAGATGTAAGCGGTGAAGTAAGCGGAGCTTCCACTCTAAAGGCATATGACCTGAAAGCTGAAACCAGCAATATGGATGCATCCGGCGCCAGCACGGCCAACGTATTTGCCAGCATCCAGTTAACAGCAGATGCCAGCGGGGCTTCCAGCATCCGGTATAAAGGAAATCCAAAGGTAAATTCTACGGCTAACGGGGCCGGGAGCGTAAAGCAGGCCGATTAATTCAAATTGCGGCGGCTGTATTGCACCCCCGCTCTGCATTACGATGATATAATTGATTCTCAACGGTCAACATTTTATACCATTTAGATTTAAATTGCACCAGGTGAAGGTATATCAGGCTTGACGAAGCCCAATCATCCTTCGGCATCTATTTATAGTATCGCTCAACAGACCCTGAAACACCCCGAACATTCGGAGCAGGGTGACCCATAAGAAGGATTGTCACTGCCTCATCCGAACTTTCGGATGATTTGGTTTTTACAAATGGAAAACTGGGTGACAGTGTTCTTTAATCTAAATGTATTATTGGCAGTTGCTTTTGTCTGATTTGAATGGGAACACCCTGCAACAAGTTTACCTGAAGAAACACATCGGGTAGCCTGCCTGCACTTTTCCGGCCCGGATTTTTTTCAGTCTGGACATCAGCAATTTCCGGGCAACCGGGTTCAGGTGATCTATGTAAAGGATGCCCTGTGTATGATCATATTCATGTTGTATCATCCGCGCGGTATTACCGCTGAAAACTTTTTGACGCTGAACCAGCTCTTTATCCAAATACCGGATCTCAATGCTCCAGGGTCTTGCAACCGGCTGCGATAGCGAAGGAATGCTCAGGCACCCTTCCTCTTCTACCCATACATCACCGGATCTGCTGATCATCTCCGCGTTGATAAAAACTTCCTCTATTCCCGTATCCCCATTTTCATACAGGGCCTGGCGCGCTGCATTTTCCATCTGCTGATACGTACTCCTGCTGTCTACTATAAAAAGGCAAAGGTTTTTACCAACCTGGCTGGCCGCAAGGCCGCAGCCATTTGCCCGGCGCATGGTTTGCCACATCTGATCGATGAACGTATCCAATTCTTCTTTATCAAGGCTCACCGGTTTGCCTTTTTCCCTCAGCAGCGGGTGGCCATAGGCCAGTATGGGCTGTAACATCTGTAATAGTTTATTACAAATGTCTTTATTCCGGGCACAGCCAGCAATGAATAATTGTTAAGAAATCTGCCGGCGAATGCGGCTCAAGGCCTGTGGGGTTATGCCTATATAGGACGCAACATATTTCAGGGGTACCTGCTGCAGCACTCTTGGCTCTTCTTTTAATAATTGCAGATAACGCTCAGTTGCGTTGTACCGCACAAGGTCAATAGTCCGTCTGGCACAGGTAAGGAACATCCGTTCTGCTATAAAACGCCCCAGGAAATTTCCGGCCCTGGTATGCGTATAAACTTCCTGGAGATCCTCATAGGAAATACGCCAGAGCATGGTTTCAGAAAGCGCCTGCAACCGGTACGTTGCCGGGGTTCTTGTAAGAAAAGAATCATAGGCACCTGTAAACTCCTTATGAAAATTAAAATGGAAGGTCCATTCTCTTTCATCACCGGGAATATAAAACCGCACCAGGCCGGATTCAATAAAAGACAGGTAGTTTTCCGTTTCACCAAGGTCAATGATATGTTCCTGCTTTTGAAAAACCTGCTTTTGAAAATGAGCAGCTATGAAACGCCATTCCGGCTCCTCCAGCTTTATAAAACGCTCGTAAAATTCCCGGATATACCCCATAGGCATCAAAATTACTAAATACCCGGAAAGTTATAGCATTCATCATCTGCAGCATCTGCAGGAGTCCTGCCGGGTTTTGCATCTGCTGCTGTTATTCTTGCAAGCAATAGCATGCCGGCACAGCCAGGCTACAGCCCCCAGGCAACCGCATCTGGTAATAACCGGTCATCAAAAATAGTATTTTGTACAAACAGCAACTGAAGCACTGAGTACGGCCTGTTGAGAATTCAGAATGTTCAAAAATGAATTTGTCCATTTATCATATTGATGAGGTTATTAGCAATACCGCTTTATCCACATTTATGGATTCAAAAAAATAATTAAGATGCGTTTGCCCTGTTACTGCCATTTCAAAGATGTGACAGACCCAAACATTAATTATCTTTGCCGGCTATGGACAAGAAAAGTGCTACCCGGCCTGCCGGCAGGCCGGTTGTTTTAAGCGGTGTAAGGCCCACAGGAGCCCTTCATTTAGGTAATTATTTTGGAGCGATCAGCAATTATGTAAGAATGCAGGATGAATACCATTGTTATTTTTTTATAGCAGACCTGCATTCCCTGACCACACATCCTGATACAAAGGAACTGAGAGAGCATGTTCTTTCTGTTACTTCTTATTATCTTGCAAGTGGACTGGATCCGGACAAAAGCGTGCTCTATTGCCAGAGCGATCTGCCACAGACCACTGAGCTCTATTTATTCCTGAATATGCTGGCCTATAAAGGCGAACTGGAAAAAACCACCACCTTCAAGGATAAGGTAAAACTACAGCCCGAAAATGTAAATGCCGGTCTGCTCACCTACCCTGTTTTAATGGCTGCTGATATTTTAATACACCGTGCGCAATATGTTCCGGTAGGTAAGGACCAGGAACAGCACCTTGAAATGACGCGCACGTTTGGAAACCGATTCAATCACCGTTATGGCGAAGTGTTCCCGGAGCCCAAAGCATTCAACTACGGGCAGCAGCTATTAAAGGTGCCCAGCCTGGATGGCGCCGGTAAAATGAGCAAAAGCGAAAATCAATACGCAACGATTTATCTGTCGGACGACGATGACCTGATCCGCAAAAAGATCATGAAAGCAAAAACAGACGCAGGGCCTACTGAGCCAAACGCAGTAAAGCCGGATTATATTGTAAACATCTTTGACCTGATGAAGCTGGTAAGCGCCCCATCGGTCATTGAAAAATATGAGGCTGATTTTAATGCCTGTACGATCCGCTATGGAGACCTTAAAAAGCAACTTGCGGAGGATATGATCCAGTTCATCAGGCCCATTCGTCAGAAAGCAAAAGAGATCCGTGAAAATGAAAGCGCTTTAAACATTATTTTAAAAGTAGGCGCTCAGAAAGCTGCTGAAAGTGCCGAAAACACCATGCAACTGGTAAGAAGCGCCATAGGACTGAAGTACTTTTAAGAAAAATAAAAACGATTTAAAAAAGAATGGTTATTTTTCAATATTAAAAGATTTTATCCGCTTTATAACATGGCTAAGTCAAAATCCAAACCCAAACACATTGCCATTGCCGGTAACATTGGTGCCGGAAAAACAACGCTGACCGAAATGCTGAGCAAGCACTATAAATGGATTCCCCACTTTGAGGACGTGGACCACAATCCTTACCTGATGGATTTTTATGAAGACATGCCAAGGTGGAGCTTTAACTTACAGGTCTATTTTCTCAACAGCCGGTTAAAGCAATTGCTGGAAATCCAGAATGGAACGGAAACCGTTATCCAGGACCGGACCATTTATGAAGACGCGAATATTTTTGCACCGAACCTGCACGAGATGGGATTGATGAGCAAGAGAGACTTTGATAATTATTATCAATTTTTTACAACATTGAAGTCCATGGTCAACCCGCCGGACCTCATGATCTATCTGAACGCCTCTGTTCCCACACTGGTTGGTCAGATACAGAAACGGGGCCGGGAATATGAAGAAAATATCCGGTTAGATTATTTAAAGCGGCTGAATGAGTATTATAATAAATGGATTGCGGGGTACAAAGAAGGCAAGCTGCTGATCATTGATGTGGATAAAAACAATTTTGCAGATAACACGGAAGATTTTGGAAAGATTATATCCAAGATAGATGCACAGTTGTATGGATTATTTTAACCCAGGGGTAGAGCATCCTGTTATAAAAATCCCGTTTTAAAAGAACCAGCAAAATATTTCCGCTGTTCAGGACGACCATTGCACAACAGTTTCAGGAATACTTTTACAGGCTTAACCCGGAACCCTCCTAACAGGGAACATTATCTTTATATGACCTCTTTACGGATTGGTAACAAAATCCTAAATTAGCCCCGGATCAGCCAATCAACAATCAACATCTAAAACCATCAGACCAATGTATAAAAGAAGCCTTTTTAGTTTTCTGTTTTTTATTTGCTTTCTGTGTTCGTACAGCCAGACATTGAACATAGCCACCTATAATCTCCGTTATGACAACCCGGGAGATACGGGCAATTTATGGAAAGACCGGTCTGTCGCAGTTGTCGGCCTGATCCGCTTTCATGATTTTGACGTGTTTGGCACACAGGAAGGGCTGAAGAACCAGCTGGATGACATTGCAAACGGGCTGCCTGAATATACCTGCTATGGTAAAGGCCGGGATGATGGCGGCGATAAAGGAGAGCACTCTGCGGT
Source organism: Niabella ginsenosidivorans (assembly GCF_001654455.1). Taxonomy (NCBI): domain Bacteria; kingdom Pseudomonadati; phylum Bacteroidota; class Chitinophagia; order Chitinophagales; family Chitinophagaceae; genus Niabella; species Niabella ginsenosidivorans. Next base: position 3,989,939 of record NZ_CP015772.1, read on the forward strand.
CTTTTATAAGAAAGAAAAGTTTGCCCTGCTGAAGTGCGGCGACTTCTGGCTTTCCGAAACACCGGACAAGCCGGGCAAAGGCTGGGATGCGGAATGCTGTAACCGTATCTGCTCCTGGGTGCTTTTAAAAGATAAAGCTACCGGAAAACAATTTTATTTCTTTAATGTGCATTTTGACCATCAGGGAAAGATTGCACAGGTGGAAAGCGGGAAACTGATGCTGAAAAAGATCAGGGAGATTGCAGGCAAGAATAACGTGGTACTTACTGGCGATTTTAACGGAGACCGCAGCTCCGACTGGTACCAGCGCATCGCCAGTTCAGACATACTAAAAGACACGTATAAAGATGTAAAATACCCCTATGCCAATAATGCCTCTTTTAATGCATTTGGCAAAACGCTTGACCGGGATGATGTGATTGATCACATTTTCATCAGCAGGAACGGAAAATCATCCAGATGGGGGATTTTAACAGATACCTACCGGGGAAAGTTTCCGTCAGACCATTTTCCGGTGGAGGCGTTCATTCGTTTTTAATCAGCCGGATCAATAGTAAACCGAGGTTGGCATCTAAAAAAAGCTATGATTGCCAATAGATTCTGTACCAAGTATAGAACGACATTACGTCCTAAAATGATTTTTGATACAGCTTTGTTTTTTCATTTTGGAGCAGGCCATATTCTACTAAAAATTTCAGAGCTCCACAGAAGCCTATATTTCGCATCTTTGTTGGTGTTACGTCCCGGTTTCGCAGCGATAGCAGAAACACCAACAAACGCTGTTATGCCGCTGGTACCTTTCCTTCATGCATAAGCCGCACTCAACACCAACGGTGGCGAAACTTTAAAAGGATCCGCTTTAGTACCAACCCTCATCAGCGGTTATTGGTGCATTTGTAGCTTTGCAAAACCGGCAACGGGGTTCCTGCAATTACTTTATCTTTGAAAAAAATAAATCAGTAGCAATTCATGAAATATCTACCTCTTAATCCTGCAATTTTTATTAAGAACCGCAAACGTTTTGTTGATAAAATGGAGAAAAACTCCATCGCTCTTTTTTGGGCCAACGATGAAATGCCGGAAAACGGTGATGCGCTTTATAAATACAAGCCCAACAGCAGCATCTTCTGGCTGTCGGGTATTGGCCAGGAAGACACGATGGTTATTTTATATCCGGATCATCCGGATCCGAAGTATCGCGAGGTGCTGGTGCTGGTTCGCCCGAACGAGCTTAAGGAAAAATGGGATGGCCGGCGTTTGCGCGCTCATGAAGCTACAGCCATTAGTGGTATGAAAACAGTGGTTTGGGCAGATGCGCTGGAAGGGCTGCTGCAGGGATGGATTCATTCGGCACAGAACATATACCTGGATACCAATGAAAATGACCGCAAAGGTACTACAATTGAAACCCGCCAGTACCGTTATATAAAAGAATTACAGGCCAAATACCCGCTGCACCATTACTTAAGAGCGGCGCCTTTTATGAAAGAGCTGAGGGCTATTAAAACACCGGAAGAGGTAGAAGTAATCAATAAAGCCATAGCCATTACTGAAACCACTTTCCGCCGTTTACTGCAATTTATTAAACCGGGGGTTTGGGAATTTGAAATTGAAGCAGAGATCGTTCATTCCTTTTTGAGCAACCGCGCTACCCGTGAAGGATATGCCAGCATTATTGCCAGCGGTGATAATGCAAGAGTGCTCCATTATATCAGTAACGACCAGCAATGCAAGGATGGCGACCTGATACTGATGGATTTTGGTGCCGAATATGGGGGGTATAATGCGGATCTGACAAGGACCGTTCCTGTTAACGGCAGGTTTACCAAACGCCAGCGCGCCGTATATGATGCCTGTTTAAGAATACACCGTTATTGCGCTTCTATCCTGAAGCCGGGGATCAGTATTGCCACCTATCATGAAAAAGTAGGCGACCAGGCGACCAAAGAATTTATAAAACTGGGCCTTCTGACAAAAGTAGACATAAAAAACGAAGATCCGGCCAACCGGGCTTATCGCAGGTACCTTTATCATGGCATCAGCCACCATTTGGGTATTGATGTGCACGACCTGGCTCCTAATTTCCACACTCCTTTAAAAGCGGGGATGGTACTGACCATTGAACCCGGCATTTATATTGAAGAGGAACAAATGGGCGTACGGATTGAAAACAATTTCCTGCTGACGCGCAGCGGTAATGTAGATCTGATGAAAACAATGCCCATTGAAGCGGATGATATTGAAAGGCTGATGAACAGCTGATAAAAGGCCGGGCAAAATTATTTTTAAGACACCTATGGCATTTTTTTGGTTCATAAGACATGATCCGGATCATCGGACCAAGGTCTATCGCCGAGGCTGACCAAAAAGCCCCTTTTGTCATGCTGAATTTATTTCAGCATCTAAAATAGCGATTGCTTGTCAATAGATTCTGATCCGTCAACCGGCTGACAGAACGACACTCTATTATAAACAGACTTTTTGGTCAGTCCTGGGTCTTTATTCGCAGCTTTTGCAGGCATTTGAGCTATTTGCTTTTTTTAAAATGCAGGTACTTAAAAAGGAAATCGCTACTGTTTATAGCAAGCCGGAAACCCTTGGGGTTTCCATTTTTGTTCATCTCAAATCTTACTTCTCCTGCAGGAACAAACTGATCATTGAATACAATTTTGAATGTATCCTTACTCAAAAAATATAAATAACCGGAGAACTGATTTTTAGACGGCAGCAACTCCAAAAATGCTTTTCCCTTTTCTTCTCTTATAAGGGCTTTACCATATGCACTGTCTTCATATTCTCCTTCGTATATTGAAAAGTCCGGAATAGATATATGTGACCTGTAAGCCGTATCCGTATCGTCTTCGTCCCATGAAAAATGAAAGTTCTTGCCATACAAATCCGCATCCGTATGCTGCCAGTTAATCCTATTGCCTTTCAGACATTTTATTACTACATCTGCAAGTTCTTCATTAAAGTAGGTGATTTTACTGGTTAGTATCACTATGTCTATACTATCACCTGGTATAATGGTTATATAAGATTTGTAACCAGGCATACCACCCCCATGTGTCAATATCTTTTTTTCATTTTCAAGTTCTATGTTCCAGCCGAAGCCATATCCGTCATCAGATGTATTTGAAAAGTGTATCTTGGGGGTGGTTATAGCATATATAACTATCTTCAGATAATAAACGCCTGTTCTTAAAAACGCCTTTATGAATCCATGCCTGCAGCCATCTGAGCATATCATCAATATTTGAATTTATACCTGCTGCAGGTGCCATATTATCCACGTTTACTATTGGTATGGGGGCTATTTCTAAAATGAGGCAGCGCATAATTATTGCTCTTTATCACTTGTACGATACTTGTTGAGCTATTTTGCATGAATAACGGTGAAAAGAATTTTTCTTTTATAAAATGATCCCATGTTTGCCCTGTAACTTTTTCAATGATCAGGCCCGCCACGAGATACATTACATCCTGGTAGCCATAATCAGCCCGGAAGTGATTCCGGATAGCACTGTATTGTATTCTTCTTACAATCTCCTGCCTGGAATAATCAGATCCATACCAGAGCAAATCTCCTTCAAAAGTTTCCAACCCTGACCTATGGCTTAAAATATCAGCAAAGGTAATATGTTTGGTTATCCATGGATCGCTTAATTTAAAATCCGGCAGGTATTTGATCACTTCATCATTCCAGTCAACTTTACCTTCGTCTACCAAACACCTATGGCAGCGGCTGTGAAAGCTTTGGTACATGACATAATTGGAAAAACAGTTTGTGTTGTTACGGGAGTACCATTAACTGTGCTGTTTACACCATATCCCTTTTTAAAAACAACCTGATTGTTTTTGATGATACCAATTGCAAGCCCCGGAATATGATAATCGGCCACTTCTTTTGCGATAAAAACATCAAGCGAATCAGTCTGGTATTGCGCAAAAAGCAAATTCGGGGTTACGAATAGAACGATGAATATCTTTTTCATTTATGGCTATTACATCTGGTTGATTTCTTTAACATACACACTTTACGAAAAGTGGGGTTTTTCTTTTGAACCTGCAATTTGCTTTGGGTATTTTCTCCACTTAATCCGTTTAACTTTTGAATTATTACTACACTAAGTTAAAGCGGTTTTAGAAAATCAGGGAGAAAATTATGATTGCATTGAGATTAAATGGCTGTATGCTGGCCAAGCGTGCAGGCTTTGTTGATCTGTTGACTAATAAGTGCATAAGGCTTTCCGGTTATTCAACAATCCCTAAATAGAAAAGCGGCTGATGGGTCGCTCTTTTGTTCCAGGCGTTTATGGATCATAATAGCTGTTCCACCTGTTTGCTGAAATTCCGGTTCCCGTTCCTTTCATCAAATAAACGGGCTATTTCCTTTGCTTCCCTGCTGAAATGTGCTATAAGCTCATTACGGGTGTATCCTGTTTTACCGGTATACAGGCCGTGTTCTTCCGGCAACACCAGATGAAACACGACTTCCTGCGGAAACTGCGGCAATATTTCCAAAAGTGACAAAGTCATCTGGAACATTTTGCGGCTTTTGCTCCCCACAACTTTTGGGATCAATTGTTCCAGGCGTTCTTTTACCCCTGCCGGATCCCCGGTCACCTTGCAGATCAGCAGCTTGACTTCCGAGAAGATTGCGGAAGAGTCATTGGCCAGCTTTGCCAGCTCTTCTTCTGCTTTATCAGAAAAGTTCCTGGCTATATCCGGCTGTCCGTTTTTATACGCGTGATAGCTGAGGTTTACCAATGTACGCATGGGCACATGTACACAGGTATATTGTTTCTCTAATAAAGGAACCGCCTGTGCATGCCCCTGTTCAAAACCATCCAGTTCCAGCGTAGCGCTTACGTCCGCATCCATTTCACAGGCCTGGCAATCGCTCATGGCATCCCTTTCCACAGTTTTCAGTTGCTCTGCAAATGCACGGATCAATACAGGGTCTTTCTGAATAAGCGCATCGCTGTACAGTTCATTATAGTAGGCCCGCAGACCATACCCATTCCTTTGCAGCCTGGTTTTAAAATCTTCCAGTGCCGCCTGAAGCTGTTCTATGGAAACAAGCGGGTTATCATACAGATCGCTCATCATCCACTTATACTGCCACAAAAAATCGGTTTCTGAAAACAGATCCGGGTTTTCATCGCAGGCCTTCAGTACCCATGCAAAGGCGGGAATCGATTCCCTGGAAAAAGCCACATCCCTTTCTTCTTCAATCAACATCAGGCGCAGGTCATATCCCCATTCTATATCTTCATTCTCATCGGCAATTTTAATGGCCTGTAACAAAAGCTTTATTTTTTCCTCAGGCGTTGCCAACCCTTCTACCTGGTTTAATAATTTCTGGATCTTTAATGTATACATGGTGTTTACCCTTTAAATCTGAATAAAATTTTTCATTCCCATTACCAGCAATGAATGCAGCGCATTGTTAAAGAGCAGTAGCTGTTTTTCGCTTACAGGATATTTCCCCATTAGTAATGCCTGTACATACAGCACTTCGGTAATAGCCTGCAGCATATAATCATCGTCGATCGTAAGGAGGTTCTTTACCAGGCCATTATTCATATTCAGGCAAAAGGTGTTTACCGCTTCTGCTCTTTGTTGTATACTGCCCAATGCCCCGGCAAAAGGATTATCATTTGCCTTTATCTTTTTTATAGTGGCTGAAGTAAAATCTTCATCTCCCCTCGTAAAAATGGCAGGCGTATCTGCCGGGGCAAAATATTTCAGCTGCATTACACAGTTAAAAGGTTTTGTGTATTGCTCCAGCTTTTTTAAAACAGCGCGGTATGCTTTTTTCTCGTCTTCGCTGATGTCAGTAAATGTTTCCAGCAATTTCGACGAAGACATTTCACGGATATTCAGTTCCGGCTGCATCCCTTTAATTTTCTTTATCAGGTCCTCTTCAAAAGTGTACGCCACATTTACAACCAGCGCTCCCTGGTATTCTGCAATACGCTGCACCTGCCTGAACTCCTCATAATCCGCGCAATAATAAATAACAGGAAAATGCTCCCTGATATCCTTAAAGGTACGGAAGCCTTTATTGGTCTCAAAAGGGAGGTCATCAAGGATCAGTGACAGGAATTCGGTATCCTCCGCTGCGATCGCTTTCAGATGCAGGAAATGGATCTGGATGATCTTCTGATAAATCTCAAAGTCAATATTCCGGATATTTTTCAGATAACTCTTTAAAGCTTTCCCTATTTCCTTTCTTGCAGCGCGCAGGAGGTCATTTTGCATAAAGAATTCCCTTGAAGCAGTAGCACTAAGCGTGTTACTGTTCACCACCATTTTTACAAAAAAGGCCCAGGAGGGCAGCAGACCATTATCCGCCTCACTTAACAGCATCCTTTTCAAATAAATGCGATGATGCTGTCTGGCAGAAAACTGCGTTTTGTAGGGCAGGATGTACAAAACACCTTCACATTCCCCTGCTTCAGTACGCAACCGGACGGCATCAATAAAACTGGTCTGAAACAGCTCTTTGCCCATCTGTAATAATGCTTCTTTTGAAGTGTCGGGATGAAGCCAGACAGGCGGCTGCTCATTTAAAACCTTTTCTTCTTTACCTGTCCTGATCGTTATTTTTTCGGGCAATGCATCTCCATAAAACTTTATCTGGGGAATAAAGTTTTCCGGTCTGAATAAATGGGCATGGCTTTTCTTGGGTGTAAGACAGACCTTTGTGCCAACCGGCATTGTTTCCTGCAGGGTCTCGATCCGGTAGCGGCCGTCATTAAAAGCTGTCCACCGAAACCCGGTGGCGTCAAATGCCGAGCGCGTTTCAATACAGATCTCATCGCTTACAACAAAACAGGATAATAAACCGATGCCGAACCTTCCAATAAAGGTACGCGCATCCTCTGCTGATTTCCGTTTTGAGCTTTCACCAATAACCGATAAAAATTCATGTATTTCGTTTTCCTTTAAGCCGATGCCGTTATCCTGGAAAACGAATGGATTGCCGGCAGGCCCTGCATCGGGTAATGTAATGCGGATATCACCAATCAAATGCTCATCCAGTTGCCGGAAAGCGGCAATAGCGTCAACAGCATTCTGCAACAGCTCTCTTATAAATGTGCCCGGGTTGCTGTACAAATGTTCTGACAGCAGGCTGATCATGCCCTGCAGGTTCACCTGAAAAGAATAATATTCATTATTTACAGTTTCCATAAATTGCCTATCTTCTTTTACCTGTTATTTTTTTTGCGCCTTCGTGCCCGTTTTCAGCAGCCTTTTCAAACCAGTACAGGGCCTGGTCTTCATCTTCATCAACCCCCTCTCCCATCAGGTAGCAATTGGCCAGTTCAAACTGGGCATTGGCCAGTTCATTGTTAGCGGCGTTTTTAAATAATTCCACCGCCTTTCCCGGTTGCTGCTGCACTCCCTCCCCTTTTAAATATTGCCGCCCCAAGGCAACCTTTGCGTTATCATTCCCTTCATTGGCGCTCTCGCTGAACCACCGGAAAGACGCTTCCAGGTTTTTGTCGGTTCCATAACCATCATAATAACATTTTCCCAGGCGGTATTTCGCATTCGTGTTCCCGTATTCCGCTGCTAATGTATATTCATTAAAAGCTGTAGCCGGGGAAGCTTCTGTTCCAATGCCGTATTCATAACACAGGCCCAATCCATCAGAAAAGACCTGCTGTTCTTTTGCCCTTTTATAATAATCAATTGCTTTATCGTATTGTTCCAGGCGGTTATAATCAAACAGGTAATAATCTCCCAGTTCCAGCAGCGCATACGGATGCTCCTGTTCAGCCGCTTTTTCCAGCCATTCCCGTCCTTTTTCAGCATCAGGCTGCGCATAGCCATGTAAATAATAACGTCCTACGGCATACTGAGCATATACATAGTTCTGCTGAGCCGCTTTTTCCATATATCCGACCGCTTTTTCCCGGTCTTCCGCAACCCCTTCTGCACGTTCATAGCTCAAAGCCAGTTCGGCCAGTGCTTTGGGATAACCGGCATCAGCTGCTTTCTTTAAATATTCAAACCCTTTATCATAATTCTGCTCTGTACCCACGCCGAATTTATAACAACGCCCCAGCTCATAAACCGCATTTATTTCGTTATAACCAGCTGCATATTCATAACAGGCAAATGCCCCGGCAGGGTCTTTTTGTCCGGACCGGTGATAGTCAAACTCAAGGTACAGGCCCTTCAGGTAATTGGCATAAGGGTATCCTATTGCCGCTGCCCTGCTGAAATACTCAAAGGCTTTTGCATAATCCTGCCGCCCGCCTGATTCTTCATAAAGACCCAATTCCACATAAGCCTGTGCGTTATTGCCCGCTGCAGCCTTTGTAAAATAAGAAAGCGCTGCGGGCATATCCGCAGGTGTATCATCAAAGCCGTATTTTAAAAACCGGCCGGTATTATATTGTGCCACCGGCAGGTTTTTGTCAGCCGCCTGTTTGTAATGCTCCAATGCCTTTGTAAGATCCGCTGCAATGCCCATATCCGGCTCGCCATATTCATAAAAATTACCCAGGCGGTAGGTTGCATAGGGAATCTCCTTCTGATGCAGCTCCGTAAAAGTGGCATATGCAGTTTCTTTATTAACGGGCGTTACCGTGCCTTCCAGATGCATTTCGGCCCATTCAATAGCCGCATCAATACTACCGGCTTCCTTTGCCGCTTTCATTAAGGCCAATCCTGCGGGAATATCTTTTATCCATTCATTGTACAAATACAGGTAAGCCAGCCGGTAGGCAGTATAGCTGTTCCCATACTTCCAGGCCTGCTTCAGCCAGCAGACCGCTTTATCAAAATCCTGTGCAGACTGCGGCTGCTGCGGCAGATACCTTAAGCCCAGGCTTACAGCGCCGTCTATTGCCCCGAGATCATATGCTTTTTTTATAGCACCAAGCAAAGCCTCTTTTTCTTCGTCTGATCCTGCGTCGGGCCATTGCACATCCGTCAGCACCAACCGGCAATAAGAAGAGTTATATTTTTCAATTCCTTCTTTTAGTATTTCCAGCTGTTTTTCCTTTTCCTCCTTCCTCCCGTAATAACCCTGCAAAGCATGATAATAATTTTTGCGGATCTTTTTATCCGGATGCTCTTTCAGCGCGTAAAATGGTTCCGTCAGGGTTGCCTCGGGGCTAAACCATATAAGATAATAGTTATAGTAAATAATTCCCCAGGGGTTGTCCTTTTCTGCCAGCTCCTTAATTGCTACAAGCGCCTTTTCTTTATCGGCGCCCGGCAGCAATCCTGCATACTGATAATAACAGTATACAGGAGCGGCTGCTTCAACACCTGCTGTTATTGCCTGCCGGAACCATTGTTCTGATTTCTGCAGATCACGGTATTCTCTTCTTGCAAGTACATATGCAATTGCCAGTTCCAGGCCCGCTTCAGGGCACAGGGCAGCCAACCTGCCCAATATTTCAGTCATTTTTTTAAAAAACCATTGATAGGCTTCATCATCCAGGTAAACGCTGGCGGTATGATCCGCCCCGTCATAAAACAGCAGGTCAAATAAACTGGTCAGTTGCTCTTTGGGCGCTCCCTCCCGGTACTCACTGATCAGTTGCTCCAACAAAGCAAGCCCCCGGAACCAGTTTTCCTGCACCCGGATATTCTTCTCATTCAGCTGGCTTAAAAGACCGGGATCAGGCTGGACACTATTATTAAAGTACTTTTCATAAATTACAATATTATTCATAATTAAATATTTATTCTGGTCAGGCGCCGAAAGTAATATTTTCCTGAATACTTTTAAATAAGGGGTTTTAGAAATTGATCTTAAACACCTGAATCCATCCCCCACTTGTCATTTTTTTGTCAGCAAATTAACCGTTAAGCGTTACCTTTGTAGGCAATTTAATCACCTTCTATAAGAAAATATGAACTGGTCTCAACTTTTTACTTCCGCGGTGGGTAAGAAAATTACCATGGCCCTGTCGGGAATTTTTTTAATCCTTTTCTTAATTGTTCATGCCGGATTAAATGCTTGTATATGGGCAAATGACGGTGGTGTTATGTTTAATGAAGCAGCTCATTTTATGGGCGCAACCGTGGTGCCCCGTGTACTGGAGATCGGCCTTTTTGTATTTTTTCTGATCCATATTATCCAGGGCATTGTTCTGGAAATTCAAAACCGCAGCAAACGGGGTATTGGCTATGCCGTTAAAATGGGCAACCGGGGCAGTACCTGGAACAGCCGTGCAATGGGCATTTTAGGTGCGCTTGTGTTGATTTTCCTGGTGATCCACCTCAGCGATTTCTGGTTTCCCAGCCGTTTTGGCGGACTGGAATCGATGTACATCGATACAGCTTCCAACCAGATTGTTCCGCCCGGAACTGCCGGAGGTAAGGAATACCACGACCTTTACGGCGAAATGCAGCATCAGTTTACACAATACCCCTGGATCATTATTGTTTATGAAGTGGGTGTTATTGCGCTTTTCTGGCACCTGGTACACGGATTCCAGAGCGCGTTCAGAACATTGGGGCTGACCAATCATAAATATATTAACCTGATCAAAGGAACAGGTGTTGTTTACTCCGTAATCATCTGCCTGGCATTTATGCTGATGCCGCTAAGCTTTTATTTCGGATGGATCCATTAACACAGCGGGGCTATTGTTGGTATCTTAAATTAGAAATCTCATCCCGATAGCTATCGGGACTCAAATCTCAAATCAGTTATGCTTGATTCAAAAATACCAGCCGGAAAATTAGAAAATAAATGGACCGATTATAAGGGACATTGCAAATTGGTAAATCCGGCTAATAAAAGGAAATTAGAAATCATTGTTGTAGGAACAGGGCTTGCAGGGGCTTCTGCCGCCGCCTCTTTGGGCGAGCAGGGCTACCAGGTAAAGGCATTCTGTTTTCAGGATTCCCCACGCCGCGCACACTCTATTGCCGCACAGGGGGGGATCAATGCAGCCAAGAACTACCAGAACGACGGGGACTCTGTTTTCCGTCTTTTTTATGATACGATAAAAGGCGGAGACTACCGTTCACGGGAAGCGAATGTACACCGCCTTGCGGAAGTAAGCGTGAACATTATTGACCAGTGTGTGGCACAGGGCGTTCCCTTTGCACGTGAATATGGAGGCTTATTAAATAACCGCTCCTTTGGCGGGGTACAGGTAAAAAGAACTTTTTATGCAGCAGGGCAAACCGGCCAGCAATTGCTGATTGGTGCCTACCAGGCTTTAGAGCGCCAGGTATCACAGGGAAATGTAAAAATGTACAATCGCCATGAAATGCAGGATATTGTTGTAATTGATGGCAAGGCCAGGGGCATTATTGCGCGCAACTTAATTACCGGCCAGCTGGAACGTTTCTTTGGGCATGCAGTAGTGCTGGCAACCGGCGGGTATGGAAACGTGTTCTATCTTTCTACCAATGCCATGGGCAGCAATGTTACTGCCGCATGGAGGGCACATAAAAAAGGAGCCTATTTTGCAAACCCTTGTTTCACACAGATCCACCCTACCTGCATTCCTGTTTCCGGCGACCACCAGAGCAAGCTGACGCTGATGTCTGAATCCCTGAGAAATGACGGGCGCATCTGGGTGCCTAAAAAGCAGAATGATACCCGTAAAGCCAATGATATACCGGAAGATGAACGGGACTATTACCTGGAAAGAAGGTACCCGGCCTTTGGAAACCTGGTGCCCAGGGATGTGGCATCCCGCGCTGCAAAGGAGCGTTGTGATGCGGGCTATGGTGTGGGTACGACCAAACAGGCGGTTTACCTCGATTTCAAATACAACCTGATCAACAAATACGGCCGTGCCGAAGCCAATAAGCACGGTATACAGAATCCTGATACCGAAACATTGATCCGCCTGGGCAAGGAGGTTGTAAAGGAAGAATACGGGAACCTGTTTGATATGTATGAAAAAATTACAGGTGAGAACCCTTATGAGGTTCCGATGCGCATATACCCTGCAGTGCACTATACAATGGGGGGCCTTTGGGTAGACTATGAGCTGATGACTACAGTAAAAGGGCTGTTTTGCCTGGGCGAAGCCAATTTCAGCGATCACGGCGCCAACCGTTTGGGCGCTTCTGCGCTGATGCAGGGACTGGCGGATGGTTATTTTGTAATTCCCTATACTATTGGCAATTACCTGGCTGATGAAATAGCAGTGAAACCCATCCCCGTTTCTGACCGCTCTTTTGTTGAAGCAGAAGCACATGTAAATGAGCGCATTAACCGTTTAATGAGCATCCAGGGCACACAAACCGTAGAAAGCTTCCACAAACGTCTGGGAAAAATAATGTGGGAAAAATGCGGCATGGCGCGTAATGAAGAGGGACTTAAAGAAGCCATCCAGGAAATAAGAGACCTGAGGACCGATTTCTGGAAAAACGTGCGGATACCCGGCGGCATCCATGAAATGAACCCTGAGCTGGATAAAGCAAACCGTGTAGCCGATTTCCTGGAGCTGGGAGAACTGATGTGCATGGATGCGCTGGAACGCAGGGAAAGCTGTGGCGGCCACTTCCGCGAAGAAAGCCAGACACCGGATGGGGAAGCGCTGCGTCATGACGATGAATACATGTATGTAGCTGCCTGGAAACAAACAGGTGAAAACAGCTGGGAGCTGGAAAAAGAGCCGTTGAGCTATGAGGTGATCAAGCCTACGCAACGGAATTATAAATAATTTGAAAATCGGGAAATTTCAAAATTTGAAAATGTCCATTAGTAGGACATACTCAACCATCGCTCGTGAAGATTGAAAATAACACATAACCGGGGAATTAGGTATTTTAGAGAGACGAATCTATTCTTTCACCTATTAAAACCCAGGTTATGAGAAATGATAAAGAAAATGTGATTGTTGATAAAACAATCAGTTTTTCACTTGCAATAATTAAATATTGCGAAGTTCTTGAACAAAACAGGAAGTATGTGATTGCAAAGCAGTTGCTACGATCAGCAACATCAATAGGAGCAAACGTATTTGAGGCGCAAAATGCTGAAAGTAAGGCTGACTTTATTCACAAAATGAAAATTGCTGCAAAAGAGGGCAGTGAAACCTTGTATTGGCTGGTCTTATGCGAAAGAAGCGAAGGCTATCATTTTGATGCCGCACTAAAATCAGCTATTGAAGAAATTATACGAATTCTGTCAAAAATCATTTCTTCATCCAAAGGGAAAATACCCGGTTTTATTTGGTCTGTACTGTACGCATTTTTCAAATCTTCAAATTATCAAATTGAGCAATTAAATAGAAAATATGGAACATTACAATATGAACCTTACTTTGAAGGTATGGAAACAAAAAAACGCTGAAACCGGCGGAAAGTTCGAGACCTACAAAGTATCCAATATCTCATCGGAAATGTCGTTCCTGGAAATGTTTGATGTGTTGAACGAACAACTGGTGCGTGAAGGGAAAGAACCCGTAGCGTTTGACCATGACTGCCGCGAGGGTATTTGCGGAATGTGCTCCATGTATATTAACGGGCGCCCCCATGGCCCCTGGCACGGAACCACTACCTGCCAGCTGCACATGCGTGCTTTTAAAGATGGAGATACAATTGTTGTTGAGCCCTGGCGCGCCAAAGCATTCCCAGTAGTAAAAGACCTGATCGTAGACCGCAGCGCGTTTGACCGCATCATACAGGCGGGTGGTTATATTTCTGTGAACACCGGCAACGCCCAGGATGGTAATAATATACCTATTCCAAAGGAAAACGCAGATAAGGCCTTTGCCGCTGCTGCCTGTATTGGGTGCGGTGCCTGTGTGGCGGCCTGTAAAAATGCGTCGGCATTGCTCTTCCTGTCTGCAAAGGTTTCCCACCTGGCCCTGTTACCGCAGGGAGAAACTGAAAGAAAACAAAGAGCTTTGAACATGGTGGCTCAAATGGATAAAGAAGGGTTTGGGGCCTGCACCAATACCGGTGCCTGCGAAGCGGTTTGCCCCAAGGAAATCGAGATCACTAATATTGCCCGCCTGAACAGGGAATACCTGATGGCTGGCCTGGCCTCAGATACAAAAGAACAATGACAAAAGATCCGGTATAATAAAAAGCCCAGTATCAAATGCCGGGCTTTTTTATTGACCCGCCCTTCTTTTAAAAACAGATCGCAGCCAAAGGTAATAATGATGTGAAATAAGGAGATTCACATAGCAGTGCGGTTCAGCTATCCGGGCCTTGCCATTTAAGCCAGGGAAAAAATCACGACGGTATCTTTAGCCATTGGCTATTATACCGTTTAGACCTTTAAATTGCACCAGGTGAAGGTATGTCAGGCTGATTGTCACAGCGCCTGTCGAACTGTTGACGAAGCCTCGATCGATGGATATTAATGCTCTTCGTCAGGCTGCCAGTGACAGAGTGTTATTGTTTTGAAATCAATTTTGCCTTTTGTCATGCCGTTCCGATAGTTCGGAATTGTTTCGGCATCTATTTATCGCTCAACAGACGCTGAAACAAAAACAGATCCCGGAACAGGTGGGGAATGACATCTTCAGGGTAACCCTTAAGAAGGATTGTCATCGCCTCATCCGAAGTTTCGGATGATTTTGTTTTTGCAAATGGAAAACTCAGGGTGACCGTGCTCTTTTAATGTCGAAATAGTATTATTTCAACAGGCTTTAATGAAACGGCGCACCTGCGGGAACAAAGGTTATCTCAAAGAGTATGTCAGCCTGGCAAATTGGTCATTTCAATATAAACCACAGCCGGCAGACTTAAATGCAACATTTTTGTTGATAAACCATCCGCTCTTCTCAGACGGCTGTTTTATTTCTCTTTTTAAAAGGAGTACTTTATACCAAACTGTACAGAATAATAAGGGCTGGCAGTCTTCGTCTTTGTCCCTGCATTTTGATTAACGCTGTATATATACGATTGTGTTTGCTGGTCAAAACCGGTAACATTATAAAGCGTTGTATTTACAATCTGGCTGTAACCGCCCCATTCATGGTTCAGCAGGTTCAGCACATTAAAAATATCTGCCCGTAAGGCAATTTTATGTGTTTGAGCTATTTTGAACTCCTTTGCAATACTCATATTCCAGATAGACCGCCAGGGCTGGAGGCCCCCGTTATAGGCGGCAAATTTTCCAAAGTTGTGTTCAAGGAATTTCCTGAATTCCGGGCTCGTTTTCTCCAGAAGACTGTTCATATCCTTTTTAATAGCATCCGGGGTTGCCGGATCATTCGGATCATATATATAGGCCAGGCTTGTTCCGTCATTGCCTTCCCCTATAATATCCTTATTAATATTGACCGTGTATCTTGCATTCTGGAACAGCTGGAATGAAGAGCTGATGCTAAAGCCATAAAATGTAGGGCTCAGGAACAATGCCACCAGTTTATTGGGCTGGTCCCCATCGCTGTACCAGTTCTTCCCGTATTCGCCATAATTCCAGTAAGAAGGTCCTACACTAAAATTGGCGTTCCGCGGATCACCGTTATCATAGGGGGGAGTACCCGTAGCTTTTCCCCTGGCATAAGAAAGGCTGAACGATCCGTCTTTACCGATCCTTGCCGCAGCTTCTATCATAAACCCAAGGTATTTGGATGCCCATGAGGCGTTGGTAAAATAACGGACCTGGTTAAAATTGGCACTCTTTCTTGAATTTTGTAAAATAGGAATAAAGCTGGTGCTGGAGGTGTTGGTCAGCGTGCCCGCCGGCACATACACTTCCCGCCCTTCATTGGTAACAAATTCAGGCTGGGATTTCAGGTTCAGGTCGTATAAATAAAAATTATCCCAGGTATTATTAAAGTAACCATTGATACCGGCGCGCAGCCAGTCATTAAAGTAATGATAGAAACTGATGTTGGTTTTAAAAGTAAGCGGGTTTTTCAGGTTCTTATCAAGCACCAGCACCGTTGCCGGTTGCTTGCCCGATGAAGGCAGGGAATTATAATAGTCTACCCCGGGTACCAGATCAAAGTCAGACTGGTAAGCAGCCCAGTCCGGTACAGGAACATTCTGGCGGATATCTACCTGCCGATAGTTTACTCCATTATCAATATGGGCAAATGTTAATGGCTGGGTGGTAAATTCAGAGGCAAAGAGCCCTGCGCCAAACTTAAAAATATCCCTGCCATTATTATGAATATCCCAGATCAGGTTGATACGGGGCTGAACATTTTTTGCATCAAACGGCCGCACATCTGTGCGCACTCCCAGGTCTTTATCCAATTGTTCATTATAAGCAGGTTTATTGCCGATCAGCGTTCCATCCCAGCGGATACCGGCAGAAAAATTCAGGTTAGGGCGTAGATTTGTTTGCATTTGCACATACAAACCAAACTCAAACAGGGGCACGCTTACCGGGGGATTATTGCCATTCAGGGGAATTTTACGGTTGAACTCATACGGCAGGTTCTTTTGCATACTATCAATACTTGCGTAATAAAACTGTCCCTGCTGATCATGTGTCAGTTGATCAGTAATATGGTTAATATTGTTATCCGTACCAATGACAAAATCAACATTTCCTTTTTTAAAGTAATAATTATCCACCAGTTGAATCACATTGGAAGCGTCTGTTTCCGGCACCCAGTTCTGGTTACCAAAAGCTACGGTGCGTGTATCCGTACTACCGTCGCTGAATGTGGAACCAACGGTTACAAAGCCTTCCGGAACGCGGTTGTACAGGAAGTGCAGAAACTTCCGGTAGGTACTGTAGTTCAGTTTCAGGTCATTATAAGATGTAGAAGAAACCTCTGTTCTTAAGCTGAGCATTGCTGCATGATCTTCTTCAATACCGGTATATTGCGTGGAAAGCAGCCCGTTGGATTTTAATTTATTGGGGTCTACAAAATGCAGGTAATTGTATTTCAGGGTCAGCAGGTTTCTTGCATTGATATTATAATCAAACTTGGCAAACACATTTCTTGTAGTCTGTTTAATATTAATGGTGCCATACTCCTGGCCCACGGGAAATCCAAACTGCTGCTGCATAATGGACACAATCTTCTCCATATTTTCCCTGGTAATTTTCAGGTTTTTTTCTGCCTGCTCCTGTGTTGCTCCGGCTGTATTAAAATCATAAGCGCTAAACGGGATCGTATTCGTGTATTGATCATAGGCTACCAGAAAATGCAGTTTATCTTTAATTACTGGGCCGCTGAATAAGGCACCGAACTGATCCATCTTATATTTACTGTTGAGCGTGTGCCCGTAAATGTCTTTCTTTGCCGCTAAAGCATTTGCCCCGTAATAGCCCCACACGGATCCGGAAAAGGTATTGGTGCCTGATTTTGTAATGGCTTTCACCACACCCCCGGAACCGCGCCCGTTGGTTACATCATAATCATTTGTTGACACTTCAAATTCCCTGATGGTTTCCGAGGATATGGAAAATGCTGCATCCGTTACGCCCCCAAAAGTTGCACGCCGGTTGCTTACCCCATCCAGCATATACCCTGTTCCTCCTGCTTTTGCGCCGGCTAATGACGAGCCGCTGGCCAACGGCGATAAACTGGTAAGCTCTGTATAATTCCGGCTTGCTAAAGGCAACTTTTGCATGGTCCTGGAACTGATCGCCGTAGCGGTTCCCAACCGGTCAATACTATTGTTAAAGCTGCTTGAAACTACTGTTACATTGCTTAATTCACTTACCTTTTCACTTAATACCACTCTTCGAAGCACCAGGTGGTCTCCAAGGTTCAGTACGTTCTTTAATATTGTTGTAGGCTGATATCCAACCTGCGATACTATGATATCATAGGTGCCGACCGGCAGGTCAGACAGGTTAAAATACCCGTTATTGTTGGCTGCTGTATTCGTGGTAAAACCGGTATTGGTGTTTTTTACCATAATGGTGGCGGCCGGAAGCACCTGGTTGCTGTCATTAAAAACAAAGCCGCTAATAGATGAACCGCTGTTTTGGGCAATCAGGTCATTTGCAGAAATAAAAGATAATAATAGTAATAAGAACAGGTATTGAAAGCAATGTTTGTTCATATAAAGAAGAGTATAAGGTTTTCAATTGCAGGCAAATTTATCAGCAAGCAATACATGACCCGTACATTGCTTACTGATTTAATGATAACTTAATAGATCGCCGCCAGGGATACCATGAGCGCTGTAAAAACCGGTAACGTCAGAGAACGGAAGGTATTTTCTATAATTGCTTTTGATTAAATACTTTATCCTCCGGGTGTTTTGTTTATTTAATAATTGATCTTTGGCAATGAAAGATTTTTTTGCACAACAATAATCCTTGTAACAAAAATGAGCGCAATCACAATGAACTTACAGATGTCTACATTCACCTCCAGGTGCAGCAGTAAAAAATAAACCAATCCTCCGAAGATACAAACCGTTGCATAGATCTCCCTCCTGAAGATCAGCGGTATGGTGTTCAGGAGAATATCCCGCGTAATACCGCCAAAGCAACCGGTAATAGTACCCAATGCAATGCAGATACCGGGGTTCAGCCCGAAATTGATCCCCTTTTGTAACCCCACCACTGTAAAAAGCCCCAGCCCTAGGCTGTCAAATAAAAAAAGGGTTACTTTCAGCTTCCGGATATAGGTCTTAAAAATAATTCCGGCTACAGAAGTAGCCAGGATCACCAGGCAAACCTGCACATCGCGCATCCAGGCTACCGGCACATCGCCAATCAGCAGATCCCGTATCGTTCCGCCGCCTATTGATGTTACAAAAGCAATGATCAACACCCCAAAAGCATCCAGCTTACGCTGCATAGCAGAAAAGGTTCCGGAAATCGCAAACGCAATAGTGCCCAATAGCTCAATAATTCCTGATGTACTGGAAAACATAAATTATAAAAATTCAATGCTCATATCTCATATCTCAATGCTCACATCTTCCATCTCACTACCAGTTATTTCCCTGCTCTTCATTCATCCGTTCAGAAACATCTTCCGGTTTTGTATGCCTCCAGTCAGGATCGTAGGGTACGAACCAGGATAGCCACAGGCTTCTTGAAAAGCGCATCAGCCAGGGCTGCAGGAGGATCAGCGCCACAGAATTAAAAATAAGCCAGTACATAAAGCGGCGGTCTTCCGTTGAAAAACCAATTACCAGCCACCACAAAACAGCGCTCAATGCCGTAAGGATCACTGCAATGAAATAGCTGACATAGCCGGTTCCGTAATAAAAACCCACTTCAATTTCTGTGGGCTGCCCGCAAACCGGGCAATATTTATTCATTTTAAGGACACCCTTTATGCGAAAGGCAAATTTTTGTTCAAACAGCTTCCCTTCCCTGCATCGCGGACAATAGCAACCCAACACCGAAGCCAGGTACCCTCTGTTGCTTTCTTCCGGTTTCATAATTAAGGAATTTAAACCTCAAAGGTACAAACAATACAGGGCCTGCCCATTTTTTACATATGCTGAGCCCTTTATGATCAATCGTTATTTATAAAACTTCCAGAATCTTTTCCATCTGCGTGCTGCGGCTCCCTTTGATCAGCAGCAACGTGTTTTCCGGCTTATGGCCTTTCATCCATTCCGCAGCCTTATCTGAAGATTCAAAACAGTTGAACTCATTTGCATAAGGTGCAAAAGGTTTTCCTACCAGCACTACATTTTGCCATTTATAGCGCCGGATCAGTTCCACAATACTTTCATGCTCTGCTACTGAGGCTGCGCCCATTTCCGCCATAGCGCCCAGCAGCAGCATCTTATTGCTGCCGGCCCTATCTGCAAAATTTTCAATAGCCAGCTTCATACTGCTGGGGTTAGCATTGTAGGCATCCAGGATAATCTTATTGGACCCTTTTTCAAGCAACTGGCTACGGCTGTTGGAGGGCGTATACTGCTCAATAGCTCTTTTTATTTTCTCCATCGGAATATTAAAATAATCCCCTATAGCCGTTGCCGCCAAAACATTCGGCAGATTATAATCGCCCACCAATTGCGTTTGAATAGTAGTTGTTGCTGGTTTTATAAAATTGACTTCTAAAAAAGCAGTATGTCCCTTTGCGGCACCCACAACATCCGCCTCACCGGTTCCATAGCTGACAATTGTTGCAATGCCCCTGCTCATGGCACGCAGGTAATCATAGTCCCACATTACAAAAGCAGTTCCGTCTCCACGCTCCCGCAAAAAATCATACAGCTCCCCTTTCCCTTTTTTAACACCTTCCAGACTGCCAAAGCCTTCCAGGTGCGCCTTGCCCACATTGGTAATTAAACCATGGGTGGGCTTTGCCACCCGGCAATAGCCTTTTATCTCCAGCAGGTGATTGGCGCCCATTTCAATAACCGCCATCTGTGCATCATCCCTGATCTTTAGCAATGTTAACGGCACACCAATATGATTATTGAGGTTTCCTGTAGTAGTATAGGTTTTGTATGTGCTGCTCAGTACAGCATGGATCAGCTCTTTGGTAGTTGTTTTACCATTGCTGCCGGTTATGGCAATCACAGGAAACCGGAACTGGTCCCTGTGATGGGCGGCCAGTTGCTGCAAGGTCGTCAGCACATCGTCAACCAGGATGGTTTTACCCGGAATTTCATAAGCTGCTTCATCAATAATCACCCTGGCTGCGCCTGCATCCACCGCCTGCTGTGCAAAACTGTTCCCGTTAAAATTGGGGCCTTTTAAAGCAAAGAACAGCTCCCCTTCCTTTATCTTTCTTGTATCTGTCTGCACATCAGGATGCTGCAAATACACCTGGTAGATTTCCTCAATATTCATTGAACAAAAATAAAGAAAACTGCTTGCGGATATGCTGTCCATCTTTTCAGGATGCAAAGTTATCCGGGCCCTGGCAAAGGCAGCATCAGTGCAATAGCAGCCATGCATATACGGATCAATAACACAGTTATCCGCTTCATGCTGATCAATATTAAATTTAATGCCTATATTGGCGTCGTACAAAATTTTAACGGGTTGATACATCAGCCGGTAACCGGCCAGGATGGTTAAAAAAATAAATGAAATGGCATACAGAATAGGTTCAGGGATCGATTTTCACCAGTTTGCAGAAGGACGGGAGCTTTGGATCGGCGGCGTAAAAATCCCCCATCACAAAGGTGCCCTTGGTCATAGCGATGCAGACGTTCTGTTGCATGCTATCTGCGATGCGCTGCTGGGGGCTTTAAGCCTGGGCGATATTGGCCTTCACTTTCCCAATACGGATGAGCGCTTTAGAAATATTGACAGCAAACTTCTTTTAAAAGAAACTATGAAGCTGGTTTTGGCTAAGGGTTATAAAGTGATCAACGTGGATAGCACCCTTTGTTTACAGGAGCCCAAAATAAAAAAATATGTGCCCTCTATGCAAATGGCCATTGCAGGTATATTAGCAGTTACAACGGATGATGTGTCCATAAAGGCAACGACCACAGAGGAAATGGGCGCTATTGGCCGTCAGGAAGGGCTAATGGCCATGGCCACTGTTTTGTTACAAAAAATATAAAATTTACAGGCGCTTTTAAAGAGTGTTAAAGTAGTATGATATTCGTACCAAGCATTTATCTTTGTTATAATGGCAGCAGTTGCAATAAAAATCATTAATCAATCAGCAAACCCTTTGCCGGAATATGCCACATCAGGCGCATCCGGTATGGATATCCGTGCTTCACTGAAAGCCCCCGTTACCTTAAAATCCCTGGAAAGGGCATTAATACCTACCGGCATCTTTATGGAAATACCGGAAGGCTTTGAAGTACAAGTGCGCCCCCGTAGCGGCCTGGCCATAAAACATGGCTTAACCTGTTTAAATACACCCGGTACTATTGATGCGGATTACCGGGGTGAAGTAAAAGTAATTTTAATCAACCTTTCCAATGAGGATCAGGTGATCCACAATGGCGACCGTATTGCACAGCTGGTGGTTCAAAAAGTGGAACAGGCAACATGGATCGCTTCAGAAACCCTTAGCGAGACCGTTCGGGCGGCCGGAGGTTTCGGGCATACCGGAAAACAATAATGCCCAGCCCAATCTGCAGTTTTTTAACTGCGGGGTATTCTATTTTATCAATAAAAACCAGGTGAATGAAATACATTCTATTTGTTTTTTCAGCAATGATCATTTTTGCATCCTGTAATCCTGCAAGGAAGGCACAGCGTATGCAGTCCCAGCTAACCCCCTCGGATTCGTCGCTTAACGTAGCCTCGTCCTCTACAGATGAAACAGACAAGCTAAAGGACAGGGACACCGCTATGGTTACAGAATCCATCAGCACAGTTCTTGAAAAGCTGAACCATATCACTTACACTACTTTTTCAGGCAAAGCCGATGTGTCCTATACGACCAAAGGCGATACCAAGAATTTTGACATTAAAGTACAAATGATGCGGGACAGTATTATATGGGTATCCGTAACCGGCCCTTTAGGAATTGAAGGCGCCCGGGGCATCATAACAAAAGATTCTGTACGCATAATAAATAAGCTTAATAAACAATATATTACCGCCAGCTACGTTTATTTACAGGAGCAGCTGGGCCTACCTGTTGATTTAATAACGCTCCAGGATCTGCTGGTGGGCAACCCGGTGTTTATTGACAATAACAACAGCAGTTATACCAAACAGGACAGTACTATTGAGATCACCAGCCGAACAAGATTTTTCCGGAACCTGTTAACCGTACTGGCCCCGGATTACCTGCCTTCTAATAGCAAGCTGGAGGATGTGGATGCCGGCAGGAACAGGTCTGCTGAACTGAATTATGGAAATTATGAAAAGGTAAATAACTTTCAGTTTCCCAGATCTCGTCAGATAAATGTAAAATATAAAACAGATATACAAATAACATTCAATTATAAATCTTTTAATTTCAACGAAGCGATAAACACACCGTTTACCGTTCCCAGGGGCTATAAGAAGGTAGACCGATAGCCTTGCAGCTTAAAACTTTGAATGCTTTATGATTATAACAAAAAACTGGCTTCTGGCAGGTTTGGTATTATTAGCCGGAAATTTATTTGCGCAGGATGATGTAAAGGTGACCCTGAAGAAAGACCGCGCAATGATGATCAATGAAGTGAACCAGATTGAACGTACCTTTAAAAGCACCAAAACGATTTCCCGTGAAGCAATGATTCAGCTGACCGACCTGAACCGGAAAATAGAGGGGCAGGAACGATATGTGGTAAGCATGTCCAGGCAGGAACCGCCGATGTTCAATACAGAAGAAATGCAGGATGCCACCCGGGAAATAACACGTATAAAAAGCACGGTAGCAACCCTCAGGAATTATTATTACCACCCGGAGACCATTCCAAAAGAGAATACGGCAGCCAGCCGGCCACCGGCGCAAACGCAAACATATACCCCGCCGGCCAGAACATATCCCGTATTACCGCCCCGGCAACACGCTACGTTCCCGACAAGCAATGCCGCCCTGACCGGAGACTTTGGGCTGTATAAAGGCCAGATTCCTTATCCGCTTGAAAAAGGAACCATTACCCAGGGATTCGGGCATTTTAAAATTGAAGGCTCAGGCCCGGATATTGTTGGCGATAACCCAGGCTGCACTTTTGCTGCCCCTGTTAATACACCCGTAAAAGCGGTTTTTGAAGGTGATGTTATCAGTGTTTCCAAACTGGGGAGCACTTTTTATATTGTCATCCGCCATGGGCGCTATTTTACCGCTTACAGCAATCTTGCCAGCTCCACGGTGCTGAAGGGCTCCAGAGTGAAGCCCGGCCAGGTGATCGGAACTGTTGGCCGTGATGATGAAACCGGTTATGGAAAGCTGGATTTCATTTTAATGTTCGACGATAAAAACCTGGATCCCCAACCCTGGTTTGTACGCCAGCAGTATGGTCAGTAGCTCCGGCAGGCAGGAAATACAATTATACTATTTCGACGTTAAAGGAACACTGTCTCCTCAAGGCAATCATAAAAGCGTTGCATTTAAGCTTATTGGGATAATAATTTTTCAATCGTCATTGCCCAAGGATGATCCGGCTTCGGCAAGCTCCTGACATACCTTCACCTGGTGCAATTTAAAAGTCTTAACAGTATTATGGTGTGATGCGGCCCGCATTATTCATTAAAAAGGGCTGTTTCTGTTGAAAAAAGCCCTTTTTAATTTATTACCAGCTCTTACATTAAATGATCAGCAGGGCATCTCCATAGCTGAAGAAGCGGTATTTATCCTTAATTGCCTTTTTATAAGCTTCAATGGTCAGTTCATAACCTGCAAAGGCACTGGTCATGATCATCAGGCTGGTCTTGGGCAGATGAAAGTTGGTAACCAGGGCATTGGCAATATTGAACTCATACGGGGGATGAATGAACATATTGGTCCAGCCCTCAGACGGTTTTAACAGTTTTTGCGCGGTAAAGGAAGATTCCATAGCCCGCATGGTAGTAGTTCCGATAGAGCAAATGCGATGATTGGTTTCTTTGGCCTTATTAACAATACGGCAGGCCATATCATCAATATGATAATATTCTGCATCCATTTTATGTTTGCTCAGATCCTCCACTTCAATCGGGCGAAAGGTTCCCAGGCCTGTATGCAGGGTAACCTCAGCAAAACGGATGCCTTTGATCTCTAGCCGTTTGATCAGTTCGCGGCTAAAGTGCAATCCCGCAGTGGGCGCTGCTACCGCGCCTTCATGCTTTGCATACACGGTCTGGTAGCGTTCCTTATCCTCCTCATCGGGCTTGCGTTTAATATATTTGGGCAGTGGCGTTTCTCCCAAAGCCTCCAGTTGCGCCTTAAAATCATCCTCGGAACCTTCCCACAAAAAGCGGATGGTTCTTCCGCGGCTGGTTGTATTATCAATAACTTCGGCCACCAGCTCTTCGTTATCGCCAAAATAGAGTTTATTTCCCACCCTTATCTTGCGGGCCGGATCAACAATCACGTCCCAAAGGCGGTTTTGCTTATTCAGCTCCCTTAAAAGGAATACTTCAATCTTTGCCCCGGTCTTTTCCTTGCGGCCGTACATACGGGCAGGGAACACCTTGGTATTGTTGACCACAAATACATCCTTATCATCAAAATAGTCCAGTATATCACGGAAATGTTTATTCTCCATTTGTCCGGTCTGGCGGTGAACCACCATCATACGGGCGTCTTCTCTTTTTTTAGCGGGATGTTGTGCAATAAGGTTTAAGGGTAGGTCGAATTGAAATTGTGAAAGCTTCATTATACTGTTTAAAGATTTAAAATAGTTATTTTTAAAACAGGTGAAGCGGGGTGGAAGTGTTGAACATGATTGACTATCAATATGTTTTATCGCTTCGATCCCCGGTCTTACGGCACCGGTTTTCGATTAATGCGTGCAAAGGTACTAATTTTTTTAATTATCAATAAATTTGTCTTCAAAACCCAAAAACCGGCCAGTAATAACGCACAGCGCGGTATTATCTTTCTGACGAAAGCTTTCGTTTTATACAGTATTACCATAAACCACACAACTGTTATGAAACCATTACCTGCATTGCAGCTTGCTTTATTGCTGACCTTGCAATGCCTTCAGGCGTCCAACGCGCATCGGCATTTCAGGCGGGCTGAATTTCTCAGGCGCCGAAAATAAAAAACAATGATCACTGGTCCAATACATCCAAAACGCATAAAACCGGTTTTTATGCGGAGGCAGTTGTTGAAATTCCTGTCGGAACAGACTATAGCCTTCAACCGGAGCCGGAATATATTTGTTCCAACGGCAGCACCAGGCTACAGCTATTCTTCTGAAGAAGATGCAACACCCACATTCATTCAATTACTGATACATTTTGTTTATAACCCACGCATAAGCCGTAACCGCAATGACCATGTATACAGCCAGCCCTTCGATATTAGGATCAACGCATTACTGGGCTATAGAATCATCATTATATAATACATCTACAGGATTAAAAAATGTTACAGCCCCTTATGAACATCAGAAAAGAGCGCGTATTAAAGAACAGATCATCCGGCATTGCTCCTGGCTATCTGTTTTAAGGCGTTTACAGCCTGTCGAATAAAAATTTAAGAGGCCGCCACGATACCTCTGGGTATTGAAGCAATGAGCGCCCTGGTGTAGCTGCTCTCCGGGTGCTCATAAATGGTGTCTGCGGGACCGCTTTCTTCAATTTTTCCTTTATTCATTACAATGATCCGGTCGCTGAAATAACGCACTACGGAAAGATCATGACTGATAAAAACAATGGTAAAGCCCAATTCCCGTTTCAGGTCATTTAAGAGATTCAGCACCTGTGCCTGCACGCTTACATCCAGCGCAGAAACAGATTCATCACAAATAATAAAGGATGGGTTTAAGGCAAGGGCCCGGGCTATTACAATACGCTGGCGCTGGCCACCGCTGAACTCATGCGGGTAGCGGTTATAATGTTCCGGCAGCAACCCTACTTTTGTCAGCAGTTCCTCAGCACGTTCTCTCCGTCCGGCTGCATTTGTTATTATCTTATGAACTTTGAGCGGTTCTTCAATGGCAGGGCCGATCTTTTTTCTTGGGTTCAATGAAGAATAGGGGTCCTGGAAAATGATCTGCAATTGTTTTCTTAATCCGCGCAATGCTTCTTTTTTAAAGAAGGCCATGTCTTTATTTTGGTAAACGATCCTTCCGCTTGTTGCAGGTACCAGTTGCAGCAAGGTTCTTCCCAGTGTGGTTTTACCACAACCGCTTTCCCCTACCAGGCCCAGTGTTTCATTTTCGTAAACATCAAAGCTGACATCATTTACCGCCCGGGTATAGCTAACGGGCTTCCCCAGCCAGTTGGTTTCTTTTGGGAACCATACGTTCAGATGGTCTACATGCAGCAACACTTTCTGCCGGCCCGCTTCCGGCAATGATGGCCTTACAGGCAAAGCCACTTCAACCGGTTCTTTTTTAGGGCTCATAAAATCACTTACCACAGGCAGGCGTTCTCCCCGTTGATGATTGACCGGCCTGCATGCCAGCAATGCTTTGGTGTAAGGGTGTTTGGGCTGGCTGAAAAGATCCGACACCGGTCCTTCTTCCATAATTTCGCCTTTATACAGCACCACCGCGCGGTGCGCAATTTCTGCAACCACGCCCAGGTCGTGCGTAATAAAGATTACGCCCATGCCCGTTTCCCTCTGCAGTTCTTTAATTAACTGCAATACGGTTTTCTGAACGGTTACATCCAGCGCTGTTGTAGGTTCATCACAGATCAGTAATTCCGGTTTGCAGCACATGGCCATGGCAATCATTACACGCTGTTTCTGCCCGCCGCTTAACTGATGCGGGTACCGGTTATAAATGGCCGGCGGATCCGGAAGTTTTACTCTTTCCAACCACCGGATCGCTGTTTTTTTTGCTGCTTCTTTTGAAACACCGGTATGCACCCGAATGGCTTCTGCCACCTGGCTGCCACATGTATATACAGGGTTCAGGGAAGTCATAGGCTCCTGAAAGATCATGGAAATGGCGTTTCCCCTTATTTCCTGCAATGTTCCTGTGGTCTGCTTTAAAAGATCGATCGCGCTGCCGTCTTCCTTATGAAAAATAATAGCGCCCTGCACATATTTCGCCGGAGGTGAGGGAATCAGCTGTAAAACAGAAAGCGATGTAACAGATTTACCGGAGCCGGACTCCCCAACCAGCGCAACAATCTCTCCTTTCCTTACCTCAACAGAAATATTCTTTAACGCATGATTCACACTGTTTCCTGTAACAAAATCCACTGAAAGATTGCGGATACTTAATAAGGGCTGTTGCATTCTTATTGAATTACTTTAATGTTCAGCCGCTTATGAGGTGTTGGGTAATAAGCCATGCATACGGCACAGTGCTGGCTGGTATCTTTCGGAACAATTTCAAAATAAAAAGTAGCCCCTTCTTTAAGGGTAGCCGGAAAGCTGCACGGATTACTGATGGCAAACGCATTTTTATAGATTTTACCGGTTTGCGGGTTGGTCCAGGAAGCCTCTACAAGCGAAGTATCGATATTGCCTTCAATAACAGAAAAGGTATTGTTAGAACAAAGGGCAGCTACTTCAAAGCGGGCTTTATACCGGCCCGGAACGCTACGGGAGGCCCTGGGGGTACAAGCCGTAATTACTGAAATACCTGCCACTAAAACAAATACAAAACCGGTATTTTTTTTCATGTGCATTTTATTTACTGGTTTAAAGAGAAGCGTTTTTCTTACAGGCAGAAAATTACGCATAAAATCTTACTCAGGGTTTTTAATTGTTTATTTTTTAACGCTTCACCTCTGCAGCCCTTCTTTCACCAGACCGGGAAAAACTATGTTTTATTGTCATGACGCATTTTTATGCCTTCTTCAAACTTATGGTCACGGCGCTTTCACTTTAAAACTTCAATACTTAACTTTTTATCTAAATTGTACACAGGATATATAGCTAAACAGGGATATGCTTCTTCGGGGGCCTCCGTTATTTTAAAGGAAAATTCATCACCCGTTTTAATATCTGCCGGAAAAGATATGGGGTTCTTTACCTCAAACACATTTTTATAGTATGCTTTTGTAACCGGCTGCTGCCATTGTTCCAAAGTACGTCCTTTGCTTATGGTTCCGTTGGTAATGGCGCAAATATAGTCTCCGCATGCTCCCTGAAAGATCAACCGGGCTTTAAAAACCGTTGATTCCTGTTCAACATGGTGTTTCTGACAACCTGCAGCCCAAATGCCAAACAGCAGCGGTAACAGTACACTTCGTTTCATACAGCATTGCATTTATTTATATTTAGTAAACGCAGGAGCCTCCTTAAACGCAACAATGCCATCAGAACCTCAGGTGCCGTACGGTCTGGCCGTTATTGATCAGCTGTTTTAAAGAATCAATGCCTATTTTAAGATGATTTTCTACATACCTGGCTGTTACTTTTTTATCGCTTTCCGCTGTTTTTACCCCATCCGGTATCATGGGCTGGTCGCTTACCAGCAATAAGGCCCCTGTTGGTATCTTATTATAAAAACCTACTGTGAAAATGGTGGCGGTTTCCATGTCAACGGCATAAGCCCTTATTTTTTGCAGGTAGGCTTTAAAGGATTCATCATGCTCCCACACCCTGCGGTTGGTTGTATAAACAGTGCCTGTCCAGTAATCGGTCTTTGCCTCCCGTATGGTCGTGCTCACTGCTTTTTGCAACGCAAAGGCAGGTAAAGCGGGCACTTCTTTTGGAAAATAATCGCTTGAGGTGCCCTCACCTCTTATAGCTGCTATAGGCAGGATCAGGTCGCCCACTTTATTGCGTTTTTTCAGTCCGCCGCATTTTCCCAGGAACAAAGCGGCTTTAGGGCTGATCGCAGTCAGCAGATCCATAACAGTAGCTGCCGTAGGGCTGCCCATGCCAAAATTGATGATCGAGATATTATCCGCAGTAGCACATTGCATGGGCCGGTCGGCACCTATCACTTCCACATCGTGCCATTGGGCAAACAGCTGCACATAATTGCTGAAGTTGGTCAGCAGGATATATTCTCCAAAATTCTTTAAGCTTTCACCAGTGTAACGGGGCAGCCAGTTCTTTACTATTTCCTCTTTCGTTTTCATTTTCTCGATTTTTCAGCTATTAACCATATGGAATATTCCATATTGGCTGATGCTAAATTAACCTTTATTTTTGGTTCAATGATTCTTATTCAATACCCCGATCCTGATTTTCGTATTGAAACCCGAAACGGGCTGCCGCATATCTTTGATGCACTGAGAAAAAAATGGCTGGTGTTACAGGATGAAGAGTGGATCCGGCAGAATTTTATACAGTACCTGCTCAAAAAAATGAACTATCCCAAAACCCTGATCGCACTGGAAAAGGAAATAAAAGTTGGCGAGCTCAGAAAACGTTTCGATATCCTTGTTTATGACTCCCGGCTACGCCCCTGGATGCTGATTGAATGCAAGGCAGGCCAGATAACCCTGAATGAAAATGTACTCAGCCAGGCGCTCCGCTACAATATTGCATTACCGGCCCGGTACCTTGTTATTACAAACGGCAATGAAACAATGGGCTGGAAAAAGGAAAACGACCAGTTAATCACAATTGACCGGCTACCTGAATTTTTCACTGACCACTAAACCTTTTGATCCCTGTGTATAGGAATAAAAACCTTCACCGGATTTAATGCCCAGCTTCCCGGAGGCCACCATATTTACCAGTAACGGGCAGGCAGCATATTTAGGGTTCCCGAAGCCGCTGTACAGCACATTTAAAATGGAAAGGCAAACATCCAGCCCTATAAAGTCTGCCAGTTGCAGCGGCCCCATCGGGTGCGCCATACCCAACTTCATAATGATATCAATTGCTTCCACACCTGCCACACCCTCATATAAGCTGTAAATGGCTTCATTGATCATGGGCATAAGAATACGGTTGGCTACAAAGCCGGGGTAATCATTGGCCAGTGCAGGAATTTTTCCCAGCTTCCTGCTCAGTTCTACAATGGTTGCTGTAACTGATTGGGCGGTAGCATACCCGTTAATGACCTCTACCAGCTTCATAACCGGTACAGGGTTCATAAAGTGCATACCGATCACCTGTCCGGGCCGCCCGGTAGCTGCCGCAATCCTTGTAACAGAAATAGAAGAAGTGTTGGTTGCCAGAATACAATCCTTTGGAGCTGCCGCATCTGCTTTTTTAAACAGCTCCAGTTTCAGCGCCTCATTTTCCGTTGCAGCCTCTACTACCAGCTGAGCAGCGTCAACTCCTTTTTCAATCCTGCTCTCTGTAATAATATTCTGTAAAGTGGCTTCTTTTTGCTCCGCGGTTATTAGTTCTTTTGCCAGCTGACGGTCCAGGTTCTTTTGAATTGTTTTCAGCGCTTTTTGTAGTTGTGCTTCCGACACATCGATCAGCACCACCTGATGCCCGTTTTGTGCAAACACATGCGCAATACCATTTCCCATGGTTCCGGCGCCAATAACAGAAACATTCCTGATCATATAAGAGCAAATTTATTTATGCAAGATTAAGAAAGAAAGAATAAGCGAATAAATATATTTCTAAATTGGTGAAGGTTGTCAGGTTCCCGCAGCTGCGCAGATTCCCTGGAGGGGCGAACGGAAAACCTCTGCTCTGATCCTTTCCAAAGCTTCGGAACAGCCGCAGATAACGATCTTTATTTAAATGACAGCAAGCTTTATTGAAACATCCGCAGGCCTGTTTTATGATCAACGCTAGTCTGCAACAACAAAACGCCGCCGGGTTCGCGCAGATCCTGCAGAAGAGCAAATGAAAATCTGCGCCCGTATGTGTTTGACAGCGGAAAATACAACCGGTAGCGTATCAGCTATAGTTCTCTACTAAAAGTTCCCGCAAAAATGCGCAGATCCCGCGGAAGGGTAAGTAGAAAGCCTGCGTTCGTCTGCGTATTCAGCAGGAGATCTTCTCAACAGCCTTTTTATTTAAAAGAGAAATCTTATCGTTATTTATATTTGTTCAGCAAAGCTGATAAAATATGCAAAAGCAAAAGCGGTCTTTACTATGGATGCTGCTTATTATAGCTGCCCTGGTATATTACTGGTACTCCCACAAAAAAGGACCGGACCCGGCACTCCCTGTTACACCACAGGTAGTAAAAACGGATCCTTCCGGTAATACTGACAAGAACATTCAGCCGCCATCCCAGGCTTCTGTTGAGGAACTCACAAAAGAATCCGCAGTAGTGCCTTATGTAAAACAAAACGGTCATTTGCCGGATTATTATATAACCAAGCGGGAGGCCCGCAGCAAAGGCTGGGAACCTTCCAAAGGAAATTTATGTATGGTACTGCCCGGCAGGGCCATTGGCGGCGATATTTTTTCCAACAGGGAAAGATCGCTCCCGGAAAAGCAGGGCCGGAAATGGTTTGAGGCAGATATCAATTTCAGTTGCGGCAGGCGTAATGCCGACCGGCTGCTGTTTTCCAGCGATGGCCTTGTGTTTGTTACCAAAGACCATTACAGAACCTTCCAGGAAAAATAAAATAACATGAAAGAGCTCATTTTTGATTTTGACCGCATTGGTACCCAACAGGATTTCTATAAAATTGCAGCCCGGCAATTTCCTTTTCCCGGGTATTTTGGCAATAACCCGGACGCGTTATGGGATGTGCTGACCGGTGCTATTGAGCTGCCGGTGAGCGTCCGGTTTATAAACCTTACGCTGGGCCAGCTGGAAACCTTTGGCAATATTATCGGGGTTTTTGAAGATGCCCGGGATGAACTGGGCGATAATTTCAGTTTTGAATATTACCTGAAAAAGCCGTAAAAAGGGATTTCCCCCGAACAAAGCGACGCTTATTGCCATGAACGCTTATATGCGTATTTACAAAACTATCGTTCACTAAAAAATATAAATGCAAGGGCCTTTTTAATGCAACAGGCTGCTTTTCCAACAAGAAATTTGTAATTTCACTAATAGTTCTTATTCTTAAAATCACCCCGCTTCCAGGCCTCGATGAACTGTGCCCAGGCTGCCGGGTTAAAAATATTCATAGGCGGCAATTGCCCCTGGTAACGCGCTTTTTGTGAGATCATGTTCAGCTGCTGATTGGTGGCCTCCCGTCCGTCAAACGGTGTTTTTTGCAGCATCATACGCTGCATTTCCTTTGTATTGTTCTTCCGTATGGTCTCCATTTCATCATCAGCCACCCTTACATTTACAAAGTCGCGGGCAAACTGTTCCGGCGTCGGGCGCGGCCGTATAATAGCCGCAGGGAGGTATACGGTATCTGCCGTCAGCAGTACAACCATGTTGTATTGATTCCCTTCCAGATCCCTTGGTATCTGTTTTGTAAGCGGTTTATAGCTTACATGTGAAAATTCGATCACATCCCCTTTTAATGCTGCAATGGAAAAAACCCCGTCACTATTACTGACAGTGCCCCTGTTGGTTCCTTTTACAGTCACACTTACAGAAGGAATACCGTACAAGCTATCTGACGACATAATAATACCAAACAATTGAATGACAGAATCACGGGCTTTCTCAAACTGTGCATGCGCAGTTGATGGCAGAATAAATAAGGATACAATAAAAACAATCAATAGTTTCTTCACAGCCCAAAAATAAGTACAGGAATCGTAAATAAGGCAACAAAATGCCCGTTAGGATGTTTAACTTTGAGGATTGTATTGAATTTAACATAAGCTTTAGCAAATAAATGACAAAAGAACTCGTTTTAAAAGCCTTGACCAGTGTGCATATTCCGGGATCCAATAAAGATATTGTAGCGCTTGAAATGGTAAAGGATCTTGTAATTGAGAAGTATTATATTTCTTTTAATCTTCAGTTACCTACTGAAGATGCGCAGCTGAAAGATAAAGTAAAGGCCGATTGTATACAGGCCATCAAATCCCAGGTGAATGAAAAAGCGGTTATAAAAGTAGGGTTTGGCAATACCGGCATAAAGGCCCAGGCACCTGCTGCACCGGTAAACCCTGTATTGCCTGGTGTAAAAAATGTTATTGCTGTTGTGAGCGGTAAGGGAGGTGTGGGAAAAAGCACCGTAGCAGCCAATCTTGCCCTGGCGCTGTCCCAAACGGGCGCCTCGGTAGGGTTAATGGATGCGGATATTTACGGCCCCAGCGTACCTATAATGTTTGGGGTGCGTGGAGAACGGCCCATGATGCGCGATATAAATGGCAAGGGCATGATTGTACCACTGGAGCGCTTTGGTATAAAATTACTAAGCATCGGCTTGCTGGTGGATGAAAGCAAAGCTGTTGTATGGCGCGGGCCGATGGCCAGCAGCGCTATCAAACAATTCATTACGGATGTGGATTGGGGTAACCTGGATTACCTGATTGTTGATATGCCTCCCGGTACCGGCGATATTCACCTTACATTGATGCAGATTGCGCATGTAAGCGGGGTGGTTATTGTAAGCACGCCGCAGGATGTGGCACTGGCAGACGCCAAAAAAGGCATTGCCATGTTTGGCCAGGCACAACTGAATGCGCCTATCATTGGTCTGGTTGAGAATATGAGCTATTTTACCCCGGAAGAGCTGCCGGATAATAAATACTACATTTTTGGAAAAGAAGGGGGCAAACGCCTGGCAAGCGAGTATGACCTGCCTTTCCTTGGAGAGATTCCATTGGTACAGGGCATCCGCGAAGGAGGCGACCAGGGAATTCCGGTGATGATGAGCGATAATGAGATCACAAAGGCTGCGTTCAAGGCTTTTGCAAAGCAGGTAGCACATTTTGCCGCTACAAGAACTTCGCGCAGATAACCATATACTACGGGCGCACTTTCTGGCGCTGCTCTTTCAGGTTCCAACCGGATACTGATACAGATATACCGGAAGCTGTTTCCGGATAATCGATCGTGATCTTTTTCTGAGAACCGGGCAGCAGCGTTACATAATTATCACTGTAGAAACCGGGCAGCAGCCGTTCTCCTGTTTTGGGATCAACAACGGACAAACGGTTGAAAAAGGCCACAGGCGCATCATAGGGATTGGTAAGCGTTACTTCTGCCTTTCCTTCTGCTAATTTCCTGCAATGCATTGTAAGCCGGGACGGCGGCATGTTGTTGAGGCCGGAGTATTGACCAGTTGCATCAGGAAGCCAGTAAATATTTTCATCGATCATTGTTTTATCAGCATCCAGCAACTGTATTGCCAGAAATGTTCCTTCCTGCTTAGCCACCCTGCTCAGTGCACTATTTAAAGAAAAGATCCGTTTTGAATTTTGCGGGATTGCTTCACAAAAAACCTGGGTGATCAGGTGCTCCTTTCCCTGCATATCATATGTCTTTACCACAAGCATCAGGTTATCTTTCTTTTCCCAGGTATTGTTGGCTATATAAACGGAGCTATCGCCAAAACTGAACATACCATGAAGCGGCCGGTTCCCTGTACGTAACCCATATAAGCAGGCATTGGGGTCAAGATAGTAATCATACATCTGCCCGCGCAGGGCCGTCCAGGGATTTTGCGTTTTCCAGATGATCACACCGGTATACCAGTCCCATTGATGACCAATAAATCCTTCTGTCAGGCTCCTGTACTGGTCGTAATTCACCAATTGCGCTTTGTTGGCAAAATCTTCCAGGTCTCTGGGCATTCCATAAGCATTCACAAACCGGCCATACCCGATGTATTTATGATAGGTCCATACGGAGTCATTTACTGCTTCTGAACCCTTTTGCTCCGACGGAATTACCTGATTGGCTTTGGGCAGGAAACGCTGCAACGATACCAGGTCTCCCATACCTACCGAACCGATCTCCGAATTAAACGGCCAGGTGCGGTAGTTCCAGAAATAAGACAGCGGCTGGATCCCGTAAGGGCCATCGCCATTACCTCCGGTAGCGTTGTAAGACATACTGTCTGAATTGGAGTAATCAATAAACCAGCGCGTACCATCCAGCACCGGCATTAACGAATCTTTAAGTGCGTGAAAGATATCCGGTGGCAACACAATTTCATTACCGCCGCACCATATGGCCA
The DNA here is from genome assembly GCF_001654455.1 of Niabella ginsenosidivorans. Lineage (NCBI taxonomy): Bacteria > Pseudomonadati > Bacteroidota > Chitinophagia > Chitinophagales > Chitinophagaceae > Niabella > Niabella ginsenosidivorans. Next base: position 4,025,229 of record NZ_CP015772.1, read on the forward strand.
GCGACGGGTAATTGCGGATCATCCTGATCATGTCCGCCGCCGATCTTATGAACAGTTGGTGATCATCAGGGTATTGACGTCTTGTCCACTGATCTTCTTTTTTCTTTGGGTCCATCCACCGGCCGTTACAATCGCCTGAGCCCCAGAAATCCTGCATTACCAGCAATCCATACCGGTCGCAGGCTTCATAAAATTCCGGACGCTCCGTTAAAGCGCCACCCCAAACGCGAATCAGGTTCAGGCCCATATCCCGGTGAAAACGGACCTCCGCATCATACCGGGCGTTGCTGAACCGTAACAGCGCATCGGAAACGATCCAGTTACCACCACGAATAAAAACAAGCTGGCCATTTACGCGCACTTCCATGCTCCGGGTATGCATATTCCAGTTGTTCCTTACCTCGCGGAGCCCCACTTCTATATTCCGGCTATCAGAAATTTCCTGGTCATCTTTTACAAATGAAATAACAGACCGGTAAAGATTTTGCGGCCCATAGGTATTGGGCCACCAAAGCCGCGGATTTTTAATTTCAATGGCAGAAAGATGCACTTCCTTTTTTTCAAAGGGCTGCAATTGCACACGCTGCGTAACATACTGCTCATTGACCACATACCTCAATACCCCCGTAACGGCCGTATTGCCTGCATTCTCCAGCGTTGCCGATGCATGCACAAATGCTGGCTCCTGCTGTTCACCGGGTTTTCGTATACCGGGCACTGTTGTTTTTATAAACGGGTCCGTAATAATAACAGCGCCGGTCTTTTCAATGGTTACCTTATCCCATATGCCCGTGTTCCGGTCGCGTACGGGCTGGATCCAGTCCCACCCTGCTACATACTGATGCGCCACGTTCTTTGCAATGGTACCATCGCCTCCCTGGCCGCCATTAGGATCCCCCACCTCATCCGGCGGATATACGATCACCGCCAGCCTGTTTTGGCCGGATGGTTCCAGGTATCGGGTAACATTATAACGCTGCCGCAAAAACATTCCGGTAAACGGCTCTTTGTTCACCTTTTTGCCGTTCAGGTAAACGGCACATCTGTAATTAATGCCCCTGAAATTCAGCCACACCTGCCCGTTATCTTCAGGCGGGGCTTCTTTGAAGTCCTTACAGAACCAATAGGTATAATACGCCTTTCCGGCCTGTGCAATATCCGGTATCCGGTTATTGTTCATACCATAAAACGGATCCGGAATCTTTTTGTTTTCCAGCAATGTGGTCAGAACGGTTCCGGGCACTGTTGCCGGCATCCAGGAGGCGATGGAGTACCTGCTTTCAGAAAGCGTTTCGGGCTTTACAGAAAGCCCGGATGCCTTATGGCATTTCCACCCGCTGTTCAATTCATAAGAACGGGCAGAGGGATATTGTGCCCGGCAATAGCTAAGGCATACTGCTAAAAATAATACCGTAATTGCAATATGTTTTATCATCATCCGGAACCAAATGCGCAATGAATATATGCAGGCGAAAATACGAAAACGGGAAGAGGGAATATCTGTTTCTTTTAAATGCAGCTGATCATGAACCAGGATCAAAAATAGCAAATCCACTTGGGGCGGCTAAAAAGGCCCTTTGATAGTCACCTGAAATTTCCGGAGTTAAAGAATCCGTACAGATCTTTGAGTGCCGTGGGCACAGCGCATTTCTTTCGCAATAAGAAACATTCCTGGCAGCGGCACCACTCAAAATGATACCACCGCTCTTAAATTGACGGTTATGATGCCTGCACAAACCACTTAAGTATAAATAGCCTGCTGTACTGCAGCTTCAAACTTTTTGTAAGCCTGGTTAATTTTAATGTATCTTCTCGCATTTCATCTGTCATTAAGCGATAGCATTCATTTATACTGAACTAAAATATGGCGGTTCCATAGTGTGATTCTTAAAAAACGATAGAAAATTTTGTCCTCTCTTTTCTGATCAGATTGCTCTTCAATGATACGGAGCACTGTGATGAGGTGTTGCTATTCTTTTACCAAGAGATGGCCCCTCCGGGGCAGCGCTGTATGGGCGGTATTTTGGTAAAAAGTTACTTTTTTCAACGCATTTAGCCCGCCTACGGCGGGGCAGCCTGTAATACCAATTAGATTAAAAAAGTATTGTCATCCTGACGAAGGAAGTTTGTCAAATGAATTATGGTTCGACAGGTTCATCACGACATTGCTTATTGAACGGATTTTAATTTCTAAAAGGTATAAATTGAAATGCAACCTTAATTAAATGACTAAAATAAAATACCCTCAGTAAAAAAGCTGAAGCCTCGGTACGCAAACTTTCGCCAAAGAAGAAAGCATGAAGGGGGCGGGAGCGCTTTCCCCGGAAAACCTATTTACGGTTTTTACAGATCCAGTACATCCTTCATGGAAAACACGCCTTTCTTATCTCTGATAAATTCTGCCGCCAGTACGGCGCCCAATGCAAACCCCTTACGGTTATGCGCCGTATGTGTAATGGTAATATCGTCAATTTCAGATGAATAGGTAATCGTATGTATTCCCGGGGCAGGGTCAATGCGTTTGCTGGTAATCAGCAATTCTTCCGCAGCGGGCTGCACATCATTCACCCATTTTTTCTTTTCTGTATAGACCTCCATTATCTGCTCAGCCAGTGTAATGGCTGTGCCGCTGGGAGCATCTTTTTTTTCGGTATGATGAATTTCCTCAAGGCTTACAGTATAATCCTTGTGCGGGTGCATTAATGCAGCCAGCTTTTTATTAAGTTCAAAAAACAGGTTCACCCCAATGCTGAAGTTACTGGCATATAAAAAAGTACCATTGTGTTGGCTGATCTCTGAAAGCAGTTTCGGCATTTTCTCCAGCCAGCCTGTGGAGCCGCTCACCACAGGAACCCCGAAACGGATCAGCTTTGTGAGGTTCTCAAGCGCGGTATGAGGGCCTGTAAATTCGATTGCCACATCGGCCTTTTTTACATTATCCGCAGTAAGCGCATCTGTATTATGCGCATCAATGGTCAATACAATTTCATGACCCCGTTCAAGCGCTATTGCTTCAATAGCCTTTCCCATTTTCCCATATCCGATCAATGCGATCTTCATACTAAATATATTATTTACAATTAAGATGAACTGTTGATTAAGTATTCCTCACTGACAGCTGCTGTCCGATCATTTCAATTGCAATACAACTGCAAATCCTGCTTTATTATATACATCAACAGGCGGTGGTTCTATCCGTAAAGCCAGTTTAGGAGAAATGTCAAAGGTACTTAAATGCGCATCAACCGTTGCATCCACCACATTCAGCGCCCAGGCTATGAGAAAGAAAACAGCCGAATAATCCACATTCTGCCGGAACTGGCTCCGGTTACTCTGCAACCCGCTCAGGTTGATCCCGTTTCTCAAAAAGAACGGGTCTTTAAGATCTTTGTATACTTTGGCAAAATTGGGGCCGGTAAGGCTGTCCGTTCCTGCCTGTATATTATAGGCCACTTTTACAGCATAGCGAAACCGCTTATACCATATCAGATTATCAACAAAAATACCGGCTGTTACACCCAGCCCGGCATATACAATAGGCACTTTCCATATCCGTTTATTATATACCTGTCCCCAGCCGGGCAGCACAGCAGACCGGAAAGCAGCTTTGCCCGGATTGCGGTAACGGGGATCTTTCCGGGCTACCGAATCTATATAAACATCCTTTTTTCTTTTGGGTTTTACGGCTGCTTTTTTTACAGTTGCGGAGTCGGTCTTATGAGTTACCGAATCTTTTTTCTCTGGCAGAACAGCGCCTTTAGCGGGAATGGTATCAACAGATTGTGCGCCCACATACATACCAGAGCCGGCAAAAAGCAGCAGCAGCAGTATTTTGTAAACAAATTGCATTTTGCAAATAAAGCGCTAATTAGTCTACCGATACGTTAAAGTTGTGCAACAGCTTATTCAGCTCTTCTACTGAATAATAATCAAATGTGATCTGCCCGCTGCCATTGCTGCTGTGTTTCAGTTTAACACGGGTATCAAACCGGGAAGCCAGTTTGTCCTCAATCCTTTGGAAAGAAGCAGAAAGCCCGCCTCTGCCTGCCGGTTTTTTAGCAGCGGCTCCCTGTTTGTACAGGTTGCGCACCAAAGCCTCTGTCTGGCGTACGGATAATCCTTTATCTTTTATTTCACGGAAAATGAATAATTGCTTTTCAACAGTGTCTACATTAATAATTGCACGGGCATGGCCCATAGAAATTTCGTTGCTCCGTACAGCCAGTTGAATATCGGGGGGTAATTTTAACAAACGAATAAAATTGGCAATGGTGCTGCGATCTTTCCCCATCCGTTCAGCTACCTGGTCCTGTGAATAATCCAGCTCATCCATCATGCGCTTATAACTGAGGGCTACTTCAACAGCGTTCAGATCTTCCCGCTGCAGGTTTTCCAGTAATGCCAGCTCCAGCAACTGCGCATCATTTGCCTGGCGGATGTATGCAGGCACATCCGTTAACCCAGCCATCCGGGAAGCCCGTAAACGGCGCTCGCCTGCAATGAGCCGGTACTTGCCTGCAGCCGTCTTGGACACCGTAAGGGGCTGAATGATATCATGGATCTTAATAGATTCCGCCAGTTCCTTCAACGCCTGTTCATCAAAATCATGCCGGGGCTGTTTGGGGTTCACTTCTATATCTGCAACGGGTATCCTTAAAATGGTAGTTACGTTCTCAACAACGGTCTTTTTTAACTGCTCACCCGCCGGCGTATTGCTTTTGAGCTCTGCATCAATACTACCTAATAAGGAACGGATCCCTTTGCCCAGCGCATCTTTATTTGGTTTAACGGTTGCCATATTTTGCTTAAAGTTTACTGTTGGTTCCGGGCCAGACTGTAACCCCTGAACATTTAATACTGAACGTTCAACCTTTAACAGGTTCCTATTCTAAAATTTTGTTTTCGTTAGCAATTTTTGTCATGTCATTTTTCTGGAGGATCTCTTTTGCCAGATTCAGATAATTCAGCGCACCTTTACTGTTCGCATCATAAAGGATGGCTGGTTTTCCAAAGCTGGGAGCCTCGCTCAGTTTGGAGTTCCTGTGAATGATCGTATCAAAGACCTTATCTTCAAAATGCCGGCGCACTTCGCTCACCACCTGGTTACAAAGGCGCAGGCGGCTGTCGTACATCGTCATCAAAATACCTTCTATGACCAGTTCTGTATTTAACCGGCTTTGTACGATCTTAATGGTATTCAGCAGTTTTCCCAAACCTTCCAACGCAAAAAATTCGCACTGAACCGGCACCACAACAGAATCGGAGGCGGTTAAAGCATTTACAGTGATTAATCCCAGTGAAGGCGAGCAGTCGATCACAATAAAATCATATTCCTGTTTTACGGCCTCCAGGATGCCCTTCAGCACCGTTTCCCGGTTGGGATAGTTGATCATCTCAATTTCCGCGCCTACCAGGTCAATATGGGAAGGGATCAGATCCAGATTGGGTATTTCACTTTTCAGGATCACTTCTTTAGCCGGCGCCTGGTTGGCCATACAGTCGTAAAGGCTGTGAGTAATGTTCTGCAGATCAAAACCCACCCCTGTTGTGCTGTTGGCCTGCGGATCCGCATCCACCAGCAGGGTTTTATATTCCAGCACCGCAAAGCTTGCCGCCAGATTGATTGCCGTGGTTGTTTTACCTACCCCTCCCTTCTGATTTGCTACTCCGATTACTTTTGCCATATTTCTTATGATTCTATGTCCAAATAGCTTCTAAAACATGAAAAATGCTACATTTAAGCAAATGTAAAGTATTTGCGATCTTTAATTGATACAAAAAGCCATTTCGTTCAATTTATCCACATTTAATTAGCTTTGGTCTTATAAACAACCCCGGCTATGCGCAATACTTCCATGTGGTGGATCATGATCCTGGTAATGCTAATCATTGATCTTTACATTTTTATAGCTATACGATCCTCCCTGTTCGCCTATGCTTCCAACCGTAACCGCACCCTGTTTTCAATCATTTACTGGAGCATCACCCTGCTTTCCCTTGGAGTTGTTTTAATAGTGCCCAATCTGCCTGCAACGGAGGCCGGCCGGTTCAGAAGAAGCATACTGTATACTATTATATTTGCCCTGTTCCTTGGAAAAATACTGGCAGCTGTATTTTTCCTTTTTGATGATATCCGGCGGCTGGCGCAATGGGTGGGTGGTAAACTGTTTTCTTCCAATAACGAGGTAGGAGAAGTTTCCGGAGCGGACAGTGAAACTATTTCAAGATCCAATTTTCTTACATGGCTGGGCATTGCTGCCGGGGGCACCATCTTTTCAAGCCTTATTTACGGGTTAAGCAATAAGTATAATTATAAAATAAAAAGGGTGACCCTTTCCTTTCCCAACCTGCCGGATGCATTTAAGGGGTTCAGAATGATCCAGATATCTGATATCCACAGCGGAAGCTTTAATAATAAGGCGGCTGTGAACAAAGGGATCGATATGATCTTAAAGGAAAATGCTGATGTGATCGTTTTTACAGGCGACCTGGTAAATAATATTGCTACAGAAATGGATGCCTATACAGACATCTTCAGCCGGCTGAAAGCCCCGATGGGAGTATTCTCCACATTGGGCAACCACGATTACGGGGATTACCACAACTGGAGAAGTCCGCAGGAAAAAGCGGCCAACCTGGAACAATTAAAGCGCATCCACGGGCAGATTGGCTGGCGGCTGCTGTTGGACGAGCACCTGCCTTTAGAGAAGAATGGCGCACAGATCGGACTGATTGGCGTACAGAATATCAGCGGGAAAATCCGGTTCCATAGCTATGGTAATATGGCAAAAGCCATGCAGGGGGCAGAAAAATATCCTTTTAAAATTCTACTAAGCCATGACCCCTCCCATTGGGATGCCGAGGTTAATAAAAAATATCCCGACGTGGACCTGATGCTCAGTGGCCATACCCATGGCATGCAGTTTGGCGTTGAAATTCCGGGCCTTAAATGGAGCCCCGTACAATATGTATACAAGCAATGGGCCGGGCTTTATGAAAAGGGAAAACAAAAATTGTATGTAAACAGGGGGTACGGGTTCATCGGATATCCCGGAAGGGTGGGCATTCTGCCGGAAATAACCGTATTTGAATTTAAGTAACAATTAGCGGTACAAAAGCGTTTTGTATTCAGTTTACAGCTATTTTAGCAGTCTAATTCTCATTTAACCCCTCGTTATGAACTATTCTAAAAAAATAATACTTGCAGCAACCTTATTCATGTGTTTTTCGGCCGCACAGGCCCAGTTCCATTTGGGTATAAAAGCGGGGGCCAATCTTACAAAAATTGACGGCAAATCCTTTAGCGATGAATTCCGGTTCAATTACCTTGCGGGCGCCTTTGCCGAACTGGGCGTTGGAAAAAAGTTCAGCATCAACCCTGAGTTGCTTTATAGTCAAAGCACCGCTACGGTATCTGATAATTATAATGATGTATCCAATATATTCAGCACGGATCAGCGAAAGGCCAAACTGAATTATCTATCCATTCCGGTGCTGGCCGATTATAAGCTTATAGGTCCTCTGCACATCCAGGCCGGGCCACAGTTCAGCATTGCTACCAATCAGGATAAGACCCTGCTTCAGAACAGCGGGGAGGCCTTCAAGAACGGCGATTTTTCATTTGTAGCCGGCGCCCAGGTAAAGCTGATGAAGTTTCGTGTTTCTGCCCGGTATATTGCAGGCATGAACAACATCAACGATATTGATAATCAGGACAAATGGAAGAACCGCGCCATACAGGTAGCCCTGGGCTTTGCTATTTTCTGATCGGAAAAGCAGCATACGGAGAACAGATTTAGGTAAAAGCATAGCTGTTTTTTTATGCTTTGCGGGGCCTGCTGCCTGCTCACAATGCCAGGAATTTGTTCCGGGGTGACCCGATAAATACCCCAATCCCGACAATCTTACACTATTTTATATTATGGCATTACTATTGTCATACTGGTGTTCTTAAAATCACTTTAAAGACATTGGAGAAACAGTGTCAGTTTGTCTTATTATAAATTATTATGAAGTTTGACATAGCGTTTAAGCCGGAAGATGAAATGGACTTTATGCCAATAATTCCGCTTAATGAAAATGAGGGCGATGAGAGTTTAGATCAGGTACCCGATGAAATTGCTCTTTTACCATTGCGTAATACAGTCCTGTTCCCGGGCGTGGTGTTACCGATTACTGTTGGAAGGGATAAAAGCATCCTTGCAGTAAATGATGCTTATAAAGGCGATAAATTTATTGGCGTGGTAGCACAGAAAGATGCCAACCTCGAAAATCCGGAGGCAAAGGATCTGCAAACCATCGGTACCATAGCGAAAATAATCAAACTGATAAAAATGCCCGATGGCGGAACAACCGTCATCATCCAGGGACGGAGTAAGTTTTCGATTGAATCCGTTAACTCCGATGAGCCTTATTTTAAAGCCACCATCAAAAAAATAACAGACGCTGATGCGCCGGGCGATGCAGATTTTGAGGCGCATATTGCCAATATCAAGGATCTTGCCACCAATATCATCCAGCAATCGCCCAATATTCCGTCTGAGGCGTCGATCATCCTTAAGAATATTGAAAAACCTTCCTTCCTGATCCATTTTGTAAGCAGCAACCTGAACACCACAATGGAGGAAAAACAGCGTTTGCTGGAGATCAGTGATATCCGTGAACGCGCCACCAGCCTTATGCAGTTATTGCAAAAGGAATTGCAGTTTGTGGAGCTGAAGAACAAGGTAACCAACAAGACCCGCACAGAGCTTGACAAGCAGCAACGCGAATATTTTTTGCAGCAGCAGCTAAAAAGCATCAAGGAAGAGCTGGGGGGTGACTCCAACAGCCAGGAAATAAAGGAAATGCAGAAAAAGGCAGAAGCCAAGAAATGGCCGGAAGCCGCAAAAGAAGCTTTCAGAAAGGATATTGAGAAGCTGGAGCGGATGCATCCCAGCACGCCGGATTATTCCGTGGTATATAATCATGTGGATTTCCTGCTGGATCTGCCCTGGGAAGAATATACGGAAGACCATTATGATCTGAAAAATGCCCGGAAAACACTGGATCAGGATCATTATGGCATGGCAAAGATCAAAGAACGCATACTGGAATACCTGGCCGTATTAAAGCTGAAGGGCGATATGAAAAGCCCCATCCTTTGCTTCCTTGGCCCTCCCGGTATAGGGAAAACCTCTTTAGGCAAAAGTATTGCCAGTGCCCTGGGCCGCAAATATATTCGTTTAAGCCTGGGTGGGGTGCATGATGAGGGAGAGATCCGCGGGCACCGTAAAACCTATATTGGCGCCATGCCCGGCCGCATCCTGCAATCTTTAAGGAAGGCTAAAAGCAGCAACCCCGTAATCGTGCTGGATGAGATCGACAAGGTGGGCAACGACTTTCGCGGAGATCCCAGCAGCGCTTTGCTGGAAGTGCTGGATCCGGAACAGAACAATACCTTTTATGATAATTATTTAGAACTGGAATATGACCTGAGCAAGGTATTGTTCATAGCTACCGCCAACAATATTCAAACCATACAGCCGGCATTGCGCGACCGCCTGGAGATTATTGACCTGAGCGGTTATGCAATTGAGGAAAAGATCGAAATAGCCAAGCGCCACCTGATCCCCAAGCAAAAGGAATTGCATGGGCTGACCAAAAATAACATCCGTTTTTCCGACAAGGTGCTGTCACAGCTGATTGCCGATTATACCCGTGAAAGCGGTGTGCGGGAGCTGGACAGGCTACTGGCCGGCATTATGCGTAACCAGGCTAAAAGAGTGGCAATGGGCGAACTGTTAAAAACGCCACTCACAACCGACGATGTTCAGGAAATTTTAGGAAAGCCCCGGTACAGCAATGACCTGTATAAGACCGTGAACCTGCCCGGTGTGGCGGTAGGTCTGGCCTGGACCTATGTTGGCGGGGATATCTTATTTATCGAATCCAGCCTTAGCGACGGTAAGGGTGAACTGCATCTTACAGGGAACCTGGGCAATGTAATGAAGGAAAGCGCCACTACTGCATTGACCTACCTGAAGTCCAACGCGCAAAAATATAAGATAGACGCTTCCCTGTTTCAGAAAAAAAATATTCATGTGCATGTGCCTGAAGGAGCCACCCCCAAGGACGGGCCCAGCGCAGGTATTACCATGATGACCTCCATCGCATCAGCGCTTACCGGCAAAAAAGTAAAGCCTTACCTGGCAATGACCGGGGAAATTACGCTGCGGGGACAGGTACTGCCTGTAGGTGGAATCAAAGAAAAGATCCTTGCTGCCAAAAGAGCAGGATTAAAAGAAATCATCCTCTGCGCTCAAAATAACAAGGACGTATCTGAAGTGGAACCGGACTTTATTAAGGGACTTAAGTTTCATTATGTAGATAAAATGGAAGACGTTCTTAAAATTGCAATAGGGCTTTAGCCTGCTCACTTTGTTGTTTAATGCGCATCAGGGGCAGAGCGCTTCAATTAAAAAATTGAACTGCTTTGAAATTTTTACACGCCGCCCCGATGGTGCTGCCTATAAAATATCCATACCCTTATTACCAGTGAGATTGCCTCTACGAGGCAGCCCGCCCATTGGGCTGAATGCAGGTAAAGAGTCAGTTCTGAAAAAAAGATGCCGTCTCAAAAACCCTGCACTGCCTCTTTTTATCCTGCAAGGTAACGAAGCGCGAGATCCAATACGCGATTCTCAAAACCTTCAAAAACCTTTTGATACACACCGGGCCTGTTTCAGGAGCTTTAGTAATGATTGAAAAGTTGCCCGGGCTCAGCAAAAAACAATGTCAGCCGGATGCCACAGTAAGCCTGCCAAACTGTTGACGGAGGCCAACCTCTTGATTGTCTATATTTCGTCAGGTAATGCCTGCCTGTATTTCATATTTTTCGGTAAGCCATAAATAATAATGCACAGGAAGCGGCAAAAACAGGTACTAAAACTTATACCCCACAGAAAGGCCAAACTGCATATTCTTAAGCACTTCCCCTGTTTTCCTGTTATCTACGTCTGGAGCAATATTTAACAATCCTAACTGACCATTCAACTGCACTGAAAACTTATTGGAGAATTCATACCCGGCCAGTAGAGTACCTCCCAGATCAAAAGCTTTTCCGTAAGGAAGCGTTTTAAGATCATTAAAATTAAGATAGCTGCTGTCTGTTGACGAGATGTTGTTCTTAAATTCAAGATTTCCGGTTTTACTTACGGTCGTATTACCGTCTGTTCCTTTTACTTTCCACCTGCCACTGATACCATAAGCGATGCAGGGCCCTGCGCCCAGCAAAAGATGGCCATTGCCCAGTTCCGGTTTGTACAAAAACTGAACCGGTAATTCCAGGTAATAGGGGTGCTGGTTCACCGTAATTGAAACGCCACTGTTCATTTCTTTATACTGATAGCCCATCGTATTGAACAGCAAGGCCGGCTGCACCGCAAACTCATCACCTACAGGCAAATCAGCCGTTATACCTACATGGAAACCTGTTAGCAGGTTGGTGGGCATCTTATTCCCGTTTTCATCTTTAACTATAGCATTTGAAAAATTAATTCCGGCCCGCAGGCCAAACTGAACCTGTGAAAAAACAGCACAGCTGGTACCGGCCAGCATACATGTAAAAAGCAGTTTTCTGAACATAAGCATGTGTTTTTAATTAAGGATTGGGTGTACAATTAATAAAAATACAGAAATAAATAATATACGAAGACTAAGACTTACAGTGCGTACAAACAGCAGCAATCCGGCATTTTCTTATGGTTTTTTCTCTACCCCTGCATAGGCCGCCATTTCAGTAAGCGCCTTTTCTGTTTTGCTTTTCCAGGCGGCTACGGCTGAGGCAACAACGCCCAGCTTCGTTTCTTTTCTCAGCGCTTTCAAATCATCATTAAGCATATTGAACTGCGTATTGTATATCTGCTGGAATGCCTGGGTAGGATCCGCATCCGGCTGTACAGCTGCCAGCTGCCCGCGCAATTTTCTTGCATGCAGTTCAAACAGATCAAAATAAACCTGATAATATTGCAATGCCAGCGGTGTTTTAGAGGTCTTCTGTATCCAGGATCCCTTTTTGTCAAACACCGCCTGAACAAAGAATACGGTTTTTGCGTTTACACTGTCTCTTTGATAGGTTGCAGGCAAAAAACAGTAGATCTCTCCCTTCAGGCCCGGTAACTCCATCGCCTCTCCTTTAAAATCATTCCAGGTAAGCTTCCGCAAAGAATTCCATTGTACTGTATCGGCCGACATTTGTGCCTGAGCATTTGCAACATGTATCAGGAGTACGGGCAGCAACAATAATAACCCGGTTTTTAAACGGCCTTTACAGCAGGTCTGTAAGCGTTTTTTGATCATAAGCATTGTTTGTGTTTTGTAAAGTGTTCCTTTTATTACTCCCTGCGCGAAACGGCATCAGGCATTCTTAAGCGCTTTTATAGCTGCTACCGGGTCTTTGGCGCCAAATACCGTACTGCCAGCTACCAGTGCATCTGCGCCGGCCGCTATAATTTCAGAAGCATTGTCAAGCGTAACTCCACCGTCTATATTAATGAGGGCATTGGAGCCTTTTTCCACAATCAGTTTTTTAATTTCTTTTATTTTATTAAATGTATTGGGAATAAACTGCTGCCCGCCAAAACCCGGGTTTACGCTCATTACCAAAACAATGTCCACATCCGTAATAATATCGCTCAGCAGCCAGGCAGGGTTATGCGGATTAATGGCAACGCCTGCTTTTAAACCCATCGCTTTTATCTGGCGGATGTCCTGATGCAGCCTCGGGCAGGTTTCAATATGAATATTGATATGGTCTGCGCCCGCTTTTTTGAACTGCTCAAAGTACCTTGATGGTTCTTCGATCATCAGGTGCACATCACAGACCCTGGTGGTTACTTTTTTTACAAACTCGATCACCATGGGGCCAAAGCTGATGTTGGGAACAAACTGACCGTCCATTACATCCAGGTGCAGCCAGTCCGCTTCGCTCCGGTTCACCATTTCCACTTCTTCCTGCAAGTGAAGAAAATCTGCCGCTAACAATGAAGGTGCAATAATCGCCATGCTCAAACTACTTTGCCGCAAAGTACGGCTATTTTTCCCATAAAATCAGCGCCAGCGGTTGTTCATAAGATCCCAGGTGGTCAGGCCTACCTTAAACTGTACAGGGTTCTTAAACTGGTTTGATAAAGAGCCCACCGTATAAACACCCAGCTTTACTTTCCCGATGCTCAGGAACGGTATCCTTAATACCCGTTCGATGCCTGCATACACTTCTCCGTAACGCAGGCTCCGTTCCGGCGCTATTAAAAAACCACCACCCACTACTTCCCTCAACCCTATTTTCTTTAACAGCGGTATCTTGTTTAAAATGGCGCCGTTAAACTCATACAGGTAATGTGCTTCATAAAACCGCTTAAAAACAGGAAATGTTGAGTCCAGCGACTGGAAAGCATTGGAAGGGTTCATAAAAAAAATGGGGTCCCCGCGGCGCTGGTACTTATAGTCCACTACGTTTACCATTTTAGTGCTCAGGAAGGCACCCGTTTTGATGCTGTAAGAGGAAACGCCCACCAGGCCCAGTTTCAGAACCTGGTCAAAACCCATTTCCAGGTAATCAAAATTCACCTTACTGTTCAATACTCCCGGAACGCCTTTACGCCAGTTAACAAATGCAGTGGGCCATTTGGAGCTCAGGATTATTTTTTCATTCGGCTCACGGATGTAAGGCTGAAAAGGTGTATAACGCAAAGACAGCTCGCTGTAAAATGCGTTATAGGGTTCAAAAGATTTTACCTTGTTCTCCCCTTCACCCAAATCTTCCGAAAGGCTGTCTATAAAATTGTAGGTTTTATAATTTGCCAGGCTTCTCCTTAATGAAATACCCGTTTTAATATTCAGCTGCAGCCCGTTTACCAGTTCCCTGCCCCAGCCGATATTTAAAGAATTATCCAGGTAATAGTTTACTCTTTTCAATTGGTTGATCCATGCATCTCCCTGAAAAAAACTGGCAAAATCCCTTACAACTGAAACCGAATAATTGGCTTGCGTAAATGCATTGTATTTATGGTTCAGCTGTAGCCGTCCGTTTACATCTTTATTTAAAAAACCATAGTTAACATCAGTGTATATATTCCACGTCTTACGCGTAACAGGGTCCAGCTTGCTATACCTGACGGGCACCATCACCCGCAGGCCGCCGATTGCAAAGGGGTTGATCATCATTGCCAGTGCGGGAAAACTGATCAGCGTACCTTTTTCATGATTGCTCAGGGGCTGTCCTTTATAAACAATTTTGCCAAGGGTGATCTTATTCAGCGCCCGGTCAACAGAATCCAGGTAGGCCTTGCTGTGCGTAACCGTATAAATGCTGTCTTTGTATTTAATAAATTGTAATTCTTTGGGGGTCAGCGGTTCGGTCCTTGCCTGTTGCCAGAAAGTGCTATCGCGTTTGTACGCAGCTGCCGAAGCTGTGCTCAGCTCATTGCCAAAATATTTTTTATCAAACTTTTTGCGCAGTTCATACCCCCTGTAAGTAACCGTGGTAGTGCCGGTCACCTTTCCTTTGCCGGCCCTGGAGTAATACACAAACTCCTGCCGCGCCGGCATCCAGGCGCTGTCTGTAAACTCGTATTGCTGGTTCACCTCAAAATAATCATAGTCTGCAAGATGGTATCCGGGCAACGTAAAATGCGCTTCATGTATCACCCATAAGCTGTCATCAATGACGATATGGCCGCTAATAGCAGCATTGCTTAATTTACCGGGAATAACGGCTATTGTATATTTTTTATGGTTGCCATAAGATTCTGTTTTCAGCGTTTTAAAACGGTAAGCGATCAGTCCGCTATAGCTGATGGGAGAAAGGAACGGTGTAACGGAAACAGCCGGTACCTTCATAAGGTTATCATACAGGTTAAAGGACCCGTCCGTTGTTGTTAAATAAAACAACCTGCCAACGTTCCCTCTTTTTACCACACCCAGGCGCTCTTCTTTAAACCGGCTGTCCGACTCATGATCCAGCTTTACAGACAGCTCGGCCATTGCCATTTGCTTTAGTGCGGAATCTGCAGCGTTTACTGCAACAGGCTTTGCCCGCTTCTTTTTCTTTCTGAGCGGCGTTGGCAAAGAATCGGTTTGTACGGCCTTTATATACAACAATACTGAATAAGCGCCATGAGCCGCTTCAATGCGCTCTTTCCTGCGGATCACTTCCCGGATGTATTCCGCAGCGCGGTCTTTGATTTTTGAAGAAACGGTTACGCCGCTCAGCGCCCGGGCCTCTTCCTGTAAAATAATATTCTGCTGTACAGTTCGTTTATCTACCACAATCTTTACAACCTGCGGCTGGTATCCCACCATGGTAACGGCAAGGTCATAGATTCCCTTGGACAATGAAAAGGAATAGCTGCCATCCTCCTTTGTCAGCTGCCCCACGGGCTGCCCCTTTAACTGTACCGTAGCAAATGCCACCGGCTGAAGCCTTGTGTCCAGCACCTTACCTGACACACTATATTCCTGCGCAGGCAAAGTGTATGTGCCCAGAAGTATTGTTGTTGTAAAGAATAGTCGCAGATTTCTCATAAGTATTTCCGGCTTGATCCCTGCAAAAATGCTCCTGCCGGTTATTAAAGAAATCACAAAGCCCCGGAAATTAAAAAGTATTTAACAAAATACACAGGCTGTGTATAAAATAAATTAGCAATTTTAACAGGTGTTGTATAAATTTGGAATGAGGGGTGCAGCGGATAAATGCAACACCTGATTTTTAATTAAAACAAGAAGGCTTTGACAGAAACAATCATTAACCTGGAAACCGTAAACCCGATCGACTTCTTCGGGGTAAACAATAACAAGCTCGATCTCCTTAAAAAGAAATTTCCGCTCCTTAAAATCCTTTCAAGAGGCACGCAGTTAAAGCTGAGTGGCGCTCCTGAGCAAATTGCAGAAGCAAAAGAGAAGATCAACCTGATCGTTTCTTATATTGAGCGCAACGGGCCGTTAAGCGAAAATTATTTTGACCAGATACTGGGTGGCGATGATGCGGAAACGATCGACCATTTCCAGGAACGCAATCCGAATGAGGTATTGGTCTTTGGGCCCAACGGCAAATCGGTAAGAGCACGTACCGCCAACCAGAAAAAACTGGTGCAGGAAGCAGAAAAGAATGACATCCTGTTTGCAATAGGCCCTGCAGGTACCGGTAAAACCTATACTGCTGTGGCGTTAGCCGTAAGGGCTTTGAAAAATAAACAGGTAAAGAAGATCATCCTTACCCGCCCGGCGGTTGAAGCAGGCGAAAGCCTTGGGTTTTTACCGGGAGATCTGAAAGAAAAAATTGATCCCTACCTGCGGCCGTTATACGACGCGCTGGATGATATGATACCGGCAGATAAACTGGGTTATTATATGACCACGCGCACCATTGAGATAGCGCCCCTCGCTTATATGCGCGGGCGTACACTGGACAATGCGTTCATCATCCTGGACGAGGCACAGAATGCTACTGACCTTCAGCTGAAAATGTTCCTGACCCGCATTGGTGCTAATGCAAAAGCGATCATCACCGGTGACATGACCCAGGTAGACCTGCCCCGCAATCAGACAAGCGGACTGCAAACTGCGGTGCGTATCCTGCAAAATATTCCGGGAATCAGCCATATTGAGCTGGATGAGGAAGATGTGGTGCGCCACCGTTTGGTAAAAGCCATTATTAAAGCCTATCATAAGGAGCATGAGCACCAGGAAGAGCGGAGAGAGCATAGGGAATATTTAAGAAAAGAAAGGTAAAAAATTCCATTTTACCTTTAAAGGGAGGCTTTAGGGCCCCCTTTTTATTTTGCCGTAAATGACGCGTTATCAAAGCCAGCAGGTACCCCGGCTGCAAAGAATATACAAAACCACACAAATTAAAAAAACAACGGTATTCAATAGTTGTTCTTTAAGGAAAGGAACAACATAAACCGGAACACCAGAAAGTTCCGGAAGCCGTTTTCAGATACGAAGCAAACATTTTACATTTACGATCTTAAACCTTTTTAAAGATGAAAAAAACGATCCGGCTATTTGCCATTATCTTGTTGCTGACTGCCGGTTTTGCAAGCTGCCGGCCTCATGAAGACCCCCAATCAGTTCTAAAGGCCTTTTTTGAACACCTTATAAAAAAAGATATTGAGGGCGCTGCTCAACTGGCTACAAAGAACAGCAGGAGTACCCTGGATATGGTAAAGAAAGGAATGGATCTGGCGGAACAAATAGACCCATCGGCCCAAAAACAAGACCCTGCCGAAGCGTTTAAAAACGCTGAGTTCAGTGATGCCAGCATTTCCGGCGATACCGCTTTTGTAACCGTTACCAACAAGACCAAAGGAGAGGCGCCCGCAGTATTTACCATAGTAAAAGAAGAAGGCAAATGGAAAGTGGATTTTTCAATGAAAACACTTATGAAAATGGGCACCAAAGGCTCCGGGCAGGAAGACGGTGCCAAAAATCAGCCGCCTTCTATGCTGACCCCGGAACAAATGGAAACGGTACAAAAAGCTGCCGACAGCCTTAAAAAATAACCCCCAATAAGACAGAGAAACTGCAAAAGCATTAGAAAATGCTAAATAGCGTTTAAGAACATAAAGTTGTTTATCTTGCAGGAATGAAAAGAAGTTATTTCTGTTTTTTGTTCCTGCTTTTTTTATTACCTTCCTGTTTACCAGACCGGTCAGATAAAGAGGAAACCAGCGATTCTGATATTGATGCCGCCCGGAACTTTATACAGGCTGCATTAAAAGGCAATTATAATGATGCAAAAAAGTTTATGCTGAATGATACGGAAAATGTTGAACGCATGGATGCTGCTTCCCGTATCCAGCGCTCGCCTGATGAAAAGCAGGGGCTCTGGGATGCCAGCATCAATATTCATGAGCGGAAGCTGCTCAATGACTCAACAAGCATTATCATCTATTCCAATTCCTATTATAAGGATAATAAAGATACCCTGAAGGTGGTAAAACGTAACGGTAACTGGCTGGTAGACTTCAAGTATCTTTTTAAGCACGACGATTCTTTACCAGCCTCTGGTAAATAGAAGCAGTTTTAGACGCCCGGATTGAAAAACTTATTATTTTTGAGCATATCAGCACAAAAAAGGTTGAATTAAACGAAAAGATAAAATGGCTAATATTACGCATCCCTGGCACGGCGTTAGTTATGGAGCGGGAGCTCCTGAAGTGGTAAACACCATTATTGAAATACCGGAAGGCTCACGTACCAAATATGAAATTGATAAGGAAACCGGCTTGCTAAAACTGGACCGTGTTATTTATTCCTCCTTCCACTACCCTGTTAATTACGGTTTTATTCCCCAAACATTAGGGCAGGATCATGATCCGCTGGATATACTGGTGCTCTGCTCCCAAACCATCCGCTCTTTTTGCCTGGTAAGGGCCAAAGTCATCGGCAATATGCAGATGATTGACAGTGGTGAGCGTGATGATAAAATTATTGCAGTAGCCATTGACGACCCGTCTGTAAATCATTATGAAAACATTGATGAGCTGCCGCATCATTTTCTTTTAGAACTGCGCAATTTCTTTGAACAGTATAAAGTGCTTGAAAGCAAAAAGGTGGCAATAGACACTTTCCAGGATAAAGAAACCGCGCTTTCCATTATTTCAGAAGCCATCAATTATTACAAGGAAAAATTAAGCACCCTCATAAAATAATTTCTGTTACAGCAATGAAGCGCGTGCTGTTCATAGCTTTTTCTTTGCTGTTGATGCTGCAGTTGCAGGCACAAAGCCAGTTCTTTAGAGTAGTAAAGGACTACTTCAGGGTAGACCCTTTTACCGGAAAATTCTCTGATTTTGTAGAAACAGTAAAAACAGATCCCGAATTAACGAATATTGAGTTTTCTCCTAAAACAGATACCAGCCTTTTTTCAATAAAAGGAGATTATAAAACATTCAACCCTTTTACTGTAAAAGCCCGGGGAGTACAAATGTCCCTGTCTGAAAAGAAAACGCTGGTACGAGAATCACCACAGGCGTTTGACACCATTATGCTGTATATGATCACCGGCTTTTTTGACAGCACCAGGCAAACCTACCAGATGGTTCAAAAAGAATATAAAAAAATAAATACCAAAATAAAACGGGACCTTCCGGCACATGGAACCGCATCACTTGTAAAATTATCCGGACTAAAAGACGGGCAGATAACAAATCATGCGGTAAGCAGCACTATGGCCTCGCCTATTTCTGTAGCCTGGTACCTGACAGAGGACAATGAGTTGGCCCTGATGGTAGTGCTGAGAATGAAATATGAAAACAACAGGGCGTACCCCGGCGGAATGTTGTTTGATTATTTTTACCTCAGACAGGGTGAATAAGCTGCGGCATTCTTTTTATTAATTTCAGCCGGTGCGTGCGCCTGCCGGTATCTGTATGAGTAATCCCCTTTTTATCAATAGGGTCAATGCGTACCTTACCGGAGGAATGGATGATGGTATCCGGCCCAAGCAAAATGCCCACATGAACGATCTCTTCTTTATCATCAAAAAAAGCAAGATCGCCTGGTTGCGCATCCCGCAGGTGTTTTACAATGGTACCGGATTGAGCCTGCTGCCAGGCATCTCTTTGCAGCGCAATGCCGGCCATTTTAAAAATAGTTTGCGCAAAACCACTGCAATCTACGCCCAGTATGGTCTTTCCCCCCCAAAGATAAGGAGCGTTCAGCCACTCCTTTGCATAGCGCTCTATAGCTTTTTTCCGCTCCGTAGGGTCTGTGAACTGCGCAGCCAGTTTTCCCTTATATGCATAATTCCAGTTACCAACAGTGCCCGCTCCTTTTTCCAGTTCCCACAGGAAAGAGCCCATTGGAATATGCATGGGTAACCCGTTTACTTCTATATTGTTCAACAGTGCACCCGCAAGAGCCGGGGTCGTTGCTCTGACCGCTGTTTTGTCAATTTCCTGCAGCATGTGCCAGGTTACCCATCCCTTATAGCCATCATACAGGCTTTTTATTTTAAACCATTCCCCGCTCTTTACATCAAGAACAGCTACTTTTTCACCAAACAGCAACTGGTTCACCATTTCAAACCGGTGATGGGCCTTTTTGCGTACCGGCGCCGCGGGCACTACAACAATTCCATACTTCATAATAAAAAAATTTATGCAACGTTCTGTAAAGATAGAACTCTTACCTGCATTCTAAAGCAGAAACAGCCATTGCAGCAGCTCCGGCTTATGGAATCGGTCATCAATACCGTCAATTCACAATGCCATCCTGAGATAATAATAAAGGCCTTTGCATTTATGCCTGCCTGCGGTGGCAGGTTGTTAAAGCTTTCATACAGGCAGCTATTTCAATTCTTAATTCTTCCACTTTTTTGCCTGCCCCAAAAAGTGGAGCAAAAAAAAGGCAGCCGGAAATTGACGCAAGCTATTTCCGGCGGGAATTACCATCGGCTACCTGGCAAATGAGCTATCAATAGTTGCTTACGCCTGATTTTACCTTTACCCTTTTGTAGGGTTTTTAATACATTAACAACAGAAAAAGGGATATTTAATTTATTGATTATCAGTTAAAAACATTTTAAAAGTAAAAAACTGCATTTTATTTATTCGTGCCTGCACGCACGCAACTACCCTTTGTGCATATCTTTAGTTAAGCGGTGTAAGGCTTTCTCCTGAGAATGGGTACTGATAAGCTTTATTAATAACATTATTGCAGGGCCTTTAGAAAACGTTCTGATTATTATGCTTTGTTTTTCTTGTTTTCAATTCAGGAATACAATTGCAACTACGGCAGTCAACCGGCTTCATGTGCCTCTTTTTACGCAACGAACATTTTTATACAGTGTACCCTCACGAAGGAAGGCATTCGTGGCAGCATATTTTACAGATTTATGTATACCCCTTGTGGAATCGGCTCATTTCTGCATCTTATAATCAGTTTTAAATACCTTTATAAGAGTGAATACTGACCGGCACGCCGATATGAGTGATCAGCAATTACTGCAACTTTATTTGCAGGAAAAGGACAACTCATGGCTGGGGCCCCTGCTGCAACGCTATACCCTGCTGCTGTTTGGAGTTTGTATGAAGTATCTTAAGGATGAAACGGAGGCACAGGACGCCGTTCAGCAGATTTTTTTAAAGGTGATTCAGGAGGTGCATAAATATAAAATAGACTATTTTAAATCCTGGTTGTATACGGTTGCCAAAAATCATTGCCTGTCCGTTTTAAGAGACAAAAAAAGTAAGATCCCCGTTGAACTGAATGAAAATGATCTTAAAGAGGAGACGGAAGAGGTGGCAGCCGAAAAAGAAGAGGTAAGCCCGGAGCTCTTAAAAGAGGCATTGAATGCATTGAATAGAGAACAGCGCCAATCTGTAACTTTGTTTTATCTTGAAAAGAAAAGCTACCAGGAAATAAGCCAGTCGCAGGGATATAGCTTAATGCAGGTAAAGAGCTTTATACAAAACGGCAAAAGAAATTTAAAATTACTGATCCGGAAAATGCTTAAAGAGTCAAAGAAAACAAATGGATGAAAATATAAAAGACATATTATCCCATTTGAACAAAAACATCAGCCAGGAAACATTGTTGAAATACCTGAATGAGCAGCTTGGTAAAGAAGAGCAGCATGAGGTAGAAAAACAATTAATGGAAGACAATTTTGACAATGATGCTGTTGAAGGCTTGCAGAGCGTTCAAAATCCCGCACGCCTGACCCTGATTGCGGAAGCGCTGAACCGGGATCTTAAAAAAAGGACGCAGAAGAAAAGAGCTGCTATCCGCAAAAGGCAACTGCAGCCCCAATGGACGCTTTATTTTTCCATTATTATATTACTGATCCTGCTGGTATTGGTATACCTGTTTTTATACAGACACATAAACAACTGATTCTATTATACTTACACTATTCCATACTCTAACAATGTGCATTACGTGTGCAAAAAACCGCAATATTAAGTTTATATTAATTTTATAAAACCAACTGATCCCCAATGGCTATGCTGTACCTTTGCAGCAGACTAAATTCATTTTTATGCAATGGAAGACTATTACATCCAGCATCGGTAATACCGCGTTTGGATTGTGGAATAATGGTCAGAAAATGTTAACCCTTGCTTATAAGCCAAAATCCAACTCGGTTTATCTTGAATCAAAAGACGGAGAAAAAAGGCTGTTCCATTATAGAAAGAAAGGTATTTTCAAAAACAAGCTCGTATTACAGAACGAATACGGAGCTGAATTAGGCAAAATCATTAAAGAAGGACGTCAGAAATATATTGAAGTAGACGATAAGCGTTTTTATCTCAATTTCAAAAATGCTGATAATAGCGAAGTTGAGATTATTGATGAAGACCAACAGCACCCCATTGTGGTTTGCTCTGTAGAAGGTGAAAATCCTAACGATAGCACCAATTACAGCCTTTTAATGGTGATGTGCTTCTATCTTTTCCATCCACATAATTACAATAAGAGCATCGCTGCCTGATCCGTTTACAGCTGCCCGTAAATGTTTGCGGAGAACTGTTCTAAAGAGGGGTCTCTTGCGCCCATGAGCAATAATGCCGTGCCCGGCCGTAAATGGCCCCTGGCTTCCTGCAGGAAGTTATTCCGGTCTGCAACAAAATAAGCGTTTTTACCCAGGGCCTTTAGTTCGTTTATAAGATCTCCGGCAGAAATATCTTTTGTGGTGGTACCGCCGGCATAAAAGATCTCGCTCATCCAGATCTCATCCTGTGGCCGTAACGCATTTGCAATTTCACTTACAAATTCCCTACGTAAAAATTTGGTGGGGGTATAGCCATGCGGCTGAAACCAGGCCACCACTTTTGAGGATACAGGCTGGCAGGAGCGTATAGCCGCAGCGCATTTTACCGGGTTATGCGCAAAATCATCAATGACCCAGATCCCGTTCTTTTCCCCCAGGATCTGGCTGCGCCGGTAAATGCCTTCATAATTTTCTAAAGCAGCAGCCGCTTCTTCTAAAGAAACACCAGCCAAAGCCGCCGCCGCAGTTGCAGCCACCGCATTTTCCATATTATGACGCCCGAGAATATGGATCTTAAACGGCTGCCCGTTCACATTAAAAGAAATTACAAACCCTTCCTGGCTGAAACCGGTAGCCTGGAAACCGGCACCTGGGCAGCTTCCATCCACACAAAAATCGTTGCTGCTGTTTACAGACAGTTTCCGGGAGTGCTCATTGGATTGGTTCACACAAAAGCGCCTGCTGTTATTCTTAAAAATTTCAAACAGGCTCATTAATGCTTCCAGCTCTTTATGATCTTTTTCTATATTCAACAGCAGGCCTATTTCCGGGCGGTATTGCACAATAGAACCATCGCTTTCATCTGCTTCAATAATTAACCAGTCGCCGTGGCCCACAAAGGCATTCCCGATTTCTCCCTTCTTTATCAGGCTCACCAGGCCGGCGCCACTGATTACGGAAGGCTGTTTACCGGCGTATTGCAGCACATCAAACAACATTCCTGTAGTAGTGCTCTTGCCGCTGGTGCCTCCCACGGCAATGGTCTTTTTGCTGGCCGCTATCAGGGCCAACAGCTCAGACCGCCGGATAACAGGTATATTCAGCTCTTTTGCTTTCTTTATTTCAACAACCGTATCTTCAATGGCCGTAGATGCAACCACCAGGTCTGTACCGGCATGTATGCCTTCCCCGTTCTGCAAAAAACAGCGGATGCCTGCTGCTTCCAGCTTTGTTTTGATATCCCCTGCCTTTCCCTCATTAAAGAAGCGGTCGCTGCCGGATACCTGCATGCCTGTGCCCTGTAAATATTGGGCAATGGCGCTCATGCCCGCCCCTGCCACTCCTATAAAAAACGGCTGTTTTATTTTTTGCAGATCTATGCTCATTGAGTTTATTTAATCATTGCAAATGTCGGCAAAGGATTAAATTTGCCAAAACAGATTTATGAAACAATTGCTGGTATTATGGATGGCATTATCGATTACGGCTATTGCCTCTTCGCAGTCCGGTAATTGCAGGATCAATTTTCCGGATGCGCCTCAAAAAAGGCCGGGCTACGTAGCGCTGGATACATTTCTCAATCAGTTTCAGCTGGCATTCATGCTTGAGCACCAGAACGCCACGATAGACAAGGTATATACTGCCCGTATCCTTGGTATACGAAACGGTAAATGGCAGCGGCTGCTGGTTACCGGCACTTATCACCCGGGCAGGAAGAAATATGAGGTAACCGGCGCCTATACGGATGCGGATCAGGAATGGGCTAACAACCAGTTTACCGCATTATGTGCAGAAGGTGCATTTAATTTAAACCCTCAGGTACTTAATCAGAACCCTGTGATCAAAGTAAAAGATACTACTATAATACAAAATGCGGTTACAGATGAAGGTACGGATTATATTACCATTTGCCAGCAGGGAAAACGAAAAGTGTTTTCCATAAGCGGGCTGAATGTGCTTCTTGAATTTTTCAATAAATATGATATTGAAAATAAAAGCCTTTTGCAGTTCAGGGAAATAAAGGCTTTTATAGAAGCCCAATAACTATTGTCCTTTACAGGCCCGTAACATACGGCCATAGCTTACAGAAAATGACAAGTGATTTTGATACGCGGAATTTTCATTTTCTTTTTGTTGAACTTGGTTAAGCTTTCAAAATAAACCCTGGTAATCTCAGAAACAGGCAACCAGGGGGTTGGTCTTCTTTAAGCTATTAATGACAAATTCTTAGAATACCAATAAACAATAATAACGGGATTACCGAAGGGCGGGCTTGCAACCGGATCCTGTTTCGCCAGGCTGTTCATGACAGGTGTCTTATTGTATTGAAAGCCAATAATATACAAGATCGTCGTCTCGACCGAGTTCGAAGAACGAGCGGAGAGATCTCTGTAACAGATGAGATTCCTCTGCGCACCTGCTGAAAGCGGGTTTGGTCGGATGACGATTAAAAAAAACTTGTCATCCGAATGAACTTAAATGCAACGCTTTTATTATTGCCTGTTAATAACAAGTGTTGGAAATTGTTGGAATTGAATCTACATAAGAAACATCATTCCGGCCGGATGGAGCGGAGCGGAATGGAACTACCTGGATTGGCAAAAGGTGGTATAAAAAGCCTTTGCAAAATATAAACAGGGTCAGAAGTAAGGAAGAAACCATACAACTCTTAAACAGCACCTGAAAAACGATGAAAAATAATTCAAAAGACATTCCACATTACAGCCTGAAAAATTTCAGAAAAATACACCAGCAAGAAAAAGTTGCTTCCTCTTTCGGTTATAATAATCTGAACATTGAAAACAGGGTGAAAGGCTTTGAAGTTGATTCAAGTGAAGGGTTGATTCGTTCCGTCGGACCTTTGAAATCGGAGTTTTGCAGGATAAGCATCACCGTAACCGGTTTGCTTGATATGCAAATTGGGCTTACAAACAACGTTTTACTATTTCTAACTTTGCGGATGTTTAGACAATGAAAAGAAAGAAAATTCCTGTACATATTGATGAGCTGGGAAAAACAGGTGTATCTGTTGAGTTTGTAAATACAGACCAGGCAGAAACGTATCTGCTCAAAGCCCACAGGGACGACCACTATATTTTTTTACTGCAACAAAAAGGGAGCATACAGGTAATGCTCGATTTTAATTCAATCACATTAAAAGATGCCTGCGTATTCTTTATAAAACCGGGTCAGGTACATTATTATTCACGACGGAAAATAGTTGGCTGGTTTTTAGCAGTAAGTCCGGCTATTATTGAAAAAGATCTGCGAAATTATCTGGACAAACTGACTTCTCAATTCCTTTTTTTGAAAGAAACCCGTAAGCTCACAACTATTTTAAAGTTAGTAGATAAAACAGCTCAATCACCCAAACCAGACAATTTTGAGCTGAAAGAACTTCAATCTTATGCAAACGCATTTATTGCTATTGTTTGCAGTTCATTCAGTAGCAGCCAGGAAAGAAGTATTAGTCCGCAGAGCAGGTTAAGCCAGATCACAACTGCATTTCAGCAGTTTTTAAAAAAGCATTTCCGCACACTTAAAAAACCTGCGGATTATGCCAACCTCTTATGCATTTCAACTTCATATCTAAACGAAACATTAATAAAAACCACAGGCTTTTCTACAAGTTACTGGATACAGCAGGAATTATTTCTGGAAGCCAAAAGGTTATTACACCATACCGAACTTACTGCAAAGGAAATAGCGTTTGAGCTTGGCTTTGAAGACCACACCTACTTTACACGACTATTTAAAAAAGTAAACGGGATTACACCAATGAATTTCAGAAAGGCATACCGCGATTTGTCCAATTAATACAATCATTCCTCTATTTTATAAAATTGCCACTGTTGTTGCTTTGCATAAATTTTATTTATGGAACAAACAACAACAAATTCAGTATCGTTTTCAAAAATTATGCTTCCGTTATGCGTAATGGTTTTTTGCAGTTATATGACCATTGGTATTTCGTTAGGCATACTACCCGGTTTTTTACACAATGTTTTGCATTGCAACAATCTCATTGTAGGTATGATTATCGGTATGCAATCACTTGCAACATTATTTACGCGTAAAAGAGCAGGGCATATTGCCGACACCAAGGGCGTCAGACCAAGTGTGCTATATGGTACAATAGCTGTTATTATAGCCTCAGTAGCGTACATAGCCGCAGTTCTACTGTCATCATCTTTTGTGGCAAGCCTTTTGCTGATCAGCATCGCAAGGATTTTATTAGGCGCAGCAGAAAGTTTGCAAATAACAGGTGCCTTGTCATGGGGTATCGGGCGTTCAGGGCAACAGCACTCCGGAAAAGTGATGTCGTGGAACGGTATTGCAATGTATGGCGGATTGGCAGCAGGGGTGCCAGTTGGAATTTTATTGCAGCAGTACTTTGGAACATTGATTGCTTTTGCAGGCATTATCATTTTGTCAGTTATTGGTTGGTCAGCGATTTCAAAATTGCAAACGCCAAAACTCCATAAAACAGAGCAGCAAAGAAGTTCGTTTGGCAATGTTGTGTTGCAAATAACCCAATATGGTTTGGGGCTTTCATTTTCAGCAATTGCATTTGGTTGCTTATCTTCGTTCATTACTTTATTCTTTCAGGAAAAAGGCTGGGCAAACGCTTCATTGGCCATTACATTATTTGGCGTTAGCTATATTGGGGTGCGGCTTTTCTTTTCATCATACACTGACAAATATGGCGGTAATAAAGTAGCAGCCATTTCATTATTGGTACAGTTGACAGGGCAATTATTGTTATGGTATGCGACAATTCCTGCAATGGCATTCCTAGGAGCAGTTTTAACAGGCATTGGCTTTTCATTGATTTTTCCGGCGTTTGGCGTAGAAGCTGTAAAAAGCACTACACCACAAATGCGTGGCACGGCATTGGGAGCCTATACAGCTTTCTTTGACGTTGCATTAGCAATTACTTCGCCAATAGCAGGCATTGTTGCTAATTCATCCGGTTATCAAAATGTATTTGCATTAGGAGCATTGGGGGCAATTGTTTCAATCGTTATTGCTGTTTTCAGTATAAAGCGGGCAAAAATGAGCCTTTAACAACAAAAGCCTGTGCCAACAGCTGTTTGGCGTTATGGCGGGTTCAAAGCAATCACCAGCGGAACGCCTTTTAAATTTTGCAGCAGGAATAATTCAGCCTATAAAACACATAATGCTGTCAATAAATCAGCCTGTTAAATGGTCAATTTTGTATCAAACATTTAAAAGCAGCTTTATGGCATTACAAAACAAAAAGATCATTGTAACCGGCGGTTCATCAGGAATAGGCCTGGCTACTGCCCAAATGCTGAAAAAGGCAGGCACGCTGGTAACTGTTACAGGGCGGAATAAAGAAAAGCTGAACAAAGCAAAAACGGCAGGGTTATCCACTGCACAAATGGACAGCAGTAATACAAAAGCATTGGAAACGTTTTTCGCATCGCAGGGTACTATTGCCCACCTTATTGCTGTTAGCGGTGCAAAAAGGCAAGGGTCATTTTAATGAGCTTTCATTGGAAAATCTTCAGGCAGGATTTGAAGAAAAATTCCGGGCACAGCTTTACACGTTGAAAGCCGTGTTTCCCTACTTAAACCTAAAGGAAGTATACCGCTGATAACGGCAATATCCGCCACAGCAAAATTTACGGGAACATCAGGGCTTGCCGCAATAAACAGAGCATTGGAAATTATGGTTCCTATTTGGCAAAAGAGTATAAACCCTTGCGTATAAACGTTGTTTCTCCGGGAGTTATAGATACGAGTTGGCGGGATTCTTTACCCGCTGAAGTTAAAAAAGAGACTGTTGACAGCTATACTTCCCAAATAGCTGCCGGGCGTATTGGTGAGCCCGATGATATAGCGCATACCATCCAGCTCTTAACAGAAAATGAGTATATGACAGGTAAGGTAATTACCTGCGATGGTAGGCTTGCATAAAGAACCGGATTATAGCGGATAAGCATTTACACACCAGAAGGGGCAGAGCAGGTTTCAGATCAAATATCCAATAAAGACCGGTACATTGCAGCACTTTTCCGGTACAACTGAAACGGTTCAGCGCTTCTTATAAAACCACATCATCCGGCCATAGTCCCATTTATGCTGCAGGGCATAAATTGTTCTTGCTATACGCTGTGCCTTTGTTGCATCTGTCTTTGCCGCATCCACCCATTTGCTGAAATAGTTTTGGTGGGAGGGCACTAAAGACCTGAAATAAGCAAGCGCTTCTTCTTCCTCCTGCAAGCATTCCATCAGCTCCCTGTTCAGCTCATATTTCTTTGCATCCGGTTGTAAAACCACCTCCACCATTGCTCCTTCTTTTTTATGGATGCCTTTCCGCATGGCAGCATTTACAGGCAAAATAAAGCTCCCATCCCCCATGGGCAATAAAAAAACACCGGCTATTTTGTGCTCATCAATCCGCCCCTTTACCCGGAACATTTTCTTATTACCGGGCAGCAGTTGTTGCGTCAGGTCTGCCGGGATCTCAATATAAGTCCACCCGGTTTTTTCACCGTGGCGATCAAATTTTTGCAACCGGGTTTTTAATATAACAGATACTTCCTTTTTCATTACCGGCTGTTTATCTTTTTGCTTCTTAAATCAGGATGCCCAAACTACATAATAAAGTTCAGGGATCTGATCCAAAAAATCATTTCTTTGCATAAAATTTTTCCGGATAAAAATCGGACATATGCAACAAACCATCACCCTCCGCGTTCCACCGGAGGAGGCAGAGAACGCTTCTATTATCCATCAATACATTTCCAGCGCAATAAATATAGCATTGGGAGCAGTAAAGGGTTATACTGTGCTAAAGAGCTCTATTGATGCCAGGGGAAAGAAGCCGCTGATCCAATTATCATTACTGGCTTATATTAACGAACCACCTCAAAAAAGAGCGGTTCCTGAAATCATTTATAAGGATGTACACAGGGCTCCCCGAAGCGTAATCATTATTGGTGCAGGCCCTGCTGGGCTTTTTGCGGCCCTGCAATTATTGCAGCAGGGCATCAAACCCATCATTCTTGAACGGGGTAAAGCGGTCCGGGAACGCCGGCGCGACCTGGCGGCCATTAACAAGCTGGGCATTATGAACCCGGAAAGCAATTATTGCTTTGGTGAAGGCGGCGCGGGAACTTACAGCGATGGTAAGTTATATACGCGCAGTAATAAGCGGGGCAATGTTAACAGCATCCTCAATACTTTTGTGCGCTTTGGAGCTGATGAAAAGATTCTGTACCAGGCGCACCCGCATATTGGTACCAACAAATTGCCCCAGATCATTACCGCCATGCGAGAGCAGATTGTGGCAAGCGGTGGCGAAGTGCATTTTAATAAAAAGGTAACGGATCTTATTATTGAAAACGACCGCATCAAAGCAATAAAAACAGCGGATGGTGACGCATTCACGGCCGGAGCGGTCATTCTTGCTACCGGCCATTCGGCACGTGATATTTTTCATTTATTGCACCATAAAAAAATACGGATCGAGGCCAAGCCTTTTGCATTGGGAGTGCGGGCAGAACATCCGCAGGCGTTGATCGATCAATCGCAATACAAATGCCCCGCCCGCGGGCAATGGCTGCCCCCAGCTTCTTACAGCCTGGTGGAGCAGGTAAATACTCATGGTGTATTTTCCTTTTGCATGTGCCCCGGTGGCATTATTGCACCTGCCGCAACCGATGAAAATGAAATTGTGGTAAACGGATGGTCTCCCTCCAAACGCAATAACCCGCATGCCAATTCCGGCATCGTGGTGCAGGTAACCGAAAAAGATGTACGGGCAATACCGGCATTAAAAAAAGATTACGGCAGCAAAATGAACAGTCCGTTGTTCATGCTGCATTTTCAGCAATGGGTAGAGCAGGCAGCCTTTAAAGCCGGTGGCGGAAAACTGGTAGCCCCCGCACAGCGCATGGTTGATTTTTGTACCAGCAGGATCTCTGAAACCCTGCCGGGCTGTTCTTACCTGCCGGGCATCCATAGCGCTCCTTTATGGGAAGTGCTGCCCCCGTTTGTAACAAAAGCCCTGCAAAAAGCCTTCCCGCTTTTTGGACAAAAAATAAAAGGGTATTATTCCAACGATGCGGTAATTGTTGCAACGGAGTCCCGTACTTCATCGCCGGTGCGCATTCCCAGAGACAGCAACAGCCTGCTGCACCCCCAGATAAAAAATTTGTACCCCTGCGGGGAAGGCGCGGGCTATGCAGGCGGTATTGTAAGCGCTGCCATGGACGGGGAGCGGGTTGCTGCAGCGGTCTGTGCGGCGTTTAAGGGTTAATTGTTTATTTTCCGGGAATGGCCAAGGATGTCCGAAAAGTAATGCCACCCCGGGCTTTTTATAGGGGCCTAATCAATGAGTCGATGACAAACACGCTTGCGATCACCCTGCCCCGAATGTTTGGGGTATTTCAGGGTCCAGGTCAGCGATAAATAGATGCCGAAACAATTCCGAACTATCGGAACGGCATGACAAAAAGAAAGATTAATTTTCAAAACAATAACACAGCTGTCATTGGCACCCCAATAACGGAGCGATTAAGTTCTTTAAAATGACAGGTTCTTGCAAGCGTTACCCCGAGTGGAGCGCAGCGATTCCGAAGGTTCGGAACAAGGGGTCTCTGACTCTGTAGAGATCCCCGGCTTTTCCCGCTATCGCGGGATGACAATTTTTTCAATCGTCATCCCAATAAACTTAAATACAACGCTTTTATTATTGTCTCACCATGACATAGAAAAACACCGTCATCCTCCCCATGGCAATCGGGATCGAAACTGAGCACTGGCGTCTCAATACTGAATACTCCCTAATCCCTCGTCCTGAAATTATTGCTGATCAGCAATCCTTTTTCAATCAGCTTTCCTTTCCGATAGGTTTTTTGTTCTTTCCTGAAATCCTTACGCTGATATGGAGCATCCAACAGACTGTTCAGGTCTGGCTTGCCCGCATCTACCCAGGCGGTATACCAGAAATCAGCAAGATCATTGGCAGAGCGGATCACCTGCTCGTTTACAGAGCCTTTCAGCGCTTTATTATAAGCTACTGCAAACTCCTTTGAATAAAACCGGCGGTTCTTTCCCCAGCGGTATTCCCAACGGTATTTCTTTGCGGTATCCGGAAAATTTTTTGATACTTCCTTTTCCATTGCAAACAGTTCTGGCACTAACGCGTGCGTTTGTTTCAGTATGCTCCAGATAGCTTCCCGGGGTGATTGCAGGTATTTCGCCTTATAGCGGCTTTTAATACTAAAATCCGTTAATGCCACCTCCGGCACGGTTGTT
Organism: Niabella ginsenosidivorans; assembly: GCF_001654455.1. Classification (NCBI taxonomy): domain Bacteria; kingdom Pseudomonadati; phylum Bacteroidota; class Chitinophagia; order Chitinophagales; family Chitinophagaceae; genus Niabella; species Niabella ginsenosidivorans. The sequence goes on from NZ_CP015772.1 coordinate 4,057,000, forward strand.
TCCCAAAGGTCATGAACACCGTGCTGCCCGGTAAGCTGTCCGTCATAGTTGAGCGAAGTGTGCAGCGGCACATGCGCATCGCCAATATAATGACCCAGGTCTGTTGCATAAAAAATAATACTGTCCTTGTCTTTCCTGCGCATGGCATCCGTTAGCTTTTTTTGTGTTTCCACAACCACAAAAGGAAGCGTACCATATTTTTTTAATGTATCCGCAGTATACTTTGTCACGGCATCCTCCCATTGATGAGGAATACTGTCTGCTGCATCATTGCCATAATATTCAAAATCCAGGAAATGCTTATTCCCTTCTGTGGGGTCAATATTGCGGCGCTGATCCGGCCGCGGAGCATTATATACCAGGCTATCCATATTCGTATAGAAAAAAGCCTGCATTTTCTTTGGCAGGGCATAAACGGCAAGCTGGTTTACGGTACGGTGAATTAAAAACCCCCAGCTGCTCATTCCAACCAGCAGCGCACCTAAAATGATAAACAATAAATTCTTTTTCTTCATAGCATCTGAATAATGCGGCAAAGGTGCGGTAATTTTTTCAAAGCAGGATGCCGCTTACCCATTATTCATCCCCCACATTAATAAATTAAAGCCGGTAATAACGTGTTTGTTATATTTACATAATAAATAGTTAATATGGATTTACTGCAGGTTGCACATCTTAAAAAATATTTTGCCACGCAGAAAGCGGTTGATGACATCAGCCTGACGATTGAGCAGGGCCAGATATTTGGGTTGCTGGGCCCAAACGGAGCCGGAAAAACCACCCTGATCCGTATGATTACCGGTATCTTTTACCCGGATTCCGGAACCATTACGCTGGACGGAAAAGCTTTTGATCCTGTAAATGACATCAGCAAGATCGGCTATATGCCTGAAGAGCGCGGGTTGTACAAAAAAATGAAAATAGGAGAACAGGCTTTATACCTTGCCCGTTTAAAAGGCTTAAGCAAACAGGAGGCCATTGAAAGCCTGAAAACCTGGTTTGCCAGATTTGAGATGGACTCCTGGTGGAATAAAAAGGTGGAGGACCTCTCAAAAGGAATGCAGCAGAAACTACAGTTTGTTACCACCGTTTTACACCGGCCCCGGCTGATTATACTGGATGAGCCTTTCAGCGGCCTGGACCCGGTAAACAGCAACCTGATCAAAGATGAGATCTTTAACCTTGCAAAAAACGGCGCTACCATTATTTTCAGCACACACCGAATGGAGCAGGTTGAAGAAATCTGCGATCATATTGTGCTGGTAAATAAGGGGCAGAAAATACTGGATGGAACCGTTCAGGGCGTAAAGCAGGAGTTTAAAGAGCACCTGTATAAAATTACGTTTGCAGCCCCGGTGGCAGCTCTTGAACCAAACGGGCTGTTTTCTGTAAAGCAGGCCAGCGCAAATACACTGATCATTCAGAAAAATGCGGAAGTAAGCAACAACCAGATATTGTCATTTCTTTTAAGCAACGGTTTGCAAATAGATTCTTTTAATGAAATACTGCCAACGCTGAATGATATTTTCATACGTAAAGTAGAAGGTACCCCGCTGGCACGCAGATTTCAATCCATTAATGACTAAGCCCAACCGATAATTATGAATAAGGTCTTATTAATTATACAACGCGAATATTTAAGCAGGGTCCGCAAAAAAAGCTTTATTATTACAACACTGCTTTTTCCCCTGCTTTACCTGGGTTTCATTTTTGGCACTTCCTATATCAGTACCAAAACCGGCACAAAGTTAAAAATTGCCATAGTAGACTCCTCCGGAAGCTTTACGCAGCAGCGTATTGATAAAGTAAATAAGGACTATCCCAACAGTACCTTAACACTGGTAAAAGAAAACCCGGCGGATCTTGGCAAAACATTTGAATCCAAAGGCTATGATGGTTATGTGGTCATACCGGCCAACACCCTGGTTACAAAAGCGCCGGACAATCTCGTGGTAAAGTCAAAAAAAACGCTGGGCACTGTTTCAGACGTTCAGGTAAAGCTAAACGCAGTATGGAATGAAATAAAATATGAGCAGCTGGGCATTGACACCAGCAAACAGCACTTGCTCAATGAAAGCACGCTGAACATAAAAACGGAAAATATGGAAGACCAGACCACAGATGGTGCAGTGGCATACGGCATAGGCTTTGTGGCAGGTTTTTTAATCTATTTTATGTTGCTGATCTACGGGTCGCAGGTTATGATGGGGGTAATGGAAGAAAAGACCGGCCGCATTGCAGAGATTATGGTTTCATCAGTAAAACCGTTCCAGCTGATGATCGGGAAAATTATTGGTATTGCCTGTGTATCCATTACCCAGTTTATTTTATGGATCGTTTTTGTGCTCTTTATTTACAATCTTACCAAAGCCGGCGTTTCGGGAATGGACAATAATTCATTCTCACAGGCTATTGGCTCCATACAGGGCATGTTTGCCAGTGTTAACCTACCGTTGATCCTTTCCCTGTTCATTTTCTATTTTTTAGGGGGGTTCTTCTTTTATGCTTCTATTTATGCAGCTGTAGGCTGTGCGGTAAACGAGGATATGCGGGAAGCACAATCCCTGGGTTTTCCTATAACCATCATTATTATGTTTGCCTTTTTTATCATGATGGCTGCGGCCAAAGACCCCGGCAGCCCCTTAGCGGTCTGGGGAAGCATTATACCTTTTACAGCTCCGCTGGTTATGATGGGCAGGGTTTCCTATGGTATTCCGGGCACTGTACCTTACTGGCAGTTGGCGCTGAGCATGGTCTTGCTTATTGTTTCTTTTTTACTGGTAACCTGGTTTGCCGGCAAGATCTACCGCACAGGTATTTTAATGTATGGTAAAAAACCCACCTGGAAAGAAATGTTTAAATGGGCCTTACGGAAATGATCCCTTTGATGGTAAGCAAAGAAAATGCGGTTAAAACCATTGCTGCAGGTACATCAGGTAGCTTTGAAGATTCCTGTTTTTTGATAGTTAAACATATTCTTATACCATTTACATTAAAAGAACACTGTCAGCCTGCTTGACGAAGGGTGATTAGGCTTCGTCAAGCTCCTGACATACCTTCACTTGGTGCAATTTAAATCTAAATGGTATTATTTTCTAAATTTGTAAATAGCTACAAAACATTTTACTTTATGAAAAGTGTTCTATTAATCACCTGCACTATTTTGTTTACGATGGGCAGCCTCAATGCGCAGGACAAAAACGCTGACTGGGCCAATTTCGGCAGGTTTGATTCAGCCAACCAGGCCGTAAAGCAATTACCGGCAGGCGACCGGCAGGTGGTGTTCATGGGCAATTCCATTACGGAGGGATGGTACCGCCAGGATAAAGATTTTTTTACCGGTAACAAATACATTAACCGGGGCATCAGCGGCCAGACCACTTCACAAATGCTGATCCGCTTCCGCAGGGATGTTATAGAGCTGGGCCCCAAAGTGGTGGTTATCCTTGCCGGTACCAACGATATTGCAGGCAATACCGGGTTTATATCCCTGGAAAATATATTGGGCAACCTTATTTCTATGTGCGAGCTGGCCAAAGCCCACCACATCAGCCCTGTCCTCTGCTCTGTACTTCCGGCATTTGATTATCCCTGGAGCCCGGGGAAACAGCCCAATATAAAGATCCCGCAATTAAATGGCCTTATAAAGGAGTATGCTTTAAAGAACCATATTGCCTATGTAGATTATTTTTCTGCAATGACGGATGGCAATAACGGGCTGCCCAAACGGCTTTCCGGCGATGGGGTGCACCCCAATGCGGACGGCAATAAAATAATGGAGCAAACATTGAAACCGGTAATAGATCAGATCCTGAAGAAATAGATTGCTGCCACGGGTTTGTTTATCCCGGTTGTTTTTGCCGTTGCCCGCCGTTTTATGGATGCTTACCGATAGGGATTTCCTTTTGTGGACTGCTATTTAGTAGCTTTGTTTTAATGAAATTAAAAGGGTTCATAACAAAATACGGCGAGGCGCTGACCTGGACAGGTGCATTGATCGTTTTGTTTTTTATGAATGCTGATGACAGCGGCTTTTCCCTGTGCCCCCTGAAGGCACTGGGCATTACCTGGTGCCCCGGCTGCGGCATCGGGCATTCGATCCACTATACATTGCACTTGAATTTCCGGGCCGCCTGGCACGCGCATATTTTAGGAATACCGGCCACCGCCGTGCTCATTTACCAGGTCATAAAAACATTACCTTTTACTAATAAAAACAATAACTATGGACCAGCAAACGATCTTAAATATAATACCGGACATTGAGTATGATGAATTGGTGCTTGTTTTAAACATTACCAGAGATATGAATGAGCAGCAGCAGCAACAGTTCCTGTTCAGCTACCGGCATAAGCGCAAAAGCCGTAATGAAATGTTACTATTGACGCTTTTAGGCTTTGTAGGCGTGGCAGGCGTTCAGCGCTTTGTAATGGGGGATATTGCCCTGGGCATTATCTATTTCCTTACTGGCGGCCTTTGCCTTGTAGGCACCATTATTGATCTTATTAAGATCAACTCCCTTACCATGAGCTATAACCAGCGGCAGGCTTACGAAACCGCTTCGCTGATCTCCGCTGCCTACCAGAACCCGCAGCGTTTTTAACTATTGCCATTCAAATGCGGCGCCTATAAAATAATTTCTTTTGGGTGCCGCGTTGTAATAACGCCCGGCAGCCGCATTAATATCATTTCCCAGGCTGTACGTTTCATTCAGCAAATTATCTGCTCCCGCATATACATTCAGGGCCGTTTTACCCAGCTTTTTCCGGTATCCCAGCTTTGCCAGCAATAAGTGATACGCATTTTGCTTTGCAGTATTGGCATCATTCATAAACTGGGCGGCCGCCCCGTAATAATCCGCATCCGCATACAGGCCGGGTTTCAGCGCCAGTGTTAACCGGCAGTTTAGGGCGCTTTGCGGCACGCCGGGCAACCGGTGCTCAGAATAGTCGGCCTCATCGCTTATAAAAGAGCCGTAATGAAAATTATTATAGGTATATCCGGCTGACAGATTTACATAGTCCATAATCGCACTGCCTGTCAGCCAACAAAAATAGGCACCAAACAATTCAACCCCTTTTTGCCGGGTAGCGCCGGCATTGGTAAAATAGTCTGCACCGGAGCTATCCCTGCGCTGCACCAGGGCGTTGTTTATATTAAAATAAAAACCGGTTGCCTCAAACTGAAGGCTTGAATGATTGAACGGAAAAGTTTTCCTTGCCGTCAGCTCATAATTCCAGCCGCGTTCGGCTTTCAGGTCCTTATTAATAATAGTGGTAGACGGAAGGATCTCTGCCACTGTGGGCGGCGAAAACCCGCGGGATACTGTAGCCAGCAGCTCAACAGCTTTGAATCGTTTTAAAACAGTGAACCTTGGGGCCACTTCATTGTGATACCGGAATAGCTGTTCTGTAACGGGGTAATCATTTACCCTTGTAAACACCAGCCGGCTGCCGTTAACGCTTGCCCCGGCAGTAAACACCCAATTATTTTTTATAGAAAAGATCCCCTGGGTAAACAGGCTGTAAGTGCTGATGTTTACATCATCATCCGTGCGTAACGTATCCGGCCGGCCGGCTTTATTATCCGCAACCCTTATAGTGGAGTAACCCTGCTGCCCTTCTGTGCCGGTGCTCCATTGCAGTGCGCTGTTATTCCAGCTCTTGTTATAGGTAAACACCGTCCTGCCTCCAAAATGTGGCTCACTGCGCTTTTCAAAATTCCTTATTGCGCTGTTCTGCACCTGGACATAGGTTGCGTACAGCGTGGTAGCATTGCTCCAGTTATCATTGAACCGCTGTTTGTGGGTAACCCCTGCTGTTATATTCTTTTGCCAGATGGCAGCATTCACATCCACGGCAGAAGGAAAGCCTCCGGCCCGGGGGCGGGCCTCCCGGGGATCGTCTTCAAACTCTTTCAGCGTTAAGGCACCCGGAGTCTGGTAGTACAGATCTGAAAAAAGCAGCGCTATGGTCAGCTCCTGGCGCTTCCATTTCACATTTGTGCTCCAGCTAACGTTATTGCGCCGCATGGCCGTTTGCTCCCTGTAGCCATCAGATTCGTTGTGCGCATAGGTCATCGTGCTGGCAAAACCATCTTTCTTCCAGGTGCCGTCTGCAAGGATCGTATGGGTGTTATAACTGCCACCGGCATACTCAACATGGATACCTGCTTTTGCATCTGAAGGAGGATCAATAAGCACCAATCCCCCCGTACCCGCGCCATACATGCTGGAGGCCGGACCTTTAAAAACGGTAATGCTGCTAAAATTATTATAGGCCAGCTGGTTGAAATAGGTATTACCACCCGGGTCCGTAAGGGGTATGCCTCCCCAGTAAACTTTTACATTACGCACACCAAAGGGGGAGCGAAGAGAGCTGCCCCTGATATTGATACGGTAACTGCCGGGCGACCGTTCTTCCATGCGCACACCGGGAAGGGTATTGAATGCATTTACAAGAGAATTTTTATTGCCTAAAGGCGCATCGTCCAGTTTACGGACAATGGCCGTAGCAAGATGCTCACCCTGGCCAAAGGCCTGAACCGTTACCTCCTCAATGGTCTTAACAGAATCAACATCCTGACCGGCTACGGATATAGTATAAACAATCAGCAAAAAAAGCAACAGGTATCTCACACCTTAAAAATGCAACTTTTTCGCTCAAACAAAAAATAATACCTGTCCGGCTTTAAAAAATCCCCGTCACCTTGAGCAAACTATTGGTGGCCCAAATCAATGAGGCGATGACATGTAATAACTTTGAAGAAGCAGGCTACAGCAGTGTAGCAGTAATAAACTTAGTGTCTTAGTACCTGACCCTGAGCATTGCTTCAAAGAATGGTCCATCAATGTTTGGTAATACTGTATCAGGCAGTATTCCCGTTTGGCAGCTTGCCTTTTTGAGAACCTCTTTGGGCTGTAGCCTGCTTTTTATTAACTCTTAAAAAGTTGTTATGTCAAAGGTAATTGAGTTTGAGCAACAAAATCCAGATGCAGCAGCCATAGATATCGGCTCCAAAAAGATTTTCGTTTCCACTGACGGGGTTACGGTAAAAAGCTATGATACATTTACGACTGGCTATCGGCAATGCATTGAAGCGCTCCTGCAACAGAAAATAAAACGGGTTTGTATGGAAGCAACGGGTATTTACTGGATAGCCTTACACCAGATGCTGGAGGAAGCAGGCATGGAAGTCTGCCTTGTAAATCCTAAAGAAGTAAAACAGGTAAAGGGTAGAAAAACCGATGTAAAAGATGCGTGCTGGATGCAAAAAATGTTTAGTGCAGGCCTGGTACGGCAAAGCTATATACCCTCAGGAAAGTTAAAGGAGTTGCGCATGATGATCCGGGAGCGGGAAGATCTTATTAGTATGGGAAGTACCTATGTAAATAAGATGCAAAAAGCATTGGAGTTAATGAATATAAAACTCACAGAAGTGATTTGTCAGATAAATGGGACAAGCGGGATCCGGATGATCGAAGCCATCTTAAACGGAGAACGCAATAAAGAAAAGCTGCTGTCTCTGTGTCACGTAAGCATCCGTGAAAAGAAAGCACAGCAGGTAATCAATGCGCTGGAAGGCCATTATAATGAAAGCTGGTTGTTTCTATTAGAACAAAGCTTAAATCTTTGGAAGGTTCATCAGCAACAACTGTTGCTTATTGATAAACATATCGAAGGCTTGTTGTGTAATCTTGAGCATGGCAAACAGTTCATTACAAGTGAACACAAAGCCAAGCCAATACGGCATCACAAGCCCATGATAACCGGCCTGCATCAGAAATTACTAAATATTTATGGTGCAGATGCCAATTGTATTCCTGGTATCACCGATTATACACTGCTGAAATTGTTGGGAGAAGTGGGAGCAGACATGAGCCGATTCCCAACGGCAAAACATTTTGTAAGTTGGTGTGGCCTTTGTCCGGGCCATAACCAAAGTGGTTTAAAAAGCAGAAAATCGAAAATGAACAATCATTCTAATGCCGGTCAGACCTTCCGGGAAATAGCCCAGGCATTACTCAATAGTAAGTATGTGGCAATAGGAGCTTTTATCAGAAAACTTAAGAGCAGAAAGAATGCACGAATAGCGATCAAAGCAGGTGCCAGAAAAATAGCGGAAGCCTTTTATAACCTGCTAACAAAGGGAACGCAATACGTGGAACAGGGTATTGCAAAATATGAACAGCAATTAAAACAGCGTGAACAAAACTATTTACAAAAACTGGCTTTAAAACACGGATTAAAGATCATTGAAATACAATGAATTAAATAATATGTCATTGGCAGTTTTTTATTTGCAGTGCAAAAACAATGTCGTCACCTTGAGCGAATGCCGCTATCGCGGAAGTAGCCGAAAGGTCTCCTGAATTGAGGAGATGTCTCCCTGCGGGAACACTGATCGGCGGCCCGCCGGGAGACCGGTTTGGCAGGAAATACATCATCTGGCTGTCCATCCTGGGCGCAGCGCCCTTTACATTACTGCTGCCTTATGCCAACCTGTTGTGGACAGGGGTGCTTTCTGTGCTCATCGGCGTTATCATTTCCTCCGCGTTCTCTGCCATACTGGTATATGCAACGGAGCTGGTGCCGGGCAAAGTAAGTGGAAATTGATATTACGCCGCGCTGCGGCTTTGTGATCATTTTTCGATGGATCTATAAATATACCGGTGCGCTGCACCTTTTACTATGCGTTATGTAAAAACCCAGCTGCTCGGAAGCCAGATATCCGTAGCAGCAAACAGCCACAGCCGTAAAAAGGCGCGTAGCGCCCCAATATTAAAACTATCGTTGAGCAGGTGCTGCCAATGACCGGAAGGAATGCTGCTGCCAAAACTGAAAACCGGATACCTGTTGTTAGCAGAACCGCAGGCCACGGTTGGTGTCTGTCTGCCCGGTAGCAGGTCCGCACAAATCACTTATAATTGTGGATGTTTTAACAAAAATGATAGCTGCTTACTTTTACCAGGCGCTACCTAAAAGCCCGGCTGCAGAGCAGCCAGATATCCGTAGCAGCAAACAGCCACAGCCGCAAAAAGGCGCGTAGCGCCGCAATATTAAAACTATCGTTGAGCAGGTGCTGCCAATGACCGGAAGGAATGCTGCTGCCAAAACTGAAAACCGGATGCCCGTTATTACCAAAGCGGTTGCGGTGAAATAGCTCCTCCGCTGCTTTTGGGCAAAACTTCAGCCGGATCCGGTTATCAGCATGACGTGCGGGCAGTACCTGTGTATTTGCTTTATTCATCCAGCTTTTTCTCATAAGCCCGGCGGGCGCTGCCGCGGAAGTACACTTCCCCGCAATAGGTATACCTCAGCTTTTCAAAAACCCGCAACATGCCGGTATTATCAAAATTGGTATCTGCTTTAATGCTGAAAATGCCTTGTTGCCGGCACAGGTCTTCCACCGCCGTCATCACCCGGGTGCCTAATCCTTTTATTGCCTTTTCCCGGCTTACCGCCAGCCGGTGTATGACCGCATAAGGCCGCTCCGTAAGCCATTTACCTTCCAGGGCTTCATAAGCGGGCTCCCCGTCAAAAATGAGGGCGATGCAGGCCACTATATTCCCTGTTTCATCTGCACAAACAAAGCTATACCCCTTTTCAATATCCCTGGCAATTACGGTGGGGTTGGGGTACCCATCCTGCCATTGATCACTACCCTCCTGTTTTCTTTTTTCAATGGCCTGCTGCAATAGCTGCCACACATGGTTTGCATCCGCGGTTGTTGCCTTGCGCAGGGTCAGCTCTTTATCTGGTACTGTTGTCATAAATGTTGTCTGTTACAACTGCAATGCTCGTAAAAAAACAGGAAAAATAATAAAAGTAATAACAGGCATATTGTTGCTTTGGGGTAAGGGCGCTACTGCAGCTCCACTCCTTTTAGCACCGCAACACGGTAAATGGTGTAAATAAGTTTATTTACAGATATGGCAAAGGCCGGCAAATCCTTGCCGGGCAGCTCGTCTGCCACGGATTCATTACTTATAGCATTTACCGTAAATGCGGCAATCAGCAGCTTCCATTTACGCAGCGGTGCATCCGCAAAAAATTGTTGCAGGTACAACTGCGGCTGCCGGTACTCTGCCGCAGTAAGCGGCATGGGCAGTTCCTTTACCCCTGGTAATGTGTGGCACTGCTTCTTTGTACTGTTATTACCTTTTTTATACAGCAACCAGGCCACTTCTACCAGCATCTCCAGCTCCCGGCCATAGTCAAGGGCCTGGGCTGGGCTGCCCTCCTTCCAGGCATAAGTATTGGTTAGAGCCGCAGTGCAGAACTTTTCCAGGAAAAGCGCCTGCTCCTGCGGTGGCGAAAAATCAAACAGATCCGGCAGCACGGTAAGCGGGTCTATGGCAGCGGGGTGGCGCCGGTACTTCAGCGCCAGCGCGTTTAAAAAGCAATACGCGTGGTGTTTGGGTGTTTTTGACATGGATATTGTTTTTTAAGTACAAATATGTTTTAATCGTCATGTTGAGCGCAGTGTAACGCAGCCGAAGCGTCTCTGTAATCATGAGGCCCTTCCGCTCCGCTTCGCTGCGGTGACGGAAAGAATACCTGTTATTGCCTCAGCCCGCCGGGCGCCGGGGTTTCTGAAACCACTTTTTAAACCAGGAGCGCTGGTGTTTTTCCCGCCACAGCACATAGGCATCAATCATATCATCATCATGACGGGGAAATAACAGGCCCACGGCATCCATTTCTTTAAATACCTGGCGGATCTGCTCCTCCGTATAGTATTGCTGGCCATAGCCATGGGCAATAAAGTATTCCATAAGATGCTGCCGGGCGGCCTCCCGGCTTTGCCGGTTAGCGCTTTCACAGCCCAGGTTGCTCATAAAATCCAGCAACAGGGTTTCCGGTGTTACTTCCATCAGCCGGCACAGCAGCAAGAACGGGTTGGGAAGTATAAAATGAAACTGCGCCAACCGCTTATAGGGACCGGCCTGCCATTTCATATCCGGTGCGGGATCGGTTTTGGTGGTGGGTTTTGTTTTTTTCATGAGATTATTTTTTAAACGGGGTGTTATCTTCAGTTAAAGCATAGCTATCCGGTAATTACCGGGACAGTGGGGACGGGTGCGACCTTCCGTGGTTCGGCAAGCCCACTGTGACAAATTAATAGTATTATAAAAAAACATATTGTCATGCTGAGCCTGTCCGACCGGAACGGGCGGGCCTGACGAAGCCTGCCCGTTCCGTTCAGGCGGGCATGATTCTATTATTACGGCGGCATAGCCCCGGGGAAGGCGGTAACAATGGTGCCCGCGGCATCCGTAATTACGGTAATAGAGCTCACAGGCAGGCCGCGGCTGTTATACCCAATGGTAATGCCCGCATCATATACGTGGCAGCGGTTGCCGGCATGGGCCTGTCCGCCGGGTGCTGCGGGTTGCCGGCAGGCATCCCTTATACAGGCCACAATTTGCGGTATGGGCAGGGTAAACTTGCTGGCCAGCGAAGCTTGTGCGCCCACCGGCGGGTGGCATGGCGGTTTGTAATAATGGCGTTCCAGTATATGGGCCAGCGCCTTTACGCTCAGGTACCCGCTTTTGCGCAGCAGCTTTTTACGGTGCTTTACGGGCAGCTGGTAAATCAACCCTTCCTGCAATTGTTGCAGCCAGCTTTGGATGTCTGCCAGCAAAAAGAGCAGGAGCAGCCATTCCTCCTCGTTAAAAATGGTGTTCTGTACAGGTGTAGTAACGGCGTTCATAACGGTGGTTTTAGCAAAATTTCGGAAACCGGCCACCCAACGCATAAAGAAGCGCGGGTTGGTCCTTACCGGCTTTGAAGGGCTACGACACCCCCGACTCCAAATAAGAACGCCCACGCTATATGGTGAGCGTTTACCTTATTTTTCCGGAGTCGTTGAAAGGTCGTAGTTTTCAAAACCAGATCAATAAAGCAAACACTTATGTGCTCGCAAAATAACTTAAAGCTTATGTATCATCAAAAAGCATAAAATTTATTTGATTTCATAGTCCAAATATAAACAAAAATGTATTTAAAATCACAAAAATTAAAAATTTGTGCATGATTTTTTTTTCTGGAATGTTAAGTGCCTGCTTTTTTGTTAGTTAGTAATGTAAATACTGCCCATGGCCATGCAAAAAAAACGCTATAACCGGATAAAAATAGTGCTGTTAGAAAATGAAAAGTCAAATATATGGCTTGCTGAAGAATTGAGCGTAAGCAGGACGACTGTTTCTAAATGGTGCACTAACGACAACCAACCTACGGTTGAAACATTATTTAAAATTGCGGAGGTGCTGGGGGTGAATGTGTGTGAGCTATTGGTGACGGGGAAGAAAAATTAATTATGGCAGAAAAACGAATACTTAACCGGATCAAAAGCGTACTGGCTGATAAGGATAAAACGAATTTGTGGCTTGCCGAACAATTGGGAAAAAATAAAAATACTATCTCAAAATGGTGCACCAACGATCAGCAGCCTACGCTGGAAACCTTGTTTGATATTGCTGCACTTTTGAAAGTGGATGTACGTGAGCTATTGGTAAGTACGAAAAAATAAGTGCCAGCTTTTTTGTTAATTAGTAATGTAAATACTGCCCATGGCCACACAAAAGAGACGTTTCAACCGAATAAAGATTGTCCTTATTGAAAAGGAAAAATCAAACATCTGGCTTGCAGAACAGGTAGGTGTTAGTAAAGCTGCTGTTTCTAAATGGTGCACCAATGATAATCAGCCTACAGTTGAAACCTTATTTAAGATTGCAGAAGTACTGGATGTGGAGGTTTGTGAGTTGCTGGTGACGGGGAAGAAATGATCCCATTGAATGAAGCACTATTGTAAAGCGATTAGTTTTTAAATGAGGGTATGCAGATGAATGCCGGTATTTTCGTTAAGCAACATTTATTTTAAGCAGCCAGCACAAAGTTAGCAGCGCTAAAAGGAACACCATAACCAATACTAAGATGGTAATACTTTTCCTTGTTGGGTTGTTGGCTTCCAACTTAATTCCCCAAAAACTGATTTTTATATTTTCTTCTTTTGCCATTAAGGCAAAGGTAATTTGCCTTATTCGTCTAAAAAATAGCAAGAAGTGACTATAGCTGTTTATCGAGCCATGAAATTATCTTTCGATTTGAAGTTAAATAGGAGGTAGGCCCAGTTCTTTCAAAAATTCATTATGCTTATCCGTACTGCTTTTGATACGTTCATTAATGGCTGCTAATTTTATATTTACGGCTTTCAGATCAATTTGCACTTCATCAACGGAGGTGCTCACATATCTTGAGATGTTCAAATTGTAAGCATTCTTTTCAATTTCTTCCATTGAAACCCTCCGGGCGTATCTTTCAATATGGTCCGGCCGGAACTGATAGGTTTCTACAATGTTGTTGATATGCTCCGGTTCTAAAGAGTTTTGCCGTTTCCCAGGCTTATATTGTTCCGACGCATTGATGAATAAAACATCATCTTGCTTTTTGCATTTTTTCAACACCAAAATACAAACGGGAATACCTGTAGAGTAAAACAGGTTAGAAGGCAACCCGATAACCGTATCAATATGATTATCTTTTAGCAATTTGGTGCGGATACGTTCTTCTGCACCACCACGGAATAAAACGCCGTGCGGCAGTATGATGGCCATTGTTCCATCATCTTTTAAAAAATGAAACCCGTGTAGCAAAAAGGAAAAATCAGCAGCTGATTTTGGCGCTAAGCCATAACTTTTGAAACGAAAATCTTCGGCCAAAGTATCATTGGGTTCCCAACGCAGGCTAAAAGGAGGATTGGCAACAATGGCGTCAAATTCCGTTTTTTTTGCAGGATTCATTTCATTGAGCAGCTCCCATTGATTCAACAAGGTGTCTCCGTGGAATATCTCAAACTCAGTATCCTTCATGCCGTGCAACAGCATATTCATCCGTGCAAGGTTATACGTAGTGATGTTTTTTTCCTGCCCGTAAAGTTTACCGATAGTACCGCTCTCTTCTTTTAATTTGGTTCTTACATTCAGCAGCAAAGACCCCGAACCACAGGCAAAATCCAGCACTTTATCCAGTTTCGATTTAGGGCCTGTTGTAGGATCCTGGGAGTCTAAAATAACAATCCGGGAAAGAATGGTTGAAATTTGCTGCGGCGTATAAAATTCTCCGGCCTTTTTGCCGGAGCCTGCTGCAAATTTTCCAATCAAATATTCATAGGCATCGCCAAGCGTATCGGTATCTGTAGAAAAATCGGCAATGCCTGTAGCTATTTTAGTGATTATCTTACAAAGTGTATCATTCTTATCTTCATACGTTTTACCAAGTTTTTCAGAGTTCAGGTTGATTTCAGAAAATAAGCCTCTAAAAGAACTTTCGAACGATTCGTTTTCTATATGACGAAAACCTTTGTCCAGCGTTTTTAATAAATCTGGGTGTTGTGTACGAGCCAGTTCTGTAATATTGCTCCACAAGTATTTTGGTTGAATAACATAATGCACCTTTTTGCGCATTTGCCCTTCAAACTCCTCAATATCTTCCTTATTATTCCTGTACCAAAGTTGCAGGGGGGCGGAACAATAAAATCTGCCCTCTTTTCCTTGGACGGGCTCTTAGGATAATCCTTTCCCAATTCTTTTTTTGCCGCTTCCTCGTAATTAAAGGACAGGTACCGAAGGAATAGAAACGAAAGCATATAATCACGGAAGTCATCCGCATTCATGGCTCCTCTTAAATCATTGGCTATGTCCCAAAGTGTATCACCTAACTTTTTATATTGTTCTTTTTGTGTCATGCTGATGCTGTTTCTGCTGGGGTTTCTTCGTTAAATATCTGGGGGAAATAAAATTCATACTTTCCCAGAAAACCATTTAAAATCCGTTTAAAAAGTGCTTTATTATCATCACCCATTTCTACCGGGTCAAATATGGAATATTTTCCATGGCTAAATAGTTGTAATGCCCGTTCAAAAAGTACTTCGTCTTCCAGGCCGTTAATACATTTATCAATTTTATCGTAGCCAAAAAAGGTGGCCGTTTTTTCTAAAATACTTCTCAAAGAATTAAAGTGATACGTATAAATTGTATCTGATTCCGCTACTTTCTTTAGTTCGCTTAATGTAGCAATATGATGAAAAAAGGGGGTATCATTAGTATCTTGCAAAGCATACCCTTCGGCCCCTCTATTATGCAGAAAGTAACGTTTGTTTTTTACCTTTCTGCCAAATTCATTGTAGAGCACATTGAAAAACAGGCTATGATGTGTTGAAATTACCGTTTTAATATCGTTGCCCTCTGCCGTCAGCAGGTTACATAAATCGCAGGCCACAGCAATGGCATTGTTTTCATCCAAAGAGGATATGGGATCATCTATATAAATATATTTTACCCAACTATAGGCAGGATCTTTGTCGATGGCTAACTGGCAAATAGCCAGGAAAAAACACCAGATAAACAGCGTTTCCTCGCCCCTGGATATTTTAATATTTTCTACCGTTTGCTCCTGGCCATCAACAATGATGCTTCTGGAAAAAGCCACTGTAGATGCATTATAATCAATATCAAATTTTAAATCCACATAGTTATTGAAAAAGGATTCAATTTTTGCATCTAAATCCAGCTCATGCAGTCCTCTAAAAAATTTAGAATCTGAGTTTAACTGGATAAACCGGGTGGTATTATTTTCCAAATCATTATTCCAGGAAAACAAGTCTTCGGTAAAGGCATTAAAGTATAATGTGTCGGAGACCATTTCGGTAGTGCCCAATACCGCCCCATCTTTATCGGAAATAAGCGCACCGCTGCCATCTGAAATTAGTGTTATATTTTCCTTTTTGCCCAATTCCTTAAACTCCATAGAAAGCCTGGTTTTTCCCGCACCATTATGTGCAAAGAACAACACCAAATCTTTTAATGGTCGATGGTCTCCCGTTAAATCCTTCCGGAAATGCTGAGCTACTTCAGCCAGGGTTGCAAAATGGGTTATGGTATTCATACACTAATCATTCATTTTTGGAAACAAACCCTGCATTAATCCTTTTTTGTGCAACTTCAATTGTTCTATTTTCTCTGCCTGTGCAGTAATGAGCTCATCTAATGCGGAAAGACAAGAAGCAATTTTTTGTTGCTCTTTTATAGATGGATATACAATTGGCATTTTGGCAAGAGAACCAGCATTGACGTTTTTCTGTCCCCCCCCAATCTTTGTAGAATTAAAAAATACCTGACCAGTTTCAGAATTTATATAATAGCATAGGAAAGTTGAATTTATGATTTCTGACTTAGGCCGAGTAATTAGTGTTGTGAAACTTTGAGAACCTTCATGTTTTTCAGGAACGACACATGTCGTACCTGGGTATCCTGTTCTTGCAGTTAATAAATCACCAGCCTTCAGCCTTTTATTTTTATGTTCCTTTTCATAATCCCTATCAATAAAAATGATATCCTTGTCATCAAGATATCCTTCTTTTATATTCTGATTTCTAAATAAAATAATTCCGGACTTTCTATAAGCATGTGTAGCAGCACTTGCGATACCAACCATAATTTTGCTGGAAATATTTTCCAAAACTGTTTCCTCCCATTGTCCATCTTTCTCAAACTCCTTAAATCGATACTTCGGCGCTTTCTCGCCTCCCTGTGGAAAAAGATTTTGCATCAATCCTTTTTTGTGGTCTTTAAGCAACTCCAACTTTTGGCTATGAGCTATAATCACTTCATCTAAAGACGAAAGACAGGAAGCAATTTTTTGTTGTTCGGTTATTGAAGGAAATGAAAGCTTTAATTTTTGATACTCAGAAATATAATAACGCTTGTGCTCTTTCGCATTAAACTTAATTTGAGAAATAAGTTCGTATATAAATCTTAAATCATCTTTGTTTTTGGGTCTTAATATTTTAATTGCAGACGACTTGACTTTAAAAGGAAAGTCAACAAATTTGCTATCAACAGTAAAATCATCAAAAATTATTGCTGGTAAATTCTTATAAATGTCAAAATCTTCATTCGTATAACCTAAAATGAAACTCTTGTTCGCTGTTAATACAGGGATTCCTTCGCTATGATAATTCGTGTCAGATACAATATAATTGTCTGGTCTTTCATACTCTAAAACATCTTCCAATATTTTTTCTTGCCATTTCCCTTCATTCACAAACTCAGGAAAACGCAATTCAGGTATTAACCCTTCGGCTTTGCTCCGGATAAATTTTTTATTCTTGCTCATTGTCTCCCTCTGTTGCATTTATTTCGTTCAATACCAAGGTTTGCAGTTCCTCTTTGGGCAATAACAATTGGTATTCGGCCACGCCAATGGGTTTATTAATATCCTGCAGGGCTATCTCTACATCTAAATGATCTTTATCGGCGCAGAGGATAATGCCAACGGACGGGTTTTCATTTTCGCCTTTTTCCAATTTATCCAATAAAGAAAGATAGAGGTTCATTTTTCCTACATATTCTGCTTTAAAGCTGCCAATTTTCAATTCAATGGCCACCAACGACTGTAACCCCCTGTGGAAGAAAAGCATATCTACAAAGTATTCTTTGCCGTTATATTCCAGCCGGTATTGATTGCCGATAAATGAAAAACCTTTGCCTAATTCCAGCACAAAGGATTTAATTTTTTCTACCAATCGTTTTTCTAACTCCAATTCTTTAATGTGTTCGGTTATTCCTAAGAAACCAAGATTGTAAGCGTCTTTAAAGACTTCGTTGGCATAATCGGCATCAATGCCGGGAAGCGTTTCTCTAAAATTGTGCGACTTGATTTGCTTTTGGAAGTTGGCATAACTGTCCATTTTTATGGCGTTGAGCAATATGTCCCTGCTCCAACCTTTGGTTACGGCTTCATTGGCGTAATATGCAACGGCCTCAAGCGACTGCACTTTGTTGATTAGCAGCAGATTATGCCCCCATGGTAAAACTGCTACGGCCTGTAGCAGTTTTTGATCTGCCAGATAGTAACGCTCATAAAACAGTTTCATATTCCACAAGTTGCGTGGCGATAAGCCCATATCAGGAAATTCATTTTTGAGGTCAACGGATAGTTGTTTTACAACACCACTGCCGTAGCCTTCTTCTAACTGTTTTTCAAAAAGTAATTTTCCTAAATTCCAATACACGGAGTTTGCGGTACTATTTACCTGCTTTGCAATCAGCGTTCGGGCAACACGGATTTCTGCGACAGCTTGCCGCAGTATTTCACTGTAATCTGAATCATTTATATTGATTTGAGGCTTATTACCCATTTCTTTATTTATTATTCATAAGCCGCTAACCCACTTATCTCTCTGCCCTGGGCTAATTTTTTTAATTGGGGTACCAGGTCTTCCATCAATGCCAGTTCTTTTATCCTGCGTTCTTTCCAGCTCAATTCCAAAGGTTCTAACAGGTCGGTGAGTTTTTCACCGTCAAAAATCATCCGGCTCATTATTTTTTCTACAAAGCTTTTCAGGGCTGCCGTTTGCAAACCGTTTTTGTGCGCAATGGCAGCCAGCTCTTTGTTGTATTTGTCGTCTTTAAAAGCATTGAACATTGCTTTTAGTTCATCTGCACTATACCCTTTTGTCCAATCCAGGCCATTAATGAACTCCGTTAAATCTTCCTGCTCGTCCATCAGGTTCGCATCGGAACTAATTAAACGGATCACCTGCGCTTTCGTCATTTGCTGCTTAGCCGGCTTCTTCTGCGTATTGTCGGCTATCAGGTTCATAATGTAATCGTAATCAATTATGGCTGAAGCAAAAAGTACAAACTCAAAATCCAGCTGCTGCACTTCCGCCGGTGCCTGTTCGCCTTCCTGTTGTTGAATTTGCTGCAGCTGCTTCGCCGTTTCCAGGTAAGAGCTTCTAAAGGAACGCAGCATTGCCTCGGGCAATATAGCTTCTATTTTAGCCTGCTGCTCCTCATCCAGATCCGTATATTGATCCAGCTGGGTTTTCAAACGCTGTACTTCTTTAAAGCGTTTGATAAAGTGAATGCGGGCAGTATCACCCTTCAGGTTATAAACAGCTTCCGGCTCACAAAGCAAATTACTGTCTTGCATAAATAAGTCCAATGCTGCCACCGCTTTTTCAAACTTTTCAATTACCACAGGCGCCGGATCCACCATCCAAATTTCCCGGGCCTTACCGGGATCTTCGCCGGAGAACATGGTAATAGCTCCATCCACCGCATCTTTTTGATGTCGGAAATCCAGGATGTTACCATAGGGCTTGGTGTCATTCAGTACACGATTAGTGCGGGAAAAAGCCTGTATTAACCCATGATGCTTCAGGTTTTTATCTACATACAGCGTATTCAGGTATTTGGAATCAAAACCAGTAAGCAGCATATCCACCACAATTAAAATATCAATCTTATTTTTATGTGGATAGTCGGTATTGCTGTATTGATGGTCCTTGATGCGTTTTTGCACGTCCTGGTAATATAAATCAAATTCATTGATGGAGTGGTTGGTGCCATACTGCTTGTTGTATTCAGCAATAATGCTCTTTAACGCTTCTTTTTTCTCATCAGGATTTTGTTTATTATCTTCCTTTTCCTGTTCCAGGTCCTCCTGCAACTGCTTTATATCGGCGGCATTTTTACCATCCTTATCCAGTGCCTGAACGGGTGGCGAGAATACACAGGCTATATTGAGTGGAGCATACTCCTTGTTTTCCTGCTGCTTCTTTTTTTGAACCTCCTTAAAGAGTTTATAATATTCAATGGCATTATTGATAGAAGCGGTTGCCAGAATTGCATTGAACTTGCGGAAATTGGTGGCGGCATTGTGTTTATCAATAACGGCCTCAACCACGGCCTGCTGCGTAATAGCCTCACCGGATTTTGCATTCACTTTACCTTCTCCCTTAAAGTAATCAACATGAAAACGCAATACATTCCTGTCATCTATTGCATGCGTAATGGTATATGCGTGTAACAGTTTTTCAAAAACATCTTGAGTGGTTTTATAAAAACCAGATTCGCCCTCCCTTTGCGTATAAATAGCGTTATCATCAAAGATCGGTGTACCGGTAAAACCAAAAAGCTGTGCGTTAGGAAAAAACTCCTTAATAGCATCATGGTTATCGCCAAACTGGGAACGATGGCATTCGTCAAAAATGAAAACGATCCGGCTATCCTTCAAAGGTTCCAACCGCTCCTTATAGGTTTCTTTGCCTTCTTTTTCTTTTTTCTTGTTGCGTTTGCTGTTTTCATCTAATGCCAAACCCAATTTTTGAATGGTGGTAACAATCACTTTATCGGCATAGTCGGTAGATAGCAGGCGCCTTACCAATGTTTCTGTATTGGTATTTTCCTCTACACTGCCTTCCTGGAACCGGTTAAACTCTTCACGGGTTTGCCGGTCGAGGTCTTTACGATCTACTACGAACAAACACTTTTCAATATCAGGATTGTCTTTTAAAAGTGTTGAAGCTTTGAATGAGGTTAATGTTTTACCACTTCCCGTTGTATGCCAGATATAGCCATTGCCACGGTTTTGGT
Source organism: Niabella ginsenosidivorans (assembly GCF_001654455.1). Lineage (NCBI taxonomy): Bacteria > Pseudomonadati > Bacteroidota > Chitinophagia > Chitinophagales > Chitinophagaceae > Niabella > Niabella ginsenosidivorans. The sequence goes on from NZ_CP015772.1 coordinate 4,077,443, forward strand.
GAATGCAATCTACAATAGCTTTAACTGCGTAAATTTGGTAGGGACGCATTACCAGCAGCCGTTGCTCGCTTTCTACCAACACCATATACTTGCTGATCATTTCGCCCAAAGTGCATTTAGATAAAAATTTATCAGCAAATGAATCCAGATGAGAGATTTTATTGTTTTTCTCATCCGCCAATTTGTACACCGGTAAAAATTGCTCATCTGCATTAAAACTGAAATGCTGGTTTTTATTATTAGCGAAATAGTAGGTATTGGTTTGATTACTTACAATAAACAACTGCATAAAGCAGAGGAGTGAATTGGTATAACCATTGCCTGGGTCATTTTTGTAGCTCACAATCTGCTGCATTGCTTTACGCGGGCTTATGTCTAAACCCTTTACTTCTATTTGAACAACAGGAATACCGTTAATCAAAATAATTACATCATACCGGTGGTTGCTGTTCTCCGTATTAACGCGCAATTGGTTGATAACCTCAAACTCATTCTTACACCAGTCCTTAATATTTACCAGCGTATAATACAGGGGTGTGCCGTCCTCCCGTTGGAAATAATTACGTTCCCGTAATAATTTAGAAGCAGCGAAGACATCCGGATTTATAATTTCATCTCGCAAACGAGCAAACTCAGCATTTGTAAGCCGTACCCGATTGAGCGATTCAAATTTTTCACGAAAATTAATTTCCAGGGCATTACGATCCCGGATGTCTCCACGATAGGTGTACTTTAAATCTGTTAGCTTTTTAATTAAATCTTCTTCTATTTGTTGCTCTTTTACCATAGAAAACACTGTTACAAAATCCTTGGAGGGCAATTATAAACAATAATGCTATAAAACTACTGAATATTTAGCCATCATAAAAATAGTATGCTAAGCGCTAATAAACCAATCCTATATTGAGGCGCTTCAGCATGCGCATCAAGACCGATGCTATAAGCACTGAGCCGGGCAATGCCCCCCATCCCCGCTTTTAACAACACCTTACCAGCAATAATTAGTTATTTATAGTAGCTTTAAAAACCAGCCGGTTGTTGAATAAAGCGCCCTGATGGCCACTATTGAACCTGTAAAATACAGGCAATAAAGAGCCTGCCCTCAAGCCTTTAAACAGCCCGGGCCCTGAAACCAGTTTTAAAACCTTTAAAAACAATCAAAGCAATGACCACTGCAATACCCCTTTACCAGCATACCCGGCAACAACTATTGTAAAAAATGTGTGAACAAAAAAATGGTGAACAGCGCGTTTGTTTACAAAAATTTTGTTCACAAAATGTGAACGGCTTCTGTGTGAATTTTAAAAAAGTTTACATCCTTGTTGTTTACACATGTATAAAAAATAAATTGGAAAACTGCTTTTAACCTATAAGAAATATGAAAACGATCAGGACCCAATTGCAACTGACCCAGCGTGAGCTGGCGGCCCTGCTGGGCATATCTGCCAGCATTATTTGTATGTATGAAAAGGGGCAACGCAACCTGCCGGCCAAAGCCCTGAAGCTGGCACAACTGCAGTTACAGCTGCAGCAAACACCGCTGCAAAAGACGGCAAAACTGCATGCCCGCCAGCAGGCGCACCTGCTAAAGGTGGAAAAAGTGCTGAACGCACATGCCCGCAAGGCGGCAGCGGATGCGCTGTGCATTAGTTTATTGCTTAGCAAAATGCAGGAGCGCTATAACCTGCTGTGCCGGAAACTGGCTTTTATACAGGAGCTGATGCAGGAGGCTACGCCTGCCACGCGGCAAATGAGCCTGCTGCAAAACATGGAGCTGGATGTGCAGGCGGCTATGGACCACTGCGGCCCTGCGCGCCAGCAGGTGGCCGCATATAAGCTGGCTACCTTAAAGGCCCGGCAGCAGGCTGCTTTGCAAACGCAGTATTTTGTAAAGCAAACCCTGCGGGGATGAAAAACAGGATCATGCCCGCCGAACGGGCCCGAAGTTTCGGGAGGGCAGGCTTCATCAGCAGTTCGACAAGCTGTTAATAACAGGTGATGCAGGTTGTTGAAAATGAATCCCATAAAAGGAACGTCATTCTGACCGAATGGAACGCAGGGAATGAGCGGAGGAATCTCCTCAATTTGGGAGACCTTTCGGCTACGCTTCGCTTCGCTCCTTTAGGTGACGGCAAAAAATAATTTGTCACGATTATTAATGCCTCACCATGACAAAGCAATACACTGTTAAATAATAGTAAATACAACGCCTGCCTGTTGCAGCACAGAAGCGGGATTACGAGGTTTGGGGTATTATTTAACCTTGTAAAACTTAAAGAAAATGCCTAACTATTCTGTAGACCAACTGACCACAGTTGCGGACTGCGATGCGGTGCTGAGCATTGCCACCAAAGAACAAAAAGACCTGGAATGGAAAAAGCTTTCCATTGAACGGCAAAAGGAAATGTACTCCGAAAATGCCGTGGAAATTACCACGGAGCTGGCGGCCAAAGAAGCGGAACTAACGGCGCTGGACGCCGTAATTGCCGGCCTGCCGGAGGGCGACCTGAAGGAGGAGAACATTAAAAAAAGAAAGCGCACGGAGTACAGCATTTTTTTGCTGACCGACCGTAAGGCGAATTACGGCGCCGTGGCCCTGCTGGACAAAGAGTACGACCTGCAACAGGTGCTGCGCCAGCTGGAGGAAACGGCTGTTTTTATTGCGGAAGTGGAAGCCCGCAAGGCGGCCGTTCCGCAACAGTGAGCGGTTCTGTAAAACCTGTTTTGAAGCCGCAGCGCATTAAACGGAACCTTTCTTTTACCCTCGTCATTCCGACTGCTTCTTTCCCTCGTCATTCCGAGCGCAGCCGAGAACAATTTCACCGAAGGTAAATCTCTGACTTATAAAGAGACCGCTCCCTGTCTACCGGACAGGCCGGCGCTCTCCCGCTCCTGGCGGGATCGGTGCCAATGACAAGATATGTAATGCACTATATTTCAACTAATTTCAAGTTGTGTTTTGTAGCCAGTTTCAATAAATACTGTTGCTCGCGTTGCTTTAATTGCTGTTCATATTTAGCAGCTCCTTGTTCTAAATAAGCTGTCCCTTTAGTCAGTAAGTTATAAAATGCAATAGCAATTTTTCTGGCTCCTGCTTTTATTGCAATTGCGGGACCTTTCCTGGTGCGTATTCTGCGTATAAATGTTCCAATGGCTATAGGTTTGCTATTGAGCAGCGATTGTGCGATCTCCCTGAATATCTGGCCCACTCTGGAACTGTTTTTCATTTTTGCTTTCCTGCTGCGGCTGCCGCTTTGGTTATGACCAGGGGAAAGCCCGCACCAGCTTACATAATGCTTTTCCGTAGGAAATCTACTCAGATCGGTACCTGTTTCTCCCAGCAGCTTCAACATAGAATAGTTGGTTACTCCCGGCAGACAGCCCGCATCTACACCGTATATATTGAGCAATTTTTGATTTAAATCCTTAATCATTGGCTTATGATGGCGTACGGGCTTCTCCTTATGTACCGGCGCTACAAATGAACTACCTTGCTCCAGAAAAGAAAGCAACACTTCCATACGCTGATCTACTATGAGTATTTGCTGCTCATGAATTTTCCAAAGCTTGAGGTTCTGTTCCAACAAGAACAGCCAGCTTTCATTGTAGTTGCCTTCTAAGGCCATCAATACCTCGTCTGCCTTTTTATCTTTTATACTTTTGTGACACAGGCTTAATAATACCTTTCCGTCCCTTTCCCCTCTAAGGATCGCCTCTATCATACGGATACCACTGACACCAGTAATCTGAGAAATAACCTCCGTCAATTTGATGTTCATCAACTCTAATGCCTTCTGCATTTTATTTACATAACTGCTGCCCATACTGATAATATCTTCCCGCTCCCGCATTAGCATCCGGAGTTCTTTCAATCTACCGGCCGGTATATAGCTTTGCCGTACCAATCCTGCACTAAACATTTTCTGCATCCAACAGGCATCCGCAACATCTGTCTTCCGACCTTTTACCTGCTTTACCTCTTTGGGATTTACCAGGCATACACAGAAACCGGCTTGCTCCAGCAGCTCATGCAGCGCAATCCAGTAGACGCCTGTAGCCTCCATACATACAGTTTTCACCTGCTGGCTCCTAAGATCTTCAATACACTTACGATAGCTAAACGTAAAAGTATCGTAACTTTTAACCGTAATCCCATCACAGGAAACGAAGATTCTCTTTGAGCCGATATCAATAGCGGCTGCACACGCATTGTGTTGTTCAAAACTGACTAAATTTGACATAACTACTTTTTTAAGTATTAATTAAAAAAAGCAGGTTACAGCTCAAAGAGGTTCAATAAAAAAGCAATGTGCCAAACGGGAATGCTGCTGCAAACAGTATCACCAAACATTAATGCACCATTCTTTGAAGCAAGTGTCGACAGGAGGTACAAAACACTAATCGATACGACGGCTACGCTGCTGTAACCTGCTTCTTTCAAAGATACCACTTGTCATTACTCATTAATTTTGATCCCTAATTAACAAGTCGAGATGACGAATGGGGAGTACGGCTCCGCTACGGTCGAGGTGACGAACAAAGAGTGGTCGGGGTGACGAACAAAAGCCGTTTGGGATAATGAATGGAAATGAAGGAGCGCTGCCCGGTTTGTATGCACAGGCCATTATTCCATTCTTAAACTCTTTACGGGGTTGGCCACTGATGCCTTTATTGCCTGGTAGCCCACGGTAAGCCATGCAATCACTTCGGCAATTAAAATGGTTAATAAAAACAGCCCCATGCCCAAATGGACCCGGTATGCAAAATTTTGCAGCCACCGGTGCATTAAGTAATAGGCTATTGGGCTGGCAATTAAAAATGCGATGCCGATGAGCAGCGTAAATTCTTTTGAGAACAGATAAAGGATGCTGCCTGCGGATGCGCCCAATACCTTACGGATGCCTACTTCTTTGGTACGCTGCACGGCCATAAAGGAAACAAAGCCATACAGGCCCAGGCAGGAAATAAATATGGCAATGCCCGCAAATATTTTGAACAATTGGGAGAGCTGGTGCTCCTGCCTGTAAAAGCCGGCAATCTTCTCATCCAGGAACTGGTATTCGTAAATAAAATCGGGGTAGGTCTTGTTCCAAAGCCGTTCTATTGCCGCCAGTGTTTGCTTCATCTGTTGCGGTTGTATTTTTATATTGAACAGCCGGAAGAACATGCTGTTTGAACTAAGCACTATTGGTTTCATTTCCTCCTTCAGCGAATAGCCGTTAAAATCTTTTACCACCCCCACAACCGGGGCATTTATTTTTCCATCCCAAAAACTTATTTTTTTACCAATGATGCCTTCGGGATTTGTAAACCCTAATTTTTTTGCCATCATTTCATTGACCACAAACCCGTTTACGGTATCGGCGGGGTTATAGGGTCTGCCCGCGATGAACGCAATATTATAGGTTGTAAAATAATTGGCATCGGCCCATTTCAAGTCGGCTTTGAACCCTGCTTTTTTTGCGGCGTTATCGAATATGAAATCATCGTCCCAACCTGCCTGATCCATAGGGCTGAACCCGCTGAGACTCAGATCTTTTATCCCGGTCTGTTGCTGCAGTTGCATTTTTAATGCATCCAACTTAGAGCGGGCCGTGTCATTAGCTGTCGGCACTGTAATGATGGCCTCTTTGTCAAAACCCACATCCGCATTTTGAAAAAAATTCATCTGGTGCACCACCACTAATGTGCCAATGATCAAAATTTGTGCAATGGCAAACTGAAAAACAACCAGCGCCTTCCTCATAGAAAAACCACCCGCCGTTTTGCCGGTAAATTTATTTTTAAGAACGGCAATGGGATTAAAGCCCGACAAAACAATGGCGGGATAAAAGCCGGATAATAAGGTAACACCCATAATGAGGCTGCATAAAAAGACCATTAAAGAATAACCGAACTGTATCTTTACGGATGTTTGTAACAAATGGTTCAGCAACGGCAATGCAATAAAGGCTACCCCTACAGCTATAATAACAGAAGCCAGCGTAATGAGGAAGGTTTCACTTAAGAACTGGATGATCAGCTGCATTTTGCTGCTGCCCAAAACTTTTCGGATGCCTACTTCTTTTGAACGGTTTACGGCCTGTGCCGTAGCCAGGTTGATAAAGTTAATGCAGGCAATAATTAACAGGAACAAACTTATTAAGCTTAACGCGGTGATTAGTTCTTTACTGAAGGTTTTGCCGCTAAAAGTTCCAAACGCGCGCTCATAGTGTATATTGTGTAACGGTTGTAATATATAACCCTGGTTTGCATATTCGGCCGGCGTGTACTTTTTCACTAAAGCCTTGAGATCGCTTTCCAGCTGCTCTGCCGGCATGTTTTCGGGAAGCACCACGAAGGTGTTCAAAGATCCGTCCTGGGCGATCCAGTCCTTTGAAATATCTTCCTGTACCGAGGATTTAAAAGAAAACACTACCTGCAGCGGAAAGTCGGTATTGACTGGTGTATTTTGCAGGATACCGGTTACCTTGAAAATATTGTCATTATACTTAATCAGGTTACCGATGGCGGTATGCCAGTTTCCAAAATATTTTTCTGCGATCTGCCGTGTCAGCACAACGGTATTGATTTCCGCTAAAGCTGTTTTTGGATCGCCCGCCAGGAAGGGAAAATTGAATATGCTGAAGAATTCGGGTTCGGCGTAAAACACCTGTTCTTTAAATTTTTTTTGTGGTGTATGGGCTTTATCATTTATTATGGTGATCTGCTGATCGTTCCGCGCATAGATGCGGGCAACCTGTTCCAGCTGCGGATAATCTGCCCGCAGTGCTTCTGCTACGGGAAGGGCACTCCCCTGCGAATAACTCATTCCCTCCGGTGTTTTGTTTGCGGCTACTACCCTGTAAATGCGTTCTTTGTTTTTATGAAAATTATCAAACCCGGTTTCATATTGAATTAATAAGAACACAAGCAGGCAGGCGGCAATGCCTACGGCTAACCCAACGGTATTAATAGCCATATAAGTTTTATGACTGCGTAAATTTTGCCATGCGGTTTTTAAGTAGCTTTTTAACATAACGGGCGTGCTGTTAAGAGTTGAGCAAGAACAATTATGCTTAAAGGTTTCAATAAAAATGCCATTTTTTTATTCATCTGAAAAGCAATGGAATGCAAATATGCAGAAAGTAAAAATGTACGCTTTTGATACAGTGGTTGTTCATTTACAAGACAAGGCCGTTGCTTATAATGAACCGGGATCATTCTGATCTCGCTTCCGGTCAGTGCAGAAAGACCGGCGTAGCCATAGTTTGTATCCGCACAAACCACTTAAGACAGTAGTAATACGGAAGTGACATTAACCAGACCGAAAAGTACCCCGAAGACGCAATACTTTTTTGTTGGTCTGTAATGAATTTCACATATGTATTATATCCCGCTGTTCCGAACCTTCGGAACGCAGACTTCTGTTATTGGCGGAAGCGCTGATGGGCGGTTGCCGGTGCTGTTCCCCGCCTCGCCGGCAGGCAGGTGTGATTGCTGTAGGGAGTATCCAGTGACCTCTTTCTTTTGGCCCTTGCGTATAATTAAGCTGCGGTAGTTGCCGCAAAACACCTGTTTATTGCTGCGAATGAATATTTACAAAATCAATTTATTGCCGCATTTTTGTAATAAGAATAAAACTTACTAAAATGGCCCCTCATCAAAAATTAAAATTCAGCACTACATTGCTGCAATCCGGTAAAACAGCCACGGGTATAAAAATTCCGGATCAGCTTATTGAAAAACTAAATGCAGGTAAAAAACCAGCCGTTAAAGTTACCATCAATGGGTTTACTTACCGGAGCACCGTGGCGGTAATGGGTGGCGCCTTTATGGTGGGAGTAAGCGCAGAGAACCGTGCAGGTGCCAAAGTAAACGGAGGTGATCTGATTGATGTGGCAATTGAGCTGGATACGGAACCCCGTGAAGTGGAAATACCGGTTGAGTTTAAAAAAGCACTGGACAAAAATGCAAAAGCAAAAAAAGTATTTGAAACATTGTCCAACAGCAGGAAAAAGGCACTTACATTGCCTGTTGCTAATGCAAAAGCCGCGGAAACCAAACAAAGAAATATTACCAAAGCGATCGACGTTTTAACGGGAGCCGGTAAATAAGGTTACAAACATACAAGGAAGGAAATGAAGCCGGATCCGATAGCTATCGGATCCGACCAAAGTGAAACGAAGTGCCTGCCGGCCGGTAGGCGGGGAGGAATCTCAATTACCGCGTGGAGACGGCTCCGCTTCGGTCGGAGTGACGAACAAAAATTGGTGCCAATGACAAGATATGTAATGCACTATATTTCAACTAATTTCAAGTTGTGTTTTGTAGCCAGTTTCAATAAATACTGTTGCTCGCGTTGCTTTAATTGCTGTTCATATTTAGCAGCTCCTTGTTCTAAATAAGCTGTCCCTTTAGTCAGTAAGTTATAAAATGCAATAGCAATTTTTCTGGCTCCTGCTTTTATTGCAATTGCGGGACCTTTCCTGGTGCGTATTCTGCGTATAAATGTTCCAATGGCTATAGGTTTGCTATTGAGCAGCGATTGTGCGATCTCCCTGAATATCTGGCCCACTCTGGAACTGTTTTTCATTTTTGCTTTCCTGCTGCGGCTGCCGCTTTGGTTATGACCAGGGGAAAGCCCGCACCAGCTTACATAATGCTTTTCCGTAGGAAATCTACTCAGATCGGTACCTGTTTCTCCCAGCAGCTTCAACATAGAATAGTTGGTTACTCCCGGCAGACAGCCCGCATCTACACCGTATATATTGAGCAATTTTTGATTTAAATCCTTAATCATTGGCTTATGATGGCGTACGGGCTTCTCCTTATGTACCGGCGCTACAAATGAACTACCTTGCTCCAGAAAAGAAAGCAACACTTCCATACGCTGATCTACTATGAGTATTTGCTGCTCATGAATTTTCCAAAGCTTGAGGTTCTGTTCCAACAAGAACAGCCAGCTTTCATTGTAGTTGCCTTCTAAGGCCATCAATACCTCGTCTGCCTTTTTATCTTTTATACTTTTGTGACACAGGCTTAATAATACCTTTCCGTCCCTTTCCCCTCTAAGGATCGCCTCTATCATACGGATACCACTGACACCAGTAATCTGAGAAATAACCTCCGTCAATTTGATGTTCATCAACTCTAATGCCTTCTGCATTTTATTTACATAACTGCTGCCCATACTGATAATATCTTCCCGCTCCCGCATTAGCATCCGGAGTTCTTTCAATCTACCGGCCGGTATATAGCTTTGCCGTACCAATCCTGCACTAAACATTTTCTGCATCCAACAGGCATCCGCAACATCTGTCTTCCGACCTTTTACCTGCTTTACCTCTTTGGGATTTACCAGGCATACACAGAAACCGGCTTGCTCCAGCAGCTCATGCAGCGCAATCCAGTAGACGCCTGTAGCCTCCATACATACAGTTTTCACCTGCTGGCTCCTAAGATCTTCAATACACTTACGATAGCTAAACGTAAAAGTATCGTAACTTTTAACCGTAATCCCATCACAGGAAACGAAGATTCTCTTTGAGCCGATATCAATAGCGGCTGCACACGCATTGTGTTGTTCAAAACTGACTAAATTTGACATAACTACTTTTTTAAGTATTAATTAAAAAAAGCAGGTTACAGCTCAAAGAGGTTCAATAAAAAAGCAATGTGCCAAACGGGAATGCTGCTGCAAACAGTATCACCAAACATTAATGCACCATTCTTTGAAGCAAGTGTCGACAGGAGGTACAAAACACTAATCGATACGACGGCTACGCTGCTGTAACCTGCTTCTTTCAAAGATACCACTTGTCATTACTCATTAATTTTGATCCCTAATTAACAAGTCGAGACGACAAATGAGAAAGCACCGTCATTGCGACCAGACAGCACAATCACAACAGAAAGGCCCACCTTCGGACGTTTTAAAATAAAAAAGCGGGCCTTCACTGCCGTGGTTTGTGTCCGCACAAACTATCCAGAGCTGTGGGCATCTTAATAAAAATGAAACCGGTGCGATATTAGTAGCTGTTTTCAAGTCCCAAACAAAAGCGGGCCCTTTAAAAAAGCCCGCCTGATTTATAGAAAGCACAGCCGTGTTAAAGTTACCCGGGGTCTTTTTGTGTTTCAACAGCATTTTGCACATCGGTGCTCAGCCTGGAAAGCAGGTTGTACCCGGTTGCGGTTTCAATATCCCGCACCGTGGTAATGTATTGCTTCCAGTCGGAGCTTACCGTGCTGGTGTTGGGCGTGTTTACGGCCAGCACCCTGGTATTGGCAGTTACCCTTGAAAGGTCATCATTCCCGTTATCCAGGAACACCACCACCTTCCATACATTGGTGGGCACTGTAATGTGACCATTGTCTATAGTGCCGGCATTGCCATAGCTGCCCATGATCACATAGGCTTCCTTACCCGCTGCCACCTGGGTACGGATGTATTGCTCCAGGTTGTTCCAGGTTTGCTGGTTGTTTTGCGGCGTTTGCGGGATCATATTGGTCATTAAAAACGTTGCAGAGTTAGCTTCCTCACTGCTGGTACGGTCTGCACTGGGGCAGTTATGCCCGCGGTCGTAACCGGAGCCCATATAAGAGCTGGATTGTACTTTATACCAGCCGTTGTACAGGCCTGCCCAGGCGGCAAAATTATCCTGCCGGTCTGCCACACCGGTCGTATTGGTATTATCCAGGTGCCAGGCTACCCAGTTGGGCGTAGCCCTGGAGCTGGAGTAGGATTCGATGTAATAATACTGATTAATGAGGTAATTATCGGCCAGGGTCAGCACCGAATCTGCATTGGAGGGATTGCCAAACAGCAGGTTGGAATTATCGCCTGTAGCCGGTGGTGCATCCGGCCCCGGTGTTACATACCGACCGGCTGCGGGCACGGTAGTATCTCCGCCACCGCCCGGAAGCGTATCCGTCGGATCTCTGAAGCCGGGGTTATTGGAAGCCCCGGAAAAAATAATATTATCAATATTAACACGGGTGGTACCGGTTTTTATGATACGCACCTGCACCGGCTGGGTGCCGGTAATCAAAAAACTATCCAGCTGAAAAGTTTTGCTGCTTACTGTAACCGGGTTGCCTACGTTGGTAAAGGTTTGCCCATCCGCACTGGTTTGAAAGTTCCAGGTAGAAGGGCCATCGTTTCCATAAGTAGCTGAAAGCACATATACTTTCTGTAGGCCGGTAATTTTGAAATTGGTGGTAATGCTTCCGTTCCGTAACCGTACAGACCAGGTACTGTCCCTGGTATCGGCAGCCGTGTTGCCAATAAGGGCATCATTAAAGGACCAGGAACCTGTCCGCAGTTCCACATCCGCAAGCGCATAGGCAGCTTTACGGCCTGATTCAAAACTTTCAATAACAGTGTAGCTGCTGTCCTTATCCGTTGGGGGCACATCTATAGGCGGGTATTTGGTACAGCTGTAGGCGGCTACCAGCAGGAGCAGCGCCAGGAGATAATTTATTTGTTTCATAATAAAGGAGGGGTTTTATGATTCTATGGAGGTTGTTTTTACACCTGCAACCGTCTGGTCCGGCAATGTGCCCAGGATGTAAACGGGCACCTGTACGCCGGCTTCTATCCGGTACACCTGCAGGCTTGTAAGTTGTGTAGTTAAAAATGCAAAAAGGGCTTTTATTTTTTGCAGGTTGGCGGCAATGGGCGCATCACCAGGGTCTGCGCCGCGCTCAATTTTGGCAAGGAACTGTTGCGCATCAATGGTTTTTACCTGTGCTGCCTGCGCACCGGAACGCGCTGCAATAGCAGCGGGCAGGGCAGCGCCCTTCAGTACCCCCAGGTTTTGGGGCTCAAACGGGTATTCTGATTCACTTATAAAAAGAACACCTTGTGTATGCTCCTGCAATCGGGCTAAAAAATCAGCTGTATTCATAGGGCTAAAGTAAGCAAATAGCCGCCCTCAGGTACATGTTAACAGAAATATAATAGGAGAACGATTACTGCTGCAACAACCTGCCAAACAGACCGGCGAATGATAATAGCCCGACAACAATTTTATTAAAACGGGTAGCAAATGGTTTGTGCCATAGCCGTTAACTTAGCATAAAGGGCACGTTCCTGCGGGTTGCCTCAGGGGCAATTTTTTTCCTCATATCTTTGATTTTTGTTTTTTAGAGCCATCAGTATGCTAAAACCCCGGTCCTTTTATACATGAAACAAAAAACCGCTTCCATGAACAGGCATCAGATTTTCAGCCCCGTCAGCAGCATTTTCTCCGGTCATTGGTGGCACCTTCTCCACCACATTTTTAATATTTCGGTGCGCTGCACCTTTTGAGGATGTGGTTGTTTGCTGCTACGACTATCTGGCTGCTCTGCAGCGATGTGTATGGTAACCGGTGCAGCGCACCGGGAATGTATATAGCATCCATCGAAAACCATCACAGAGCCGCAGCGCGGCGTAATATCAATTTCCGTTGTTCCGGATTATCCGCCGGTATTCTGTTGCTGCCAGTTTTTGAAGAAAATCTCTGTCTTCACACGATAGCCTTTATACAAGCGGCCGGCAAATTTGATGAGCGCTTCCTCTACCCCTTAAATTTGACGGCTATGGTGCAGATACAAACCAAAGCAATGTAGATGGGCATCGTTATTGCTGCATCACCAGCCAAAGCGCTGTTTACAATAACACGGATTGGTGCATTTGTGATATTGAAGGAGCCGGGCTGCTCCCGCTAAATAATGCCCTGCTTTGCCGCTGCTGCAATCAGCTCCGCCACATTCTTAACCTGTAATTTCTGCAGCAGGTTTTTACGATGATTCTCTACCGTAAACTTGCTCAGGTATAGTGTTTTGGCTATTTGCGGTGTGGTGCTTCCGGTAGCGATCATTTGCAGAATTTCTTTTTCCCGCGCTGTAAGGGAAACGGGCTGTGGAGCGGATGTTTGCGGCTCTGTAACGGAAAGGATCCTGTGTACTTCCCCGCTAAAGGCAAGCCGGCCGGCCAGCGCATCATGCATACAATGAATAATTTCCTCCGCCGCGGCGCTTTTCAATATATAACCGCTGGCGCCGTTCTGAAGCATTTTAAGAATAGCGCCCCGCTCATTATAATTACTAAACGCCAGCACGATGGTTTGGGGGGCAAGAGCTTTTATTTCCCGGCACAGCTCCATACCATTACCATCCGGCAGGGCTACATCCAGCAAAACAATATTTACAAACTGCTGTTGTAAAAACTGCAAAAGACCTCCGGCAGTTGCAAAGCTGCCGGCCACCGCAAAACTCTTTTCTTTGTTTAGCAGTTTTACCAGCCCTTCCAGTACAACAGGATGGTCATCTACTATAGCAATGGTTTGTTTAGCTGCTGACATCTAACTGAATATTTATTGAGGTGCCTGATCCGCCCGGCAGGTTCATTACATCAATACTGCCGTTTAAATACGCTACGCGGGTCTGTATATTCTTCCAGCCAATGCCGCCGGTATTTTCCGGCAGCGGATGGGTAAAGCCTTTACCATCATCTTCAATAGTGATCAGCAAGGTAGTTGCCTGCTGAACGCACTGGAGCAAAACATGGCGCGCGCCCGCATGTTTTATTGCATTGGTGAGCAACTCCTGTACAATGCGGTACACGGTTACCTGCTTTTGCGGGGGAATAGCAGGCTGAATATTGGCACAATGGCATTGAATACTGAGGTCCGGAGTTTGTAACAACAGGCAGAGGTCTTTGAGCGACGTTTCCAGCCCCAGTTTCAGCAGCATTTCCGGCATCATATTGCGCGATATTTGCCGCAGCTCCTGTATGGAGCTGCCAAGCTGATCCGTTGCTTTCATTAACGCCGTTTTTACCGCTGTTGCCGGCTGCTCATCTGCTACAGCCGCCAGGTTGATCTTTACGCCGGAAAGCATGCTTCCAAGACCATCGTGCAGGTCCCGTGCAATGCGGGAGCGCTCCTCTTCCTGTGCTGTCACCATAGCCTGGGCAATTTTTATTGCTTCTTTTTGAGCCAGCGTTCTTTTAGTGTTGCGGTAAAATAAATATCCCAGCACAAGGGTAATAAATAAAAAGGCGGTACTAAGCCCCAGCATGGCATTCCACAACCTGCTGTTCCTGGCATCCAGCGTGGCTTTGATGTTGGCGGCGTTTAGTGCTGTGATCTTTTTTTGATTTTCCGCATTTCTGAATTTTACTTCGAGGGCGCTCACCTTAGCCTCCAGGTTGCTTTTAGCAAGACTGTCACTCAACGCACTGTATTTTCGCAGCCACAAATAAGCATTGCCGGAATCTTTTAATTGCGCATAGGTTAAGGCCAGGGCATTGTAAATTAAAATCCGGTTGGCAAATATATCTACAAACGGTTTGCTCCTGGTAAGCTGCAAGCCTACATCTGTTGCTTTTTTAAATTCATTTTTATTATAAAGGGCATAAAATTTTTGTAATAATAACCGTTGCCCCGGATACACCCTTTTCAATTTCCCGGCCAGCAGGATGCCTTTGTTTGCCGCAGCCAGGGAACTGTCAAACTGCTCCGCCACGGTCAGTTGCATGCTCCTGCCTGCGTAATAATCCAGCCATGCCGGATCATCCGGGTAAGGCTGTAACAGGTTGTACATTTTTTGAAGCAGCTGCTCCGCCGGCTTTGGCTCCAGGGATAGGGAGTAACTTTCAGACAGTGTATGGTAGGCCGATGCAAGGCAGGGAAAGGAGTTGCCGGTTTTTTCCAGTAAAGTAATTGCCTGCTTTAAATATTCTATGGCCTTTGGAAAATTCTGCAGGTTTTTAAAGGCAATGCCTACATCTGTATAAAGCTTGCCCAGGTATAAACTGTCGCCGGCGCGCTGCGCCAGGGGGATGGCATTATTTAATAAGGTATTCAGGTAAGTTTCCGGATCATCCTTATTAAGATGAAACAATTTGGCGTATTCCCGCCAGCATTTTGACCGGTAAGCTAATGATTCGTTGGAGGTATCCGCTTCCAGCTTTTTTTCGGTTGTATAAAACAGCTGTATGGCAGCGTCTGGCAGGCGGTTACTGATCTCCCGCGCCTTATAGTAGCCGGCAACCGTATGCACAAAAGGGTCATTGCTGCTTAGCTTTTCTCCCAACTTCAGGTATTTGCCCGCTTTTACACTGTCGGCATCCAGCCATTTATCAAACAGGTAAAAGCAGGCCATGGCCTTTGCTTCAGGCTTACCAGGGGCATTAATAATATGCTCCAGGCTGTCTGTATAGCGCTGGCCATAAAACTCCTGCGTAAAGCTACACAGGGGTATCAGGCCCATCAATAAGCCAAGTAGCGTTTTCATTTATGATTACAAGATCAGTAATAAACGTAAAGTAAGAAAACTATTTTTAAAAATAGCTGAAAACAGCTATACCCAAAAATGACCGTTTACAGCCATTGCAGGGGTTCTGCACTGTAATTAGTTTTGTGAACTGATTATTAGAACCCCATCAGGTATTGATCAATTCTTATGAAACTTAAAAAAATAAATACAATATGAAAAAAACATCGTTCTTACTGGCTGTTGCAACCTCCGGTATCCTGTTATTTAACAGCTGCTCAAAAAATAAGGATACCACCCCGGCCAACAAACATGTTAAGGCCACCATTACCCTTACCAGCGAGTTTAAAAAAGCAGAAGGTGATTATTTTAGTGTAACAATTAGCGGTAATGACCAAAATGCCCATTTTACAGACTGGAATGTAAATGGTGTAAAGAAAACAGGCGTTTCAGTTGAAGTTGGAACAGACGATTTTAATGGCGGGAAAACGATTGTTTTAGAATCACTAAGCGATGTGTTTTCCGGGGGTATAGAATTTGGCGGATTTGAAAATGCAAATACTCCATTCACTGTTAGCTGGAAAATTGAAGTGGGTAATACCGTAAAGGATGAAGGATCTGAAAAAATAGTTAAAAACCAGGACCCTGTATTTTCTAAAGCAGTAAGCTTTTAGCGCAAAAAAAGGGGTGCGCCGGGTTCAATTATAAGATCTGTGCACAACAATTTAAATATAAAAACAAATGAAAAAGCTGCTCTTCCTTATTCCCGTATTTTTATTTTTTACACTGCCTGCTATAAAAGCCAGTGCTGCAACCGGTAAGGACCCTATTGTTATTGAAGTGTTGACCAACTATACCGCTGCCGATGCTGCCTTACAGGCAGCAAAGGACGCTTTGTTAAAGCAAAAATTTATTGCCACCAGCAGCATCCAGAAAACCGGGTTTACCGCCACCCGCACCACAAATGCCAGGGCTGATTATTATGTAGCAGATGTAACGGTAAAAGAAGAAAAAGGGAAAACAAAGATCACCATCTCTTTTGTAAAGGTAGGAACCGGCTTATTGAAACTGCAAAAAGTAGCAGATGCCGTTAAAGCCGATCTGGGAAAATAAAACAGGCATTATAGTGGTTAAACTATCGTAATCTTTTCTAAAAAGAATTACGATCCTGACCCTTATGCTGCTGTATAGCAACTCTGGTGTATATGCACAACAACAGTTTTTTGACAGCAGTCAGCAGAATAATATTTATGTTCAGCTGAAAAGAGGCCCGCACAGGATAGCCCTTGTTCCGGTAGAAACATATACCCGGCGTTTAAAAGTGCTCAGAACATTTTCAATGTATAATATCTGTGCAGGCAGTGCGGCAGCGGGCGGGGGTTGTGGTTATAATTTTAAGAGATTACAGATCACAGCCATTTGATAAACCAATAATCTTAAGGCAATGCATTATGCCCGTTCTATTATTATTCTGTTTTGAAGTATCATAATGAACCGGGAGCAACAACAGTAAATGGACTACCGGCCCATGCCTGCACATACCAGGGCGGAGCCACTATTATTAAGACGGGCTGCTTGTTTTTACTGCTATTGCTGCTTCAGCAGCTCCTTTACCCTATTTTTCACATACCCGCATTGAAAATAGGGATAAATATTTTTACCGGAGCAGTCCGTTATTTTGCTATGATCCTGGTGGGAGGAAATTGTTTCCGGCGATATGTTGTACTGTTTGCAAAGCTGTGCTATGAGCCGGATGAGCACATCCAGCAGATGCGGGCTAAGTTCCTGCTGCCCGTAATTACCCAGGAAACAGATCAACAAATGCCCGCCGGGGTCATACTCCGTATTGGTTTCACCTGTGGTAAGCGGGTTGCGGCCTTCATAAACCGTACCATCGGGTGCAATAAGGTAATGATAAGGAATGTCTGCCCAGTTACGGTCAGGCCCCATACACCAGGTTTGTATATTTTTTAGCCGTACAGCGGCATTGAAATAGTGCGCCTGCAAAAAGTTCAGCAACGCTATTGCCTCTTCTTTCTGCTGCTTTACCGGCAAACCAGGTTTGCAGGGCTAATTGATATTAGCCACTATAGCTACCCAGGCCGCACGGAACTCACGATTAACTGCAGGTATGGGCAGTGTATTTTGCGCTCCTGTATTGTTTTTTTGTGCCTGGCAGGAAAGGTAACTGGTTATAAAAAACAAATAAATTGCCGGCAGTAATAATTTTGTACGCATAACCTGTTAAAATAGAAAAGATAAATCTACGGCAAATTAGCTGCCTGCAGTAGGTTTGCAGGTGCCGGATCCCTTACCTTATCCGGTTTTCCCCCTTAAACAGGGCGTAAATGGTCATACCATGCCCCGCTGTTAATGACAAGTATTTTATTGTATTGAAATCCAACAACATACAAGATCGTCGTCTCGACCGAGTTCGGAGAACGAGCGGAGAGATCTCTGTAACAGATGAGATCCCTCTGCGCACCCGCTGAAAGCAGGTTTGGTCGGGGTGACGATTAAAAAACTTGTCATCCGAATGAACTTAAATGAAACGCTTTTATGGTTGCCTCACCCGGGCATTATGTAAACAGCCAACCTACAAAATGAAAGTCTGATTGACCGTGCCTGTGTTTAAATATGTTTTCTAAAAATTTATACTGAACCTGGTTAAACAGGATGCCGGAACCAGAATGGTTATAGCAGGTTACTCCCCTTCTGCCTTATCCTCCGCTTTTTCCGCGTTTTCGATAATATCGCCTTCCTTGAACAGCACATTTTTCATAATAAGGCGCCATTCTTTTTTCTTGCGCAGCAGGAATTCCAGGTCCATAGCAAAATGGATGAACTCTTCTTCCTGGGCGTGCTTCATGATCTTTTTGGCCTCCCGGTCTTTTTCCACATGAATGCGTTGCTCATACCAGTCAATGGCCTCAGCTTCTTCAATCAATGATTGTATCATCCGGGCAAAGGTGCGCACCGGTTGCGACAGCTCTTCCGGCGGTTCATGGTACTGATCAAATCCCATAGTTTTTGACTTTTTAATGAAACAATATGTGATCTGTAAGATACAAAGTTCAGGCCATCTTTAGCAGTATTTTTCTGTATTCTTATAGTGGATAAAAAAACAGAATACTTAAAACCTGGCTTCCTGTCTTTCAAAGCTGCGTTCTATAAAAAAACATCGCTGCTCTTTCTGCAGGCAGTAATGCCCGTGTACTATTTGCAGAGGGCTTACCGGTTATTTTCTGCTACTGCCACTTTACGGCAAGTCGGATGCCCGTCTTTATCAGTTTCTGTCAGGGCTTTTGATTTTACAGCGGAACACGGCTGAAATTTTTACCATCGCGGCAAACCTGTACCTTTATTGAGGGGGAACGGGGCTGAGGCTGATCGCTCAAACCCAAGATCAAAAATAGGGGAGTCCATTTTAAAAAATACTCTTTTTTATAATCTTTAAATAAATGGTATGCTGCTGCTTTATAAAAAGAAACGCATAATAAATTGCTGCCTTTGGCATAAACAGCTTTCTGTAAAGCTGACTGAAAATAATACGCTTAAAACTTTTTCGGCGCAGTGGGGCAATAAATAGGGTGGTTATCCTAATTTTGTGAAGTTACCCGATAAAACCAGACCCACTCATGAAAAAGATTTTTCTCTTTTTTAGCATCCTGCTGTTAGCGCTTTATAGTTGTAAAAATAAAGATGAAAAAAAAGAAGCGCCAACTGCTGCCGATAACGCGCAGGAGACGCGGGATAAGGAGAACTTTTATGCGCAATATGAAGGGACCATAGGAAATATGCCGGTTATTATGCATGTTGTAAAATATGGCACCGCTTATAACATCAACTATTCCTATACAGACCATGGAAAAACAATTGAACTGCTCTTTCAAAAAGATTCGCTTTTAAAAAACGACAGCCTCTCTTTTACAGAGTTTGCAGACCGGGGCCTTACAAACGGTGAGCAAAAAGAGGCACAGCTGCATATGCTCATCAGCAGTAAAGCAATCTCGGGCTATTGGATCGGCGGAGATAAAACAACGTCCCTGCCCGTATCTTTAAAGCCACAAACCGGGTATGCGGCATTTACCCCTTTGGTATATACTGATTCTGTAAAAATTACCGGTTTTAAAACTGATACGCCTTCCGCCTACACCAGCCTGGTACTGTTACAGCCTTCTGATACCGGTTTAAACGGTGATTGGTTCAGCAGTGTAATAAAAAAAGAGGTTATAGGAGAACTGCAGCCAGACCCCGCAACGCCGCTGCAATACAGCATAAAACGGTTGGGAAGCAATTTTCTCCAGGATTTTAAGGAAGATATAGATACTTTAAAAGCGGCGGGTAATGATACAGGGCATATTCCTTATTCATTGATGCACTATGATCAGCAGCTGATCACCAACCTTATATATAATGATAAGGGCTATGCTGTTTTAAACAGCAGCAATTATGTATATACCGGCGGTGCCCACGGAATGTATAACGAAACGTTCTATTGTTTTGATCTGAAACAGCAAAAACGCCTTACCCGTGAAAGTATATTAAATATAGATTCGGCACAACTGGTGCCCCTCCTGGAAAAATATTTCAGGATCAGCTATAAATTAGGGCCGGATAAGCCGTTAAAAGAGATCCTGTTTGACAACCAGCTTACACTGACCAACAATTTTTATTTTACTTCAAAAGGCATTGGCTTTTTATACCAGCCTTATGAAATTGCGGCTTATGCGGTTGGGCCTGTGGATATCTGGATCCCCTATGCGGAATTAAAACCCTACATCAATCCGGAGTTTGCACAAAGAATGGGCATTTAAAATTGGTTCCGTTTTAACAAAAATCATTTCCGGCACTATTTGATTTGCCAGTATCTTAGCAGTAATGTTAAAACTGCTTACAACCCTTTGCTGCCTGTTGTTTTCGCTGTATGGTTCAGCGCAGCCGGATCATAACCGGATGAGCGATTACATTTCAGTAAAAAAGAAAAACGGCAGAACTATTGACAATTATTACCCGGGTATGCAGATCAATTTTATAACTGCTGACGGAATACAGTATGAAGGCCCGATTGATCATATAAAAAATGACAGCATATTTGTTCAGTTTTTCCAGGTTCTTAAACGGCCTACTATATGGGGCACATATATCCCGGACACAATAAAGAATTATACAATCCCTTATTATTATAAGGATATTAAAAACATTGTAACAAGCCGCACACTAAAAAGAAGAGGTTATTTGAATACATTGGGGGCAATACTTAAAATTGGAGGCGGAGGTTATGCTATTTTAAGCATTGTGAACAGCCTGGGCCGTAAAGAAGCTCCGTTTGCCGGTCAGAATGGCACCAACCTGGCAATAGCGGCAGGTGTTTTTGGCGCCGGATATTATATGGGGCAAAAATTCAAGTCTTTTAATAAAATATCAAAACGGAGCAAAATTGTATATGTAAATATGCAATAAGCCGGGGTTATCGGCTTTCCACTTTATTTATCAGATCCGCAGGCCTCAGGCGGATCCCAAAGGTATAGGGCGTCATATCAAGCCCCCGCTGGTACATACTTTTAAATGCATAAGAGCCGTATAAGGCAATTACGCCAAGCGTTACATCTGCCACATAAGAAAGCTTCCAGGGGCTTAGGCCAAATGCATCCTTTGCTTTTAGCTTCCCTTCGTCAGAAGTAATGGTCTTATTACGGGAAGCATATAAATAACCCACACTAACCCCTGCGCTCAGCTCAAACGGGTATAGCCGGTCTGGCGTAAAATTAAAATTAAGCATCAATGGCACCGTTACATAATCTGCTGCCAGCTTGTTTTTTTTGTAAACCCTTTCCGGTGGGGTTGTCAGCCCCCTGGGATCCATTGAAACCACGGGTGGATCCTGTACGGCGGGCGGGTTAGCGTCATATCTTACCGGTTGTTTATAGAAATAATTATTCAGCTCCAGCCCCAGGCCATATTGAAAATTTACATAACTGTTGATGAGGCTGTACCGCTGGGTAACGATCCAGATATTGATATTACGGGATTTAAACCCTCTTGTCTTAAACCACTGGTTGTTGCTTGCGGGGGCATAGGCCTGGGCGCCGGCTCCCTCATAATTGGTATTGTCTACAAAACTGGACATTCCAATATCAATCATTCCCCACTCTGTAGTTGCTTTTCTTACTCTTTTTTTTGAATGAAGGCTTTTCAGGAATCCTTTTTTAGGTTCCTGTTCTAAGGGACGGTTGTCTCTTATAACTGTTACCCCACCAATTACCAGGGTATCTGGCCGTACGTCCTGTGCTTTTACAAATAGTGCAGCAACTATAAAGAGCAACAATAGCGCTTTTCTTTTATCTGTCATTTTTAATAATGGCATCACAAACCTGTTTACTCAAAAATAGGGCTTACTTTATTTATTAAAGATAAGAAAGTAAGGATAAATAGAACAGCAGCCTTTTTGAAAAATAGCCCTGACAACGGACATAGTTGTATGGCGGTAAAAAACCTGGCATTATAAACCCAGCCTTATACCCATTGTATAGGGTGTCATATCCAGGCCACGCTTAAACATGCTTTTTACCGCATAAGAGCCATATAAGCTTACATAACCCAGGTTGAGTTCACCTACATAGGAAAGCTTCCAGGGGTTGAGTTCAAAATTATCTTTTGCTTTTTGTTTACCGTTATCAGAAGTGATGGTCTTGTTTCTTGCTGAATACAAATAACCGGCGCTCATACCCAGGCTGAATCCAAACTCCCGGCTGGCCCTCACTTTCACCGTTTTATTACCGGCTTCCACCACTTTCCTGTTTTTTGAAGGAAATGTAACATTCAGCATCAGCGGAACCGTTACATAGTCTGCAGCCAGCTTATTTTTGCTATAGTTCCTGTCAGGCTCATTATCCATATACACTACAGCAGGATCCGGAGCATCTGTGCCCGGGTGCGGATTAAACCGGACAGCATTCTCAAAACGGTAGTTATTCAATTCCATACCCAGTGCATATTTCAGATGCAGCACATGGTTTACCAGGTTTACTTTTTGAGTCAACACCCAGATGTTAACATTTACTGATTTACCAAACCGGAGGTCGAACCAGTTTGCGTTTGAACCGGGAGCATAGGCTTGTGCACCTGCACTACCGTAATTTGTGTGATCAGCGAAATTGGCAAAACCCAGGTCAATGCCAAACCAGCTGGTTTCAACATTCCGCTGGCGGGAGGCTTTAACCCACGGCTGCCCGTTACCGGTTATAATAACGGAGTCCTTATTTTTTCTTGAAATGACTTTTACCGTTATTTCACTCGTATCCGTTTTATCTTTATCCGTTTTCTCCTGGGCCCGCAGAAAAAACGGGGCCATTACTATCCCTGCAAGGGCTATACTCTTTACCACTTTCATTTTTTGTTATTTTACATTGAACGCAAATCCGGCTACGGTTACCTGGCCATCTCCGTTATCAAAGGTTGCAGACACTTTTTCTTCAATGCGTTTTGTTAGTTTTTTAAAAAAAGATTTCTTTTCTTTTGCGGGGTTTTCATCAGCAACAGCGGCTTTGGCAATAGCAGCAGGCTGCGGCACAATTTGAGGCCGGGGCTCTACGGCTTTTGCTGTTGATACCGGTTGCTGCGCAGCAACCGGTGCGGCTTCGGGTTCAGGAACAACTGCCGGTTTGCGCGGACCGGCTGGTTTTTCCGAAACTACTGTATTCTGTAAGACGCGGGGCTGCTCCTTTTCTTTAGTTACCGTGCTGTTTTTCCGAACGGTTTTTGCAGTCATACCCTCCTCAGGTGCCTGCTGCTGTTCCTGCACACCTGATGCCGGTTTTGCAGGTGCATCATCAATGGTATCTGCTTTTATCACCCCTTCGGTATCTCCTGCAGATGTTACCGGTATTTCCAGGTTACCTTGTGCCAGGTCCCTGATATGCGGTTGTTTTTGTTGCTCCTGAAATATTCCGTAGCCGACTGCCAGGATCAGCATAGCAGCAACGGCAACCATCTTCCAGTTCTTAAGAGATACCACTTTGGTATGTTTGTATAATTGTTCTCTTTTGGGAAAAGCAACGGATGTATCCGGCACTGCAATGGTTTTCCGGAACAGCTCTATTCTCTGCTTTAATTCCGGCGAGGGGTTTTGCAATTGTTCCCGCACTTCGTTATCCAGCGGTTCTTTATCCAGGAACAGCAAAATAGCTTCATCCGGTACCGCGGGTTTATCAAAGAACAATTTCGATTTATCGGGGAATTCTACCGCATCATCAGCCGGCAGCTTTGTTTGCAGCAGGCTTTCCAGTATGGATTTCAGATCCGGGTGCCGGGCTACAAACAGGTCTACAGCAGCCCGCTCTTCCGCGTTCAGTTCATCATCAACATATAAAAGAAAATAATCTTCATAGTTGGTATGGTCAATTATTCCTTTCATTTGTATTTTTTTTAGTTCCGCCCTTGTCACCAGGCCGGTCGTGTTTTAATAATTGTTTAAAACGAAGCTCATTATCTAAAGCCCGTTTCATCATTAAATAATATTTTCAATTTTTACCAGGTATTCTTTCAGCTGCAGGCGCGCCCTGTGCAGGTACACTTTTACCTGGCTGGCGGAAAGCCCGGTAATGGTGCCTATTTCCCCGTAGCTATACCCTTCATAATCTTTCAGCAGCACCAAAGATCTTTTTGTTTCATCCAGCCGCTCCAGTGCCTGGTTCAGCACTTCTTTCAAATGAGGCACCCTTTGTTCCGCTCCTTTTTCATAGGACGTCATTGATTCTTCATAAACCACTCTTTTATGCCTGCGGATATGATCGATCATTTTGCGATAGGCGATCGTAAACAGGAGCGACTTTGCAGTTGCTGCCTGTACTTCGGCCCGCTGCTCCCATAGCGCCTGGAAGGCGGACTGTACCACATCTTCCGCATTAGCAGCATGTTTCAGGTTCTTTAAAATAAACCGGTATACATTGTCCGCATATTGATTTACACACTCATTATATTCCTTTTCCGTCATAGATCCTGTAGCAGGGTTGTAGTTATTTGTCTTTTTGAACCGGTCTTATTAGTATTTCGGCTGAAAGGAAAAAATGTTACGTCGGTCTGGATTTTTTTTACAAATACCCGGAGATGTTTCTTCTTCTTGTATTTAAACCGGGCCCGGAGCTTATATAAGTAGTTGGTTGTCATATGTGAGAGGATTGAGTGGTCAGCTATCAGTGGTCAGTGGTCAGTATTGAGCATTCTGAAAGAACCATGAACTATCAGCCATGAACTATGGACTATTGACCATGAACTATAGGCTTTCCCCTACCGCAGCACCATCTGCCTATCAGCATCAAGCCGTATCAGGATAAACAGCAGTATCGTAAAGGTTAAGAGAGAGGTTCCTCCATAGCTGATGAAGGGTAACGGGATACCGATTACAGGCGCCAGCCCGATTGTCATAGCTACATTTACTGCCATATGAAAAAAGAAAACAGAAGCTACTCCATAAGCATAGCAGCGACTAAAGGTGCTCCGCTGCCGCTCGGCAACCGTAACAATTCTGAACAGCAAAAGCAGGTACAGCCCCAGCAGGGTAACGCTGCCCACAAAACCAAATCCCTCACCTATAGTATCAAAAATGAAATCCGTTCTTTGCTCGGGCACAAAACCATAACGCGTTTGTGTACCGCTCAGCAATCCTTTACCGGTAAGCCCGCCGCTGCCTATGGCGATCTTTGATTGTTTTACATTATAATCGGCAGTATTGCTTTGTTTGCCGGTTTTAGCATCCATTGCTCCCATATTCCCTTTCAGGTATTCCTGCGGGATCTCCCTGCCAATGGTGCTGAAAATACGTTCTACCTGGTGTTTTTCCAGAACATGAGTAAAGGCAAACGGAACTCCAAAACGCTGAATGCCCACACATACCGCCCAAATGAGTATTATTTTTACCAGTAAAGACTTGTTCCGTCTTACCTGCCGCCAGCTAAATAAAACAACCAGCCCTGCAATGGCAGTAAGAATCAGCGCCAGCACATTTTTATCCAGTAATAAGGTGGCAACCACCAACGCGGCAGCGGCAAACCCAATGACAAGGATCACCGGCGGCAGCCCTTCCCGGAACATTACAAGGAAAAATGCAAAAAATACCAGGGCCAGCCCTGTTTCATTTTGCATAATCGTAAGCGCTGCCGGAAGCAGCACTATGCCTGTGGCTATAAATTGGGAACGGGTCCTAGAAAAATCCATTTCAGGATCAGAAAGGTATTTTGCCAGGGCCAGCGCCACGCTTATCTTACAGAACTCGGCGGGCTGAAACTGGAATCCCCCGATGCGGATGATGGATTCCGTTCCTTTTACAGAGGAGTGAAAAGGGAACACCAGTAGCAGTAATAAAATACCACCGGCATACCATAAATTGGCCGTGGCAGGAAAGAACTTACTATCTGTTAAAAGAATAAAAAGCCCCAGGATAAGCGATACCAGCGCAAAATAGAACTGCTTGCTGTAATCCGTCTTAAAACCGATAAAGCTTTGCAAAACCGGGTCGCCATCTGTATAAGTAACTCCAAAAATGGCCATCAGCCCTATTGACACCAGCAGCAGGTATACAATAACCAGCACATAATCTACCCCCTTTGATATTTCTGCTTTTTTCTGACTCATATTTGCTCATCTGTTGCTGCAACCGGCTTCCTGTGGTGCTTTTTCTCTTCTGTTAAGAAAACGGTAAGCCTGGCCGGTTGCTTTGCTTTATTATCTTCTTTCTTATTGTTCCTGTTTACAACAGAATCTCTTTTAGGCTCAGCCGGCCGGGTAACTTTACCTTTTAAATATTTACGCAGCCGGGTACTGTCTTTACGGATCTTTGCCCATTGCTCTGCCCTTATAGAATCGGTCTTATATTGCAGCCGTACAAAATAAGAGGGCATCAGGTCAGTTTTTGAAATGCGGTCAAGATCTGCCTTGCTTTTATTGGTCAGGCTATCCAGCAGGTATTTTTCCATCAATATCCGCGCTATAGGGCCCGCCCAGGTAGCGCCAAAGCCTGCATTTTCCACGGCAACAGCTATGGCTATTTTAGGGTTTTCTTTTGGTGCAAAACAAACAAACATGGAGTTATCCTTCAGCTTTATGCGCCTTCCATCAAGCACCGTATAGTTTTCAGCAGTACCGGTTTTGGCACAAACATTAATGCCGGGAATCATAGCCACCCTTGCCGTTCCCTGTGTTACCACATCATGCATCCCGTCAATAATGGCATTGTATGCGGTGTCAGAAATATGTGTCAGCACCTCGTGCTTTGTCCTGTACTTTGCAAGGATCTTTGCATCTGCTGCCGTTTCGCCCTCAATGCTGTCCACAAAATGCGGTGTATAATAAGAGCCTTTATTGGCTATGATACAGGCAGCATTTGCTAACTGAAGAGGGGTTACCAGCATTTTATCCTGGCCTATGCCCAGGGTAAGGTTGGTACAGGAGTTCCAGGAGCCCCTGTATTCTTTGTCATAAACGGCTACGGTGGGGATATTGCCTTTATCCTCGCTGGGCAGGTCAACCCCCAGGCGCACACCCAGGCCCAGCTTGTTCATATATTGCTGCCATTTTTCAAATCCTTTTTTCACATTGCCGATGCTGGGATTATCAACCGTTAACCGGTAGGTATTTACAAAAAAGGAGTTGCAGGAATGTGCTATTGCCAGGCGCAGGTTGGCTGCATGGCCGGCCCAGGTTTCCAGGCAGCCCACCCTTCTTCCGCAGGCATAATAACCTCCCCGGCAGGGATAGCCCGATGCGGGTGTAATAACGCCTTCATCCAGCCCAACCAGCCCTCCTAATGGTTTAAACGTTGACCCCGGGGGATACATTCCTTTAATGCCCCGGTTCAATAGGGGCGCCCTTACATTCAGTACCATTTTTGCATAGTTGGCATTTTTATCAGGCCCTGTTAGATCATTAGGGTTAAAAACCGGGCCGGACGCCATAGCAAGGATACCACCCGTTTTGGGATCAATAGCTACCACAGAGCCCACTTTATTGGTCAGCAGCTTCTCGGCCAGCACCTGAAGATCCACGTCCAGGAAGGTTTTCAGCCCTCTGCCGGCTACCGCAGTCGTATCAAATTCCCCGTTCTCATAATGCCCCACCAGCCGGTTTTTGTTATCCTTTATCATGTATTGCACACCCCGCTGCCCCATCAGTACTTTTTCATAGCTGTATTCAAGACCGTTCTTACCCACATAATCCCCCATTTTATAAAAATTACCGGAGCGTTCTATGTCTTTTGCATCCACCTCGCTGATATAGCCCAGGAAATGGGCACCTACATTATACGGATAGGTACGTATGGGGCGCTGCTGCAGCACAAAACCCGGAAAACGCCAGCTGTTCTCTTCAAAACGGGCCTGCATTTCAGGCGTCAAAAGAGAGTGGAATATAGAAGGGCGTACTCTTGAATTTTTTATTATGGCATTAACAATGCGGCTTCTGAATTCCGCGGTATCTATACCTAACAAATTACAGAAAGCAGTAGTGTCAAAATTTCTTTTCACTTCGGCAGGCGTCACCATCAGGTCAAACATAATGGTATTATTTAATATAGCCCTGCCCTTCCGGTCATAAATAATTCCTCTTTCCGGGTACACAATTTTCTGGAAGATGGCATTGTTCTTTGCCAGCTCCAGGTATTTATTACTCACCAGCTGCAGGTTGGCTAACTGTGCAACAATAATGATAAATACCGCTAAAAAAATGATCCGTATTACATAACTCCTGGACTTATTAAATACCGACATATAAAAACGCTAAGGGAACCTGTTTAAGAAAAACCAAAAATAATATAAAAGTTTAAAGTGGCACAAAGGGCAACTATACTTTATTTAATAAAACTATAAAAAATATCCGCAATACGAACGCTGCAATACGATACCTGCTATAATCAAAAGACTAGTGTACAATAATTTTATCCTTCAAATCCGTTATCCGCTGCCAACATTTTTCCATCCGCAGCAGCCGTGGCCAGTTCATCGCAACGGTTGTTATAAGGGTTATCCGCATGGCCCCTAACCCAGATAAAACGGATCTGGAATTTTTTGGCAAGCTGGTAATACTGCATCCAAAGGTCTTTATTTTTTTTACCCCCCTTAAAATCGGTGCGCACCCAGTTATTCAGCCAGCCCTTTGTAACAGCATTGACCACATATTGACTATCTGAATAAATAGTAACCGGGAGATCAGTGGTTTTTAGTGCTTTCAGGCCTTCGATCACTGCCATCAGCTCCATACGGTTATTGGTGGTTTTTTTAAACCCGCCCGATAATTCTTTTACATGTTTCCCATACATCAGTAAAACACCATACCCTCCAGGGCCGGGATTACCCCTTGATGCTCCGTCTGTATAAATGGTAATACCATTGGTTTGCATATAAACAAAGATAACCGTAAAACCATTATGGATTTTTTCAACTTCACAGTCTTACAATAATGCTGATACACCACAGCTCCTTCCGGGTTTGGGACACGGTAGCTGTTGTCTGCACCCTAAAATATCCATTATGACAAAACCTTTGAAATGTATTATGCCTTGGACTAACCTTTTCTTACCCCTGGTATAAATAAAAAACACGCATATGAAAAAAAACTTTTTACTGCTGTTTGCTTACGGTATAGCCGTTTGTACAGCCTGTGAGTCTTCCTCCCAAAAACAGGTATTACAGCCATTAGCTTCTGCAAATACAGAAGCACCGGGCCCATCTGCCACTGTAACCGGCATACCTTTGCCTGCTGGTTATCGGCGTTATCCGCAAACCGGTAAAAGCTTTGCTGCCTATTTGAGCAATCTGCAGTTGAAAAAAGACAAAACAGTTTATTTATATAACGGAGTACCAAAGGCAAATCAGCTGGCCCAATACGCCGTTTTGGATATAAGTGTAGGCAATAAAGATTTACAGCAATGTGCCGATGCGGTAATGCGGTTAAGGGCGGAATACTTATTTGCAGCAAAAAAATATGATGCCATAAAATTCAATGCCGGTGATGGTACCTGGCTTTCTTATACAGCATGGTTAAACGGCACCAGGTACAGGCTGCACGGCAATAAGCTGGTAGCGATAGGCGCTGCTGCCAAACCGGCCAATAATACACATGAAATCCTGCTCAATTACCTGAATGTTGTTTTTGCTTATTGTGGTACCGCCACCTTACCGGCCTCTCTGCAGCCAAAACCATTAGCGGCCATACAACCGGGCGACGTATTCTTAAAACCAGGAGCGCCCGGGCATGCCGTAATTGTTATGGACATGGCTACTAATGACAACGGTGAAAAAATTTATATGCTGGCACAAAGCTATATGCCTGCGCAAAATATTCACATTCTGAATAATCCGGCAAAACTGCAATTAAATCCCTGGTATATTTTAAACAGGGATTCCGTTATCCGCACACCGGAATGGACTTTTTACAGGAACCAGTTATATGGCTGGAAGCAAGCAGGATGATCAGGCGGCGCCTCAGCTTTTTCTTACAAGGCGTTCATCTACGGGTATACGCCTTGTATAGAGCACACGTACACGTTCAAACTCCGGATGTGCCGGGTTCAACAGGTAATTATGCTCTTCCGGCATTACTACCGAGGGTACTTTAAGAGCAAGGAATGCTTCTTCCTTTACAAACCGGTCGCCTATTATTTTTAACGGATCCGGGGGAGGATTGGCAGCCCACCCCTTCGGCAGCCGTTCTGCCGCAAGCTCCTGTATACTGTTTTCCGGCACCTCCAGGCAGACCATGCAAAGGTCTAACTTAATAACCGTGGTAATATGCGCCAGGCTTTCCAGTAAGGCCAAAGAGGGCGACATGGCGGTGTATAAAATATAAGTGCCTTTATTATGCCACCGGCCCGGGTAAAGTGCAGCACCCGTGCCGCTAAGGTCATCAATATAATTGCATTTACTGATGCGGTATACTTTCATGTGTTTCTTAGTATAAACGCTTACGCAAAAATACCATGCTCAATACGGCCCAGCTCATCCATCAGCAACCCAATGCCTATAGAAGTATCTAAAAATTCTTTGGGAGGCTTGGCACCCAATGCATCTACAGGTGTGGCCATCCAGGTTTTAAATTGCTCCAGGTTATCAAAAACTTCGGCGCCTCTTGTGTACAGCCGGGCCAGTTCTATAACCCGTTCAGACTGCTCCGCATTTAATTTTTGCGCAGGGGTATACCGGCGTAAGGTACGGTCAGAAGTATGCAGGATACCGGCCAGTTCACTATCAGAAAAACCTATTATATGGGCAAGATGATCCAGTGCTTTTTTGGGTATACCTGCACGGATGTGGGTAATAAAATCCGTACTGCTTTGCATACCTTCATGTGCAAGCCCCATAAGCGTAAGCGGGCTGTGCAGGCGGTCAAATGCTGTGTTGTAGGCCACAGCAGGTTCTTCTACTATATTTTCAGGGAATTTGGCGGGTTTGTACTTTTTATGTTTCTTTTCCATTTTGGTTATTTGTCCCAAATTTACGGTTATTTGTCCGGTTTATTAAATTTATTTTTCCACCTTCCCTGCAAACAGCAGCAAAGGGGTTAAATATGCCAGATACTGGGTTCCAGACCCCTCCGCAGGAGTGTGAAACCGGTTTGTACCGGTTATCCATTACTTTGTACCTGTATTTTAATAATACGGTGCAGTATGTTATGTATATTAAGAAGTATAACACCCTTATAAAGGGGGTTACAAACCCATAAAAAGCGGTTCTGCACGGCAAAATATAGGTTCCCAACCTCTCCATAAAGGTAATAGAACCGATCTGTACCTGTTGTAAAAACATACAGACTATTGTTATACGGGTATGCACCCGCCTGCAACCTGTATTTAGTGGTTGCAAACGTAGGAACAGGTTATTTTGCACAGTTAAGCGCAAAAAATTGCGGGGCTTGCCACCCCGCAAAACGTTACAAGTGCATATCCTTTTAGCTGGCTGCCGGTACCGGAGGTTCCGCACCATTGCGGGGTTTTGCAAAAAATTGCTTCAGTTCATTAAGCTTTACCTCAAAGCCCGGTGCAGAAGAGCCGGCTTTGTAGCTGGTGTAAGCATAATCTGTAAGTGCCGCCTGGTAATTGTCATAGTCATACAAAGTTTTGGCATCGTTTAACCGGTTAACCACATTGTTCAATTTTGCAATCATCGTTTCCAGTTCAATACGGCTTTGATGGTCTTTGGTAAACTCTTCCCAATCCACTTCGGCCGACCGGAGGGCAGGCTGGGCACTGGCATAATCAGCTACTTTGTTTACAAAAAGTTTGTTTTGCTCATTAATACTGCCATACTTTCTGCGGTCATTTGGTGTAAGATTTACTGCAAGGCTGCTAATGGCGGTTTCTAACTGATCAACGGCATCCTGGGCGGCTTTGAGGTTTTCGGCAGGCAGGTGCTGGCTGATGAGGTTTGTAATAGGCATAACGATTGTTTTTAAAGGTTAAAAAAGGACTTTCTTAACCGAATATACGAATAATTATAACATATATATATGTTTGTTTATTAACCTATATTAACAGGTTTGCTTCTTTTTTTGTGCCTTTTTAGAACAAGTATTTCCAGCAGTTCCAGCAATTCTGTTACCGCTATAACGTCCATCACCAGTTCGGCCTGCACCACATCCCCCGGCCTGTTGTCTATATAGTTAGACAGTAGCTGGCGCAGGTGCGCGTTTACGCAAGAAGCCGGGTATTTTTCCAGCCATGTTTTTAGCCTTAGGTGTTTTTTAGCATTCATATGTTTAAGATTTTAAAGTGCCGTTATCAGTTATTACTTCAATAGTTAATTTATTAGGCGCCGTAAGTACAGTAACATAAGCGCCGGGTGTAAAACCGCAGTCCTGCAACCACTTTCCCAAAAGGCGTATTTGAGGAAAAACCACTGTATAGTGGCGGGCACTATAAATACCCGTACCCCTGTCCTGTATATTGTATGATACTTTTAACCGGCGTATTTTACTATCGGATGTTTTATTGGCAGCCATTATTATATCATTTAAAATACAAAGCAACACTGCGCCTGTACTGTAACCTACATGATGTATGTGTAGGATACAAGAGAATCTGTGTATTTTACAAAGAAGCGCAATATTTTTCCGGTTGTATTTACAAACCAGGGTATAAATTTTTTTTGAATGAAGAATATGCCGCCGCTACGCGGCTTACTCTAATTGGTCATTTATTCGTCTACCTATATAAGCCCCGCCGGGGCTATATGCAGGCAGCATTTATGAACCTGATAGCAGGTAGAAACCCGTAAAATGCTGTTTGTACCTCTATGAACCCATGTTGTTCTTTTTTAAAATAGCGCCTGTGTTGAACCCTGGACGGTTTGTATGCCCCGCCGGGGCTACATATGGGTAACATTTACAGAACCCGGGCCGCAAAGCCCGTTTTACGGGCGACCTGTTTTCACCTGTTTTTTATTTTTAAAATTTACGCCTTGCCTCCGGGTGGTGGCATCATATTCCGCTAATAGCCTACATTTGCAATAACAAAACAATAGCGCTATGCCAACACACAAAATACATGAAGGCCGAAACATAAAACGCTTCCGCGAAATGCTGGGTATTAAGCAGGATGCGCTGGCAGCTGATTTAGGAGATGACTGGAACCAGCAAAAAATATCCCTGCTGGAACAAAAGGAAACCATTGACCCATCCCTGCTGCAACAGGTGGCTGCTGCTTTAAAAATACCTGCGGCGGCTATTGAAAATTTTGATGAGGAACAGGCAATCACTGTTATATCCAGTACTTTTAATGACAATGCTGCTGTAGTTTATAATAATCCCACAATAAATCCTATTGATAAAATCATTCAGCTGCATGAAGAAAAGATTGCCTTGTATGAGCGTATGATGAAGGAAAAGGATGAAATGATGGCAAGGCTGGAAAAATTGATCCAGGCAAAATAATTTTACATTTGCAATAACAAAATAATAGCGCTATGCCAACACACAAAATACATGAAGGCCGAAACATAAAACGCTTCCGCGAAATGCTGGGCATTAAGCAGGATGCACTGGCGGCTGACCTGGGCGATGACTGGAACCAGCAAAAAATATCCCTGCTGGAACAAAAGGAAACTATTGACCCATCCCTGCTGCAACAGGTAGCTGCTGCTTTAAAAATACCTGCGGCGGCTATTGAAAATTTTGATGAAGAGCAAGCTGTGAATATTATTGCAAATACATTTGGTGAAAACGCCTTTAGTAATTCATTTAACTATGGTACAATGCATGTTCACCCTATTGATAAAATCATTCAGCTGCACGAAGAAAAGATTGCTTTGTATGAGCGTATGATGAAGGAAAAGGATGAAATGATGGCAAGGCTGGAAAAATTAATTCAGGCAAAATAACGTTACCTGTTATTTAATCATAAATACGCACATAGGTAGAGGTACCGCCATCCTGTGTGCAGGGTGGTGTTGATAAAATGAGTGTGTCATTACGCACTTCAATTTCATCTTCAATATTATCATAGACCAGCTCCCAGTAAGTATCCCGGTCATACCCATTACATTCAATTTTTTTATTGTGCACAGAAAAAGAAGTGGTGTGTATAATTTTACCTTTTTCATACCTGTTTATTATTCCGGCCTTGGTTAGCTCAATAGAGGTGCCATTGCCAGGTGCATGTTCTGTATATGGAATTTTAAACCCACTAACCCACCGCAGCTCCCATTTGCCGTAAATGTCTTTTTTAAATAATTTTTCTTTACTGCAGGATGCAATAAGGGCTCCTGCACCTGCAACAAGCAATAAAAACAGAATGATTGGTTTCATAAGAAGTTTATAAGAATAAACGTATAAATGGCGCCAATCGCAACAAAAAAACCGGCCGAAGCCGGTTTTTGAATTATATACGGTTCTATTATTAGAAGGATAACTTAACACCAGCTACCGCATTCCAGCGGGAAGTAAAGTCATTTACATAATATGGTCTGTAAGTTCCTTTAATATTGGTTAAGTTATTCTGGTTAAACTGGAAATAAGGATTGTTTGCTGTAGGAGGTGCAGTAACTGCTACTCCATTTTTTGTTGTGGGAGGGTTGCTACTGCTGGCCGAGGTAACCACATTCACGATACTTGCACTCGTTGGATAGAATCCATCAGGATAACTTCCCGTACCATATGACCAGCCCCATTTGTTATTTAAGAAATTACCCACGTTCAGCATGCTGGCAAACAGCTCCAGACGGATACCATGAGGAAAAGTAAAGGACTGAGCTATTCTTAAATCAAAATGATTTTCCCAGGGCATACGATCACCATTTCTTTCAGTATTTTTTCCCTGACGATCTTTCAGGTATGGAGTGTTATTTACTAAATTCTGAAAGTTCTTCCATTGATCAGAAGCAGAGGTCACTAAAACCCATTGGTTAGTAGTAGAATTTTTCTGATAGATATCTACAAAATTTGCTTCTGCTTCATTGGCGGGCACATAAATTAAGGCGTCTGATCCGCTGGTGCTGCCCACAGTATAATCTCCCAGAATATTGTTTCCATACAGATAAGATAAGCGCTGGCCGCTTTGGCCTGTATACGTAAGTGTTACGGTTGTGGAAACTTTATCATGGGCATAACGGAACTCTTTAGACACAAACCCAACAATACGGGAACCCATACTGAAATTAGACACAGATAGATCAGGATTGTTTAACCCGTTGATCACAAAGGGCCCGCGCCAGTTTGATTGTGCCACTGAAGAGGGCAAATCATTTAATGACTTTGCATTACCATAGCTGTAAGCTATAGAACCGGACCAACCTCTTGAGTAAGGCTTTTGAACCTGTGCGGTAAAGGTATAACCATACCCCTTATTGGTATTTGTTAAATATAGCACGTTACCATAGTCTGCATTTGCATAACTGCCCCAATAAGGCCGGGTAGTAGGTCCTATAGTTACTGTGCCCGTACCGCCGTCTGCAAGGTTTATATTGGTATACAAAGCATTGTGCAGGGTTTTGGTAAATACAGCCTCTGCTGTTCCAATCAGGCCCCAGAAAGGCAAACGCTGATCCAACCCCAGGTTTGCCCTAAGCACCTGTGGAAATTTAAAATCTTTATCAATTACATTGATAACGCTTCCCTTTGCCGCTGAAGGAGCGGGAACAAAAGCACCCATATGGGGATCATTGGGATCATAATTGAACTTGATATTAGGATTATTTGCAAGCGCCGCTGAATTATAGGTAATATTCTGGCTGGAGATCCCTGTTGTGGAGATCTGGTTAGAGATCCATACAAAAGGTACGTTACCGGTAAAGATACCTACCCCGCCACGCAGCTGCGTTTGTCCATCACCATTTACATCATAGTTAAATCCTACACGGGGAGAAAACAGCGGTGTGCTTTTGGGCATCTGGTTAGTAGTATAGCCCGGGAATGCAGCAGCAAAATCAGGATTGGCAGCCGGTTTGTTAAAGAACACAGGCATATCAATTCTTAAGCCATACGTAAGCCTGAACTGGGGGTTGATCTTCCACATATCCTGGCCATAAACGCTGAACTGGGCAGCCTTCAGATCTGCAGGCGCCTTATCTGCCGGGTCTGAGCTGGTGGAAAATCCAATCTGATAAGTAGTAAGACCTGTATTATTCAGGAAATTATTAATATTGCTTGATCCGGTTGTGCCGGAGGCACCATACGTGTATGCTCCGAAATACCCTTGTAAAAACAGGTTTGAACTTTTGTAAAAGGTATTAGCAGTTCCAAAAGTCAGCGTATGATTTCCCCTGTATAAATTAAAGTTATCTGTTAAAGTAAATACATCCTGATCTAATCCATTCACCGCAGAACTGTACTCTGAACCTATATTATATAGAACAGTAGATCCGGATTCCGGATTATAGTTATAAATAGCCACATTCGGAAACTGTGCAGTGGTGCGCGAATCTCTCACACTGGTATAAGTTAAACGTAGCATATTGGATGAGCGCGAAGAAAAATTAGAGTTCAGCTCAGCAACAAAAGAATTGTTTTTATCTGAAAAACCGTAACCGGAATTAGAAAAAATTGCAGTACTGGGTCCCCGGCTAAGAATAGTATTTGAACCGTCTACATGATTAAAACGCAACATCAGCTTGTTTTTATCATTGATGTTCCAGTCAACGCGTGCAAAAACTGAAGTTGATTGGTTCGTATTATTAATTGCTCCATAAGATCCCGGATCAAATCCATATTTGTTGATTATTTGCTGACGGATGTATTCTAATGTATCTGCATTAACTTTAGAACCGGAGCCAGCCTGCGTTGGATCAAATGCCAGCGGAGTTGATTTTTTATAGGATTCAACGTTTACAAAGAAAAACAGCTTGTTTTTGATAATCGGGCCACCCAGATTCACTCCCATCGTGCGATTGGTAAAATCGCCATAGTTCTTGCTGGTAATATCATCATTGTACTTAGCGCTTTTGCCTACAAAACCCTGGTTTTGCCCCTGAAAGTATGCGGAGCCATGAAAATTATTTGTACCACTTTTGGTAACAGCATTAATACCACCACCGGTAAAACCACCCTGTGTTACGTCATACGGCGCCATTACCACTTGCAATTCCTGGATGGCTTGCATAGAAACCGGGTTTACATTTGCCTGGCCGCCATTGGTACCCGTAGAACCTAAACCAAAAACGTCACTGGCGTTAGCGCCATCAATCGTAAACTGGTTGTAGCGGTTGCTCTGACCGCCAAAAGACATACCTGTAGAGTTTCCATCTGTTCCTCCATTTCCCACTTTTACCTGCGGCATGAAACGGACAAAATCCTGAACACTATTATT
Organism: Niabella ginsenosidivorans; assembly: GCF_001654455.1. Classification (NCBI taxonomy): domain Bacteria; kingdom Pseudomonadati; phylum Bacteroidota; class Chitinophagia; order Chitinophagales; family Chitinophagaceae; genus Niabella; species Niabella ginsenosidivorans. Next base: position 4,114,470 of record NZ_CP015772.1, read on the forward strand.
AATACTTGGTAATGATTGAATTTGTCTTGCATTAACTATCGCAGACGGACCATTTCTTAAAGGGCTGATAATCGCCGATTTTCCTGAAGCAGAAACCGTAACCTCCTGCAATGTTCCATTTTCATCCTGTAGCTGTGCATTAATTGCAAATGCTTCACCCAGGTTTAATGTAATATCATCCTGAGTGTAAGGAGTTTTTCCTGTATAAGTAATTTTAGCGGAATAAGGGCCACCGGTTCTCATACCGGATATGGTAAAATTTCCACCAGACTGTGTTACTGTATTGTAAACAGTTCCTGACGGCGTATGCGTAAGTGTAACCGTAGCACCAACCAATCCGCTACCGGAAGCATCCGTTACCTTACCGGTAACGCTACTCGTTGTTACCTGTGCATTCAAAAAAACTGTTGAAGAGAGGGCGAAAATTAACAGAAGATGAATTTTCCTAAACATAAAATGTGTTTTGATAATTGCCGCAAAGAAAAGCAATAAATTTTAACATTTACCCCTTCAATGTTAACAAATTGTAACCATCCTTTTAACATTTCTTTTGTTGATCAGGATCAAGGCCAAAAAAAATATCACTACCGGCGAACTATGCTGAGGTTACATTATGAACCGTTAGTAATCAACCGGTAACTAAGTATTATAGGATGATGAACCAGAAGGGGCGCACATTTGTTATCTTTACATAAATATTCAAAAATAATATGTTTGATACTATAGAAAGTGCCATTGAAGCCATTAAAAATGGCCAGCTGGTTATTGTTGTAGATGATGAAGACCGTGAGAATGAAGGCGATTTTATAACTGCTGCAGCAACCATTACTCCGCAAACTGTAAATTTTATGGCCAAAAACGGTCGCGGGCTGATCTGCGCACCACTCCCTGAAGAGCGTTGCGATGAGCTGAACCTGCCCCCCATGGTTACTAATAACACGGCATTGCACGAAACGGCGTTTACCATTTCCGTGGACCTGCTGGGAAATGGTTGCGGTACCGGCATTTCGGCTTCAGACCGCGCTAAAACTATTGAAGCGTTAAATAATCCGTTTACCAACCCTTCCGACCTGGGCCGCCCCGGGCATATTTTCCCGCTCCGTTCCAAAAAAGGAGGCGTACTGCGCCGCGTGGGCCATACAGAAGCAGCCACAGACCTGGCCCGCCTTGCAGGGTTTCCTTACCCCTATGGCGCCGTTCTGGTAGAAATTATGAATGACGATGGTACTATGGCCCGCCTGCCGGATCTGATAAAAGTGAAAGAACAGTTTGGTCTGAAGCTTATTTCCATAAAAGACCTGATCGAATACCGCCTGAAACGTGATTCATTGATTGAAGAAATTGTACGTGTAAATATGCCTACCAAGTATGGCGATTTCACGCTGGTGGCTTTTAAAGATAAGAACAGCAATAATGAGCACCTGGCCCTTATAAAAGGAGAATGGGAAAAAGACGAAGCAGTACTTACAAGGGTTCATTCATCCTGCTTTACCGGAGACATTTTAGGATCCCTGCGTTGCGATTGCGGCGATCAGCTGCACAAAGCCATGCAAATGGTGGAACAGGAAGGGAAAGGTATTATTCTTTATATGAACCAGGAAGGGCGTGGTATTGGCCTGATGAACAAATTAAAAGCCTACAAATTACAGGAAAACGGGATGGACACTGTGGAAGCCAACCTGCACCTGGGCTTTAAAATGGATGAACGCGATTACGGCGTGGGTGCCCAGATCCTGCGCCACCTGAATGTGACCAAGCTGCGCCTGATGAGTAACAATCCAAGAAAACGGGTGGGACTTAACGGATACGGACTGGAAATAGTGGAAAGCGTTCCCATCATCATTAAACCCAATGAACACAACGAAAAATATTTACGCACCAAAAAGGAAAAACTGGGCCATGAGTTTTAGCGGACAGTATTGAGTACTCAGTTGTTAGTGTCACATTCCTGAAACGGTGGCAATAAATATCACGCAGCGCTGAGGCACTGTGATGATTAGCGGTGAATCGATAAAGAGTACTGGTACGCTGTGTCTTTAAGATGTGCCTGGGAAAAGTATAGCTGCGGAGCAGCCAGACATTCATAGCAAACAACATTAGCCTTCAAAGGGCGCGTAGCGCCGCAATATTAAAATACAGTTGAGAGGGTACAACCAATGACCGGAGGAAATGCTGCTGACGAAACAGAAAGCCAAACGCCCCTTAACATCAGAACTATTTAGAAATCTGTCCACACGATAGGATAGATTCGGGATTATTTCAGCATCTAAAATTGCGACTGATTATCAATGTAGACCCTAAAATAAATTCAGGGTGACATTCCAGAACGACAATCCGCTATAAACAGGCTTACACTCTTCGGACTTGCAGTCTTGAAGCCGTATTTTATCGCTTCCGGCGATAAAACCACCTGTTATATTATGGATTCAGCAGCCGTTTGCATCTGATAGTAAACGGCTTTTCTGTATGAATAAAGGTATTACCACCCTTGCCCTTCTGCTGCTTACCTGTGGTTTTTATAATTATAGATCCGTTCTGTCAGCATCAACAACACCGGTACACGTTGTTGTACCCGTCAATGTTCGCTCTTCTGGCACTGAGGCCACCTATAAACCGGCTGCCGCCCAACTTATGGTTGTAAAAAAAATGATTACAAAGAATCATTATAATAATACCACAGTTTTTATGGTAAATATGAAGATCCCTTCTTCAAAAAAACGTTTCTTCGTTTACGATCTTAAAAAAGGCAGCATTATTGATGCCGGCCTGGTTGCCCACGGCCGCTGTGGTGAAAAATGGCTGGAAGGAAGAAAATACAGCAATGAACCCGGCAGTATGTGCACTTCGCTTGGAAAATATAAAATTGGCAAACCCTATTACGGCCGGTTCGGGCTTGCCTATACTTTGTATGGGCTGGACAGTACCAATAACAAAGCACTGGAACGTCATGTAGTGCTTCACGCTTATGAGTGTGTGCCCGAAACAGAAGTAGACTACGAGATCTGCCAAAGTGATGGCTGCCCTATGGTAAGCAAAGGTTTTTTGCAAAAACTCCAAAAAATTATCGATCATTCAAAAGTGCCGATCCTGCTTTCTGTTTATGAGTCAAGGTAAAGAAGCTGCAGCTTTCTGAATCAATCCCGGATTTATTCTGCTACAGTCGGCCCGATGTGGCAGAAAACTATTCACTTTTCACTATTAACTATTCACCAAGCTACTTCCTGCTGTAATTCGGTGCTTCTTTTGTAACATCCACATCATGCGGATGGCTTTCATTCATGCCCGCATTGGTGATCTTTACAAATTTAGCCTGCTGCAGTTCCTGTATATTTTTGGCACCGCAGTACCCCATGCCTGCACGTAAGCCGCCTGTATACTGATAAATAACCTCTTTTAAAGTACCTTTATAGGCTACACGGCCTTCAATGCCTTCGGGTACAAATTTCTTTACATCATCTTCCGGATCCTGGAAATAGCGGTCGCTGCTTCCCCTGGCCATAGCACCTAAAGAGCCCATACCCCGGTAGGCCTTAAACTTACGGCCTTCAAAAATGATGGTTTCACCGGGACTTTCCTCCGTACCTGCAAATATGCTGCCCATCATGGCACAGTCTGCACCGGCTGCCAGTGCCTTTACCAGGTCTCCGGTATAACGGATACCTCCGTCTGCTATAATTGGAATACCTTTTTTCTTTAACCCGGAAGCCGCTTCCATAATAGCTGTAAGCTGTGGCATACCGGCACCTGCTACAATACGGGTGGTACAAATGGATCCCGGTCCTATACCGATCTTCACGGCGTCTGCTCCGGCGTCCGCCATTGCCAGCGCTCCTTCCGCAGTGCCTACATTACCTGCCACTACATTTAATTTTCTGAAATTCTTTTTTACCTTTTTTAATGCATCCAGCACACCTTTGGTATGGCCATGCGCACTGTCCAGCACCACCACATCCACACCTACCTGCTGCAGGGCCGCGATACGATCCAGCACATCCCCGGTAATGCCTACGCCGGCACCTACCAGTAATCTTCCGAAAGAATCTTTAATGGCATTCGGAAAAGAGGTTACCTGCAGGATATCGCGGTAAGTGATCAACCCGATCAGCTTTCCCTGCTTATCTACCACGGGTAATTTTTCTACCTTATACTGGCGTAAAATGGTTTTTGCTTTTTTAAGATCCGTTCCTTCAGGTGCCGTGATCAGGTTCGTACTGGTCATTACTTCACTTATCTTACGTGCGGGGTTGTCTTCAAACCGCAGGTCACGGTTGGTTAAAATACCTTTCAGCTTTTTATTTTTGTCAACCACCGGTATTCCTCCTATTTTATTTTCAGCCATCAGTTTCAAAGCATCACCAATAGTAGCATCTTCCAGCAAAACAATAGGGTCCAGTATCAGCCCGCTTTCACTTCGTTTTACTTTACGCACCTGTTCTGCCTGCTTTTCAATGCTCATGTTCTTATGCAGAATGCCCAGTCCGCCTTCACGCGCAATAGCCGTAGCCAGCGCAGCTTCAGTAACCGTGTCCATCGCTGCCGACAGAATAGGTATATTCAAAGTAATATCTTTTGTAAGTTTAGTGCGGATGTCTACCTCACGCGGTAATACCTGGCTGTAAGCCGGTACCAGTAATACATCATCAAATGTTAAGCCTTCAAAGGCGATCTTGGAATTATTTGCAGTAGCTGCAGAAGATTTTCTTGTTGCCATGTGCAAAGGTAAGGGAAAATGAAATTATGAAAAGTGAATTGTATATTATGAATTTGTACGATTTACAAATAGGTTACAAAAACAAATGAGTGTTTGTGATTTTATTGCATTGCAATAATAGCGTATCTTCCCAATCTTTTTTAGTTATACTTTTGCATACTAAATCAATAAGATACTCATCATGTCAAAAAACAATAATTATAAAAAGCTTGGGCCTACCGTCATTTTTATTTTTGGCGGAAGTGGCGATCTGAACCAGCGCAAATTAACTCCGGCATTGTATAACCTGTGGCTGGATGGCCTGATGCCGGAACAGTTTTCCATTACCGGAACAGGCCGTACTGACTATTCCGATGAAAAATTCCGTGAGCATCTTTTACAGGGCATCAATGAATTCTCCCGCCGCAAGGATGAAAAGAACGGCAGCTGGGAAGAATTTGCTTCCCATATTTCCTATTTGCGGATGGATGTAGATAAACCTGAAGATTATAACGCCATGGCGGGTATTATCAGTGACCATGAAGCAGCCTGGGGCGTAAGCGCCAACGTGCTCTTTTACCTGGCCGTTGCACCACAGCTGGTGCCGGAAATAGCCACGAACCTGAACAAGCTGAAAAAAGCGAAAGATAAAGATAAGGCGCGCATTGTGGTGGAAAAACCTTTTGGGCATGACCTGAAAAGCGCGCAGGAATTGAATAAGCTACTCACTAATCTTTTTGATGAAAGCCAGATCTACCGCATTGATCACTATCTTGGAAAGGAAACGGTGCAGAATATTCTGGCATTGCGCTTTGCCAATGCACTGTTTGAGCCTATCTGGAACCGGCATTATATTGATCATGTACAGATCACCGCTGCCGAAACCGTAGGCGTGGAAGATCGCGGAGGGTATTATGAACGCTCCGGCGCCCTGCGCGATATGGTGCAGAACCACATCCTGCAGTTATTATGCATGGTGGCTATGGAAGCACCTGTTTCTTTTGAAGCAGATGAAATACGCAATAAAAAATCAGATGTGCTGAACGCCATCCGTAAAATAAAAAAAGAAGAAGTACAAAAATATGCCGTACGCGGTCAGTATTCATCCGGATGGATCGAAGGGAAAAAAGAAAAAGGCTACCGCGAGGAAAAAGGAGTGGATCCGGATTCCAGCGTGGAAACCTTTGCCGCTGTAAAATTCTATATCGACAACTGGCGCTGGCAGGGCGTTCCTTTTTATGTACGCACAGGAAAGTACCTGAAAGAAAAAACCACACTCATCACGATCCAGTTCAAAGAAGCGCCAAAATATGCATTTCCCCCTGAAGCATCCGAAACATGGAGGGCCAACCGCCTTTCCATCAGCATTCAGCCGGAGGAAGACATCCGTTTGCTGTTCCAGGCCAAACGCCCGGGCCAAACCATGTCCCTGAACCCGGTGAACATGGTCTTCAGCTATGCAGACAGTTATAACGCTCCGCAACCGGAAGCCTACGAAACCCTTTTGTTGGATGCCATGATGGGCAACCCTACACAGTTTATGAGAGGTGATCAGGTAGAGGTAGCCTGGGAAGTGATCGATCCAATCCTGGATACCTGGGAAAACCGTCCACCGGTTGATTTTCCGAACTATGCTCCGGGCTCATGGGGCCCTGAAGATGCGGAAGCACTGATTGCGCGTGAAGGGAGGAACTGGATTACGCTGCCACCGGCAAAAAAGGAAAATGGCAATTAAGAAAACCGAATAGATCAGATAAAGCCTCTTTATTTGTCTTTTTAGCCGGCCGCTATAATAGTTGATATAACTTACCCGGCAATGCCTGGATGATATTCTGCATTTCAAGATTAAGAATGGCAATAGCCACGGTACTGCTGCTTAGCCCTGAGCGTAAATGTATTTCGTCAATAGCGGCCTGTTCTTTTTTCTTTAAAAGGTCTACTATTACCTGCTCTTCAGGGCTCAGATCCATAAATAAGGTTCTGGCTGGCTGCTTGGTGGGCTTCTTTTTTAAAGGGGCCCAATTCATCGCCTCCAACAGTTGTTGCGCATCCGTAAGCAGGCCGGCTCTGTTCGTTTTTATAAGATGATTACAACCGTTGCTTTTTTTATCGCCCACTCTGCCGGGGAAAGCAAATACATCTTTATTATAGCTGTCAGCCAGCTCTGCAGTGATCATACTACCGCCTTTTACATCTGTTTCCACAACAATCACAGCATCGCTCATGCCGGCAACAATACGGTTACGGCTGGGAAAATGATGCCGGTCGGGTTTCGTTTTTGTAAGGAATTCCGTAAGCAAACCGCCCTGCTGTATCATTTCTTTGGCTATTGATACATGATCGGATGGATAAATTTTATCAAGGCCGTGCGCCAGCACCCCCACAGTATCCAGCCTGGCTTTTAATGCAAATTTGTGCGCCAGCAAGTCAATGCCATACGCAAGACCACTGATTACCAGTACTTCACTGCCCCGCAAACCTTCCACCAGTTGTTCACAGATCTGTTTTCCATAATCCGTATGCGACCGGGAGCCTACAACGGCAACAACCTTTGAAGTATTCAGGTCTGCAGCGCCTTTGTAATACAGCATAACTGGAGCATCATAGCAATTCAGCAACCGTTGCGGATACGCTGCATCCGTAATAAACAATGGCCGGATACCGTATTTTTCAATAAATGCAATTTCTTTTTCAACCCGTTCAAAATCATTGAACTGCTTAATACAGTCTATCCGGAATTTTCCAAGCCCCTCAATACGCTCTAACAGATGCCTTTTTTCGGTAAAAATTTCTTCAGGAGATAAATGCTGCAATAAGACCCGTGCAATAACGGGGCCTATATTCGGAATAAGCGTTAACGCAATACGATACATTAGCGGGTGCTCCATGAGGTTTCTGTTTGCAATAAAGTTACAAAGAATTTTTATCTTGATAAACCAAAGCCCGGGCGTTTGCTGCGGCTGCTTTTTTAAAGCCTGTTCCAGAACAGCTGTTAAACCGGCATACCCTCTTGAGCGGGCATGTTGCAAGATTGTTACACCATTGTGATCCGGGATATTAGTATTACATCCGGCAGCTACCAGTGCCTGTACCACCTCAACGTATGATCTGTTCCTGCTGGTTTACGTCAGTGCCATGTGCTACCAGCAATCAGGCCATCTCCAGGTTATTGGCCTGTGTGGCAATCAGCAACAGGCATCCACCAGTACCAGGTCTGCTTTATCTCCTGCATTAGGCCATTGCCGGTTCCCGTTATCGTCTAACGGCAGTACATTATGTGTGGCCAGTTTCCGAAAGCCCTGTATAACAACACCTTTTGCATAAAAACCCTTTCTGTATGGTTTTTAAAAAATACAGAGCCATTTGATCATCTTAAAAATCTTTTCGACATTTGTTTTTTGCCGGACGTTTCTGAAAAAATATAAACCCCGATAATAATGACAGGCCTGACCCATCACCTTAATGCCATGCGCAGTTTTTTCAACACCGGGGTTACCCGCTCTGCTGATTTCAGGAAACAACAATTGCTGCAATTGAAAGAGAGCATCCTGAAATATGAAGAAGCCCTCAACAATGCATTGTATGAAGACCTTCATAAAAACAAAGAGGAGGTGTGGATAACTGAAACAGGAATGGTGCTCTCTGAAATTGCAACAGCTTTAAAAGAGCTAAAGAACTGGATGGAGCCCAGGAACGTGCCTACTAACCTGGCCAATCTTCCGGGTAAAAGTTTTCTTTACTATGAACCACTTGGCGTGGTGTTAATTATTGCGCCATGGAACTACCCGTTTCAGTTGCTCTTTATGCCGCTGGTAGGCGCCATTGCAGCCGGCAATTGTGTAGTGCTCAAGCCCAGCGAGCTGGCAAGTGCTACAGAAAAAGTGATGGGCAGGATCATTGAAGAGGCGTTTGATCCTGCTTATATCTTATACGCCCCGGGAGAAGGAGCTACAATGATCCCGGAACTGATGGACAACTTTCATTATGATCATGTTTTTTATACCGGCAGCACAGCAGTTGGAAAAATCATTTACCAGAAAGCCGCGGCCTCGTTAACCCCCGTAACATTAGAGCTCGGAGGCAAAAGTCCCTGTCTAGTAACCCCCAACGCATCCTTAAAAGTAGCTGCAAGGCGTATTATAAATATAAAGTTCTCTAATGCCGGTCAGATGTGCATTGCACCGGATTACGTTCTTGCGCACCGTTCTATAAAAAAAGAATTCATCCGGTTATTAAAAGAAACCATCACAAAATTTTATGGGGATCAGCCTATTGCCAGCTATGATTTTGGGCGCATCATTAATAAAAAACATTTTTTCCGGCTCAAAGCCCTTATGGCGGAGCAGGAAATTATTCATGGTGGGGAGCATAACGAAGAACAGTTATTTATTGCACCAACAATTATTGACGAGCCCTCTATGGATGCGCCGGTAATGAAAGAGGAAATATTTGGCCCCCTGCTGCCCGTCATCGGTTACGAAACGGATGAGGAAATAACCAGCTGTATCCGCCGGAACGAAAATCCGCTGGCCTTTTACATTTTTACCGGTAATAAAAAGGAAGCAGAACGCTGGCTCCGGGAAATTCCATTTGGAGGAGGTTGCGTAAACAATGCGGCCACACATTACCTGAACAAGCACCTCCCTTTTGGGGGCAGGGGCAACAGCGGTACAGGCCATTACCATGGTAAATTTTCTTTTGAAACCTTTAGCCATGTTAAAGGCATTTTAAAAACTACCACATGGCCCGACATTCCTTTAGCCTACCCTTCCTTAAAAGGTAAGCTGGGTACTTTTAAAAAAATAATCTGACAGAGGGACAGGTTTAAGGGAAAACAGCGAATCTCCATTTTAATAGCGGCAGCAGGCCCGGCTTTATAAAAGCATATTCCATACATAATAAAAAAGTGAAGCGTTGCTGCTTCACATAATACAAGTAAGAAACCGGGGAGCGCTCTGATAGCTATTCCTGTGTTTCATCAGTAATTTCAGCGCCTGGTGCATTCTTTTTCACTGATTCAATACCATTTTCTCTGGCAGCTTCTGATTCGTACAGCTCACTTTTACCGATCACCTGGCCGTTGGTTGCCTTTAAATTAAAGTACGGTTTGTTATTGGTGGATACTTTTCTTTCATAATGATGGTCATCGTGTGCGTTTTTCTTTACAGACTCAATACCATTATCGCAGGCGGCTCTTGTAGTATAGCCTTCGCTTGTAAGGATCACCTGGCCGTTACCGGCTTTCAGGTTAAATTGAAATTCTCCGTTTTTTCTTTTGGTAATTACAAATTTGCCCATAGTTAAAAAGTTTTTATCCTAAAGTTGCTGAATTAATCATACCCGGACAAATAATAATTAGGGATTTGTATTATACCCTGCAGATTTACAGCCCCAGCACAGCTTTTAATTTGCCGTATCCGTTGCGGCTTACGTTGATCTTGGTACCGTTTTTCAAAATGGCAACATGACCATCCTTTTCATAAGGATCAATACGGGTAATTTCCTGTATATTAACAATATAAGAACGGTGGCTGCGCACAAACAGATCCTGGGGCAGGAAATTTTCAAAAAAAGACATGGTTTTATTTTTCAGATAATAACCTTCTTTGGTAAATATCTTTACAAAATCATCTGCCGCTTCCAGGTACAATACTTCCTGCACCGGGATAATTTTTATTTTGCTGCCGTTCTTTACAACAATACGGCTATTGGAGTTAGGCAACTGCACATCATTCAGCAGTTCCTGGGTATTGGCCTGGCTGCTGCCTTTTTGCTGAACCAGGAATTTATTTACGGCTTTATCAAACCGCTCCTGGTCAAAGGGCTTTAACAGGTAATCTACCGCGTGCGCTTCAAAAGCCTTGATGGCGTACTCATCAAAAGCAGTTGCAAAGATCACCGCGGGCGGCTCCTCTATCAACTCCAGCATTTCAAACCCGCTGATCTTGGGCATCTGAATGTCCAGAAAGATCAGATCCGGTTTGTGTTCCTGGATGGCTTTCATCCCTTCAAAACCATCACCACATTCTGCTACAATTTCCAGTTGCGGGTATTTCTGCAGGTATTCCTTTACCATGCTTCTTGCCAGGAACTCATCATCTATAATAATTACTTTACTCATGCTGTTGTGGTATTTTAACGATTGTGTAATAAATATTGTCCTTGGTTTTTGTGGTTAACAGGTCGTTTCGTGCATATAAAAGGTATAACCTTCTTTTTATAGAACTTAAGCCAAAACCGGTTCCTGTTTTCGGCAGTGATGTTTCCGGGTCAAACGGATTGCTGACCATAATGCAAAGATCGCCCTGATCCGTCACACATTCTATCTTTATCAGCGTTTCGCCAATAGTGTCATATAAACCAAATTTAATGGCATTTTCCACTACCGGCTGTAACAGCAGGGTAGGCAGTTTCATTTCCCTTGTCTGCTCTTCCATTGTAATAGAAGTAATTAAACGGTTGCCAAACCGTACTTTTTCTATTTCCAGGTACAAATTCAAATAATTGATCTCTTCTGTCAGTGAAATCAACTGGGATTCTTCTTTTTTTAAGGTGCCCCTTAAAAAGTCAGATAGCTGCTGCACCATTTTACGGGCCTGCTGCGGATTTAAACCAATAAGGGCATTAATAGAGTTCAGGCTGTTGAATAAAAAATGAGGTTGCAGTTGCTGGCGCAATTTAAACAGTTCCGCTTCGCGGGAAAGGCGGTCGGCATCTGTACGCCGCTGCTCAACTTTTTGCTTTTCCAGCCAGTTGTACCATAAAATAGCAGCAATAGTTACAATTGTCAGCACCAGGAAGGCAACACCTGCACGAACCACCAGCGAGGTTCTCAAAAAAGAAGCGTATGCCTCATTATCTCCCAAAAATATCTTCAGGAAGGTATTGCTTACAAATAACCATAAGCCGGTTATCAGCAGGCAGGATGCTATAACACTGGTGTACTGGTACGTAGAGGGAAGGTAATACCGTGTTATATTCAATATCAGTAAGCTGGCCAGCAGCAACAGGAAATTGCTCAGCACGCTGTCAACAATCACCACTTTCATCTGGAAGCCGAAATAAAAAGACAGAAAAAAGACCTGTACCAACACCAATACGATCCACCCCGTAACGAGCGAGAATACAAACCTTTTGGTAGCTAATGGAGATGCAGGCACTGAAATTCCTGTTTAAAGTTTAGAGTTGAATATATTTATATGCGCTTAAAAACTTTTTATATCAATGCCGCCCAAAATTACGGTACCCTTCAGGATCAGGTTTTTTGAAGGGTCTATATTTCCCATGGAAACCCTACGGTCCTTTATCTCTCCTAAAATAGCTGTAGCATCTGACGAAATTACGTTCCAGTGAGAAGGAATCAGCAAGGTAGCGCCACCAAACATAGCGGTTATATCCAATACCGCAGTTCCGTTAATATCTGCCTGCAACAGATCGATCTCACTTCCTCCAAAAATATTCACCATATCGCCTCCTTTGAAATTTTTAGACAATACTTTCTTTTTTGTTCCTCCAAAAATGGAAGTGGTATCAATAAAGTCCTCATTGCTCACATTACCAGTGTACAGCTTTTTACCGTTGGGCGCTCCGGTTTCAGGATCTTTTGTAATAAATTCATAGGATTTTTTAGGACGCAGGATAAAGAACAGCCCTGCTCCGATCAGCGCAATAGGTAATATATATTGCCTTAAGGCGTTAAACAGGAAATATTCATTCACCAGAAAGAGCGATCCTACCAGTATCAGGATCAGCCAGCCCGGCCCCTGAAAATTTTTGCGGAAGCCAATAAATATTCCCAGCACGATCAGGAACATCTGCCAGGTAAATACAAATTCCGGGAATACGAATCCCATCTTTTTAAGAAGGTACACCAGCCCGATCAGCACCATCATCAACCCCATCCAGATATGCCCCTGCGAATTACGTTGGCGAAAGGGAGGCTGAACAGACCCGGTATCCTGTGCAGAAGCCTTTGGTTTTTCCTCTTTATTATAAAATTCTGTGTTATATGGATTATTTTCACTCATTATTTAATATTTTCTGTAAAAATACCCCCCTAAGATAGGGCTTACAACAGATTTTTTGCCTGTAAACACAAGATATCGGTAAATGGAGGAAACGCTACGGTGAATAACAGGGCTTTTTCCCAAAAAAATACACCTGGCAGTGAATAAGCTCAAAGTCAGCTGATTTTGGCTATAAATTCAAACCGCTGCCCGTCAAAAAGGCCTTTATCGCTTAATTTCAGCTCCGGTATTACCAGTAATGCCATAAAGGATAAGGTCATGAAAGGAGCCGCCAGTGTAGCGCCCATCCGCTTTGCCATCTGATCAATGCCGGTATAAGCAGCAGCTACCTTATATCCATCCTTATTGCTCATCAACCCGGCTATGGGAAGCGGTACTATTTGCTCTTCCTCACCCATAACCGCGCTCACCCCGCCTTTTGCTGCAATGATCTTATTTACGGCTTTGCACAGGCTTTCGTCATCCACACCCACCGCAATAATATTATGACTGTCATGTGCCACCGAAGAGGCAATAGCGCCTTTCTTCAACCCGAAATTTTTAATAAATGCGGTTGCTATCGGCGCATCCCGGTACCTGTTTACCACTGCGATCTTTAGAATATCCCGGTCCGTATCGCTCACATATAAGCCATCTATGATCCTGGGCTCCAGGAGCAGCTTGTGAGTGATCAGTTGCCCATCCAGGGCCTCAATAACCGGAACTATCTTACTGCCGTTAGCCGGAACCTTAAAAGAATCCGGTTCCTTAAAGGTACAGCTAAAGTTGTTCAGCACCGGTGCTTTAGTTGCTTTAATCAACGTTTTGCCATTTTCGGCAACCAGTTGGCCATTGATGAACGTTTTTTCTACTTCAAAGCGCACCAGATCTTTTACCATTATAAGATCTGCCGGGTCACCCTCTGCCAGCAGCCCTACATCCAGCCCGTAATGCAGCACAGGGTTGATGCAGGCCGCCTTCAGCACATTAAAAACAGGAATGCCTTTTTCAACCGCCCTTGCACACAACCGGTTAATATGCCCTTCTTCCAGGCTGTCCGGGTGCTTATCATCACTGCAGAACATCATATCATCCGGGTAATCATTCAATAAATCAATGAGCGCCTCAAAATTTTTAGCCGCGCTGCCCTCACGGATCAGGATCTTCATCCCGGCATTTAATTTATCCAGTGCCTCCTCCTTTGTAAAGCATTCGTGGTCGGTGCCGCGCAGCCCTGCTGCTGGGTCAGCAATTGCAGCAACATAGGTCCGGGCGTCATCGCCCCGCAGGCCCGGTGCATGCCCGTCTACCGGCTTCCCTGCCTTATGCGCTGCCTTTATTTTATCCATCACCACCGCATCCTTCATTAAAACACCGGGGAAATTCATCATTTCAGCCAGGTACTTAATTTCCTTCCGGGCCAGTAATTCCGTAACTCCTTTTACACCCAGTGTTGCCCCTGCTGTTTCAAAGACCGTTGCAGGAACACAGCTGGGCGCGCCGAAATTGAATTTAAACGGTACGGTATTTCCGTTGTCAATCATATAATTTACCCCTTCAACCCCGCATACATTGGCTATTTCATGCGGGTCGCTTACCGTAGCAACGGTTCCGTGCACCACCGCCAGCCGGGCAAATTCAGCCGGTACCAGCATGCTGCTTTCAATATGTACATGGCTGTCAATAAATCCCGGCAGTATATAAGGCTGACCGGGCACTTCCCGTTCATCCAGCATTTCTGTTTTTTTGATACGGCCCTCATCCAACTCAAGCGCTGCAAAGCAGACTTTCTGTTGCCGGATGAGCACTATATTTCCTTTTATGCGTTCCATTTTTGTTTTTTACGTTAAGGTAAATGTAAAAAATAGTTCAGGAACAGGATAGCCTTTCTTACAGATACTTTTACAAAAAATTTAAACAGAATAAAGAACCGGTTTGCAGCATCATAAGTTACCAGTATTTAATTTTACATTAAATATGTTGCATGTCTGATAGTAGGCAGATTTTTCAAACAGAAAGCAGGACCAGGTGGGTCACTTTCAAATGGTTCAGCAGGTTCCTAATTCTTCTTATTATACTGTCTGTCCTGGTTTTTATTTTTTCTTTACTCGGAATGAAAAAACCGGCTTTCCCCGGTCTTTCAAAAGCTGAATACACTAAACAAAAGAACCCCGTGATCCCAAAGGATCTGTCAGAAAAAGACAAAAAGAAATACAGAGGGTTCCAGGAATTTTTAAAGGCGAAAAAACAGAATAATCTTTTTGTTACCAATGAAAAAAAGAGGCGGACTTCCAATATACGGGCCGCGTTCTTTGTAGACTGGGATCCGCAGGCATCCTCTTCATTATTCAACCATATAGACAAGCTGAATATGGTGGTCCCGGAATGGTGCACGATTGATCCGGATGCAGACACCCTGGTTACGCATATTGCTCCGGAGGCTCTTGCATACATGCGCAGGTATAAAGTTTCGGTTGTGCCTATTCTGAGCAATGTAAACACAAAATTCACTTCCGGCGACTTTGACGGCAAATTACTGGAGCGGGTTTTAAGCAATCCCGAAAAAAGAAACCGCCTGCTGAATGATGTGGAAAAATTCCTGGAAACAAACAAATTCCAGGGCATCAACCTGGACTTTGAAGAGATCACAGAAAAATCCATTCCCTTAATGGAAAGTTTTCAAAAGGCACTGTATGAAAAACTGCATCCCAGGGGAATGCTCGTAACACAGGATATACTGCCCAATGATGCCGATTACAATGTAACAAAGCTGGCCCCTTATGTGGATTACTATTTCCTGATGGCTTATGACCAGCATTACAACAGCAGTGTGCCCGGCCCGGTCAGTGCGCAGCAATGGATTGAAAAAGTACTGGATCAGGCAGCCAAAAATATCCCCTCAGAAAAGATCATTCTTTGTATGGCCACATATGGTTATGATTGGCCGGAAGGCAGCGATGGTACAACGATCACCTACCAGGAGGCGCTCTCCCTGGCAGATCAGTATAAAGCGGAGATCGACTTTGATAACGACAATTATAACTGCACGTTTAAATATACCGATTTTAACGGCATAAAGCACGTTGTATATTTTAACGATGCTGCCGGCAATTTTAACACGATGCGTTTTGCCGATTCCTATGGACTGGGCGGCGTTTCCATTTGGCGCCTGGGCGCAGAGGATGAGCGCCTGTGGACCTTCTACAATCTGAATCTGACAGATAATGCCGTACTGGCACAGCCGAATATTTATGACCGGTTACAGCATGTAAACCCCGGAAATGAAAAACCGGATTATATTGGCGATGGGGAAGTACTGGATGTGGTTTCTGAGCCCAACCCGGGCATCATTGATATTAAGATAGACTCTACTGAACATTTGGTGGCCGAAGAGCACTACAAAAGCCTGCCCACCCAATATGTTATAAAAAAATTCGGTCAGGTGCACAACCAGGTGCTCCTGACCTTTGATGATGGGCCGGATCCGCTATATACGCCACAGATTATAAAGATCCTGAAGCAGGAAAAAGTGCCTGCCGCGTTTTTTATGATCGGCGTAAATGCTGAAGACAATTTATCACTGGTAAAGGAAATAGGAAAAGATACCCTGTTTGAAATCGGTAACCATACATTTACGCATCCCAACATAGCTGCGGTAAGCATTCAGCGGGCCTTGAATGAAATGGATGCCACGCGCTTAATTATTGAAGCCGCCACGCACCATAGTACCATTCTCTTTCGTGCGCCATTTAATGCAGACTCAGAGCCCACTAAATATGAAGAATTACGTCCCGTAGGGCTTAGTAAGAAACAGGGGTACTATACGGTGGGCGAAAGCATTGATCCTAACGACTGGGATACAGACAACCCGGCTAATCCGTTAAATGCAGACTCTATTGTAAACCGGGTAATACGGGGGTATGAGCAAAATCCCGAGAAAGGGATCATTTTATTACATGATGCAGGCGGCCCGCGGGAAGCAACGGTAAAAGCGCTTCCCAGGATCATACAGTATTTTAAAAGCAAAGGAATTCCGTTTATTTCTGTAGGTCAATTGCTGAACCTGACAAGAAACCAGATAATGCCACCGGTAAAAGGAGATATTATACAGGCAGACAGCTGGGTGGCCAAAGCTTTTTTCTATATCTCAAAATTCCTGGCGGCATCCTTCTGGCTGGCCGTTTTCTTAGGAATTGGTAGAATTGTTTTTATGGGTGTGCTGGCAACGCTGAATTACAGAAGGGAAAAGAAAGAACATCTGGCGCTGCTGGGAAGCATCACTGACAAAGTTTCCATCATTGTTCCCGCTTATAACGAGGCTGTAAATGCTGTAGCCACGGTAAAGAGCCTGTTAGGGCAGGACTATCCCAACTTTGAAGTGATCTTTGTTGATGATGGTTCAACAGATGAAACATACCAAAAAGTAGCGGAAGCCTTTACCGGGAACGAGCGTGTAAAAGTACTTACCAAACCCAACGGCGGTAAAGCTTCTGCTTTAAATTTCGGCATCAATGAATCCGGCAGTCGGTATATCATTTGCATTGATGCGGATACACAGCTAAAAAAGGATGCCGTAAGCCAGCTGATGCGCTACTTTACGGATCCTGAAGTAGGCGCTGTTGCCGGAAATGTAAAAGTGGGTAACACAAACACTTTGCTTACCAAATGGCAATCCATTGAATACATAACGGCTCAGAATTTTGACAGGCGTGCCTTTGATTATGTCAATGGCATTACGGTTGTGCCGGGCGCAATAGGGGCCTTCCGCAAACAGGCGATGATAGATGCAGGAGGATTTACTTATGACTCGCTTGCTGAGGATTGTGACCTTACCATTCGTATACTCCGCAAAGGTTATGTGATCCGCAACTGTAATGAAGCCATTGCATTGACAGAAGCGCCGGAAACCGTAAAGCAGTTCCTCAAACAACGTTTCCGGTGGAGCTATGGCATTATGCAAAGCTTCTGGAAAAACAGGGACGCCTGTTTTCGCCCGCGCTATAAAGGGTTGGGCATGGTTTCACTGCCCAACATCTTAATCTTCCAGATCATTTTACCTTTAATTGCGCCGCTGGCAGATTTGCTGTTCTTTATTTCCATTTTCTATAACCGTAATGATCCTAAAAGTGAGCACCAGATCCTGTTTTATTATGGTCTATTCCTGGTTATAGATTTTATTGTAGCAGCAATGGCCTTTCGTTTTGAAAAGCAAAAAAGTTACTGGCCCCTGTTGTGGTTGTTGCCGCAACGCTTTGTGTATCGCCAGCTGATGTACGTGGTACTATTCCGTTCCATCAGGCGCGCCATTAAAGGAGAAGGACAGGGTTGGGGCAGCCTGAAACGTACAGGAAATGTTGTGCTGAACGAGCAATAAGGAAAGCGCCAGTACCCTATCTTTCCCGGGTTTGGGCAAACATCCTGTATTGTCCAATTTGTTCCCGGCAAATGCGGTCTGCCAATGCCAGGATGTTCGCTGCTTTTCTTTTGAGTAATTGCACTGTTGCATCCGCTACAGTAAAGTCATTATTATAACGGGCAGCCGTATAGGATTCCTGCAGGCAGGCCAACGCCTCAATTTCGGAAGCAGACTGAAAGAAGGACACAAATCCTTTATGAATGCGATTGCATAACAGTAGTAATTGTTTTATGCAATGCTGCCGGGGATGGACGCCTGAAAAGGCCGCGACAAAACCCCGCAGTGTAATTTCTATAGCCTGGTGTAATGCAAAGCAGGCAAAAGCATTTTCTTTCTCCTTTTCAAACTGTACTGCAATTTCAAAAAGCCGGAGCCCTTTATTCCGGCTCTTTTTAAACGCTTCAGCAGCAGTTTCAAGCAATAAAATGGATGTATGATCAGCAAGATCCAGCGGCGCTCCTTCAGCGCGGTACAACAAGGTCTGTTCATTGCAATAAACGTTGTGAAAAAGACTGCCCTGCTTTCTCTTTTCGTTAAATAGCGCCAGCTGACAAAGGGAAAACAGTACCTTCCACCTGCCTAAAGTAGCTGTTTTTATCAAAGGCTCCAGCTCTTTAAAGCTGCTTTCTTCCTGCGATGAAAGCACGATATACAGATCCAGTTGATGCGCCGCATCATTGCAATCCAGTTCAAAAACAGCTGCAGCATTGCACAGGCTCAGTATCCAGGAAACAACCTGCTCCTTTTGGGGGGCCTCCGCCATCCCGTCATTTCCGGTTACAGGCGCCGCAGGTTGATCAATGGCTGTCATATCCGAAAGCAGTTGATCCAGGTAAACATTCATCTGTTTCGTTGCATCAGTAAGCAATTTTTCTTTGATGCTGTTTTTGAAAAGCACAACATTCCGCTGGTACTGGAATGGAAGGTCTTCAACATTCCACATTAAGCCGGTAAAATCGTTTTTCATCAGGTTCTTTTTTAGGTGTTATTAATGCCGGTAACGCGTATGGCCAGTCCCGCGTCTATCAGGGCAACTGGTACAAATGGTTCCGGAACAATACATATTATGGAATCATATGCATAATAAGAAATCACAGAAATATACCCGTTTGAAACAAAAATCTGTTTCGTATAATTTTAGAAGATAGGGTTTACTCCCCCGTTTGCCGCAGGTCTTTCTTACTATCCGGATGGGTTTCAAATAGCATGGGATAGTGTTTCAGCAGATGGTATGGCGCTTTTGCGATGCACAGTAAGCACTCATAATCAAAAAGCAGGTTCCTTCTTTCAATCGTAAAATCTTCGCCATCCGCTACAGCGCATTCAAAAACAGACCATATATAATCCTGGGGCCGTTTTTTCGGGTAGCAGGTGACAAAATCCTTAATTCTTTTACTGGCCAGGTTAGGGTCCTGTAAACCGGAATTCTGTGTATTAAAATCAGGGGAAAATTGTTGTTGCTTTTTCCCCTTCTGCTTTTGCGCAACAACAAAATACAGTGCTTCCATCAGCAGGCTGAAACGCTGGGCAAATTGCAAGAGGTAATGCCGGTCTGCGTTTTCACTGAACGCACTATAGGATGCACAAACCGCGCAATGAGTCCATTTATTCCAGCAATTCCGTAAGTCCTCTAAAGAAGTAGCGTCAAAAACCAGCATCAGGCAACGAAATGGACGTGCTTTTATAAGATGCAAAAAGTGATACCCCGGTTTAAAATCTTCCGCAGAAGAATCAGGAGTGGCTTCATCCTCCGGATATTTTTCCTTTAAAGAGTAACCAGGCGGGTCGGGTTCCCGCAGCATAAAAGAAGGTAACAGTTCGTCCTCCTCCTGTTTAAAATTTTTATCCTGGAACAGGGCAACTTTTACGGGTACAGGATGCTGTTCCTGGTAGTTGAAAGTAAAGAATAGGATGTCATAGCTACAGGTGCTTTCAGAGGCTACCGGAAAGAAAGCCTGCACAGGCTGAGGGAGTATATTGCTATTCATAAAAAAAATTTAATGATGAATACAATACCAGCCCCAATGTGTTACGAAGAATAATAAAAGAATAAGCGCTCAACCGGTATTAAAAAGAATTCCTTTATCAGTGTATACAAGTGTATAAAGTTACCCGGAACCGGATCTCATATAAATGTCCGGCGTGTGTTTTTTAGCTCTGTCTCAAAATTGATCTTCTGACGCAGAAAATAGTAAACAGCTGTCAAATATTGCAAATGACCGTTTTATATACCTGATAAATAGTTATCTTTAATAAAAGAACTGAAGTCCTGCAATTATTAGATTAATTGCTGTAAACAAAGATAGCCCTTTTAAATGACTATTCCAAATTTATACCTATTTTTTTTCTTATGAATACGCTCTTTTTTGCAAAAAACCTTTACCTGCTTCGGAAAAATGCTGGTTTGAGACAGCATCATATGAAGGAGAAATTAGGCATTATGCGTAATACCTGGTCAAACTGGGAGAATGGAAAAACCGAGCCGGATATTGTAACGATCTTCCGTATAGCGGATTTTTTTGACCTGGACGTTGGAAAGCTGCTTGCCACTGATCTTTCAGAGGAAATGGAGATCAATGGAAACATTGTAACGGAGCAGCGGCCTAAATATGCAACGGTAAAGCCCTGCAAAGATTGCGCGCAGCGCGATGAGATCATTGCCGCACAGCGGCAGACCATAGATGCCCTGCAAAAGCAGGCAGATGCATTACAGTTAGCCATGGAGATCATCAGCAGGAAGCTGCCAAAAAAAAGTCCATAAAATGGACAATTTACTCATCATCCGTTTGCTGCAGCAGGTCAGGTCTTCGTTCCCGGGTACGTTGCAGCGCCTGTTCATAGCGCCATTCTTCAATTTTGGCATGGTTGCCGCTCATGAGCACGTCCGGCACCTTCATTCCTTCAAAATCAACCGGACGGGTATAAACAGGCGGCGCCAGCAAATTGTCCTGGAAAGAGTCGGTTAAGGCAGAGGTTTCATCATTCAGTACACCGGGCAGCAGTCTTCCGATGGCATCCACCAGTACAGCCGCAGCCAGCTCCCCGCCGCTCAGCACATAATCGCCAATAGATATTTCCATTGTAACGTATTTTTCGCGGATGCGTTCGTCAATGCCCTTATAATGCCCGCAGATGATCAGCAGGCGTTCTTTTAATGAAAGGGCATTTGCCATGCGTTGGTTCAGCGTTTTACCGTCAGGAGTTACATAAATAATTTCATCAAATTTCTCAGGCGCAGACAGCTCTTCAATGGCCCGGGCCAGCGGTTCACAAAGCATGACCATGCCGGCCCCTCCACCGTATTGATAGTCATCTACCTGTCCATATTCGTTTACTGCCCATTTGCGCAGGTGATGCACCTGCACCGTAAGCAATCCTTTATCCTGCGCACGTTTCATGATGCTGTGCGACAAAGGGCTTTCCAGTAATTCGGGTAAAACGGTAAGAATATCAATATGCATGTGAGGATTGAGTTTTCAGTGATCAGTTTTCAGTATTGAGATTTGAGAAATCAGTGATCAGTTTTCAGTGATCAGTTTTCAGTGTCAGCAGCAACATTGATCATTTAGGTAGTATACTTATTATCAACCGGAAACTACCATGGACTATTGACCATTGACCATGGACTATGAATATGAACAACAACCCCTTCCTTATTCCTTATTTGTCATTTATTATTCCTTATTACCCTTCCTCTCCTTCCATAAATTCGTCCAGGTCTCTTCTTTCTTTTTTAGTGGGACGTCCTATTTTACTCAGCCGTTTTCCGCTGAAAAAAGAAGCCGCCTGTATTTTAGCTTTTTCCAGTTCCTCCGGCGGCGTCAGGTCTGTATAATGTTTCACCGCCTCTTCATACTTAACACGGGTATGCAGCAGGCCGGTTACTTTAATGACCCATTTGCGGCCTTCGGTACGCACTTCATACACATCTCCCAGGTGCACATTTTTGCCGGGTTTTACATTTTCACCCTCATATTTCACCTTTCCGTTATTACAGGCATCGGTAGCCAGCCGCCTTGTTTTAAACAGGCGGATAGACCAAAGGTATTTATCAACTCTTAATTTTTCTTTTTCCATATTAAATGCCACGAATTCACGAATATACTGTTTGTACTTCTTTATGAGAAATGCCACTAACCGGACTTAAATACTATAATTTTTTATAAAACAATACGTTTATAGCTTAATCGTGTTTCTCCGAAATTCACCAATAATGCTAGCTTATTGCCAGAGACTTTAAGATAATTAATGCATCGTGCAGAAAACTCATCCATCATTTTTTTTACACCCTTTACCTCTAGGATTATTTTGTCAAAAACTACAAAGTCAGCATAAAACACATGGGGCAAAACAATGCCTTTATAATTAACCTCATACTTCTTTTCTCTCTCAAATAAAATATTATTTCCAATAAACTCATATTCCAATGCATCCTTATACACTATTTCAGAGAAACCTGGCCCAGGTTATTATGCACTTCCATACAGATCCCAATAACATCATAACTTTCTTCCTTATAAATAATAGCGTTCATTGGTGTTCATTTACGTAGCAGTTATAGGATACGAATACACGAATTGTTTAAATTTCATTCGTGTATTCGTGGCTTTCTATTCCCCAAAATATTTATGGAAATAAGGGATGGTCTCTATTCCTTTATAATAGTTCTCAATATTGTATTTTTCATTGGGACTGTGCAGGCCGTCATTATCCAGCCCAAAGCCCATGAAAATAATTTTGATGCCCAGTTCTTTTTCCAGAACGGAGCAGATGGGAATACTGCCGCCGCCTTTTACCGGGATCGGCGTTTTGCCAAACGTGGTTTCCAGTGCTTTGGAAGCTGCCTGGTATCCCTTGCTGTCGATCGGTGTTGCGTAGGGCTCGCCTCCGTGGTGCTCGAACGCATGCACGGTCACACAGGAAGGTGCTATTTTTCTAAAATGATCCAGCAGCAACTTTGTAATTTTTTCGCTGGACTGATTGGGCACCAGCCTGGCAGAAATTTTTGCGGTAGCTTTTGCCGGCAATACGGTTTTGGCACCCTCGCCCGTATAGCCCCCCCAGATACCGTTCAATTCCAGTGTGGGACGGATGCCGGTGCGCTCATAAGTGGTATATCCCTTTTCCCCGTATAATTCTTTAATGCCGATTTCATCCTTGTATTCCTGTTCATTAAACGGCGCTTTATTGATCAGTGCCCTTTCTTCTTCCGAAACCAACGCCACGTCATCATAAAATCCCGGAATGGTAATATGGTTGTTTTCATCATAACAGCCGGCGATCATTTTTGACAGAATTACTATGGGATTGGCTACTGCACCGCCATAGGTACCGCTGTGCAGGTCCCTTGCTGCAGAAGTCAGTTCCACTTCTATATAGCTCAACCCGCGCACCCCTGTATCCAAAGAGGGGTTTTCCATGCTTAATAAAGAGCTATCGCTGATCAGGATCACATCTGCTTTCAGCAGCTTCTTATTAGCCGCTACAAAGGCCGCCAGGTTGGGAGATCCTACCTCTTCTTCTCCCTCAATAATAAATTTAATATTGGTGGTCATGGTATTGGTCTTTACCATAGTTTCCAGTGCCTTTACGTGCATATAGAACTGGCCTTTATCATCAGCGCTGCCGCGTGCATATACTTTGCCATCTTTAACAGTAGGTTCAAAAGGTGGTGTGTTCCAAAGCTCCAGCGGTTCTACGGGTTGCACATCATAGTGCCCGTAAACCAGCACCGTTGGTTTTGAGGGGTCAATGATCTTTTCTCCATATACCGCCGGATGGCCGCCGGTTTCCATCACTTCTGCTTTATCACAGCCGGAAGCCAGCAGGGCTGCTTTTACTGCTTCCGCACAACGCTTCATATCCTCTTTGTTCTCACTTTTGGCACTGATAGAGGGAATGCGCAGCAGCTCCATCATTTCGTTCAGAAAACGTTCTTTATTTTCCTCCTGATATTCTTTCCATATTGCTGACATAATGTAATTTTTAGTTCCTGCGAAGGTACGGAATCCATTGGTTCACTATTCTACCCGCGGGCAGGATGAATATACATGCTGCCTTATCCCCAAAAAACAGGATCCGCCTGCGGAGCGCCCTGCCAACTCCGCAATTCTCCTTAACTTTAAGAAAATATATTAGCAAAGATGAAAAAGGAAATCCTTGATGCCATTATTAAAGCGCTCGAAAAAAATACAACCGGGCTGAAACAGGAAATCAATACGGAAGAAGCCACTGCTACTATCGATGAAGCGGCTACTGCTGAGGTGGATGCCCTTTCCCAAAAGGATGAAGCGGCCGACCTTTCCAACCTCCTACAGTCTCCACTGGAAACAACAGAAAATACGATCAGCACCGTAAAAAAATACCAAACGGTTTCGCGGGAAGAGATAGGCCCGGGCGCCCTGGTGGAAACGGATGCGCACTGGCTCCTGGTAGGGGTGGTGCTTCCCCTGCTGGAAATAAAAGGTAAAAAAGTGGCCGGTGTAGCCCCGGACGCGCCTGCATATGCAACCCTTGAAGGAAAGAAAAAAGGCGATCAGGTGCATTTAGGCAACAGGGAATACCTGATCCTGTCTGTACAGTAACTGTAAAAACGGGATTACTGTAAAGCAAGCTTGCCATCCACAGCAGCACCATTCCTTACTTCTTCAGTAACGTTATCGATCAGGGTGTCATTTTTATTCAGATTGCCGTAAACAGCAATCTGATCATCTGTTTTAATACCTGTAGAAACGGGCACCCATACTGTTTTGCCATTGGTTACTTTTATTACAAAGAGGCCCTGGCTGGAGTTCAGCAATGCTTTGTTGGGGATCACGAACACCTGCGTATTACCGGAATGCAACGGTATTTTTACTTCCGGGATCATACCCGGCAGCAATGTCTTTGAATCATTCGCAACATCCATTTCCACATGCTGTGCCCGCAGCCGGTTGTCCAGCGCACCGGACACACGCGAGGTTCTTGCCTCAAAATAACGGCCGGGCAGGGATTTTACAGTAAATTTTACCACACCGCTTTGATTCAGCACACCGGCATTGCTTTCCGGCAGATTCACCACCAGCCTCAGCTTTTTTTGTTCCTGTAATGTAAACATTGGCACGGCCCCGGCACCAGGCCCTACATAGGCGCCGGCGCTTACATTACGTGCCGTAATAACACCGGAGAATGGTGCCCTGATCTCCAGATAATTCCGGTTGTCTGTGATTTCCTTTAACGCCGATTGTGCAGCCAGGTATTGCGCATGATCTGATTTTTGCCTTGCATCAGCCATGTCCAGGTCGTTTTGAGAAACAGTACCGGGTGTTTTGCTGGTTTCCAGCAGCCGGTCGTAAGTAGCCTTACTGGCCAGGTAAATAGCCTCCTGGGATTTTACTTTTGACGCCGCCCCATCGCGCTGCGCGTTTATTTCAGGCGCTTCCATCACTGCAAGCAACTGCCCCTGGCGCACTTCGCTGCCCACATCCACATACAGTTTTTTAACAAAGCTGCTGACCTTGGCGTACAGGTCTACATTTTGAAAAGCGACCAGTTCTCCCGGGAGCGACAGGGTATCTGAAAGATTACCTGACGACAGTAAAAACGCAGCTACTACCGGTTCCTTTTCCGGCTTTTTTTCTTCTTCCGCGCCGGAAGATTTACACCCCTGGAACGCAGCGGTCATTAAAGAACCGGCCATTAGCAAGAAAATGATTTTGTTACCTTTTATCATGATCGAACACAGTTAATAATATATCGATTAAATTTTTTAGTGATGGTGAAGACCCGGTATATAATGAACACTCTCTTTATCTTCCGGATCCAGCGATACGCTTTCTGTTTTTGCTTTACCCTGTCCCCATGCAAATGTCAGTGGCAGTATGAATAATGCCGCAAATGTAGAGGCAATCAGTCCACCGATTACCGCGCGGCCTAAAGGCGAAGACTGATCCCCGGCTTCTCCCAGTCCGGATGCCATTGGTATCATGCCTACTACCATTGCCAGGGCAGTCATTAAGATAGGGCGCATCCGTAATGCAGCCGCTTCCCTTGCAGACTTAATGGCATCCCCGTTATGCCTCCGGATCTGCTCCGCATTGGTGATCAAAAGTACCGCATTTGAAATAGAAACACCCACAGACATGATCATCCCCATATACGATTGCAGGTTGAGTGTTGAGCCACATAACATTAATAATGCCATAGAACCAAACAATACGGCAGGTACCGTTGCCAGCACGATTAGGGAAACCTTAAAGGACTGGAAATTGGCTGCCAGCATTAAAAAGATCACTACGATGGCCACCAGCAGCCCGCCCTGTAAGCTATCCAGCGTATCGGTCAACGTCTGGCTTAAACCGATGAGATTCACACTCAGTCCCCTGGGCAGTTCTCCCAGAGAAGCAATGGCTTTCTGAACATCTTTTGCAGCAGCTCCAAGGTCTTTATTGTTTAAGTTCGCGGTCACCGTCAACATAGGTACTGCACCCAGGTTATCGGCCTCTCCATAAGTGGAGTCGGGCTTTATAGAGGCTACATCTCCCAGCAATGGCCTGGAATTATTGGGTGTCAGCGGAATTTCAGCAATATCGTTCTGACTGGTCATTTCACTTTCTGGAATTTCCACCTGAACGTTATAGGTAAGATTGGATTTGGGATCTACCCATATATTCTTTTCCGTTAAACGGGATGAGGACGTAGATGCGATCAGTGAACGGGAAATAGAGCTTACATCCGTTCCCAGCTGTGCTGCGCGGATCCGGTCAATATTAATATTCAGCGAAGGATAGCGGATGGACTGACCCAACTGCACATCCCGCAGATAAGAGATCTTTTTGAGCTTTTCCATCATCAGGAATGCATATTTTTCATTCAGCTTTTTGTCCCTGCCGGAAAAACGCACTTCAATAGGCGTTGGTGAGCCCTGGCTCAGTATTTTATCAGTAAGCTCAATGGGCTCAAATGATAACTTCATGTCCGGCCCCACTTCAGCCGCCCGTTTTCTGATCTTATCTTTTAGTTCGTCCAGGTTTACCTTGTAATCCTCTTTAAGGGCCACCTGCAACACTGCCTCATGCGGCCCCGCCATCCAGAGGAAGATAGGTGCCGTAGAGAACAACTGAGGGTGCATGCCCACAAAAGTGGAGGTAATGGACACATTCTTTTTTCCCACTACATCATTCACCACATTTAAAAGGTCGATCGCCTTTAATTCCGTTTTTTCAATACGCGTTCCATCCGGCACCCGCATTCTTACCTGAAACTGCTTTCCGTTTACCTTTGGTAATACATCCCTGCCAATAATGCTTAAAAAGAATACCGCCAGCAAACCGATCACAGCAATATATACTGTTACTATTATCTTACGGAAAGGCATCATCCGATCCAGGAAACGCATATAGCGCATCCTGAATTTTTCAAAGCGGCTCACCTTGCCATCCCTGTTACTGTCTGCATTTTTTAGTAATATTTCTTTTTGCGACCAGGTATCCTCCTCACCTTCCTCAAGTCCCATCGCCTTATACTCTTCTTCCTCGGTTAACTCTTTTCCTTCTTTGTTTTTATGGTGCTTCACTTTCATGATCCAGTTGGCCATTACCGGAACAAAGGTCTGCGCCAGGAAGTAAGAAGCGATCATGCTAAAGCCGATTGCCAGGGCCAGCGGCAGGAACAGAGAGCCGGGTATGCCGCCCATTGTAAATGCGGGGGCAAACACAGCCAGTATACAAAACAGGATCAGTAGCTTGGGAAATGCAATTTCCTTACAGGCATCCCAGATGGCCAAAGCTTTTGGCTTGCCCATATCCATATGCTGGTGGATGTTCTCAATGGTCACCGTACTTTCATCTACCAGGATGCCAATGGCCAGTGCAAGACCGCTCAGCGTCATAATATTAATGGTCTGGCCAAATAAGCTTAAGCACAATACACCGGTAATGATAGAGGTAGGGATCGTTAAGATCACAATCAGCGCGCCGCGGATATCACCCAGGAACAGCATTACCATTAACCCTGTAAGCACTGCCCCGATCACACCTTCACTCAGCAGGCTTTTTACAGAGTTCATTACATAGGTCGACTGGTCGAATTCATAAGTCAGCTTTACATCTTCCGGCAACTGCGACTGGATCTTTGGCAGAGTACTCTTCAGGCGCTGTACCACTTCCCATGTAGAAGCATCCGCTGCCTTTGCAATATCAATGTACACAGAGCGTTTGCCATTGATCAGCGCATAACCGGCCGAGATATCGGCACCGTCTTCTACCGTTGCCACATCTCTCAGGTAAAGGTTGGAAGCGGTGCCTCCATTGACAAGTAACGGCATATTTTCAAAGTCCTTTATCTGCTTAAAAGTGGTATTGGCAGGCGTCACGTAGTTTTTATCGCCGATCCGCACATTTCCCGCGGGAGATGAAAGGTTATTGATCCGCAGTGCCGCTACCAGTTGGTCGGCGGTCATATTATGCGCCCTCAGCAGATCCGGGTTGGCCTTAACCACCACGGTTCTTATATTCCCACCGAAAGGAGTAGAGCCTACAAGACCGGGAATAGAAGTAAAAGAAGAACGGACATACACATTTGCCAGGTCCAGCAGCTCATTATTGCTTCTTTTATCACTGCTTAGCACCAGTTGCCCGACAGGAAGCGTAGATACGTCAAAACGGATGATAAACGGCGGGTTAGAGCCCGGCGGAAAGATCGCCTGTATCCGATTGGAAACCGCACTTACCTCTGCTGCGGCCTGTGCCATGTTAGTGCCGGGGTAAAAATTGATCTTTATAAGTGTAAGGCTCTGTATATTTTTTGTTTCAATACTTTTTATCCCGTTTACATACAGGAGTATATTGATGTATTGCTTCCCAAAATAGGCTTCCATCTGCTCGGCAGTATACCCTCCAAACGGGTGTGACAGGTAGATCACCGGTAAATCCAGCTTCGGGAAAATGTCCACCTTAATAGAGGTCACCGCTTTAATACCAAAGAAAAAAAGCGCCGCTACCAATACCAGTATCGTAATGGGTTTTCTTAATGCAAAACGTATTAAATTCATCTGTGTCTGCTTGTTTTATATAATGTGGTTCATCGTTCCTGGTTCATGACGCTATGAGCTAGCAGCAATGAACCAGGAACTCCTATCGCAACTGATCTTCAAATAAATTAAAATCGCCCTGGGCGGCGGCTTTCAGCAAAAGCGCCTGCCATACATTGTTATTGGCAATATTCCTATCGGTTTCAGCACGTATCAGCGTATAGGAAGCCTGTGTAACGTCTACCATTGTAGCCAGACCGTTTTTATACATTACCGATTTTTGATGATAGGCATCCGATGCTGCTTTGATCTGCACAGGAGCTTCCCTGTAATTGGCCAGTGCATTGCGCATCTTGTTTTGAGCCGTTTGCAGTTGCTGTTTAATGGCCACATCTGCTGTATTGTACTCTTCCTGTAAAGCCTTACTGATAAGGCGCTGCGCATTTACCTGTTTTGATAAACGTACCGGCTGCATAATATTCCAGGTGACGCCCACTCCAAACAGGTAATTGGAGCGGCTGGGATTGATCCCCTTCCAGTAGTCGCCGGTATAGCTACCCTGGTCGGTTGCATAATCACTTCCAAAGCCCGAGCCCCTAGATTGCCATACGCCTACCAATGAAAAGCTGGGGTAATACTGTGTTTTCAGGTAATGAGCCTGCTCATCGCTCACAGCGATCCGGCTTTTATAATATTGCAGCAGCGGGTGCTGCTGTGCTGTACTCACTGTATCCAGGTAAACACCCGGCAGCGCTGCTATAAAAGAAGTGTCCACTTCAAAATTGTTATCATTGGTGCCCATCAGCTGTGCCAGGATATTCTTTTGTTCCTGTTCCTTATCCTTCGCCGTGGTCAATAAAATACGGGCGCTGGAATACTCGGCATTTGCCAGTGAAGAATCCACTCCTGCTACAAGGCCGTTTTTTGCACGTGCAATTACAAATACGCGGATGGAATCTGCCCTGCTTAAATTCTTTTCGTAGGATTTTGTTATCTGGCGGCTTGCAATAAGATTAAGATAAGCAGCCGCTACCTTCACTTTGTGCTCAAACAATTCCTGTTCGTAATCCTTTGTATTGCTCTCCTGTGTTCTTTGCGCCACTCTTACCTTTTCACGGTATTTTCCAAAAGCAAAGAATTCCCAGTTCACATTCGTTAAATATAAAGCGCCAAAGGCTGCATTCCAGTTCTGGGAAGCAAGCGCCGGGCCTGAAGATGCTACTGCCAATCCGCCAAATCCATACAGGGGACCATTAGTGCCGTTAATGGTTCCGTAATCCTGCTGAACGGAAAGGTTCACATTTGGTAATTGTTCTCTTTTTGCTTCCGTGACCATTTCTTTTGAGGCCTGCACATAGGCACTCTTGGCCTTTATAGACGGATAATTTTCAGCCGCGATCCTGATCGCCTCCTTTAATGTTAAGGTTGTTTGAGCAGTAAGCATTGCCGATAAAAAAACAAAAACAGATGTTAGTAAAACAGATCTTATCCGCATTGTAGAAACAATAGTTTTATTAAAACAAAACACAAACCAATAAAATCTTTTTGAAGCAAATTTGAAGCTGCCATTAAATCTCCTTTAAATCAGCAGCGCCGGCTGCCACAGGCATGGAAAAGAAGGATTATAGCAAAGACGCTCAGGCTTCCGCGCCGGCGAACACCATTAACTGGGTGCCGGGCCTGGAAGGTATGGCGGCTATTTCAGACAGGTATTTTTCATTAAAATACACACAAAAAATATGGCGGCCTTCCACATAGGCATAGGAGACCCGGAAATTGCATACTTCACAGATCTGCTTTACAATTGCAAGGCCCAGACCTACTCCTTCATTCTTCTGATTGCCTTTTTTAAACCGCCGGAATATGTCTTTATGGGGAATATCAATAGGCTGGCCCGTATTGCTGATCCGGAAATAATCCTGCGTCAGCTCTACATGTATAGACCCACCTTCCTCGTTATAACGGATGGCATTGCGCATAAGATTTGCCACCAGGATATCCACCAGGTTGGGATTGGTTTTTATATACACCTTCGCATCTATATTTTGCGTAACCCGGATGTTCTTCAGGTCGGCCCAGTATTCATATGTATTGATCACATTCTTTGCCACCTTGCAGAACTTTACATCTTCCTCAATAGCAAATTCATGATTTTCCAGCCGGGCCAGCAATACAAGCGAGCGGGTAATATTGGACAATTTGTTGATCTCGATCTGCATCTGCTCAATCAATGCTGCCTGCTGGCTGTTCAGTTCGGTCTGCGTCAGCAACTCATTTTTTGAGCGCAGTACTGCCAGAGGCGTTTGCAGCTCATGGGAAGCATTCTCACTGAATTCCCGCGCCGTGGCATACTCTTCCAATATGCGGGTGGTCATTTTTTCTATAAAACAATTCAGCTCATTGAACTCTTTTATAGAAGAACGCTCCAGTACCAGCTTTTTCTTTTGCCGTACATTGAAATGGCGGATCGCTTCCAGTGTCTTCTTAAAAGGGCGAAACAGGGTTTTGGAAAAAAATCTCGCGGATATAAACACCGCTGCTGAAATGAGCAACATTTTCCAGAGCATGGTCACAAACATGCTGCTGAAAAACTCATTGGGATTGATAAAATAATTGTGCGAGGTTATCTTATAATTCCTGCCGTTGATTGTATGATAGCTGGTTACAAACAGGGCCATTTCCTTTTCACTCATCCCCTCTATCTTTTCCAGTTGTCTTTTTACCCGGGGATTTTCAGCCGGAATCGTGCCATTATAAGGTTCGATTGCAACTTCCCGGTTCTTTAAAAAGGCATCCACCGGTTGCTTCTGCTGCATCAGGTCAGCCATATGGTTATTTACAGAGGCCAGCCGCTTTATTTCAAACTCAATAATCTTACGTTTAATGCTGGAATGGGAAATAAAGATCGTAACGGGTGTGATCACTAATATGATGCAAAGAAACCAGATGGATATTTTATTAATGAGCCTCATAATCGCTTACAGTTTAAAACGATACCCTAAACCGTACACCGTTTCAATATAATCATTCCCGTTAGCCGCGGCAATTTTTTTCCGGAGGTTTTTTATATGCTGATAAATGAAGTCGAAATTAGCAAGATTATCTGTATAATCGCCCCAAAGATGGGTGGCAATGGCCTGGCGGGAGAGCACACGGCCTTTATTGACCACAAAATATAACAACAAATCAAATTCTTTAGGAGTAATGTCCAGCAGTTCTGAGTTTACACGGGCTTCAATAGTGTCCGTATTCAATTCAATTTCATTTGCCGTAACAATATTGCTGCCGCTCAGGTTGTTCCTGCGGTACATTGCCCGCAAACGCGCATGCAGCTCCGGTAAATGAAAGGGTTTGGTAATATAGTCATCGGCTCCGCCTTCCAACCCGTTGATCTTATCATCCAGCGCATTACGGGCAGAAATGATCAGCACTTTACTTGCTATCTTTTCGTCTTTAATAAACCGCAGCACCTCAAGACCATCCCCGTCCGGGAGCATCATGTCCAGCAAAATAAAGTCATAGGTAAACATCGATAGTTTCTGGCGGGCATCCTCCACACTAAAGGCGCATTCACATATAAAATGCTCTGCCTGCAGGTATTCCTTAATACTGGCAGACAAAGCAACGTTATCCTCAATGATTAAAATCTTCATCCACCTGCAAAGATAAACAGGAGTTTTGAAGTAATTCTGAAGCCGGAAGAAGCAGTGCTCGGTTTTCAGACAACCGAGCACTTATAACTGAGCACTTATAACTTTCCCTTACTTCCCCTGGTAGCCACGATCATCGCCCTGAAATAACCGATCGACTCTGCAATACCCATAAAAGGATCGCTCATAAACCGCTCATATTCCAAGCTAACCTTACCGGTATAGCCTACCTGGCGCAGCATTTTTACAAAGGCTGGAAAATCAATGATACCCCGCCCTACTTCCACGGAAGCGCCTGCCCTGGTGGGCGCTGTTACATCTTTAAGGTGAATATCAAAAACACGGGTATGGTATTTTTTCAGGTCTGCCACAGGATCCTTGCCCGCACGGGTATCATGGCCAATATCCAGGCACATGCCAATACGGGGATCCAGGTCTTTTACATGGTTCCATACATCGTCTGCATCCGGGTAAATGGCTATATCCGGACCGTGCAGGTGAATGGCATATTTTATATTGTACTCCTTCACTTTTTTATCAACATAAGGCAGCAGCTCATAATTCGGCACTCCCACAATCAAAGAAACACCTACTCTTTTTGCATAGGCAAAAGCTTTATCCACTTCCGCCTCTGATTTCATATAAATAGGCCCCACACCATATGCAGTAACCCCTTTTGTTTTCAGCTTCTGAAGGAAAGCAGCAATCTGCTCATCAGTGCTGTTCAGCGGCAGATGGAAATCTTTTATACATAAATAATGCACTTCCTCCCGCTGCAGGGTTGCCAGCGTGGTGTCAATACCAAACTTTGCAAAAGTGTAACCTGCCATCCCGATCTTGAATTGCTCCGCATCATCGGGCGGGGGCACAGTGCCCACTTTTTTCCCCTGGGCTACCACTACTGACAGGCTACAGCCTAATACTGCTAATAACAGCAAACAAATCCGTTTCATATTTTTTTATTTAAACGTTCCTGTAAAGCAATAAATTTATTAAATAATTGCGCCCCAACTCCTTGTTTTTAAGATAACGTTTTCGTTAGTGCCTTTATAAGCTAATATTCAAGTGCTCTTTCCCGGACCAGGCTATGCAGTTCCGGCTTGCTCCCCGCTTTTACGGAATAACAAAATCAACCCGGAAAAGTAAATAAATGCTAATAGTTACAATTCCTTTTAAAACCGGAAAAGTTGCTTATATTTGTCTACTAAATAAGTAGACTAATAATTATCTTTGGAAAGAGATAGCTTCAATTGTGTGATCTGTTCGTATGGGTGAATCATTTTTTAACAATAAAATGATTCAGATGCCTGTATATAATATATCTATAACCGTTCCCAAAGCTGCTCAGATACTGATTCACCAATTGGAGCAGGTGTTGAAAGAAGCAGCATATACAAGAGAAGTTGACCACTCTGCCGGAGAAATATCCGGTGATTATAAAAGCATACGTTGGCATATAGAGGGAAAAGTATCCTTTCATGATATTACTGATTTCATTAACAGGATTACCCAAAAAATACAGGACACCTACAGCTACTCCATCATAAGCGGGAACCCGGATCTTTTAACCCTTAATTAAAACGGCTTATGCATTTAAACTTTATAGCTTTTGCTGTTCCTCTTTTTTTGCTTTTTATAGGCCTGGAATACAGGTGCTCTTTAAAAAAGGGTAAGAATGC
Source organism: Niabella ginsenosidivorans (assembly GCF_001654455.1). Taxonomy (NCBI): domain Bacteria; kingdom Pseudomonadati; phylum Bacteroidota; class Chitinophagia; order Chitinophagales; family Chitinophagaceae; genus Niabella; species Niabella ginsenosidivorans. The sequence goes on from NZ_CP015772.1 coordinate 4,148,919, forward strand.
CTTTCATTGGCAGGAATCAATTGCCAACCTGAACGTAGGTATTGCCGAGCGGTTATGCGATCTGCTGACCTCGGGTTCCTTTTTCTTTGCCTTCTCCTGGCTGTACCGGCATTATCCTCTTTTTCATATCCGTCCAACGATTACTGCCTGGATCCTGCTTTTTCTTGCAACAGATCTGATCTGGTATTGGTACCACCGTTTGGGGCATGTAGTGAACCTTTTCTGGAGCGCACATGTTGTGCATCATCAAAGTAACGACTTCAACTATACCGTTTCTACACGCATTACGGTGTTCCAGGCTGTTATTCGCGGGTTGTTCTGGAGTGTGCTGCCGGTTATCGGTTTTCCACCGGACATGATAACGATCCTTTTGCTTATACATGGGGCCTATCCCTTTTTTACGCATACACAAATGATCGGAAAGCTGGGGTGGCTGGAGTGGTTCCTGGTTACGCCTTCGCACCATCGTGTACATCACAGCAGCAACCCCGAATACCTTGATAAAAATTACGGAGACGTGCTCATCATCTGGGATAAGTTATTTGGTACTTTTCAGAAAGAGGAAGCAACACCGGTTTACGGGCTTACCAAACCTTTAGACAGTTACAGCTTTCTATGGCAACATTTCCACTTCTTTCTGGAATTATCCTTTGCACTAAAAAGAGAAAAAAGATTATGGAATAAAATAAAGCTGTTATTCAGCAAACCGGAAAAGGTGGATGCAAACATCCGGCCGGTACTGGAGCGCAAATTCCAACGCAAAAAAGCAGCAGTCCTGCCATCCGGTGGGCTGTTAAAAGTCATTTCGGTACAAACAGGTATTACGCTTCTTCTGCTTTTTTTTACCCTCCTTTTTTCCTGGTATCTCCAGCCCATCCAGCTCCTCATTGCTTCCCTTTTTATTTTTACAAGCGTGATCGCCACCGGAGCCATGCTGGAACAGAAGCAATGGGTCTTTTTTCTTGAATGTTTTCGTTTGATTTTAGCAGGTGCCTTCATTTGCAGCACATTCCCCAATAAATATGTGCTTTTATGTTGCATTTACCTATTAATGATTGTGCTGTTTTTTTATCACAGTCTTAAAGGCTGGTATCATACATTTTATATGGCCCGCTGATTTCAAAGGAACGGAGCGGGTAACCGGGTTAATTGCCCAGCCCTATTAAATACATCAAAATTGACCGTAGCCACCGGTCCGGGTCTTTTATCCTGAGCGCCTCGTAAATCTTCCGGCTTTTTTTATTAACAGTTGGTCATTACAGGTAACTGCCTGTTATATTTTGTCAAAAACAACCCTTCAAGTTGAATCAGATTTTTAGTATATTGAACATAAATAGACTGCATATGATACATTTTTTTTGTTTACCAGGAAAACTATCTGTAACAGCGGTATTGGGTGTAGCTATCCTTATCGGAAATACGGGATGTAACAGTAGCGGGCAGAAGAATAGTAAAGGAAAAGGTTCTACAACGAACTCCAGCTTTATGGCCCGATCCGGACCAGGTGCTCCAATCACTTACCAGAACGGCAAACGGTATATATTCCTTACGTTTGATGATGGCCCTCAGCCTCCGGGAACCAACAATTGCCAAAGTATTTTTCACGAAGAGGGTGTAAAAGCCACATTTTTCCTGGTAGGATTTAATAGGAATATTGACGCCTACCGGAGAAGAATAGCAGATTCATTGAATAACAGCTATCCTGAATTTATTACAGCAAACCATAGCACCACGCATGGCTTCAGGGATAATTACCGGTTATTTTATAGCAGGCCCGACAGCGCGGTTGCAGACATGCTGAAAGCACAAAAAGATCTGAATATAAAATTAAAAATTGCCCGCCTTCCGGGTATGAATACCTGGGCGTCTGCCGGGCAGGTACAGGGACCAAAGTCGTCTTTAACCGTTACCAGGGCACTGGACTCTTTAGGATATACGATTATTGGATGGGATCTTGAATGGCAGTTCACCAAAGGATCGGTTCCCAAACAGGGAGCAGCTGAAATGGCAGCGCAAATCAATAAACGCTTTGAACAGAAGTACACTTACCAGCCCAATACCTTTGTTTTACTGGCACATGACCGCATGTTTGCCAGGCCCCAGTATGCAGATTCACTGCGTAAATTCATTGCTATCCTGAAGCAGGATCCCAGGAATATTTTTGAAACCATTGATCATTACCCTACTATACAGAACCGGGAAAAATAGAAATCCGGTAACAAAATAAAAACCAGTAAGGCCTGGCGTTCGCAGCGTTCAGACCTTATTGGTTTATTTTCCCTCTTTTCTCCGGAATACGCAATAAAATTCCCAGCCGTTCTTATCTGCAGTTGAGGCCGACACCAGTTCCCAACCCTGTTCATCCATATAATTATAAATCTCTGTAGTATTCTTAAATCGCCTGTTCCGGCCCTGTTCATCTTTAATCACTTCAGGCTTTCCCTTTGTTTCAATACCCGCATAAATACCTTTAGGAATCGTTAACATACTTATATTAACCACCCGGTATTTTGACGTACTCGTAGAGTCCTGACCAGACCCTCTCAGGCTCAGCGCCATCAGGCAAACAACAACCCCATATCCCATTATTGTTAATTTGGCTCAAAATAAAGTATAATCGCCTGCTTTACTACTGCCGTTTTGTTAAATCACGGCTATAATCAATTTCATAAAAAAACACCCTGCATGTACAGGGTGTCCTATTTAAAATTCATCATTTTAAATTCTTAACTCATCATTCTTATTACGCTTCCTGCGGATTTTCCTTCGGGTTCTTTACTGTAAAATAGAGCTTATCTTTTTCCTTATCAAACTCTACCAGCAATACATCGCCGGGTTTTACGTGCATGTTCAGAATCTCCTCAGCCAGGGGATCTTCCAGGTATTTCTGGATAGCACGATGCAGCGGACGGGCTCCAAACTGCTGGTCGTACCCCTTGTCTGCAAGGAAGGTTTTTGCCTCTTCACTGAGTTCCAATCCATAACCCAGGTTGGTTACACGTTTTAATACTCCTTTCATTGAAATATCAATAATGCTGAAGATATTTTCCCTGGTAAGGCTGTTGAAGATGATCACATCATCAATACGGTTCAGGAATTCAGGAGAGAAAGTACGTTTCAGCGCCTTTTCAATAACCGCTTTATTTTCCTCATCCTCATTCTCTATTCTTGCTGATGTGGCAAACCCAACACCAGCCCCAAAATCTTTCAACTGACGAACCCCGATATTGGAGGTCATTATAATAATAGTATTCTTAAAATCCACCTTGCGGCCCAGTCCATCAGTCAGCACCCCGTCGTCCAGCACCTGCAGCAGGATATTATAGATATCCGGGTGGGCTTTTTCAATCTCATCCAACAGGATCACACTATATGGTTTGCGGCGTACTTTCTCTGTCAGCTGACCGCCTTCCTCATAACCCACATATCCCGGAGGCGCACCAATTAAACGGCTTACGGTGAATTTTTCCATGTACTCACTCATGTCAATCCGAATAAGCGCATCTTCTGAATCAAACAGGTAGCGTGCCAGGGAGCGTGCCAGCTCTGTTTTACCCACACCTGTAGGGCCCAGGAAAATAAAGGTGCCGATCGGTTTTTTAGGATCTTTCAGACCAACACGGTTCCGCTGAATGGCTTTTACCACTTTGGAGATCGCTTCGTTCTGTCCAATAACCATATTTCGCATATCATCAGACATTTTACGCAGCTTCTCGGTTTCTGCTTCCACCATTTTGCGCACAGGGATGCCGGTCATAATATTGATCACTTCAGCAATGGCTTCCTCATCAATAGGATAACGCTTGTGCTTGCTTTCCTCTTCCCACGCTGCCTTTGCCTGTTCCAGGTCTTCTGCCAGCTTCTTTTCCGTATCCCGCAGGGAAGCGGCTTCTTCAAATTTCTGGCTTTTTACAACCTTGTTTTTTTCTTCTTTAATATCCTCGATCTTCTTCTCCAGATCCACAATGTTCTGCGGCACGTTGATATTTTTCAAATGCACCCGTGCACCCACTTCATCCATCACATCAATGGCCTTATCCGGCAACAAACGATCTGTAATATAACGGTCGCTCAGCTTTACGCAGGCCTCAATAGCTTCAGGACTGTAAGTAACACTGTGGAAATCTTCGTATTTGGATTTGATATTGTTCAGGATCTGGATGGTTTCTTCCACGCTTGGCGGATCCACCATTACCTTCTGAAAACGGCGGTCTAATGCTCCGTCCTTTTCAATATACATCCGGTATTCATCCAGTGTGGAAGCGCCAATGCATTGCAGTTCCCCACGGGCCAGCGCCGGCTTAAAGATGTTGCTGGCATCCAGCGATCCGCTGGCACCACCCGCACCTACAATAGTGTGCATTTCATCAATGAACAGGATCACATCCCTGTTTTTTTCCAGTTCGTTCATGATGGCCTTCATGCGTTCTTCAAACTGGCCACGGTACTTTGTTCCCGCCACCAGCGACGCAAGGTCTAAGGAAATAACCCGTTTGTCAAACAACACGCGGCTTACCTTACGCTGTACAATGCGCAAAGCCAGGCCCTCAACAATGGCTGTTTTACCAACCCCCGGCTCACCGATCAGAATTGGATTATTCTTTTTACGGCGGCTGAGGATCTGAGATACCCGCTCTATTTCCTTTTCGCGCCCCACAATGGGGTCCAGGTTGCCGCTTTCTGCCAGCTTGGTTACGTCCCGCCCAAAATTATCCAGCACCGGAGTCTTGCTTTTAGTAGCTGTTTTTGAAGTGCTGCTTCTCGACTGGGAATATTTCTTTTCCTCTTCAAACTCTTCCTCTCCTTCCTCGCCGAATTCGGCACGGGGCTCCCCGCCGGATTTTACGATACCCAGCTCCTGGCGAAACAGGTCATAATCCACATCAAACTGGTTTAAGATCTGAGTGGCTATATTTTCCTTGTTCTTCAGAATAGAAAGCATCAAATGCTCTGTTTCTACCTGGTTGCTTTTTAAAGCCTTTGCTTCCAGTACTGTTACTCTTATTACTTTTTCTGCCTGTTTGGTTAACGGCAGGCTATTAATGTTTGCAATATTTTTTCCGGTTTTATCTTTAATTGCCAGTTCAATTTCTTTCCGTAATTCAAAAATATCAACACTAAAGCTTTTCAAGATCCGTATGGCCGTGTTATCTCCTTCCCTGATCAATCCCAGAAGCAGATGTTCCGTGCCAATGAAATCATTCCCCAACCGCAGTGCTTCCTCCCTGCTGTAAGAGATAATTTCTTTTACCTGAGATGAAAAATTATTATCCATAATTAGATAAAGTGTTTATTTACAATATTAACAAATATATTTGGTAGTAAATTTACTTGTAATTTAAGTATAATTATTCCAAATTCACCCTATATGCAAGTCAAAATAGATACCAAAGAGAAATTTCACGTCATCACGCCAATTGAGACTGCATTAACTGCTACTATGACAGATGATATGGAGGCGGCGTTGCTTCCTTTTTTGCAAAACGATGTGAAAAATGTGGTATTAGATCTACAGCAGGTACAGGGTGTAGATACCGCCGCTGCTGCAAAGTTGCTGCAAATACAGCAAAAATTCTATGAAAATAACGCCTCCTTCGTTTCCTGCAATATACAAAAAAATGTAAACGCATTTTTGGCAGACAGCGAACTGGACGATTTGTTAAATATAGCGCCTACCGAAAGCGAAGCATGGGATATTGTGCAAATGGAGGAAATAGAGCGGGACCTGCTGGACACAGAAGATATTGAGTTCAGCGAAACTGATGAGTAAACAAATAAAAAACAAAAAGGTTTAAAAATGTTGGGCGTAATCATACTGGGGAACAATTCTGCCGTACCAGCGTTTGACCGGCATCCGACCAGCCAGTTGCTGACCATGCCAAACCGGAAATTTCTGATCGATTGCGGGGAAGGTACCCAGATACAGCTGATCCGGTACAAGATCCGCCGCAGCCGTATTTCGCATATCTTTATCTCCCACCTTCATGGCGACCATTATTTTGGACTGGCTGGGTTGCTCAATTCTTTTTCCCTGCTGGGCCGGCAACAGGAACTGCATGTAAGCGGCCCCGCAGGATTGCAGGAGATCCTGGAAATGCAGTTCAGGGCAGCTCATACAGAAATGGCTTATCCTCTCTATTTTCATACTATCCGGCAGGCAGGATACCTGATGACCGTTGACGATGTGGAGATCAGTTGTTTTAAAACCGATCACCGCATAGAATGTTATGGTTTTGTATTCCGCGAAAAGAAAAACCCCAGAAGCATTGACCCCGAAGCCGTAAAAAAGCACAATATCCAATACAGCTGGTTTGAAACCCTGCAACAGGGCAAGGATTATAAAGCACCGGACGGAAGTATTATAAGAAATGAGTTGCTCACTTTTGAAGCGCCCAAAGGAAAAACCTACGCATTTTGTGCAGATACCAAATATGATGAGTCTTTTATACCAGACATCAAAGATGCGGATATGATCTATCATGAAACCACTTACCTTGAGAATTTTAGGGACCAGGCAGTAAAACGCTTTCATTCTACCAGCAAACAGGCAGCTTTGATCGCACAAAAGGCCCATGTAAAAAAATTGCTGATCGGGCACTTCAGCAGCCGCTATGATGAACTGGACGATTTTCAGAAGGAAGCCCGCGAAATTTTTCCCAATACAGACCTGGCACTGGAAGGCGTTTGCTACAGGATGCCGTGAGAGCATTGGGTTATCAGTTCCCAGATTTCAATATTCAGTCCAATGACTATCGGAATCAACTCCCAGCTATCAACATCCGATATGTAGTTTTATGTGATCTGTTTGTAGCAGGATAAGGCCTCACTGGTCTTACATAAACAGAGCGATCAAAAGGATTGCGCAAGACAGAACAAGTAACCCTGATTTTTTTTTACATTTACCTGAATTGTATTACAAGTGTGTATGCTGACTGACCTTATAATAAAAATGCTATGATATGGAAAACAGGTTAATAATAACAGATGAACTGCTGCTTTCAAAAATATTACATATACGGAACAAGCGGATAATGATTGATCGTGATCTGGCTGAATTATATGGAGTGCCTGCCAACCGGCTAAACGAACAGGTAAAACGAATAGTAAACGTTTTCCTGCCGACTTTATATTTCAACTGACACCGCAGGAAAAGATCGGGGTGGTCGCATTTTGCGACCACCTCAAAACACTGAAATATTCACCGAAATTGCCTTATGTTTTTTCCGGGCATGGGGCGGTAATGTTAGCAAGCCTGCCAAATAGTGAAAGAACTATTGAAGTGGATGCACGCATTGTAAAATTATTTAATGCAATGCGGGAGGTGCTGCACACTAATCAGGAATTATTATTAACACCGAAAAAAATAGACAAAAATCTACAGGCGCAAGGTTTTTCTTTAAAACAATATGATGAAGAAATAGCTGCGCTGTTTGAGCTGATCAGCCAGCTGCGCAAAGAAAACGAGATACCCCGACCTCATCAACCTGTTGGGTTTAAAACAAAAATTACCGGCAAATAATTTTTTCAAATGCCCGGTTCCATGTCCGTATAAGACCACCACAATCAATTAAGGTCTCTCTGGTCACACATACAGGCATAGCGCTTTCTCTAAGCTGTGGGAAAGATGATTACATACTACTTACTGCCATATTACCTGTTGTCAATCCCTGCGTATTTCATCACCAGTATAAAGCAAGTTAACTTTCCATTCTTAATTAAAATATTGAAACAACGTTGCATTTTATCAAATTATATTATATTTGCAACAATGTTGCAATAAAAAACAATCATTTCATGATTCCCCAGACATTTGAGCAATGGCGTCGCTGCATCGTAAACGACTGCGGCATTAACCTGACCAGAGAGTTTGCTCAGCGTAGGCTTAGCATTTATCAGGACGATAAAAATCCGGAAACTCAAAAATTTGTCCATCGTTACGGACAAATACATTTAGAAAATATCATCAAATGGCTTAAAAAAATATGATCACTGAAAAAAAACTGCCCGTAACGGTTTTAAGCGGGTTCCTGGGTGCAGGAAAAACCACCCTGCTCAACCATGTGCTGCATAATAAAGAAGGAATGAAGGTGGCCGTTATTGTAAATGATATGAGCGAGGTAAACGTGGATGCCCGGCTGGTAGAAAATGAGAACGTACTGTCCCGTACCGAAGAGAAATTAGTGGAAATGAGCAACGGCTGTATCTGCTGCACGCTGCGGGAAGACCTGATGAAGGAAGTAGAACGGTTGGCAAATGAGAAGCGCTTTGATTATCTCCTCATTGAAAGCACGGGCATCAGCGAGCCGGTACCCGTGGCGCAGACCTTTTCGTATGTAGATGATGAGAATGGCATCGACCTGTCGCGGTTCAGCTATATTGATACAATGGTTACCGTGGTAGATTGTTATAACTTCTTCAAAGATTTTGGCACGAACGAATTGCTGATGGACAGAAACCTCACAAATATGGAAGGCGATGATCGCACCATTGTCAACCTGTTGACGGACCAGATCGAGTTTGCCAATGTGATCATCCTGAATAAAACAGACCTGGTTACTGCAAAAACAGTAGGATTATTAAAAGCAGCTATTTATAAATTAAATCCAGGTGCTAAAATTCTTGAGTCGTCATTTGGCAAAGTTGCCCCCAAAGAAATTCTGAATACCCGGCTTTTTAATTTCGGGGAAGCGGAAACATCAGCAGGCTGGCAAAAAGAACTGGAGGCAGAAGGCCATACGCCCGAAACAGAAGAATACGGCATCAGTTCCTTTGTTTTCCGGAATCAAAAACCCTTTCATCCCGAACGTTTCTGGAACTACCTGAGTACGGCATATCCGCAAGGTATTATACGTGCCAAGGGGCTATTCTGGCTGGCTTCCCGGCCCAATGATGCTATCAGTTTTTCACAGGCAGGCGGTTCCTCCCGGCTTGAAAGAGCAGGAGTATGGTGGTGCAGCATGCCTTATGGTGAACGGATCCGCTATCCCTCTTACACATATAACAAGGACGTAATTGAAGGCCGCTGGAGTAAAAAATGGGGGGACCGGATGAATGAGCTGGTATTCATCGGGCAGGACATTGAGAAAGAAAAAATGATTGCCGACCTGGAGAACTGCCTGTTGCAGGATGAAGAGCAGTACCTGTTTGATTACAAAATAAGATTTAAAGATCCTTTTCCCAGGGATATATGATGATTACCACCAGCACCCGGAGCGGCGGCGCTGCTACAGGTACTGTATCTGTTAACAAAAAAAGCAACATAATGAGCAATCAAAAAATACACCCCTCAGCAAAGCCGGTTACCATCGTTTCAGGTTTTCTTGGCGCGGGAAAAACAACCTTTCTGAACGCGTTGATTGCTTTTTATCGTGCAAACGGTAAAAAGCTGCTGGTTATTGAAAACGAGTTCGGGGAACAAAGTATTGACGGAGAACTGATCGTTGATGCCGGCAGTGATATTTTTGAATTCAGCAACGGATGCTTTTGCTGTAACCTTAATGAGGAACTCTATGACCTGCTGCGGGAACTGTGGCAGCGGGGCAATACCTTTGATGAACTGATCATAGAGACCACCGGCATTGCGGATCCTGCAACCGTAGCTGTGCCCTTTTTAACCGATCCGTCCATTAACCGGTATTACCGGCTGGAGCGGGTCATTGGCGTGGCAGACGCCTGCCTGATAGAGGCCACCCTGGCCCAGGCAAAAGAAGCCGGCCGGCAGATCAGCTTCAGCGATATTTTACTGGTTACAAAAACGGATAGGGTCACACAGGAACAAACATCGGATGTAATGAAATTATTACAGCATATTAACCCATTTGCAAAAATCCTTACTGGTAATAAAACATCCGGATATCCGTTGCAGGAGATCTCCGGTTTTATTCGTACTGAACCCACAACAACAGCACCCCCGGAAACAGCACCAGATCACGGGCATCATCATGAACACCATCATCACCATGATCACCATGATATTACATCCCTGAGCTTTGTATTTGCAGATCCTATTGATGTTGAAAAGCTGGAATACCGTTTAATGCTGATGCTGACCCTCCAATCCGAAAATATTTATCGTGTAAAAGGCATCATTGACGCAGGAAATAAAAAGATAATATTGCAATCCGTGGCTCATTACCTGGCAATAACAGAGGGCAAGGACTGGCTACCGGGAGAAGAGCGCAAAAGCAGGATCGTATTTATCGGCAAGGGGTTAAAAGCAGCCGTGTTTGAAAAAATCCTTGAACAGTGTATCCGTAAAGCCGCACCGCTTAAAAAACAAAGCTGAATACGCCTGTCTCAGTTAACGCGATAAACAGCTTTTAAAAAATAATCTATATGGGTAGTCCTGTTTTTTCATACATTCACTGGCATCCGGATCCGGAGCTGTTCCGTATCGGCGGCCTGGGTGTGCGTTACTATTCGCTCCTGTTTGCTGCAGGCATCATCATAGCTTATCTTCTGCTGAAAAAGAGCCTCCTGCAACAAAAAATACCTGTGGCCGTTCTGGACAAACTGCTGATCTACGTGGTCATTGGCACGTTCCTGGGAGCACGGCTGGGGCATTGTTTATTTTATGAACCGGGCTATTACCTCCACCATCCCCTGGAAATTTTCATTCCCTGGAGCAGCACAACGGAGGGCATCCGGTTCACCGGCTACCAGGGGCTGGCCAGTCACGGAGCCGCATTGGGCATATTGCTGTCTGCCTGGATCTATGCCCGGAAATATCATTTTCCCTATATGGTTATTCTTGATACCATTGCTCCTTATATTCCGCTTGCCGGTGCAGTTATACGGCTGGGCAACCTGTTTAATTCCGAGATCATCGGACGGCCAACGCGTGTTCCCTGGGCTTTCGTGTTTGACCGGGTTGATCAGGTGCCCAGGCACCCGGCACAGCTTTATGAATCCATTTGTTACTTCGCACTGTTTCTCTTCTTATACCGGTATTCTCTCAGAAAAAAAACAACACAACAAAAAGGGCTGCTCTTTAGCCTGTTGCTGACAATACTGTTCTCGATCCGTTTTTTGCTGGAGTTCTTTAAGGCCGATCAGGAGGCTTTTGAAGCCGGCATGCTCATCAATATGGGGCAGCTCCTTAGCCTGCCGCTGATTGCAGCCGGGATAATATTACTTTTTCAAAGAAAAAAATTATTTGGAGCATAGGCGTCCGCCGTTGTTAAAGCTGTGGCTGCCCAGAACAGTCGCCTCGCAAAAGCCCCACACAGCAGGCACGTGATGCAGATCCATGACGGCCGCTAATCATTCATGAGATCAGGAGCATGCTGACAAAAAGAAAAAAGCAGTAATACGGATCACATTTATTGCTCCCCCAGCTTCCTGAATTGACCTGCCGGTATCTTGGTACTGAACACATCCATTATAAATAAAGCGTTTACTAAAATGCTTCTTTCGTAAAATTAAAAACGGAGGCCCGGGGGATCATCCGAAAGCAAAGTACTGATAATAAAAAAGTTGGATCATTGACCCAACTTCTTCATCATTTTGCCGGTTTAAACCGGCTGAATTAATAAACTTCTATTTTTTTAGGCGCTTTCCTTTTGGCCTCTTCTTTTTTGGGAACCGTTAAATGTAAAACCCCGTTTTCATATTTTGCCTGTATGCTTTCTTCATCTACCACATCCTTTGGTAATTCAAAACTACGCTGGAAGGATTGGTAGCTGAACTCTCTGCGGGTGTAGTTTTCATTTTTTTCTTCGTTATCTGCCTGCTTTTCCGAAGAAATTGTCAGCAGATTTCCATCCAGCGTAACGCGAAAATCATTTTTGTCCATTCCTGGCGCTGCAACCTCTACTTCAAAATTGTCATCCGTTTCTTTTACGTTTACTGACGGCAACGTTGTTTGAGTTGAAGAGAAATTTTTATTACCCCAATTAAAAAGATCACGGCTCCAGAAATCATCAAACCAGCCGGAGAAACCAGGTAACATTTCTTTGTTCCCGTTCCATTTGATAAGAGACATAATCACCTCCTTTTTTTTAAATGGTTAATAAAATAAAACTGTTCCGGGCTGTTTTTTCAGCCCTTTTATACATAAAAACAAAACCTTTGCCAGTAAAAAAACGAATGATTTTTTTTCAGCTCTTCTGAAAATTTTTCAGTTTTTATGACATGATGTATCCGTTGCGGCTGCATTTTGTATAGCGGGCACAACGCTGTTTGTCAAAACTGTTTTTGCATGAATATTGAGGGCATATCTAATACTGCAGCTTATATATTATAAAAGAAATTAACAGAGCCTATGTCTTATAAAATTGCCGTTTTATCGCCGGTAGCCTGGCGAACCCCTCCCCGTCATTATGGCCCCTGGGAACAGGTGGCTTCCAACATTGCCGAAGGGCTGGTTGAAAAAGGATGGGATGTTACCCTGTTCGCTACGCAGGATTCCTTTACCAAAGGCCGGCTGGAAGCGGTCATTCCTGCAGGATATGAAGAAGATAATGAAGCAGACGCTAAAGTAGCAGAGTGCCTTCACATCAGCTACCTGATGGAGCAGGCTGATACTTTTGACCTGATCCATAATCATTTTGACTTTTTGCCGCTTACTTATACAGGCTTTATTAAAACACCGGTAATAACCACCATACACGGCTTTTCATCTTTCAGGATCATCCCTGTTTACAAAAAATACAATACCGGTAACAACTATTATGTTTCCATCAGTAATGCTGACCGGCATCCGGAGCTTACTTATACAGCTACCGTTTATAACGGAATTGACAGCCATGATTTCAGCTTTAATGAAACGCCGGAAAATTACCTGTTATATTTTGGGAGGATCCATCCGGATAAAGGCACTTTTGAAGCGATCCAGATCGCCAAAAAAGCAGGCTGGCAATTGCTGATCAGCGGCATTATCCAGGATGAACGCTACTTTGATGAAAAGGTGGCGCCCTGGATCAACCAGGATGACATCCTCTATATGGGTGTTGCAGGCCCGCACCAGCGCAATCAGCTTCTGGGCCATGCAGCGGCTTTACTGCATCCCATCCGGTTCCATGAGCCGTTCGGGCTAAGTGTTGCTGAAGCCCAGTTTTGTGGTACACCTGTTATTGCGTTTAACAAGGGTTCCATGCCGGAGCTAATTGTTCCTGCCAAAACCGGCTTCCTGGTCAGCAATATTGAAGAGGCTGCGCTAGCAGTGGCTGATCTGCCACGCATTCATCGCAGGCACTGCAGGGAATGGGCTGTAAAAAATTTCAGCAAGGAAAAAATGGTGGATGATTATATAGCTGTATATAAAACCATCTTGGAAAATCCCTGAGTTCCAGCAGAACAAAATCAGGTATTTACAGGATTTATCCGGTAAGTTCATCCAGCAGCGCATTCAGATCCACTGTTGCAAAAGAGCTGGCATAATCGCTCATGGAATAAGGAATGATCAGCATACCATTGTGCACAAATACCCCGCAGGTATACACCACGTTAGGTACATACCCCGCGCTTTCCTGTTCAAAAGGCAACAGCAGCGGCTCTTTTAAACGCCCAATAATTTTTCCCGGATCCTCAAGATCAAGCAAACACGCGCTCAGGCAATACTTCCTTACAGGCCCTACTCCGTGAGTGATCATCAGCCATCCTCTTGGCGTTTCAACAGGAGAGCCGCCATTGCCCAACTGCACCAGCTCCCAGGGGTATACGGGCTCCTGCAATAGCCGGGCATACTCCCACCTGTTCAGGCTGTCGGAATACATCAGGTAATTCCTGAACCCGTCAATCCTGCTGATCATGGCATACCTGCCGTTGATCTTACGGGGAAAAAGCGCCATGTTTTTTCCTATGGCATTGCTTCCGTGCAACGGAAAGATCTTAAATGTATAGAAGTCTTTTGTTTCAATAAGCTTGGGCAGGATTGTATAGCCATCATAAGCCGTATAGGTGCCATAATAAACTGTCTCCCCTGTATCCTTTTTAAACCGTACAAAACGGGCATCTTCAATACCGTTGCGCTCAAATTTTGAGATAGGGAAGATCACCCTTTCTGCCAGGTCTGTATCCAAAGAAAATTTGATCTCAGTATAGGAATCTGCCAGCCATAAAATTTCTTCGATGGCTTTTTTTTGTTCCAGCAGTAAGCATCCTTCCCTTTCCTGCATGGCTTTAACAACTTCACGGATCTGGTCATAAATGAATTCAGCCGGAAGCTGGCTCAGTACCAGCTCGTAGAATTCCGGGGCAATGCCCATTTCGTTCAGCTTACTGACAAAGGTTTCCTTGTGGTATATATGGTTTTTAATCACTGCTGCTTCTGCCACATGAGCTCCTGGTCTTTGCAGCAGGATCTCATTATTTTCTGTAATAACAGCCCTTCTGAAAACCAGGGAAGAAATATGGCCCTCTCCCGTAGCCCGCAGACTTACGATCACTCTTACCTGGCCCTGCTGCAAACCGCTCTGATCGGGATCTTCCACAATGGAAGGATTGAAAAGAGCCGCGGATTCAACCGCATATTCCATAGTAAAATAGGCGCCGATCAGCAGCTTTCTCCACTCAGACAGGCTTCCCTCCTGCTTCAGCTTTTTAACAAGGTGCTTTACATTATTATAATTTTTTTTATAAATGGCGGTCACACTTCTGTACTTATTGGAAAACTCCCTGAGTATGGGATGAAGCGTTGCATGCACCTGCTCTTCAGACATGGACATCACCTGGCTGATCAGCCGTGCAGCCCGTTCTTCTGCGGGAAAAAAATACCGAGCGATCACCCGGTTGCTGTCCGGGTAAATGGCTGGCCCCTTTCTTATAACATTCAACTGCATTCTATACAATTTTTTTGCTGCCCTGTCAGCTCTTTGATCCGTTCACTTCAGCCCCGCCATCAATTGGCAGCAGCAATATCCGCAAAATCCTGCTGCATTAATGAAAAGCTGCCGCCGCCCTGGCTGGCATACCGGTAATAAGGCGCTGCTGTTAAGCGGGCGATCAGGTGGCAAACTGTAGATTCGGCTCCCTGGTTCAGGTTTACTCCTTTTTCTTCCAGGCCGTCAAAGCAACCACCCGTAGCGGGATTATAAATGATCCGGTTCAGATGATTGCGCCCCAGGAACCATTCATACGCCTGCCTTATTTTCTGCGCATAGCGCTCCTCTTTGTATACTGCATAGAACTGATCCAATGCCACGATGGTATAGGCTACATCTATCGGCTGTTCTCCATACCGCGCAGCTTCTGCATCCTTATGCAGCCAGCCTTTATTGGAAATGACCTGTATCTGTCCGCCCGCAAAAATCTTTGACAGCAGAAAGTCGAAGCTTTCTTTTGCGATGCTTTTATACAAGGGCCGTTTTGTAGCCCGGTATGCCATGAGCAACGCCTCCGGCAACACACTGTTTGCATATGTTAAATAAGGCTCAAACCAATGCCATTTTTTATCGGCATGCAACTGGTATGAGCGCACCAGCTTTTCGCCCAGGTGCTCAAAAAGCCATAACAGTTTATAAGACGGATCGCCCTGGGTATAATAAAACAATCCCTTTATTGAGAAAGCGATTGCCCGCGGCGATTGCATCAGCTCCAGCTTCGGAAACGTTTTTTCCAGTAATGCTGTTGCCAGGCAAACAGATGCATCCGGCAGCACCTGCTTCATACCGGCTACATAACCCAATGCCCATACGGCACGCCCGTTGGCATCTTCCAGGTTTACCTGCTCATTTTCCTCTGTAAAGGCACCGGTCTCATTCCTGTAGTTTAAGAACCGGCCATCAGCCAGCTGACAATCCTTAATAAAATTAAGATAGCGGTTCATCAGTTTCAGCAGTTCATCAGCGGGAATCTGCTGATACAGCATACTTACTGCTATCAGTGCCCGGGCATTATCATCCAGGGTATACCCGGAAGAAAGATCCGGCTCCTGCAAATGCGCAAACTGAACCATTCCTCTGTCAGTGGTCATTTTTTTAAGATGCGCCATCTGAACGGGTGGCAGCGCATAAGGGAACAGGACCGGCTGTTGCTGCAATATCTCCAGCAGGGCCATGTAGCGGTTGGCAACGTTTTCCCAGGCTGTACTGGCCATTGTTTCCATTGCTTTCCCGCTAAGGCTTTTCCTGAATTCCGGATCATCCAGGTAACGCAATACCTGCGCAGCCAGGGAATCTGCGTTTTCAAAATCAAAGAGCAGTCCGCTACCGTTTTCCAGCAGTTCACTGGCATGGGGAATGGGCGTGGATACAATAGCGCAGCCTGCGCTGAGGGCATAAGAGAAGGTGCCGCTTACAGCCTGTACCGGGTCTTTAGAAGTAAACAAATAAATATCTGTAGCCTGCAGGTACTCCAGCATTTCTTCCAGTGTAAGGTAGCGGTTCACAAACCGTACATGGTTCTCCAGGTGATAGTCCTGCACCAGTTGCAAGAGCTCTTCCCTGTATGATTCACCCTCTGCCTTCACCACGCAGGGATGGGTGCGCCCCAATACCAGAAAGATCACTTCAGGATATTTTTGTACGATGGTGCGCAACGCCTTCAGCGATGTTTCAATATTTTTATTCCTGCTGATCAGGCCAAAGGTGCTCAGTACTGTCCTATGCTGTAATCCATATTTTTCTTTCAGTACCTCTTTTGGTTGCGGCTGGATCAGATGCGTGCCATGTGGAATCACTGCTATTTTGGATGTATTAATTCCATACGTTGTTTGCAACAGGCCAGCTGAATGCTTTGTCATGACAATTACGCGGTCTACAAACTTTGCCAGCGCACTGACTTTTTCTTTCAGCAGCGCATCGGGGGCAGGCAGCACTGTATGCATTACCAGAACCACGGGTTTATTGATGGATCGAAGCATGCTGATAAAATCTGTATGGCGGCGGTTATCAAACAGCCCGAATTCATGTTGCAGAATCAGTGCCCGTGCATAAGGGTCATTATTAATCTGCACAGCAAGCTGCTGGTAATCTGTTGGTTCGTGGCTGTCAAATACAAAGGCTACTTCCCGGGGATAAGTGTGTTGTTTACCGTCATCAATGGCAGCAATCCTGAATTGCACTGAACTGCCGAACATCCGTTCCACTGCCTGCTTCAGGTCCATAGAAAACGTAGCAATGCCACATTCCCGCGGCGGGTAAGACGTCAGCATCCAGATATGATTATGGGACGGCTCTTTTACATCATAACCGTCGAACCTTACAGGATCTGATGTAACAACGCCTGGTTTCAGAGGTCTGCTCTCTCCTTTACGAAACAGGAGATCAATTTTTGAGAATGGGTTTTCAAGCACTCGCATTGTTCAATTATTTTTAAAAGTTTACAACTCATTATTTAAATAATCACAATACAAATTATAAATGCTATGACCACCGGTTTATCCTGCCATTTCCGGCAGGTAAGCAGCCGGTTGGTTTAAAGCAGATGGATTTCTGTTTGAAAATCAAACAGAAATCATTTTGGACGCTTTGTTCCGTATTCCGGAACAGCAGTAATTTTACAGCCAGATGCCAATCATGAATTTTCCTTTACATTTGCGAAACCGGCTGCGAAACATATAACAATTAAAAACACAGTTTGTTTGATGGAATAAACATCAACCACAGTGCCAATTCTATTTAGGACTGACAAAATTTCTTGTCTCAATAAAATATAAAAATCAAGGTTATGGGTTCCCGGACAATTCATTCATGATAAATCTAAGATCGCTTATTTTGCCCTGGTAACTTTGCAGCCTGCCGGCAGCTTCCTTTCCCTGTAACTTTCCGCAGGTTACATATCCTGCTTTTATTTTGGTAAGATCCTTATTCAGTTTCCTGCTCAATACCATTTTATGATCAAACTGAATATCCAGATCGCCCTGCGCAGAAAGCCGTAATACTAAATGCCCGCTGCCGGATGGGAGTGAGGCGCTTTCCCATATGCTGCTGTCTGCAAGCAGTACGCCAATCTTTCCCGCATAAGCAAACAGCTTAAAATTATTAAAGTAATCACAAACAACACCTCCTTTGTCTATACCCTCCAGGTAAGCCGCAATATAGAGCGTGTCCGGATTCCACAATTTCTTATTAAAGGAAAGACCGGAAGCACTTTTATTTTGCCTGATCGTATAGCTTTTATCAGCAAACTCCGGTAAAGGGCCTTCCAGTATCATTTCATCAGTTTCTCCCTGCTTCAGTAATTCCTTTTTCAATAATGCGCGCTTTTCTTTCAGAATGTCTTTAAAGGCCGGGACATCAGCCAGGTTTTGAAACTCTTCCCGATCCCGGTTTACATTAAACAGTTCCTCAGGAGGGCGATAGCTATACCGGTTCAGCAAAAATTTAGTATGGCTGTTTTGCCGGGCATCTTCGACCCAGGAATCAAAATAGAACTCATTCCGCTCCACCTTATCAATATGGGTAATAAAGCGCTCGCCTGGATGATAATTTTTAATATAATGCCATCCATCAGCCGTAATAACGGAACGCGCCGGAGTATAATTATACCAGTAATGCGGTTCTACAGAGGTTTCTGCGAAAATATAAGCATGATGCTGTTTTTTATTTTTGACCAGCACGTCCTTGAAAGAGCTTCCATCAAGACTGTCAACAGGCGCGCCTCCGCCAATATCTATAAACGTTGGCGTAAGATCTGCCAGCGAAACCAACGCATCAGATACAGCACCGGAAGGCACGTGACCTGGCCAGCGTACCACCAGCGGCACTCTGAGCCCTTTATCATATACCGTCCATTTTGCGGAAGGGAACTGGGCGCCCTGGTCGGCAGTTAACATTAGTACGGTATTATTGGTCTGCCCCGCCTGGTCAACAGCCTGCAGCACTTCTCCTAACATTTTGTCTGCGGCACGGATGCTCTGGTAATAGGAAGCAAGCGCACCACGCGTTTCCTTTGTATCTGCCAGGTACGAAGGCATCTTCATTTTTTGCGGATCAAAATCTTTGTGGGGGAACCAGGGCACATGCGGAAGCCATGGCGCTACGATTAAACAGATGGGCTGCTGTGGGCGCGATTGGAAATGCTCCCGTATCATGCGCACGGTTTCTTTTTTCCGGTCTATCCTGTTTTCTATAGGCTCGTACCTGCCAAACTCCTCACCAGTTACTTCAAACGGAAAATTATCCCGGGGGCTTACATCAATTTTACCGGAAATGACCACTCGGTACCCCAGGCTTTTTAAAAAATCCGGCAGGTTGGGCACTCCGGGGCGCACGGTAAAATGATTCATCTGGCATCCGTTTCTAAAAGGATAGAGCCCTGTGAAGATCGCGCTCCTGGAAGGTGTGCACATCGGAGATGCGGCATAGGCCCTGGTAAAGCGCATGCCCTGCGCTGCCAGCAGGTCCATATTAGGTGTCTGAACATCTTTGTTGCCATAGCATCCTACGTCCTGCTGGTTCAGGTCATCAGCAATAAACAAGATGATGCTGGGCTTTTTCTGTGCAGCAGAAAGGACGGCACTCAAACAGCAACCCAACATTGCAATAATCCTGATCATCATTTGCCTGAAGGGGTATTCTGACAAGCAGACGTTTGCAAAACATCTCATCTTTTATCCATTTTAAGGTCGTTAGCCCATAAGGTCATAACGGTATCAATCAGTACAGGCAATTTACACACAATAACCTATACAATCGTATCATTTTATCGCTCTTTTGTCTTACCCGCTGCAAAAGCCTTATCAATACCGGCAGCATTGGGGCCGACCAAAAAGTCCCTTTTGTCATGCTGAATTTAGCATCTAAAATAGCGATTGCCTGTCAATAGATTCTGAAACAAGTTCAGAACGACAATCTACTATAGACAGACTTTTTGGTCACACCCATAATAACACCGATGATCCTCTTGCTACATGAGCCTGCCTGATCCTGTATTATCTGTATTTCAGGCTGCCATGCGTGCAGCGCCCGCCCATCAACTGTTCAGGATCCGGCAACCAGGGTTGCGATCCAAAGCCAACTTATTGATCCACCTCCACGTTCATGCCCGCTTTTACCAAAGCGAGGTCTGCCGAATTATTTTTTTCCGTAAATTCAATGCGTACCGGAATGCGTTGCTGCACTTTTACAAAATTGCCGGTGGAATTATCTACCGGTACAGCGGAGTACCGGCTTCCGGTCGCTTCTGAGATAGCTGTTACCCTTCCTTCAAATCTTTTCCCGGGCAACGCATCAATACGCAACTGCAGCAACTGGCCCTGCTTTATTTTAGAGATCTGGCTTTCCGTATAATTAGCAGTTACCCATTTTTCCCCGGACTGAACAATTGTTCCTAAGATCTGACCAACGCTTATTAACTGGCCCGTGGCTATTTTACGCCGGCCCATAACACCATCATAGGGCGCAACAATATAACAATAAGAAAGATTCAGCTTTGCCTGGGCAATGGCCGCCTGAGCAAGGGCGATATCTGCCTCTGATACATTTATTTTCCTGGAAGTCGCGGTAGAAGTAAGTTGGGTAGAGCGGTACTGGCTCAGTAAAGACTGGTATTTTGCCTTCATGGCATCATATTCGGTTTTTACCTGGTCATACTGGTATTGAGATACCACATCTTCTTTTAGCAGGTTCGCATATCGTTTTAAATTCACTTCCTGATTATCCAGCCGGGCCTTTAACTCTGCCAGGTTTGCTTCAGAAATGCTGGTGCCTGCCTGTGCAACATCCACGTCTGACTGAACCACTGTTTTTCCGGCCCTGGCTGCGGCAAGATTGGCAACGGCCTTATCCAGCTGGATCCTGTATTCCGCGTCATCAATCACAGCAAGAGTGTCTCCTTTCTTCACCGGCTGGTGCTCCTCAAAACGAATCTCTTTCAGATACCCGGAGATCCGGGCGTTTACAGGATTTACGTTTTCTTCTACCTGTGCATCATCCGTATACACTTTATCATTGATATGAAAATAGGTGATCAATCCCCAAACAATAAGAGCCGTTAAAATAAGACCGTAAATAATATTGTAAATGATCTTTGTTCTTTTGCCGCTTTTTTCTTTTGCAACAGGCATGATTCAGTTCTTTATAGTATAAAAATAAAATTATTCATTGGTAAAAGCAGCCGTCTTTCCCTGCAATGAAGGCCAGTTTCCGGATTGTTTTAGTAAGCGATAATACTGGTATACAATATTTACCTGGGCATTGCTCAGTTGCAGCTGGGCTGATAGCAGGGCGGTGCTGGCATCCACCATATCTGTCATAATTGCCAGGCGGTTGATGTATTTCTGCAGCATTATGTTGTAATTATCTTTTGCAAGCGCATAGCTTTCTTTTGATGACTCCCATTTTTCAATGCTCTCTTTATATTTTACCCCGGCTTCATGTAGTTGCACGTCCATTGTTTCCTGCACCGTTTCCTGGTTCAGTGCTGCAAGGCGGGTTTCCAGATCTGCTTTCTGGATATGGCGGCCCAGCTTATAGAGGGAAGAAATATTGTATTTCAACTTTATACCTGCCGAAGCATAATGCATATAGATATCCAAAGGTGGTATAGAGTAAAGAAAAGGCCTGCTGACCCCATCGGAGGCATATAATGAAATAACGGGCAGCTTTTCAGCCCTGGTAAGTTTAAGGTCTTTTTCCGCGATCTCTTTTTGAAGCTTTGCCAACTGCATTTCAGGCATTCCTGTAATATTGAGCTGTTCTGCAGGGCTATCCGTTCTATGAAGTTCCCCGAAATGATAAAGCATTGTATCTACCTGGATAACCGTACCCTCCGGCAATCCTAATGTTTGCGTCAGCTCATGATTGGTGATATCTATACTGTTGGCCAGCTCTTTCACATTCAGGTTCAGGTTGGTGATCTGCAGCTGATTGCGCACAATATCATTATGGGTAACCATTCCTTCCCTGTAAAGTGCTTCTGCATTTTTCATCCGGACCTGTGCCAACGCCAGGTTCTGCTCGTACACTTTTTTCTGGTTATACAAAGTCAGCAGGTCAAGATATTTAGCCAGTATCAGCAGCTGGATATCTGCTTTATTTTTTTGATAATCCAGTTGCGCCACCAGTTCCTGCAACTTTGCTTTTTCAATGTTTTCCGTAATGGCTTTTCCCTTAAACACCGTCCACCCGGCCTCAACAGAAAGCGCATTGCTGATGTGGGGAAGACCGATCGTTTCCATATAATTAAACCGGTTATCCCATACATGCGCATTGGAAAGATATCCCAGCGAGCCCTCTGCCCCTGCTTCCGGAAGCCGCTCCTGCCGGGCAATTGCCGTATTTATGGCTGCCACGTGAATCAGGTCTTTTGCGTATTGCAGCTTCTTGTGGTTCTGCTCTGTTAAACGGAACAAAGAGTCTATAGTAACAACGGATGACTGGGCCCCTGATTGTTGGGCTATACAGCAGGATACCGTAAAAAAGAACCCTGCCAACAGCAATTGATAACGGATCATTTTTTGCATCATTAACCTTTAAAAGTTGTTAAAGAATATTGATTCTTTGCTTTTTCATAATGAACGTTAAATACCTTAAAGAAAAGGACTGCAATGGCCACGCAAAGACTTACTGCTGCCAGAACATAATAGATGTCCTGCGCTGCCAGTATGATACTTTGTTTATAAATGCCTGCATGCACGGAAGCCGCTGCCAGCCCGGGAGCCGTTGCAGCATCATGTCCTGATGAGGAAAGGGACTTCAGCATTCCCTGCCACAGGGACTGGAAACGCGGATCATCCGGCGTGTACTGGGCGGAGATATAGGTATAGTGGTTTTGCTTGGCCTGGTTATACCGGTCTAACCAGAAGGCCGAGCTAAACGGCGCTGCCAGCACCGACCGGAAAGAAATAGAAAAGAAAGCGCGCGACCGGTTGTCCTGTACCGGTATATTCACCGAAGCATAATAGGACAATGATGTAATGGTAATTCCAAATGCAGCCGCAGACAACATCATAGGTATGAAAAAGGCATTTGTATTTTCTTCCGGGTAAAGGATATGGGCTGTGATAAAATAATACAGGGCAAAAAGAGAAAATCCCAGAAACAACGGACCCCTTGCCTTATGCCGCCGGTGCAGCCATATACCCGTCAGCGGTATACACACCGCATAAGCTACTGCCATAAACAGGTTAGAGGTGGCCGTATATTTATTATCATACCCCAGCACCGTGCGCATGAACTCCGTGGAGATGCTGAAGGTGTTGTAAATAAAAAACAACAGGATCATCATACTAACGCCTAATAAAGCATGACTGTATTTCTGAAGCACCCGCAAATCTACATACGGGCGCTTAGCGCTGAGCATCCGCACGGCCCACATAAGAATAGCAATTACCGCAATGGTAAAGGCCGTTTTTATTTCGTTGCTTTCCAGCCAGCGCAGGCGCTCCCCGTAAATACAACCATAGGACAGGGACAAACCCGCCAGCACCACAAGGGCATACCCGATCCAGTCTACCTGGTATAAGGGGTACTTCCGTGCTTTTCTTTTTCCGTGCATCAGAAACCGTACAATGAGCCAGCTCAGGCAGAGCCCGGGCAATGAGACGATAAACGTATATTTCCAGGGGTGCTGCAACAGGATGACAGCAGTAATATAAGTGCTTACCTGTGTAATAGGGTACGAGAGGCCGTAATACATGCCATACAATAATCCCCTGCTGTTGGTGGGATTAAAGCGTGCCAGGAAGATGCTGATACAATCCATCAGGCAAATGATTTTTACGCTGGACAGCAAAAAATTATTCATAAAAAGCAGGTTATCATTGATGATAAGGGGCGCCAGCACAGACAATACGATTTCTGCCGTTATTCCGGTCAGCAACAATTTTTTTTGCCGGAAATAACGCTGAAAACGGGTAATGACAGGAAATATGGCAGCCCCGGCTATTGAGCCACCATAATAGGCAAACTGGATAAAATCTTTTTCATCACCCAGGTAGGCAGTAATGGAAAGAATAGAGTAAGACGAAATACCGCTTACAAGAATCTGGGAGCATAGCAGTATGAAAATATTTACGTCCCGGCTCCATTTGGGCACCCAGTTATGAAAAACAGATGAGTTCATAGCACTCTTTGAATTATTAGTTAAACAGGAAATAGTTAACCAGTTAACTATTGAAAAAAAAATCAATATTGCTCCAACAATGTATCCAGTACTTCTCTCGCTATCCGCAGTTTTTGTTCGGGAATATTGCTTTCCGGCACCAGAACAGATTTCTGCGCAATTCTCAACACTTTTCCTTTTATAGCATTGGCCCTGGGGGTCAAGAAGATCAGCTTATTCCTTTTATCTGCCTGGTTCATTTCCCGGTACACCAGCCCGCGCCGCTCCAGATGATCAATCAGCTTGGTTAAATTGGCTTTTTCCTTATAGGACATCTCTGCCAGTTCCTGCTGGTTCACCCCGTTCTTTTCCCAGAGGCAACGGAGCACCGAATACATTTCAGCTGTAAGGTCCAACCCCTGCGCATTGAACTCCGCGGTTAATTTTGTGCGGATGACACTATTAAGCTTCCCGATCTTCCTGCTGATCGCCCTGCTGAGGTTATTCAGTATCTCCGATTCTTTCATATCCTAAACTTTATGCAAAGGTATAAATTAGTTTAATAGGAAACTAATTTTATTTTAAGCCCGGAATATACAGCAAAAGCAACCTCCCGTTAAAAAGCGCCTTGCGCTCCAATAACGCCAGAATATTGAATTATAATGTCCATTACAGTTTTGGTGAGGTGCCTTTCAGACCATCCATCTGCTTTTTGATATCTTTTATCCGGCCTTCAATAACATCAGCGTCCTTATCAACTTCCTTTTTAACAGTTTCGGCAGCCGCTTCATCCCTTTTCGCTGCCGTCAGTTCCGCTATCTTCACATAAAGTTTATGAAGCTCATCCAGCTTGTCCTCATTCAGATCTTCCGCATCTACCAGGCGGTTACTGGCACCTTTGGTAGCTGCAATCAGCTCATTCAGTTTTAATTGAATGGCCTTTGAATCTTTGTTCTGGGATTTCTGGATCAGGAATACCATCAGGAAAGTGACAATAGTAGTTCCGGTATTGACCACCAGTTGCCAGGTTTCTGAATAATGAAATAAAGGGCCGGTTGCTGCCCAGATCACGATCAGCAGTGCTGCAATTATAAAAGCCAGGGAAGAACCGGTGGCCTGTGTTACCTTGTTGGCAAATCGTTCAAAAAAAGGAACAGAAGCATTTTTTTGCATGAGGAATAGTTATTTAAGCATGAAAAGATAGAGACCAGAAAGATACCAAATAAAAAAGAACAGGGCATTTTTTGTGCCAGCTATTGTTAATACCAGTCCCCCTGCACAAGGGACCGGATGTTTCAGTGTTTACGCTTTTTATTATTTTTGGTACTTAATTCTACAGGGTATGAAAAAAAGAACCGCGCTGCTGTGGCTGTCTGTTTACTTAGTCTTTCCCACCCGGGCTCAGATCATCATTCAAAAAGACCCGGTTATTGAAAAAATGGTATCCGGGGTTTCTGCCGACTCATTAAGATCCTACATCACTTCCCTGGTGCATTTTAACACCAGGCATACCCTCAGCGTTCAGAATAAACCTGATGAAGGAATTGGCGCAGCCCGGAAATGGGTATTGGGCCGGTTTCAGCAATTTGCAAAAAATGCGGGCGGGCGTTTAACAACCTATATTGATACGATCAGCTATGCACCTGATGGTAAAAGAGTAGATCGGACGATACTATTGGGCAATGTAGTTGCAGTATTGAAAGGCACACATTCTGAAGACAGGCGCGTTTTTATGATGACCGCTCACCTGGATACCCGCCGTACTGATGTTATGGACCGTGCCGGAACAGCGCCCGGTGCTAATGATAACGGAAGCGGCGTAGCTGCGCTTATTGAATGCGTACGCATCCTGAGCCGGCAACCTTTTCCTGCAACCATTGTTTTTGTGGCTACTTCAGGTGAGGAACAGGGGCTTCTGGGTGCAAAGTTCCTTTCAGACAGGGTTACTGCTCAAAACTGGCAGCTGGAAGCATTGCTGAACAATGATATTATTGGCAGCAATAACAGTAATGAAACCCATATTATCAGCAATACGGAAGTGCGCGTTTTTAGTGAAGGCATTCCGGCAAAACTTACCCCGGAAGCAGCAGCAAAGATCCACTCTTACGGACTGGAAAATGACGGGGCGCCCCGGCAACTGGCGCGCTATTTCAAAGAAACCGGCGAGCGGTATGTAGACAATATGAAAGTAAATCTGATCTACAGAAATGACCGGTTCTTAAGAGGTGGCGATCATAACCCTTTTGTTGAAAAAGGGTATACCGCCATTCGTATTACGGAAATGAATGAGAACTTTGAGCACCAGCACCAGGATATCCGTACAGAAAACGGCACTCAGTACGGCGACCTCCCGGAATGGATGGACTTTGAATACCTGAGAAAAAATACAGCCTTAAACCTTGCTACATTAGCCAACCTGGCAAAAGCACCGGCAATTCCACAAAATGTGTATTATGTAATGAAAGGACTGGAGAACTCAACAACCGTAAAATGGGATGCCCCCGTAACGACTGCCGATGGTTATTATCTCCTGATGCGGGAAACCAGCAGCCCGGTCTGGCAAAAAAAGATCTTTACAAAAGAAAATTCTATAACCGTTCCTTTTTCAAAAGACAACTATTTTTTTGCAGTACAATCCGTTAACGGGGCAGGCAATGAAAGCCTGCCCGCAGTGGTGGGACTACCCTCCAAAAAATAAAGCCACAGGCTGTGTGCCTGTGGCTTGGAGATCATGGCGAATACCGAAAGATCAGTTGTATCCGGGATTTTGCTGTGCCTCTAACCCCCGATTCCTGTTAATTTCATCCTGGGAAATGGGAAGAATGATTTTATAATAGCTCCGGTCGATCGTTTTAGGCCGCGTGGTTATGGTGCCTACAAACTCATCATTAAAAGTGATCTGTTTATTTAACCGTATCATATCAAAAAAGCGGTGCCCTTCACAAAAAAGCTCCTTGCTTCTTTCATCCAGGATCATATCCATAGTAACTGTTGCAGCAGTGGCCGGTGCTAAATTCGGCGAACGCTTTCTTATGGCATTCAGGTAACCCGCTGCTTTTTCTTTGTCAGTTGCCAGAGCAGCCTCTGCAGCAATTAGATAAACTTCCGATAAACGGATCACTTTGATGTTGACTGCGCTTTGTGAACCTTTATCCCCAACATGACTGGTATTTCCGCTGTATTTATAGCAGGAGCCCAGGCGGGGCTTAGCTGTTGTTGATAATTCATCCGCGGCCATTACCGACCACCTGACGTCACTGGTATCCTGCTTTAACCGGTTTAAGAAACCATCGCTTGCTCCAAACCATCCGGCAGCAGCACCTCCACCATCGCCTTTTCTTCTTAAATAATAACCCAGGCTTGATGAACCCAGGTCGGCTTCTCCGGTAAGCATCACCAGTTCAAATATGGATTCACTTCCAAACTGGGAAGTCCATGAGGTGGCCCAGTTTCCGGGGGTATAAAGGGTATATTTGCCGCTGTTAATAATTTCTTCCGCTGCTGATAAGGCAGCAGCCGGATTGTTCATATATAAGTTCACCCTGGCCTGGAGTGCAAGGTTCCCGTAGTAATTGATATAACTGTTATTCACTTCTTTTGATAACAGCGGTGCTGCTTTGATAAGATCAGCCATTATCTGCCTATAATTTTCCTCTACCGTATTCCGTAACGGTTTATCAAATGGCTTTAAAACACTCGTAATATTTGGAACGCCCCACGCTGTTTTATCAAAATTATAGGGCTTTCCGTACAGCCGTACCAGGTCAAAATACATTAACGCTCTTAAGGTGAGCGCCTCTCCTTCATATTCATCAAAGCCTTCTGCAGTGCCGGCTGTCTTTAATTTTTCTATATTCTCAATAAGATTATTGACCTGTAAAAGGCAAAAATAAATTTGTGACCAATACCCACTATAGCTGTTTGTGGTTATAGAATGGTTAAACGTATAAAGCGCATCCAGGCCTCTTCCTGCCGAATAGATGGTAAGATCGCCTCCCTTGGCATCACCGTACATAATAAAATTCCGGCCGTAATAGTCCGAACTTGTCATGGCACGCATGATCCCGTTTATGATAACCTGAGCATCCTGTGGTGCTTTAATGGCATCACCGGCATTACTTGCATTCGTTGGTTCCACATTCAAAAAATCCTTGCCGCAGGAGGTAATCAATAAACCAAATACGAAATAAAATATATGATGTAATCTTATTTTCATGATTATTAATTTTTAGCTTATAAACTTACTTCCAGCCCGAAAGTATAGGTCTTGGTGATCGGCAATTCCCAGCCGCGGGTCGAATATTGCGTTACTTCCGGGTCGGCTATTTTATATTTCGCCATTGTCAACAGGTTGGACCCGTTAAAGAATAGGCGACCGGATTTAAGGCTGAGCTTATTTAAAAACCTGCCCGGAATATTGTATCCCAGGGTAATATTTTTTAACCGGAGAAAAGAGGCGTCATATAACTGGCGCGAACTGTATTGCATAGCATCCGTAAGATCCGTACCGCGGATCTGGGGTTGTGTTCCGTTATGGTTCGCATCCGTCCATAAATTTTCAAAATAATATTGGGATCTTATCCGCTCCCAGTAATAACCATCGTCTGCCACATCTTTAAAGGCGCCGTCATACAGTTTTCCGCCTATTTTATAAATAAACCCAAGCGCCAGTGTAAACCCTTTGTATTCAGCGTCTGTATTAAAGCCGCCATATAATTTGGGGATGCCCGTGCCCAAAATAACCATCTGCGCTTTTGCATAATCATAGGTAGCGCCCCTGCCCTTAAACTCAAAATCACCTTTTGGATTATCAGGGTCATTCACATAGTATACATTACTCCCGGTGCTTGGATCCACGCCTGCCCACTCATAGCCATAAAAGGATAACATAGATGCCCCTTCCTGGTAAATAAACTGCGCACGTGCATCGTCTCCCGTAGGGTCATCCCAGATGATGGGCTGCCCGCCGTATAGTTCTTTAACCGTTGATTTTAATACGGAGCCGTTAACTGAGGCCGACCAGCGCAGGCCCGGCTTACGGATAAGATCACCGGCTAATTCAAATTCCAGGCCCCTGTTGTTAATCCTGCCGATATTGCTTAAAATAGAAGAAATACCTGTAACAGTAGATATTGGTACAGACTGGATCAGGTCGTCTGTATTTTTATTAAAGTATTCAATGGTTCCGGTAAGCCGCTGGTTAAACAGGCCAAACTCAAGCGCAATATTAGCAGCCTTGCTCTTTTCCCAGGTAAGGGAGTCATTGCCAAAGGAGGAAATAAGACCGCCCGGTTGCTCGTTATATCTTGAATCTGTATTATAATAGATCAATGAGCGCCAGCCAAAATCATTAGAAGGCATGGTACCATTGGTACCATAAGAAGCCCTCACGCGCAAATTGCTGACCACACCGCCGGAATTAAAGAATTTTTCCTTATCGATCCGCCAGGAACCGGCTACTGACCAGAAATTAGCCCATCTT
The DNA here is from genome assembly GCF_001654455.1 of Niabella ginsenosidivorans. Lineage (NCBI taxonomy): Bacteria > Pseudomonadati > Bacteroidota > Chitinophagia > Chitinophagales > Chitinophagaceae > Niabella > Niabella ginsenosidivorans. The sequence continues at coordinate 4,178,326 of NZ_CP015772.1, forward strand.
GTATCAGGAGCTACACGGGAGGTTCCATCTCTTCTGAAAGATCCGGAAAGATAATAGCGTTGATCATAATTGTATTCCAGTCTTGACAATACAGACATCAGGTTATTGCCCCAGCTGTACCCGTTTGAGACCGTTTTGCCCGCTGTAGCAGGTGTCTGAAGCGAGCTCGTTGCCAGGTTGGTGCCGGACGCGCGCAAAAAATCCGTCACGTTTTTCTCTCCTTCAAAACCTGCTAAAAAGCCAATGTCATTTTTACCAAACTGCTCATTATAGTTTACTGTGGTGGAGGAAACCATTTTGGTATAAGTCGTGCTCATATCATCAACCGATCCATCAGAAGCCTGCCCGTTAAAATGCAGAGGACTGTAATACAAATGGTCTTTAACACTGGAATTGTTGTACGAAAAAATGGACTTTACATTTAATGTAGGCAATATCTTAACCGTTAACCCTTCAATGGCCGATAAGGATAAGGTACGGCTGCCTCCATTCCATAATGTATTATAATATTCATCATTATATGCATAACTTCCATACCGGTCAGTAAAGGGAGCTCCTGTTTTATAATCTGTGGGCCAGTATAAAGGCCATAATAAATTCCGTGATTCCAGGAAGTAGTTCAATCCAAGGTTCCGGGAGTCATTAAAGCCCGTTTTATCATATTTTGCAACATTCACGTTACTGGAAAATTCGATAATCTTTCCTATTTTCTGTGTCAGGTTTACCCTGCCCGCCACGCGTTCCAGTTCATTAACGGCAACCCTGTTCTTGTCTTTTGTATAGGACAGTGAGGAGTAATAGGTTGTATTATCGTTTCCGCCACTAACAGAAATATCATTCGTTGTAAAAAGCCCTGTTCTGAAAAGCACTTTGTTCCAGTCAAAATATTTGCCATCGCGGTTTTCAATGCCATCCGTCATCCCCTTTATGGCTATATTCTCATACCGGCCCGTACCCGGTGCTTCGAAATAATAACCATGCATATTGAATTTCCCATTCAGCCGGTTTATAGCACTGGCACTTGCATCAGCTGCAGATGCGCCACCGGCTATACTATAATCGTAAAAAACTGAATACAGCATATTTACCTGGTCCTGAACACTGGCGGGCTCATAATTGTCCGTAGCCCAGGAAGGAGAAAAGCCTAAGGACGTTTTCAGCGATATAACGGGCTTGCCAAGCTTTCCTTTTTTGGTAGTTACAATGATAACCCCGTTTGCAGCCCGCGATCCGTACAATGATGAAGCAGCAGCATCCTTTAACACCGATATCGATTCAATGTCATCCGGATTAAGCGAGTTCATAATATTATTCGTAGTATAGTTATAATCCGACATCTGGCCGCTGTTACCCGATATGACCGGCACTCCGTCAATTACGTACAACGGATCTTTGGAGGCATTCATGGAGCCGATCCCACGGATCCTGATATCAGAAGCAGATCCTGCCTGCCCGGAGGTTTGAGAAAACTGTAATCCTGCCACTTTACCATTCAGGGCATTTTCAAAAGTTGTATTAGGAGGGTCTTTTATATCATTAGCAGATAAAGTACTGACGGAACCTGTATAAGTCCCTTTTTTTGCTGTACCATAGGCAATGACCATTACTTCGTCCAGCGAAGTATTATCAGGTTCCAGAGAAACAGCAATCATCGCTTCATTCCCCACCGGGTATTCCTGCCGGAGATAGTTTACCGAGCTAAAAACCAGCACTGCCTTTTCCGGAACATTTTTCAATTCAAAAGCACCGTTTTCATCGGTTACTGTTATGGTATTTGTTCCCTTAACCTGTACAGTAGCTCCCTGAACAGGCGTTCCCACTCCGGCTTCCGTAACTTTTCCCGAAAGGGAACGTTGTGCCTGCACCTGCTGATACAATGCAGCTATGCAGATGATAACAAATAGTAATGATTTCATATTTTTTTATTTAACAAATACAAATCAGCTATTGTAAAGAATTCAGTAACGCAATTACTGTTCGGTTTATCGGTTTAATAGCTCTTTACAGATATTTTAAAAGTAGAACAATCCTTTTAAAAAAGAAAAAATAACAATTATTTAATTTATTATTTTTTTTCACTGACTGATTCAGGGTAAAACAGTATCTGACAATTGAAATACTTTTGACCACATGTATATGTTTTTTGGGCAGAAATATATTACAAAATAAAGTATATAAAGAGGTCCCATCTACTTATTACCACAGGGGTTAACTTTGCGCTTTTATTAAACTTTAGAGCACCATGCCCCTATTTACCGGAATTAAATCCTCTCCGTCAGGCCTGGAACCAATGAAGTCTGATACTGAAGAAATTGTTCTTTCAGTGGTCTTTATCATTATTGGATGCGGCCTTGGTTTCCTGATCAGCTGTGCAATGGCAACCCTGTTCAGCTAAGCAGTTAGTTCTTTGGGAAACACGCCTGTTTTGGAAAGGTAATGGGTCATGGTTACCGGATTGCAGGTCATCAGGAATATACCTGCATGCAATTCATTCAAAACAGCTATAGATCCCTGACCTGAAGCTGCTCATTTATTTCCTGCATTTCCTGCGGAAGCGATGTTATTGCAACAATAACGCAATCTGTTTCGTTTGCGTCAGGCACTTCCAGTGTTTCAAACTGGCTTTTTAAAAGGTCAACAGGCATAAAATGCCCGTTTCTTGATCCGATGAGCTGATGAATCCGGTCAAAAGACCCCTTCACGCAGATGAACAGGATCTTTTGAATACCGTTTCTTAACAAATCCCGGTACACTTTTTTCAACGCGGAGCAGGCAACTACTACTGTTACCCCTTTTTCATTTAATGCCATGGCATTTGCATTAATGCGTTTCAGCCAGGCCCACCGATCCTCGTCTGTTAAAGGAATAGCGGCCTGCATTTTTGCAATATTTTCCGGTGGATGCAGTTCGTCACCGTCTATAAATACATAACCTTTTTCCCGGGCTATTAACTGACCAATAGTGGTTTTACCACTGCCGGATACCCCCATTACAATAATGGTTGCGGCCTTTCTGTTTCTTATGGGATCTACAGACACATAAAAATTTTTCGGTTCAAAAGTACACAATGGAAGGCTTAAAAATTCATACTGTTTCTTATAATAAAGAGGAATTGCCCGCCTGGAAGAAGCCCCTTGTTTTCACCGGCAGCAGCGTCCAAAAATCAGGGACATGCACTTCTTCTATCCATTACCGGTAAAACATGCAGCAGTAGCAGGCCCCGTCTATTATAAGCAGCTCAGCGCTCTTCACAATTGACGGGTCATAAGGATCAGATACGGTTCTTCTCTTCTTCCGCGCTCTGCTCTACTTTTTTATCTCTGATCTTTTTGCCGGCATGCAAGAGGTAACTTACAGAAATACCCGCAGATCGGGTCGGGCGCTTTTGATAAAAATCAATCTGAACACCATTATAAGTGGTCAGCGATTTTTCCCTGAACGTATTCAACACATCCGTAACGGTTAATCTTAATCGCAATTTATTATCAAAGAACTTCTTACCGGCCGATATATCTGCAAAAAACAGGGAAGCACTTTTTGTATTTCCTTCAACATGAGGGGAGCTGTACATTGTAAAAAGCGTAAGGTCAAAATTATTTTTCAACGTGATCGTATGATACGTGTTGAAATAAGAGGATGTCTGTGCTATTTCAAAATCATTAATGACATATGCCGCATGATATAGCCCGGCATGGGCATTTACGGCCCACCATTTTGTAAGCTTAACAGGCGCATATATATACGCTCCATAAGAAGTCAGGTATGTAAAGTTTCGTGTCTGGTATTCAATCACACCATCCTTCTGAGGGTTGGCAAACTCTGCAATGATATTATTGGTACGCTGGTATTGCAGGTTTACCGAATACCCTTTCCAGAAACTGTAGTTTAGTTTAAAGTTATTGGAATATTCCGGCAACAGATCGGGGTTGCCGACCACAACAGTATAATCACCGATACGCAGGCGGAAGGGATTCAGGTCTCCAAATTGCGGCCGGCGGATCCTGCGGCTGTAACTAAAAGAAAGTGAGGCCGGAACTGGGTTTTTGTTCAGGTTTTGCAGCAAAAATGCGGAAGGGAACAGGTTCAGGTATTTCCTGGAAAATTGCTGGCCCAGCGTAACGTTATTGCCTTTCATATAGGTTTCTTCTGCTCTTAACCCTATCTTAATACTGGTTTGCTTTACCGAGCTTTCCATGGCCGTATAACCCATCAAAAGGTTTTCATTATAAATGAACCGGTTGCTGGCCGCTTTGTTCAGGACCCAGCTATCATCAACCATCTGCTCCATAGCAGTGGTATTGTCTCTTCTTGCAGCCACATATTTTACACCGGCCTGTAATTTGGTGTGTACAGTCAGGTATTTCTGGTAATCCATTTGCCCGCTGTAGATCTCGGTGCTGCTGGGGTAGCTGTTCCTGTAAAGGGTGTCTTTGAGCGGGTCTGTATAAACGGATGCGATGTTCATATCTTCTGCTTTCTCACCTTTTACATAGTCTGCCAGTATTTTAAATACAGAGCCCAGGGTATCCAGTTTATAATTATAATTCAGCGTACCTGTTGTAAGGCGGGGTATACGGCTCCAGCCGGTAACAGAATTACCGGTTACAATGCCGCCGGCACTGTCTTTTAAAGTAATGCCCGTTTTAAAATTCCGCAATAGCCGTATCCCTGTTGTGCTCCCCTGAAAGCTCAGGGATTGTTTTTCAGAAATATCATACACCATTCCACCCTGCAAATTGTTTTGCCGGTTATTATTAATGCGATCAGTAATACCGTCATAAGAGCTGTTATCCTCATAACGGTTCACTGTTCGGGCATAATAGATCTGCTGCTCTTTTGAGAAAGAACCATTGCCAAAAAAATAGAGCTTCTTTATCTTATACTGCGCTGAAATGCCGGAGGCTATATAGGGTTTTCCTTTTTGCTGTCTGAAGATCGCTGAAGCCTGCCCGGTGAATCCTTCGTCCCTGGCTTTTTTCAGGATAATATGAACAATACCACCAGTGCCGGAGGCTTCATATTCAGATGGCGGATTGGGTATGACCTCCATCTTTTTTATGTTCTCTGAGCGAATGGTTCTGAGGTATTCTGCCAGATCCTGCCCGGACATGCGCTGTATGACATCATTGATCATAATGGTTACTGATCCGCTGCCGCTTATTTTAATGGTACCATTGGCGTCTACCCATATTCCCGGTGACTTTTGCAATACTTCCAGTGCATTGTTACCATCACCCAATGGTGTCCCTTCTACATTAACAATATACCGGTCCGCCTTTCTTTCCATTAACGGTTTTGAAGCAACCACCGTTACTGTATTCAGGGTGCTTTTCTCTTTCTCAAGAACAAATGGCTTCAGGTGTACCGTATCCGAAAATGCAACAGTAAACATACCCGTACGATAGCCTACGGAAGAGACCTGTATACTGTACTTTTTCTGATCTTCAAACGCATAGGTGATACGGAACCGTCCATCCCGCTCACCAGCTGTACCCGCCAGGGTGCTATCCCGGTTTATTAAAGAAACCGATGCATAGGGTATAGGGTGTTGGTCTGCATCAACCACTATCCCTTCCAGGTCTTTTACCGGAACCGGGCCTGCGGCATGGTTGCCTGGCGCAGCACTTCCTACGATGATCATTCCTTTTGAACGATACCTGTACAACAGTCCGTTTTGGGGAAGAATGGTGTTCAGAATAATTGAAACAGGCTGATGACGGGCATTCACCGTAGCTTTCATAGAATCGCCAATCACTTCATCACTATAAATAATAGTATAGCCGCTTTGCATTTGCACCTGTTCTAAAACAGCCTTAAGCGGCTGATCGGCTGCGCTAACAGAGATCTTTTTACTTTGGGCATTTGCCACAGCTACTGAAAAAACCATCAGCAAAATGAAAACACTGCTCCTGAAAAACTTCATCCCGTTTATTATTCTTTATACGCCTGCCATTAAAAATTGTTACATTACAGCGCCCTTCTACCGGATCGTTACTTTCTTATCTTCGATCTTATAACTAAACGGGTATGCCAGTTTCAAGGCATCCAGGCCTTCTGATAAACTTTCATTGACAAACATACCGCTAAAGCGTTTTTCTTTTAAAGCTGCCGTTACTATTTCAATCGTTACATTATATTTCTTCTCAAGCCTTAATGCAATATCCTGTAGCTTTTCTTTTTTAAACACCAGAGAATCCTCTTTCCAGTGTATTTGTTGTATCACCTTCTGATCAACGGCATCAATACTAAACTGCACAATACCAGAGGTTGTATTGGGCGCCAGCAGCCGCTGATCGGGCTTCAGCAATACCTTATCCGTATGGCCCCCTCTGCGGGAAACCTCTACGATCCCGCGAAGTAAAGCCACTTCCACATCAGCATTATTCCTGTAGGCATTCACATTAAAAGCAGTGCCCTTTACTTCAATCATCAGCGGCCCCGCAAATACCTGCAAGGGTACAGCCGGGTTCTTTGTTACATCAAAAAAAGCCTCACCCTGCAAAATAATTTTGCGTTTTTCGTGTCCGAAATCGTTATTGTATTCCAGCGAAGAATGATAATTCAGTGTTACCTGGGTACCATCAGGCAAAGTAGTATAGCGTTTTTCATTTGTTGTATTCAGTACAATCATTTTATCTTTTTTAATAGGATGATTCCTGTACCGGAAAAAAAGCGCCAGCCCGCCTGCCAACAGCAGTATGGCGGCAACTTTTAAGAACAGAAAGCTTCGTACATTTTTTTTCTCCGGCAGAACGGTTGTATTGCTTTCAATCTGTTTCCATATAACTGCAAGCCGGTTTTCTTTATCGATCTCCACCTCATTCATGAAATGCATCTTTTCTAAGACCTTCCCGATCTGCTGGTATTCATAATTTTCGCTGACAGCAGTGCCCAGATGAACCGTTTCCTGCTCTGAAAGGCACCCGGTCATTTTCTTTACCAGCAAGGCTAAAAAGGCATCCCTGTTCATGATAATGTTCTGTCTGTTTTAAAAGACACAAAAAAATGATGCATTACTTACTCCTATTAAAAAAATAAAAAAAAGAAGACATCTTTACCTGATTGTTGTTTTTTCTGTTGCGGATCGTATCCCAGGTAATGGCTGACAGCAGCTGCCAGGGATTTTACCGCTTTATAAAGCTGGCTCTCTACTGTTCTGACAGAAACAGAAAGGATCTCCGCTACCTCCTTTGCTTTTAGCCCTTCTTCCTTTATGAGCCTGAAAATGATTCTTCGCTGCTCCGGTAATTTGCTGATAGCCATATTTAAAACCTTTACCAGCTCTTTATATTCGGGACCGTGTATATCAACCCCTCGGTTGTGCAGAAATGCATCATCGGGCAGCGTGGTAAAGCGCCCGGGCAACCGGCGCAGGTAATTGAGACAGCCATTCTTTACAGCAATGAATAGATAAACTTCAGGTGAGCGGATCGCATCAAGTTTTTCCCGTTTTTGCCACAGGGAAACAAACAGTGCTGATACAATTTCTTCAGCGGGCTCCCGGGCCTGCACATATTGCATAGCAAAAGCCACCAGCCGGTCATAATACCTGTAAAACAGCTGATTGAAATCTTCCTTTTGTTCCCGGGCAATCCCCTGGAACAAAGATTGAACAGATGGCGTTTGCATGCGCATATAGGACACTAAAAATAGCGCATATACTTACCCGCTTTTATATTTTATTTTATCCCGGCTGTCCCTTGGCAGTTCCTGATCGTTATTTAAAGTGTGGCGCAGCTATCCACCATTGTTTTTCGTGGTAGAAATGATTTCAGGCGCGCTGACGGGATAGCTGCACCTGCAATGCAGTCCCGCCTCATCCTATTTCTTCAATGTGCTCCGGAAGGTATATGTTCCCGACCCGGTTGTATAGACCCTGTAGCCTTGCTCTTTTTTGAGGGAAGACTCCTTTATCTTTACACCGTCGATGAATACAGGTTCCCCATCTGAGGGAATCCAGATGGCTGCCACCGTATTTACCGGCACCGTTACTTTCAGTGTAAACCGGCTGTCTTTCCATTGCCAGTTGCTGACAATTTTCCCGTACAGTGTGTTATAGAAACCTTTTGCAGCTTCCAGGTCATGTACCGGTTGCGGTTTTATTATAAAGGCGCTGAAACCCGGCGCTGTGCTGTTAATACCCAGTAAGGAACGGTAAAACCATTCCGTTATCGATCCGAACATCGGATGGTTCTGCGAATAAACATTATCAGAATATTTCCAGGTTTCCCAAAGCGTTGTTGCCCCGTTTGCGATCATATACCCCCAGCCGGGGAAATCTTTCCGGCTGGCAATGGTATATGCCTGCCCGTTTTTATCAGCCCTTCTTAATACATCAAATAACATTTTTGTAGCAAAGATGCCGGTTGTAATATGATTATCCCTCTTAGCCAAAGCTAAATCCAGCTGTTTTTCAGCGAGCTGCTTTTCTTTCCCTTCAACAATGCCATACCATAAAGGAAACAGCGCTGCTGCCGGAGTGTTATTGTCAAACACCCCATTGCCTTTGTAAAATTTTCTGAGTATTGCTTCTTTGATCTGTGCGGCAAGAGTCCCATATTGCTCAGCCTCCTCTTTCTTTTCCAGCAGTTGTGCAAATGTTGCCATCAACTGCACATGGTGAAAATAAAATAAAGAAGCGGTCAGCGCTTCGGGTTTCTCATCCAGCGATTCATGGTCACTGATATCCTGGTAATACAGGTTCTCTTTCGCCCGGCTGCGTAAAAACCGGATCTGCCGGGTCAATGCAGGATAATAGGTTTCAAGAATATGCCGGTCGCCATAAAAATCGTACAGCTTCTTTATCAGGTAGGGAAAACCGATCTGCCAGCCCAGGGGGCCTGAACGATCACCGGGCCCTTTATCATCCAGGCCTACAAAGGGCGCTGTTTCCGTAATGCCTCCCAGCGGGCGCTGGCTATCTTCAAAATCCTTCAATGACTTCTGATAAAAATTATGCATATTGAAGTTGTAGCTGAATGATTCAAGGGTACAAAACAAGTCGCCTCCATAACCAAATTTTTCACGGCCCGCACAATCGGATTGTACGCTGAACAGGTTGCTCTTAAATGTACGCAACGTATTTTCCTGAATTTTATTCAGCAGCGGATTTGAGCATTCGAAGGCACCCGCATCAGCAATAGCTGCATTCATTTGCAAACCTTCAATATCATCGGCAGTTGGTGTACCCGGCCAGCCGGTAATTTCCACATAACGGAACACATGAAAAGTGAACCGTGGGTTCCAGGTTTCTATACCATTACCGCTTGCAATAAAATGATCTTCCTGGTAGGCTACTTCCGGAGCACCTGGTCCGCCGTTACCCTGTTTTATCTGCCCGGCTACGGCCGTCATGCCGTTTACACTTCCGTCTTTATACACCGCCTCTCCATAACGCAGTGAAATTTTCGTTCCCCCTGATGCATTTACTTTTATACGTGCCACACCTGCAAAATTCTCACCCATATCTGCCACCCATTTCCCGTGCCCCGTATTGTATATTGCAACGGGTTTTATAATTCTGCCAATGCGTATGGGCGGCTGCTGATCTGCTTCCAGCTTTCCTTCAGGGCCGGCCACAGGCACGGCCGGGTAACCAGTGCTGTCAGCGGGCGTTTTTAACCAGGCTGTCAGATCCCGGCGGGCATCAAAACTTTCGCCCAGGTAAACGCTGTTGGTCATAACCGGGCCTTCCTTCCATCGCCAGTTGCTATCTGTACTGATTTCATCAACCGTACCATCTGTATAAACAATCCGGTACTGTGCTTTTACAACCGGCCTTCCTACCGGCAGGTAATCGCGCAGATTTAATTTACCCCAAAGCCTTAATGGCAGCGGGTTGTACCAGCCGTTACCTAAAAGAATGCCGGCAACATTATTCCCTTTTTTTAATTGTTGGGTGATGTCGTAAGTCCTGTACAGGATCCTTTTATCAAAACGGGTCCACGCGGGGCTCAGCAGATCACTACTGATCTTTTCTCCGTTCAGGTAGGCTTCAAAATACCCGGCGCCTGCTATATATAAGCGCGCTGATTTTATATCCCTGGTAACAGAGATGTTCTTCCTGAATACAGGCATGGGATCCTGCTGATAAAAATCGGCATCCTTTACAGGTAAAGATTTTCCGTCAGTGATCCATTCCGCCTTCCAATCGGCCGGGGTTAGCAGCGCCGTTTCAAACCAGGATGCAACGCTCCAGGGAGAAGGTCGCCCTTTTTCATCATAGACTCTTACCTTCCAGTAATATCTTGTAAAAGACTGAAGCGAGGCGCCATTATAAGGAACACCAATGCTGTTCCCGGATTTTATTTTGCCCGTCTTCCATACATTGCCGATCCCTTTTTCAATAGCAGCAGGTTCATTGCTTACTATAAGCTCATAAGCAGATTGCATTTTATTTTTTGCGGCTGACCATAGCTCCCAGCCCAGCACAGGATGCGGCACATCAATTCCCAAGGGAGTTTCAGCATATGCACAGGTGAGTTGCTGAACGGCTATTTCCTGTGCTGCCGGGCGCAAAAAAATATTAAAAACCAGTATTAAGGTGCCTACCAACCGCATCGTTATTCTTTAATTGTCTGGAGAATACCGAAAATAAGAAAAAACGGTGGCACTGTCTTTCCCGTTTTTTCTGCATTATACCACATATAAGCAGCAATGAAAACGTACAACTGTATAACTGGCCAAAGGATACTAAATAATAATGGCAGAACGATGCTGTTTTACATTTTCAAGGTAGCTCTCAAAATAAACAGGAATCCCATCCTCCTTTCCATTTTGCAGGCGGTTCTGCACCTGCCTGAACGCCAGTATGGACGCTTCAAATTTAGGCTGACCGGTTACAAGGATCGGCTGACTGAGCTTCTGGTACCAGTAGTACGTGCCTCCAACATTTTTCCGCGCCACCTCAAAGAGGTAAGCCCCTCCGCCTTCAATGATCTTCTGTTGCTGCTCCGGACTCATTTCATTGTAAAACCCGCTGGCGTCCTCTAACAGCGCTTCAAGCACTTCCAGGCTTTGTACAGAAAAATCCAGTCCCGCATACCGTGCGGCATATTTTTGCAAAAACGACCCGGCCTGTTCCTCTATTTCTTTTTCAAGAGGGGTATTTTGCCAGGCGGTGTTTTCCGTGCCTGCTTTTTTATTACCAGATCCGTTAAAAAAATCAAAAAAACGCATAGGTAGGGGAATTTATTCCGGTTAACACTAAATGACGCATAAAAATAGCCAATAAATCTTATAAACCATCGTTCTGCTATTATAGAAAAGACTGGCTTTCAGTACAAAATCACCGTGGCTACCGCTCTTCAAAGGTTGGCTGAAATAGTTAGATATTTTTAATATAAAAAAGAATATTTTTAAATAATTTCTATATTTATCCGGTTTATTACCTAACATGTCTAAATTAATTAATTTTTTATTAATTTACATGGCTCGATTGCCCACTCTGTATTGAAAAGCCAAACTTTATTTTATTAAAACCGTTTGTTTAAAAAACATGACAGAAAAAAAAGGATTATACGACCCTTCATTTGAACGTGATGCATGTGGAATTGGTTTTGTTGCCAATATCAAAGGCAATAAGAATCATCAGACCATTTCAGATGCACTTACTGTTTTAGAAAACATGGATCACCGGGGGGCCTGCGGCTATGAGCCCAATACTGGTGACGGGGCAGGTATTATGATTCAGATACCACATGAGCTTTTTTATGATGAGTGCCTTCAGTTAGGCATTTCACTGCCGGCGATTGAGGAGTATGCAGTGGGAATGATTTTCTTTCCAAGGGATATTAAAAAGCGCGAAGAATGCAGGGATATTTTTACGCGTGCTGCGCAAAAAATGGGAATGAAAGTGATCCGTTGGCGCAATGTACCGGTAAATCCTGCCGGCATTGGTTCTTCTGCTCTTGCAGTAGAACCGGACATTGAACAGGTATTTCTTCAGAAGCCCGATAAAATTAAAACGGCTGAAGAATTTGAACGCAAGCTTTTTGTATTGCGTAAGTACGCCACCCATATGACCACCAATACAGTTAAAAAGGATCCTATCGGTTTTTATATTAATTCGCTTTCCTGCAGAACCGTGATTTACAAAGGCCAGCTGACCAGTTTTCAGGTGCGTTCTTATTATAAAGATCTCACTGATCAGAGAACTGTTAGCGCATTCGGGCTGGTACATTCCCGTTTTGCCACAAACACCTTTCCCTCCTGGCGCCTGGCGCAACCCTTCCGTTTTATTGCGCATAACGGGGAGATCAACACGCTGCAGGGCAATCTGAACTGGTTGCGCTCCAGTGAACGGGGTTTTGAATCTCCTTTATTTACAAAGGAAGAAATGGATATGCTGGTGCCTATTGTAAGCAATAATCAAAGTGACTCTGCCTGCCTGGATAATATGATCGAGCTGCTGGCGCTTACAGGCCGTTCACTGCCGCATGTAATGATGATGCTGATCCCTGAGGCATGGGATGGCAATGAGGAGATGGATCCGGCCAAAAAAGCATTCTATGAGTTTCATGCCTGCCTGATGGAGCCCTGGGACGGTCCTGCTTCCATTTCATTTACAGATGGAAAAATCATTGGCGCTACGCTCGACAGGAACGGTTTAAGGCCCTCCCGCTACTGCGTTACCAGCGATGGCCGGGTTATTATGGCCTCTGAAACGGGCGCGTTGCCGGTAGATCAAAGCCTTGTTATTGAAAAAGGGCGCCTGCAACCGGGTAAAATGTTTGTGGTAGATATGGAGCAGGGACGCATCATCAGCGATGAGGAACTGAAAAAAGAGATCTGCTCTCAGAAACCTTATGCCGACTGGCTGAACAAATACAAGATCCGGTTAAATGAATTGCCGGAACCAAGGGTCATGTTCACCAACCTGAGTGAAGACCAGATCTTCCGCTATCAGAAAGCTTTTGGTTATACCTCTGAAGACGTTGAAAACATCATCCTTCCCATGGCCATCAATGGCAAGGAACCTATCGGTGCTATGGGAATTGATACGCCGCTGGCCGTTTTAAGTGACCAGCCACAGCACATCACTTCCTATTTTAAACAGCTTTTTGCCCAGGTAACCAACCCTCCTATTGACCCCATCAGGGAACGAATGGTCATGTCCCTGGCTACTTTTGTGGGCAATAACGGCAGCATGCTTATAGAAGATGAAATGGATTGCCATGTGGTAGCGCTGAAGCAGCCTATCCTTAACAATTTTGAGCTGGAAACATTAAGAAGTATTGATACAGGTACTTTCCAGGCAAAAACACTTCAATGTTATTTCAGGGCCGACGGTAAACCCGGTTCCCTGGAAAAAGGACTGGATCGCATTTGTGCTTATGCTGAAGATGCCGTAAACGACGGTTTTGAAGTGTTGGTATTGCAGGACCGGGCTATCGACAGCCAGCACGCGCCCATTCCATCGCTGCTTGCTGTTGCAGCTGTGCATCATTACCTGATCAGAAAAGGACTAAGAGGCAAAGTAGGGCTGGTGGTAGAAGCCGGTGATGTTTGGGAAGTGCACCATTTTGCATGCCTGTTAGGCTTTGGTGCCACGGCCATTAACCCTTACCTGGCTTTCTCCACCATACATAATTTAAAAGAGTCCGGAAAGATTAAAACAGATATTTCACTGGACAATCTTTACAAAAATTACATCAAGGCGGTTAGCGACGGATTGCTCAAAGTGTTCTCAAAAATGGGGATTTCCACGCTGCAGTCCTACCAGGGCGCGCAAATATTTGAGATCATCGGTATCAATCAGTCTGTTGTAAGCAAATACTTTACCGGTACTACCTCACGTATAGAAGGTATGGGGCTGGATGAGCTGGCACGCGAGGCACTGGCAAAGCACAGTTTTGGCTTCAGCCCGAAACCGATTCCTGTAGACCAGCTGCCCACAGGCGGTTTTTATCAATGGAAACGTAAAGGAGAGACCCATTTGTTCAACCCCCAAACCATTCACCTGCTACAGTATTCCACAAAGATGAACGATTACAACATCTTTAAGAAGTATACCAAACTGGTGAATGACCAGACCCAAAAAGCCATTACACTGCGGGGATTGCTGGATTTCAAACGCAGCAGGAAGCCCATTCCTGTTGAGGAAGTAGAGCCTGCAGAAGCTATTTATAAACGCTTTGCCACAGGAGCCATGAGTTTTGGCTCTATCAGTTGGGAAGCGCATACCACATTAGCCATAGCTATGAACCGCCTGGGCGGAAAAAGCAATACAGGAGAAGGCGGGGAAGATGAAGCACGCTATACACCGCTGGAAAACGGCGATAGCATGCGCAGCGCTATTAAACAGGTTGCCAGCGCACGTTTTGGGGTAACCAGTTTGTATTTAAGCGAGGCAGATGAGCTGCAGATCAAAATGGCACAGGGTGCAAAACCTGGTGAAGGCGGACAACTCCCCGGCGACAAGGTAGACGACTGGATCGGCAAGACCCGCCATGCTACTCCGGGTGTGGGCCTCATTTCTCCTCCCCCGCACCACGATATTTATTCTATTGAGGATCTGGCACAGCTAATATTCGATCTTAAAAATGCCAACCGGCATGCGCGTATCAACGTAAAACTGGTAAGTAAAGCCGGCGTAGGCACTATTGCAGCAGGTGTAACAAAAGCCAAAGCAGATGTAGTGCTGATCTCAGGTCATGACGGGGGAACGGGCGCCTCTCCGGTAAGCTCTATCCGCCATGCGGGCCTGCCCTGGGAATTAGGCGTTGCCGAAGCACAGCAAACACTTGTAAAAAACAAACTGCGCAGCCGTGTGGTATTACAAACAGATGGTCAGATGCGTACCGGGCGGGATATTGTCATTGCCGCCATGCTGGGCGCAGAAGAATGGGGCGTTGCAACCGCAGCCCTGGTGGTAGAAGGATGCATTATGATGCGTAAATGCCACTTAAATACCTGCCCTGTTGGAGTAGCCACCCAAGATCCTGAATTAAGAAAAAGATATACCGGCAACCCGGATCATGTGGTCAACTTCTTCAGATTCTTAACAGAAGATATGCGGGAACTGATGGCGGAACTGGGTTACAGAACGGTTAATGAAATGATCGGTCAAACGAACGACCTTAAAGTCAGAGAAGGAATCAGTCACTGGAAATATAAAAACCTGGATCTGTCCCCGATCCTCTATCGTGAAAAAGAAGAGGATGGCGTTGGGCTTTACCACTCGGAAGAACAGGATCATGGATTAAAATCGGTGCTGGACTGGAAATTCCTGGAAGCAGCCCAACCGGCTATTGAAAACGGAACCGTGGTAAAAGCGTCCTTTGATATTGTAAATACGGACCGCGCCGCAGGTACTATTCTCTCTCACGAGATCACAAAAAAATACCGTTCAGCCGGATTACCGGAAGATACCGTACACATTAAATTAAAAGGAACAGCAGGACAAAGCTTCGCAGCTTTTTGTAATAAAGGGATTACATTAGAGCTGGAAGGTGATGCCAATGACTATTTTGGTAAAGGGTTGAGCGGTGCAAAACTGATCGTTTACCCGGACAATAATGCAGGCTTTGTTGCAGAAGAGAACAGCATTATTGGTAACGTTGCCTTTTACGGAGCTACCAGCGGGCAGGGCTTTATACGCGGAAAGGCAGGCGAGCGTTTTGCGGTTCGTAATTCCGGGGCTACAGTAGTTGTGGAAGGCGTGGGAGATCATGGCTGTGAATACATGACAGGCGGCCGCGCTATTATCCTTGGTGATACAGGAAGAAATTTTGCTGCAGGTATGAGCGGAGGCATTGCCTATGTTTATGATGCCAGCCAGAAATTTGCCGGCAATTGCAATAAGGAAATGGTAGAACTGGATCCCGTTGATAACAATGATATCCTGTTCCTCCAGGAATTCATCTCCAAACATTACGAATACACAAAGAGCCCGGTTGCCAAATTCATTTTAGATGATTTTGATAATCAGCTAAAAAACTTTGTAAAGGTCTTTCCTTCAGAATACAAAAAGATCATACTCGCAAAGGAAGAGCAAAAGCAGTTGGCATAAACAATTTACAGAAGCAGTAATCAGCAAACAAAAACAGAAATCAGCAATTAAAATATGGGTAAACCAACAGGATTTTTAGAGTTTACAAGACAAGCTCCCCGGAAGAAGCCAGTAGAGGAACGCATACAGCACTATAAAGAATTTGTTGAGCTTTTCCCGGAGGACCAGTTAAACAACCAGGCGGCAAGATGCATGGACTGTGGTGTTCCTTTCTGCCACAGTGGCTGCCCTTTAGGGAACGTCATCCCCGAATTCAATGATGCCGTTTATCGTAAGGAATATAAAGAGGCATATGATATTTTAACAGGCACCAATAATTTTCCGGAATTTACCGGCAGGATTTGTCCTGCACCCTGCGAATCTGCCTGCGTGCTGGGCATTAATCAGCCTCCCGTTGCCATTGAGGAGATTGAAAAACATATTATTGAGATCGCTTTTGAAAAAGGGTTCGTTTCCAGAAAAGCCCCCAATATCAGAACCGGTAAAAAAGTAGCTGTAGTAGGCAGTGGCCCCTCAGGCCTTGCAGCTGCTGCTCAGCTGAACTATGCCGGGCATCAGGTAACGGTTTTTGAACGCGATGAAAAGCCCGGAGGGCTCCTGCGTTACGGTATTCCGGATTTTAAACTGGAAAAATGGGTTATTGACCGCCGTATTGCCGTAATGGAAGAAGAAGGAGTAGAGTTCAGGTGCCACGCCAATGTAGGTAAAAACATCAGCATTCATGACCTGCTGAGAAATTATGATGCCATTGTATTGTGCGGTGGCAGTACCGTTCCCAGGGACTTACCAATCCCGGGAAGGCAACTGAAAGGCATTCATTTTGCGATGGACTTCCTTAAGCAGAATAATAAAAGAGTGGACGGCAAAGATTTCCTTGCTCATAAAGATATTGAAAGCAATATCCTTACTGAAGAAGTAGTAGCTACCGGTAAAAACGTGGTAGTGATCGGCGGTGGTGATACCGGAAGCGATTGTGTAGGCACCAGTAACCGGCACAAGGCCTCTTCCGTAACACAATTTGAGTTGCTGCCAATGCCTCCCAAAGAAAGAACCGATGCAATGCCCTGGCCCTCCTATCCCATGCTCTTAAAGACCACTACAAGCCATGAAGAAGGAGCCAATCGCCACTGGTCTATTGCTACAAAAGAATTTAAAGGTGACGGGAACGGCAATCTGAAGTCGCTGGTAGTGGTTGACCTGGAATGGAAAACGCCCGAACCGGGAAAACCTGCACAATTCACAGAAATACCCGGATCAGAGAGGGAAATGCCCTGCGAACTGGCCCTGTTGGCTATGGGCTTTTTACATCCGCAGCACGAGGGCCTGTTACAGGAACTGGATGTAGAACTGGATAACCGGGGAAATATAAAGGCCTCCGATCAGGAATATAAAACAAATATTCCCAAGATCTTTGCGGCAGGCGATATGCGCAGAGGGCAAAGCCTGGTTGTATGGGCCATCAGCGAAGGCCGCGAATGTGCCCGTAAAGTGGATGAGTTCCTGATGGGCCACTCTGTTCTTGAGACCAAGGAACAATCAGTATTGTTATCTTTTGAATAAAATAAAAAGTATCCCTGACAAAAAAGGCGGCTTTATTGCCGTCTTTTTTATTGACCTGCCCCAAGGGTCCGGATATCATTACTTCTTTTATTGTTATACGAAGTAGATACCTGGTTTTTGGTTTTATACGGAAATGGCATTTTAATCAGGCCAGAAGTTTCCGCAAAAAATGTTCCGGACATTCGGAAGAACAAAGAGGCTTGATCCAGGACTTCACTTCGTATCAGTCAACCTATCCGTTCAGCAGATCAGGACAGATCCCAATCATATTTTATCAATCCAAAAGCACCATTCTGATACTGTTCTTTCAAAACCAATCAGATACATTTTTAATACTACTATTGAAACACAAAAGCAGTACAAGTACAACCAAGCAAAACAGATTCCGGGTTCCATTTATGCCGGGCCCTGCTGACAATAGCTGTTATGAGTGGGACCGTTTAAGCTATAGCAGTAATATAACTGAACTTACATTATTAGTGCTCTGTAGTAAAAAACAGCAGTCCGGAAAATAAAAAACCCCTCCCAAACGGGAAGGGTTTGTATTTGTTATAGCAAAAAGTTACTATTTTTTGCGAAGATTCGGATGCGGAGGAGCCACTGTGTTGGGTCCGTCTTCTCCGGGAGCGGCAGCACGGATATCTACTGTGTTGCAGTCTCCACCTTCTTGACCAGAAGAGAAGATAAATCTGTCTCCGCTGATACCTTCTTTTTCCTGTAAGTGAGTGATCACTTTATTTACGTGATCCCAGCTTAATTGTTGCTGTTTCTTAGTAGCAGCGCAATATCCAACTACAACTACTTTACAGTTTGGATTAGCCCTTAATTTAGAAGCTACAGTAGCTAAAGAAGCAGCAGCGTCATCAGAAAGTTTGTTAGAATTAGGAGCAAAAGTTACGCTTGGTAATGCACCTAATAAAGTAGCACAATCATCTGCAGGTTTTACTCCGCAACCTTCTGGACAAGGACATTTACCTACGCCATCAGCATCAACCGGCTGGCAATATGTAGGAGTAACCAGTTCTTTGTCTTTACAATCAGGAACACCGTCACCATCAGTATCACGGCTAACACCATGAGTATCTACCGGGCATCCGGCAGGAGTTTGCTCCTGGTCGAATTGGTCAGTTACACCATCACCATCAGCATCCGGAAGAACTATTTCGGGCACACGACGCAGTTCGCCATATGCGTAGTTCAGCGGGTTTAACCAGTACAGGGGCTCAACTCTTCTGGATTTGTTGCCCAGATTAAAGTTCAGGCCGATAGTTCCGTAGTTATAGAAGTCTCTGGAAAGGTTACCAGCTGCAGTAGGTAATACACCGTCCAGATAATCGCTAAACGGAGTAATGATGCGGTCTTCTATAGCAAGATTTACACGGTCGCTCAGCCTGAAAGCAATACCTAAACCTGCAGTAACAGAAGGTTTTGCATATCCGGCGAACATTTTGTTGTAATTCTCAGAAAGCTGACGGTTGAAAGAACCATAATTTCCGTCAATCGCATCCCTGTAATTTTTCAGGATGTCTTTCCGGTCATTATAATTTCCGGAACCCGCATTTGACGGCTGAGCGGTAGCATTATACTCTGGCCTCCAGGTGTTTACACCAGCACCTACGATACCATAAAGGGTAACGGATGTTTGGTTTTTATAAAAGCGGATGTTGTGAATGTTAAACAACGCCTGTAAAGACAGATCCTGTGCTTTTGTTCTGTAGTTGGGAACCCAGCTACCACCAGGACCGTTACCAGCAAAATTGCCGGCTCTCCAGCCTTCACCTTTAGCAATACCATAAACATATTCCAGTCTTAAAGACATCACATGTCCTAAAGATTTACGGATATGGGCACCAAAACCGAAGGATGCAATGTTTGCAGGAACATCTCCTATTACGGTGAAAGATCCACCTTTAATACCGATTTCCCACATGTCTTTTGGTTTAGCAGGATAATCGCTGGTACCAACAATAAAATCATTATTCTGCTGCAGTCTTTTGCCGGAATAATAGTTAGAGTCAGTAACAGAATAAGTACCGTACAGCGGGTGTGGCGCTGTGTACGGGTGCGAAGGGCTTACCTGAGAAAACCCTGTGGACGCAATCAGGCAGCCTATACCTGCCAATAAAGTGTACTTTTTGCTTGTCATAACTAAGGATTAAGATTTAAAAACGATTTCCTAAAATGAATAGCAAATTTAAAGCCATTTCTTAAATAAACAAATTTTTAACCTAAAAAAATAATAATTTTTTGATCACCGGAAATTCATTTTTAGTTAAAAATGAAGATTTTAAATGTGGAAAATTACTTGATTTAAGCTTATTTTGCCTATATTTTGTCTATAAATGAAGCTACCCACCTCACTTATAAAAGAAGAATTAGAGAGTTTTGAAGAACGGTTTAAAGGTGCAGTAAAAAGCAATACGCCACTTTTAGACCGTATTATGCGGTATATTGTTAAAAGGAAAGGTAAACAATTACGGCCTATGTTTGTTTTTCTTTCTGCAAAGCTGTTTGCCCCTACCTCTGAAGCTACTTACAGGGCTGCTTCTCTTGTAGAGATCCTGCATACTGCTACCCTTGTTCATGATGATATTGTAGATGACTCTTTGGAAAGAAGGGGTTTTTTTTCGACCTACGCCCTTTGGAAGAATAAGGCCTCAGTACTCGTAGGCGATTACCTGCTGGCTACCGGGTTATTGCTTTCGCTGGAGCATGGAGATCACCGGATGCTTCAGCTTATGTCTGATGCCATTCAGAAAATGGCTGAAGGAGAATTGCTTCAATTGGAAAAAGCACGTTCCCTGAACCTGAAGGAAGCGATTTATTACGACATCATTAAGAACAAAACGGCCTCTCTTCTCGCCTCTGCCTGTGCAGCAGGCGCGTGGTCTGTTACCCAAAACGAAGAAGCAACAGAAAAAGCCAGGCTTTTTGGTGAAAAAACGGGCATCGCCTTTCAGATAAAGGACGACCTGTTCGATTA
Source organism: Niabella ginsenosidivorans (assembly GCF_001654455.1). Classification (NCBI taxonomy): domain Bacteria; kingdom Pseudomonadati; phylum Bacteroidota; class Chitinophagia; order Chitinophagales; family Chitinophagaceae; genus Niabella; species Niabella ginsenosidivorans. The sequence goes on from NZ_CP015772.1 coordinate 4,198,881, forward strand.
CGCCAGCGAAGATGTAGGAAAACCTACCGGAAATGATATTAAAGAAAAGAAAATGACCTTACCTTTAATATATACTTTAAATAATACAGACAGGGCAACCCGGCAAAAGATCATTAATATTGTAAAAAATAATAATAACAATAAACCAAAGGTGCAATGGGTGCTGGATATGGTAAAAGAAACCGGTGGCATTCAATACGCAACGGAGAAGATGGAAGCGTTTAAGCAGGAGGCTTTGGATATATTAAAAACCTGCCCGCATAATGAATACAATGCCGGTCTTACAGAGCTTGTGAATTATGTAACCGAAAGAAAATACTAACCTTGGAAAAAAAATGGACAATGGCCGTAACGGAGGAGGCTTCTGTTGAGGAGCTTCGGAGCGCGCTGAAAATACACCCGGTTCTTTGCAGCATACTGGTACAAAGAGGCGTTACCACTTTCAGCGATGCTAAGAATTTTTTTCGCCCGCAACTGGAACAACTGCATAGCCCCTGGCTGATGAAAGATATGGATAAAGCCGTGGCCCGCATCCTTACCGCATTGAGAGCCAATGAAAAAATACTGGTCTTTGGCGATTACGATGTAGATGGCACTACAGCAGTGGCGGTGATGTACCGTTTTTTAAAAACACAGCACCGGCAACTGGATTTTTATCTACCTCACCGGTATAAAGAAGGTTACGGCATCAGCAAGGCAGGTATTGATTTTGCAAAAGAAAACGGGTTCTCCCTGGTGATCGCACTGGATTGTGGTATTAAATCTGCCGATCTTATTGATTATGCCAATTGCCTGAATGTTGATTTTATCATCTGCGACCACCACCTTCCGGATACAATTATACCGAAAGCAGTGGCGGTGCTGAACCCCAAACAAAAAGATTGCAGTTATCCTTATAAAGAGCTGTGTGGTTGTGGCGTTGGCTATAAATTAATTATCGCGCTTTGTGAAAAGCTGGGCTTACCATCTTCTTTCCCATACCAATATCTTGATCTTGTAGCCACCGCTATTGCTGCGGATATTGTGCCCATAACAGGCGAAAACCGTATCCTGGCCTTTTATGGACTGGACATCGTAAATAAAGCACCCAATCCCGGTATAAAGGCGCTGGCTTTTTTAAGCGGCGCCCAACAGCCACTGCATATCTATAACCTGGTTTTTATGATCGCCCCAAGAATCAATGCTGCAGGACGCATGGATGATGCACGCAAAGCAGTGAAGCTTTTTGTTTCAGAGACCTATGAAGAAGCATTGACCTACGCAGAGCTCCTGCACAATGATAACAGTGAGCGTAAAGAGGCTGACGCCAGTATTACAGAGGAGGCCCTGGGGCTTATTCTGCAAAATGAAACCTGGATTTCGCGCAAATCTACCGTGGTTTATCAGCCCCACTGGCATAAAGGCGTGGTGGGAATAGTAGCATCAAGATTAATAGAACATCATTACCGGCCCACCGTTGTTTTAACTGAAAGTGGCGGGTATGCAGCCGGAAGTGCCAGAAGCGTGCCTGGCTTTAATCTCTATGAAGCCATTCATGCCTGCAGGGAATACCTGCTCGGCTACGGCGGTCATTTTGCCGCAGCAGGACTCACACTCAACAAAGATCATATTGATGCATTCCGCGAAAAATTTGAGGAGGTAGTGGCAGCATCCATTACAGAAGATCAACAGATTCCCGCAATCCTGATTGATGCGGAAATAAAATTATCGGATATAACCCCCGCGTTCTATAACATCATCCGGCAAATGGAGCCATTTGGCCCTGGAAATATGACCCCTGTTTTTGTTGCCCGTGGTGTAAAAGACCATGGCAGCAGAATTGTAAAGGAAAAACACCTGCGTTTTAAGATACAGCAGGAAGGCGTATTATTTACAGGAATAGGTTTTCAGCTTGCTCATAAGTTTTCCATTATTGAAAGCGGGCATCCCTTTGACATTGTTTTTAAAATTGATGAAAATGAGTGGAATGGTCAGAAAAGCCTGCAGTTAAAAGTAGAGGATCTGAAAGCTGCTGTTTTTTAATTGCCGGATTGGGTTAGTCCCCCCAAAAGGAACTTTACAGCTCTTTTCCCGGCATTGTGTCTCTGATTGCTGATAAAACTGACAACAGACCGCTCTGCCGGATATATTGAACTACCCGGGCTGCTAATGTACAGGGTATTGGAACATAGTTGAGCCTGAAGCAGCTGTAAATGAAGCTGGTAGGTGTTGTATCGCCTATAGCTCAAAAATCAAGGATCCAGGGGATAAAAATCAGAAAATTAGTCCTATCTTTGCAGCCCCTCAGGGAAACCTGAGGTCTATTTTTATTTATTTATTAAAAACAATTTGGGTAATGAACAATTATGAATTGATGGTGATTTTTACCCCGGTTTTAAGTGAAGATGAGTTTAAAGCTGCTCAGAAAAAGTTTACAGCACTGGTAACTGAAGCAGGTGGCTCTATCATACATGAAAATCCATGGGGACTAAAATCACTGGCGTACCCTATCCAGAAAAAAACCACCGGTTTGTACTGGGTATTGGAATACACTGCGCCATCCGACTTCAATGAGAAGCTGAAAATCCAGCTTCTGCGTGACGAGAATGTACTGCGTCACCTCTGCACTAAGCTCGATAAATTCGCCGTTGAGTATAATGCAAAAAAGAATAGTGGCGTAAAAACAGGAACCGAAAAAGCAGTGGAGGCTCAATAATATGGCAAAGAATGAAATCAAATATCTGACCGCCATTAAGACGGACAAGCATGTAAAAAAGTTTTGTCGTTTTAAAAAATATGGCATCCGCTACGTTGACTATAAAGACGTAGAGTTTTTAAAAAAATTCCTGAACGAACAAGGAAAGCTGTTGCCCCGTCGTATTACTGGGAACAGTCTTAAATTTCAGCGCCGCGTTTCTGATGCAGTTAAAAAAGCCCGTCAAATGGCGCTGTTGCCTTACGTTGCAGATCTTTTAAAATAGTTGATAGTTCATAGTTCATAGTATTTTCTGTGAACCATGAACTATCAACTATGAACTATCAATTACTATTAGTAACCATCCCTAATGGCGCCGGCGGCGCCAGACAGTCGCAATCTCAGATTGGGCTCCGGGAGCTAAAACAACAATAATGGAAGTTATTTTAATTCAGTATGTGGATAACCTGGGCGCTGCCAATGAGGTGGTAAATGTAAAGAACGGTTATGCCCGTAACTATCTGATACCCCGAAAATTAGCTGTAGAAAACAACGACAGCAACCGAAAACAGCTGGAAGAACGTTTAAAACAGGCCAAAAAGAAGGAAGCAGCAATGCTGGCAGAGATCAACAATGTTATTGCCAAACTGAAAGAAGCTCCCTTGAAACTGGGCGCTAAAACAGGCACGAGCGGTAAAATTTTCGGAAGCGTAACCAACCTGCAGCTGAGCAGGGCGATCCGCGAGCAAAAAGGCTATGAAATTGACCGTAAGAAGATTCATATTGCTGATGATATCAAAGAGTTAGGTACTTATAAGGCCACTATTGATTTCGGCAACGGTCACTCTACGGAAATAGATTTTGAAGTAGTAGCTGAGTAAGAACAGTTCCAAAAAAATTTAAAAACACACTCTTTGAGTGTGTTTTTTTTGTTATTTCTGCCCCAAAAAAAGGTACAGCAAATAAATTAGCCTATATTTGATATAGAATTATGGTGTTCTTTCAGTAATAAAGTTTCAGAATATTTTTAATGTTCATTGAATTTGGTACTGTTTTGGCACTCTTTATTTTTTTTTAAATTCATACAAAATGAACATTTACGTAGGAAACCTAAGCTGGAACCTTAAAGACCAGGACTTACAGAATTTATTTGCCTCTTATGGCGAAGTTGCCTCAGCAAAAATCGTATCAGACAAATTTACCAACCGCAGCAAAGGATTTGGCTTTGTAGAAATGGCTAATGACGACGAGGCCAAAACAGCTATTGACGCCTTAAACGGAACCGAGGTTGATGGAAGAAATATTGTGGTAAATGAAAGCCGTCCGAAAGAAGGTGGCAGCAGCGGTGGATATAAGAAGAAAAGCTTTGGCAGTGGCGGTTACAAAGGCGGTGGCGGCGGCTATCGTGATCGCGGCGGCTATTAATTTTTATTCTGCAAGGAATATTGAAGCTTCTTTACCAGAAGCTTTTTTTATGCACTAAAATTCAGGGGCAAAAAATAATATCATTTATTTTTAATTGCACCAAGTGAAGGCATGGCTGGAGCCTGACGAAACCTGATCCTCCTTCGTCAAACTGTAATGACAAGTGTCATAAGTTGTTGGAAATGAATTTACATAAGGAATGTCATTCCGGCCGAATGGAACGGAGCGGTTCCGGAAGCTTTCGGAAGAGCGAACAATCTCTCCGATAATACAGGGATCCCCCGGCTTCTCCCGCTATCGCGGGATGCGCCGGGGATGACGATTGAAAAATGGTCATCCCAATAAGCTTAAAGGCAACGCTTTTATGATTGCCTATGGGCGACCGTATTCTTTTAATCTAATCTAAATGGTATAAGAAGCTAACGGTTGCTGTTATCCGCTCATTAAAAAAAGAAGTAAATTTATACACAAAAACGTTTTGTATGAAAACAGCAAGCACTACATTCCGCGTTCTTGTAATACTTATTTTTCTGTCTGTGTTTTTTGCAGCCTGTATGCCTCCAAGGCACAGACCCCGCCGCCCACGGCCACCCAGGAGGCCTTTCACACAGGTGCAAACAGAACCCCATTCAGCATACAGATTTGTATCAACACCTCAGCCTTTTGCAGCTACCCTGTAATTTTGGTCTTTAAAAAGATCATGGTGACCAAAAGGCCACCATGATCTTTTTAATATCTAAGGCTAATGGAAGCTTTTAAAACCAACTGCCAATAAAGGCTTCATTAACGCTGTCCGCCTGGTTGGCTAACCGGCTCCTTCTCCGGGCCACTTTACGTCTTTGCCGGAACATAGCGGCCAATGTCATAAAAATAAACAGTACTGTAAGTGGTGGTATACCCATAAAGGAAACCCACTTCCCTCCAAAGAGCCTACGCATCGGGCGTTTTAGCCGCTCGGCAATCAGATACATGCTGGGCACCATTACCAACGTCATAAAAAAGGCAAAAGCCAAACCAAAAATGATGGTCCATGACAGCGGTTTCCAGAACATTACATTATCACCACCAAAGAAAATTTTCGGATTCAGCTCCGAGAACATTGTAACAAAGTTGATGTTAAACCCAACGGCCAAGGGAATCAGCGCCATAATAGCTGCCAGGGCTGTTAACAATACAGGAATGATCCGTGTTTTACCTGCCTGGATTACCGCCTCCCTTGTTCTTAATCCCCGGCCGCGCAGCTCATCAGCAAACTCAATTACCAGAATACCATTTTTTATTACAATACCGGCCAGGCCCAGGATCCCTACACCCGTCATTACAACCGATACGGTCATGCCACTTATGGTAAAGCCCAGCAACACACCAATAATGCTGAATACAATTTCTGTTAAGATGATGACCGATTTACTCATGGAGTTAAACTGGGCCACCAAAACCAATAAGATCAGTCCAAGGGCAATAAGCAATGCTTTTCCAAGGAAGGCACCCGTTTCAGCCTGCTGCTCTCCTTCACCGGTTTGTTTTATAGTAACATCATCTCCTGTTGCATGAAAATTACCGATAGCTGATTTTATCTGGGCATTCACAGCTGTTGGCGTATACCCTTCTGCCTCCAGCACATTACTGCGCAGTGTAATAACCCGTTTCTGATTCTTGCGTTGCACACTGCCCAGCGTATTGGTATAATCCACTTCTACCACAGAACTGATGGGAATACTTTTTACCTTTCCTGTGGCCATATCACGGAATACCACATTCATGTTTAACAGATCTGTAAGATTCTTGCGCTGCAACTCTGTATTCCTTACATAGATTTTGTACTCATCTTTCCCATCTTTTATTTTGCTGGCTTCGTTACCAAAGAGCGCGGTTCTTATAGTGTTCCCAATCTGTGCAGACGATACGCCTTCACTCAAAGCCCGTTCCCTGTTTACCTTCAGTGTCACTTCCGGGCTGGTCAGGTCCACATCCATTTTTAATTCTTCCACCCCGGGTATCTGAAGGCTATCCAGGTAGTTCTTAAGATTCACCGCCGTCGGAATCAGGTCGTCAAATTCTTCGCTGGCTACTTCAATATTAATAGGCGGGTCAGTTGGCGGACCATTTTTTTCCTGTTCCACAGAAATTTCGGCACCCGGAATATTTTTAATAACCTGCCGTACCTTGGTTAAATAAGGGGCCGTGCTTACGCCATGCCTTTTTTCAAATTCCACAAATGAAACCTGTATACGCCCCAGGTTGCTGCGCGTGCTCCGGTCACCGCTGTTCGGATCAGCAGCGCCCACTGCTACGTTGGCAATCACACTTTCCACAACCGGGTTCTTTTTGCCTTTTTCCGGATCCTGGCCCAGTGCCTGGTTTACCTTGGTCTCCAGCGTGCGCGTTACAGAATCCGTATATTTCACATCCGTTCCGCTTGGCAGCTTCAGGTACACATAAATGAAATTAGGATCTGACGAAGGGAAAAACACCACTTTGGTTCTTCCGGCGCCTGCGGATGCCCCAAATATCATAAATGAAAAAATAAGCAATCCAAAAGCACCCAAAAGCAACCAGACGGGCCTCCAGCCCTTTAACGCCCAGCGCAGCAGGGTTTCATAATGGCCCATGATCCAGGGCAGTGCTTTGTTCTGGAACTGATGGATCCAGTCTTCAAAAAAGTAGGTATGCAATATAGTAAGTACCGCCATAAAAAGAGACAGGTTTCCTATAAAAAACGCAATACTGCCTTTTTGCCCGGACGCCCATCCTATGAGATCAAAGAACACCCCTATCGCAATCATTATAATAAATGGCCTTGACCGGAATACGGCTGATTTCTTTTTATGCTCCGGGTTCTCCGCATGGTTCATAAAATCCACCGCAAATACAGGATTCATGAGGAAGGCCACAATCAGGGAGGCCGCCAGAGTAAAGATCAGCATTAATGGTAAATAGATCATGAACTTACCAATAATGCCCGGCCAGAATAAGAGCGGGAAGAAGGGTGCCAGCGTAGTCAGCGTACCGGCCAGTACCGGTACAAACACCTCTCCTGCTGCCATCATAGAAGCCCTTTGGGCATCCAGTTTTCCTTTTGCCTCTGTAAATATCCGGTGCGTATTTTCAATAACCACAATGGCATCATCTACTATAATACCCAACCCAAACAGCAGTGCAAACAGCACCATAAAGTTGAGCGTAATATTGGTACCTATAAACAGCTCTCCCAATGGAAGGAACACAAACGCCACAAACATGCTCAGCGGCACGCTCAGCGCTACAAAGAAGGCATTGGTGACTCCCATAAAGAACATCAGAATAATCAATACCAGAATAAAACCAATGACAATGGAGTTGACCAGGTCATTAAAAGAAGTTTTGGTAGAAATACTCTGATCACCCGTAATAGTCACATTCAGGTTTTGCGGGAAGACCGATTTTTTCATTTCCTCGCTGATCCCTTTTACGGCATCGACCGTTTCTATGAGGTTCTCCCCGCTTCGTTTTATGATATTTAATGTTAATACAGTTTTGCCATCCAGCCGTGCATAGCTATCCGTTTCCTTGATCGTATCCTTAATGGTCGCGATATTTTTCAGATAAATAGGATTGCCGGTATTATTACGCACAATCACCTCCTCAATATCCTGTGCTGTTTTGAACTGACCTTTTAGCTGCAGGTTGCGCCGCATATTGCCCACTTCCAGCAATCCTCCGGAAATATCCATATTTTCAGACTTCACTGCATTGGCAATATCATCAAAGGTGATACCGGATGCCTGCATTTTTGCATTATCCACATCTATCTGAAACTCCCGTTCGGGCGCGCCCACGAGGTCTACCCTTGTGATCTGTGGCAACTCTTCAATGCGGTCTTTCATTTTATCTGCATATTCCTTCAGCCGGATCCTGTCAATATCACCGCTCAGGTTCACATACATGATCGGCATTTCAGACATACTTACCTCCAGCGCAGTAGGTTCCTGGGTAAGGTCCGTAGGCAGATCCTGCTTGGCCTTATCAATGGCATCCTTTACCTTCTGCAGGGCCACTTCTACTTTTTCATTGGAGCCAAATTCAACAAGGATCATTGAATAGTCCTGAAAAGAACTGCTGGTAACCTTTGTAACCTTAACACCCGTCATTCCCTTCAACTGCTTTTCTATGGGTTGTGTAACCAGGTTCTCTATATCTTTTGGAGAATTTCCTACATATATTGTTGAAATATAAATATTGGGAATTACAACATCCGGAAAGCTTTCCTTTGGTGTTGATACAAATTTATAAACACCAAACAGCGAAACCATCAATATGAGCAGGTAAACCGTGGTACGGTTCTTTACCGCCCAACTGGTAAGGAAGAACTCCTTAAACTTTCCTGTAAAATTTTCTAAAGCACTCATAAACTCATTTTATTTGCTATGACACTCACGCGCCGCCTGTGAAATTTTATTTTGAAGCCTGTGTGGTCACTACCTGCCCTTCATGCAGGCTCTGGAACCCTTCTGTTATCAACTGGTCGCCATTAGACAGGCCCGATTTGATTTCCAGCTGATCGCGGTACAACTCTCCCACAACCACCCGCTTCTTTCTTGCTACCAGGTTGTTTCCCTCTTTAACCGCCACTAAAACAAATTTTCCTTCATTGTCTGTCTGTAATGTATTGACGGGTATTGTGATCGCATTAGAGCTGGCATAATCCTGTATTTGTACTTTTGCCAGTTGGTTAGCCCTGATAGCAGGGTCCTGCGGTACGGTAGCCTCAACATAAAAAGAGCGGGTTGTCGGGTCGATCAGTTTACTTACCACGCTGGCTTTGCCTGTAAATTCTTTATTATTGGCATCCGGTAATGTAATTTTTAACGGTGTACCTACCTTTACGCGGTCAATATAGGTTTCAGGAACATTAACAATCAGTTTCAGCACCGAAGTATTTACTATGGATATTTGAGGAACCGTTCCTGCCATACCAGAAAAGGTTTCCCCTACTTTAACATTTACCTGGTCGATAACGCCACTGATGTCGGCCGTAACATTAGTAAAGCCCAATGCTTCTTTGGCTTGCTGCACCTGTGCTTCTGCAGCACGTAACTGGCTGGTTAACGTCTCTACATTGGTTTTAGCCTGTAGTACCTGCATTTCTGAACCAATATTATTTGACCACAGGTTTTTCTGACGTTCATAAGTGGTCTTTGCCAGTGCCAACTGTGCCCTTATAACACCTGCCTGCTGCTGAGCACTCACTACAGCCTGGCGTTGTACCACATCATCCAATTTGGCAAGCGTTTGCCCTTTGCGAACACGGTCACCTTGTTTTATATATAACGCTCTCACAACCCCCGGCTGCCCCTTGGGCGCAACATAGCCGCTGTTCTTGGCATCGATCTTACCCTGAAGATCTATATAATGATCAAACGTACCGCTGCCAATCGTTGTAACGGATACGAATTTTGCCTTAACGGCAGAAGGGTCCAGCTTTTCCAGTTCCGCTTCCAGCTTTGCCAGCTCATCGTTGGTTTTTTTTTGCTCTCCTTTCAGCTTTTCAATTTTTGCCTTCAGGTCGCCTACCTTTCCTTTTTCTTTTCCACCACCACAGGCAAAAAGCACTGCCGAAAGAATAGTGATCATTAATGTACCTGTTAAAATGCTGCGCATAAAATATAGTATTAATAGTTTGGATGTTTAAAGTTTACCTGTTGCTTTTAAATAGTCGATTTTTGCGGCTACGGCACTGTACAACGCCGTGTAATAATTGGTTTGGGCCGTTTGCAGCTGTACTCTTGCATTATCTATTTCCAGTTGGCTGCCGGTACCTACCTCATATTTCTTTTTGGTCTGGTTATACACGTTTTCGGCAAGCGCCATATTCTGCTTTTGATAATCCATATTGATCAGCGCCGTTTTAAAAGTATTCATTGCCGAATCCCGTTCCCTATCAATATTCAGCTTTAATGCTTCTACCTGGTTTTGGGTTTGCTGTAATTTTATTTTGGCCTGGGCTATTTTTGCATTGGTTGCAAACCCACTAAAAATAGGGATATGTAAATTCAGGGCAATAGAGCTGGCTGTAAACCACTGGCTGTTTATAGTACGGCCCAGGGTATTATCCATCGCCATTTTTGTATAATTTCCGCTTAAAGACAGAGTGGGTATTTTGCTGTACTTATAACGCTTAACATCGTATTCATTTAACCTTTCACCCAGTAAAGCAGCCTGATAATCTTTTCTTTGGCTATAATCAAAGGCCGTATTGTCCAGAATTCCTTCCTTCAGACTTTCATCCGTTAAGGTATCTGTTAATACAAGCTGCTCGCGAATAGGCATTCCCATTAATAATTTTAATCCAAGATACCCATTGTTTACAGCGTTTAAAACCTGTGTTTTTTGTGATTGCAGGTTTGCCAGCTGCACATCCAGCTTATCAATATCCAGCTTTTCAGCAAACCCGTTATCATACATGATCTTTGTATCGTGCCTGTTCTTATTCACCAGGGCAAGATTGCTATCAATCAGCGCTACTTGTGTTTTACTTACTACCAACTGGTAGTAGATCTTGGCTATATTCTGGCGGATCTGCTCCGCTGTTACTTCTGCAGTTTTTTCTTTATAATCAATTAAGGTTTCCCTTGCCTGTAATCCTACAAAGACCTGACCGTCAAACAATATCTGGTTTAATGAAACACCGCCGTTTGATGTCCATTTTGTTCCAAACTGGGCATCAATAAAACCATAATCACCTCCTGCCGGAGGTTCTACAGGATTTCCATTCCCATCACGGACATCCAATTGTTGTAATACCTGAATAATTGCTGGTGCAAAAAAATTGGGAAATCTTTGAACAGCAACATTTGGATTGTAAGTAACATTTCCGCTTGCGCTTACCTGCGGATAAGCACTTCCTGTTACCTCCCTGTTCACCTGTTCTTGCAACCGGATATCCAGCAGGGCATTTTTTACCTGTACATTATTCTTTTGCCCGTACTCCAGGGCCTGCTGCAATGTAAAATAATGGACGCTATCCTGTGCCGTTGTTGCACCGGCTGACACCAGCCCCATGATAGCCACCGCGATCCATTTAACTGTTTGCATCTGAATGTTTTTTTTGTTTTTTATATCGTTCAATTAATTTTTGCCCTTTTGCAGTGGCCATTCCGTGCAGAAAGAAATAAAACAATTCTTCCTGCACTTCAAACAGGCGGTCCGGCACCTTATTATAAAAATCCGGCAGAAACGGAATAATAATACTTTCCACCCGGAAGCGGGCCAGCACCATACTATTTATATCTTCCCTGTACAAGCCTTCCGCAATTCCCCGTTTTATATTGTCAATGATCAGCTGATAAATAAACTCGCCCTTATAATCAATGAATTTTTTATATGCTTTCGGATGATACTTTTTCAGGTCATTCATCAGCACCGGGTTCATATTCCTGAAAAGCTGCGCCGTTTGCCCAATGGCCAGGAAGCCTTCATGAATGGCATTATCAGCTGTATTCTTATACGACCGGCATTCTTCACAATTATTAACCAATAGGTTATTAATAGCATCCTCTACCAGGTTGTCCTTGTCGTGATAATATTGGTAAATGGTTTTTTTACTGCTGCCTACAGCAGCGGCAATGTCATCCATGCTCACGCTCCTTGCGCCATATTGTATAAACAACTGAAGCGCCTGGTCACGGATGCGGACCTTATGTTCGTTCAATATTTCCATTTGCGGGGGCGAAACTATGGAAACTTTAAACACGACCAAAGTTTCCTCCAGGAAATTTCAAAAAACTTGATCAAAGTTAGGAGGGCACACCACGCATGCCTCCTTTTTTCCGGCGAACGGCTTTTTTTTACAGGCCAATCAACATAAAACAGCCCTCAATGTAACATACTGGTGAAAACTGTTATTTTTGCTGTGCTTATGGCGGTATCCGATACAAAAAAAGATAACAGTTTTGTAAAACAGCTGATCCGGTATTTTATACAGGGGTTGATCATCCTTGCCCCCATTGCTATAACCATTTATGTGCTGTACCTTCTTTTTACCTGGGTAGACAATCTGCTGCGACCGGTGGTGCTGATTCCGGGTCTGGGATTTTTGATCATTGTTCTGTCTGTTATTTTTATTGGCTGGATCAGCAGTTCACTGATCATGGAAGCGCTTCTGGATTTTCTGGATCACTGGCTGGAACGTACCCCCGGCATTAAGATCTTATATACTTCTGTGAAAGATTTTTTCCAGGCCTTTGCGGGTGATAAAAAGAAATTTACCAACGCCGTTTTAGCAAATGTTTTTGACGCTGACATATGGATTGTGGGCTTTTTAACGGATGAAGAGCTCCAAAAATTCAATATGGGCACAGATATGGTAGGCGTTTATGTGCCCCAGGCTTATAATTTTGCAGGCCAGCTGTATATTTTGCCCAGGAACCGTGTGCGTACCATTGAAAATATTTCTGCCGGAGAAGCCATGAAATATACCGTTACCGGTGGCGTGGTGCATACTGAGGATAAAAAATCGTCCTGATCAACAGGCATCCCTTTAAATTGCCCTATTTTTGCGCCACTTTATAAAACCTATTCAAATTTTTAAAAGCAGGTAATGGCAATTATCAGACCCTTTTCAGCATTAAGACCCAATAAAAACATTGCGGCAAAACTGGCATCCCGTCCCTATGATGTTTTAAACAGTGAAGAAGCCCGGCAAGAGGTAAAAAACAACCCTGAATCTTTTTTACACATTACAAAAGCCGAAGTAGATCTGCCGGAAAACGTGGATATTCATAGCAAAGCGGTTTACGAAAAGGCTAAAGAAAACCTTGCCCGTTTTCAGCAAGACGGAATATTATTCCGGGAAGAAAAGCCCTGCTACTATATTTACCGGCTTATTATGGATGGCAGAAGCCAGACAGGCCTGGTGGCTGTTTCTTCGGTAGCCGATTATGAGAACGGCCTCATAAAAAAACATGAATTTACCCGGCCGGAAAAAGAACAGGATCGTATTGACCATATGACCACTATTGAAGCACAGACCGGTAAAGTGTTTTTGGCTTATAATAACGTTGCTGAATTAGACACGTTCATCAACAACTGGAAAACCCACCACCAGCCGGAGTACGACTTTACCGCTGATGATGGAATACAACATACGGTTTGGGTGGTAAACGATGAAGCTGTAATTGCAGCCATTACCAACCTGTTCAAAGAAAAAGTGCCTGCAACTTATATTGCCGATGGGCACCACCGCGCTGCATCTGCCGCTAAAGTAAGCAAAGCCCTGCCCAACAGCGAAGAAGCAGCTTATTTCCTTACAGTAATTTTCCCGGCCGGAGAACTGGCTATTATGGATTATAACCGTGTAGTGAAAGATCTGAACGGCATGACGCCGGAAGCCTTTATTGCCGCTTTGCATGATGATTTTGAGGTAACCCACAGCATCAGCCCCGTTAAGCCGGCAACACTCCACGAGTTTGGAATGTATCTGAACGGCAACTGGTATTTGCTGAGAAGCCGCCCGGGCACTTATACCGAAGATCCCATCGGAGTGCTGGATGTGTCTGTTTTAGCAGAAAATGTGCTGGACAAATTATTAGACATCAAAGACCAGCGTACCGATAAACGGATTGATTTTGTGGGTGGCATCCGAGGCATTGGAGAACTGGAAAAACGGGTGAACAGCGGGGAGATGAAAGTGGCCTTCAGTCTGTACCCCGTTACCATTCAGCAATTATTTGATATTGCCGACAGCGGAGAAGTAATGCCTCCAAAAAGTACCTGGTTTGAACCGAAGCTGCGGGATGGTTTGCTGACCCATTTACTGTAGCATAGCAGGGCATTAACAGGAATCGGTTATATAAAAACGTTTATGGCTGTCTTTAACATACGTTCGGCAGGTTTTGTATTCATCACCAGGTATTACCATTTGAACCACAGCATATAATTGTATACAGATACATCGAAACCGCTCAAAGCTCTGTGCAAGGGATAGTTTGTGATACGACAGAAAGATATCGGCTCTTTTATTTTGGCTGCAGCATGCTGCGGCCGTTCGTTAGCCAGGGTCAGTAAATGCGTCGGATAAATACGGGATAGCCAAAATTGTATGAAAAATCGAAACGTTTGGATAGATTATCTACGGGCTTCTTTGACCGTTCTGGTAGTTGCCCACCATTCAGCATTGGCTTACACCACCTTTGCAAGTTTTGACAGGAACGCTTACATCAACTCTACGCATCCCGTTGTAGATACAAAAAGATGGGTCGGGCTTGATATCTTTGAAAACTTCAATGATATTTTTTTTATGTCGTTGCTGTTTTTAATAGGCGGATTGTTCCTTTCTAAAAGTATCGCCAAAAAAGGTGCTGTGAATTTTATTATCGACCGGGCTTACCGCCTGTTCATACCCTTTATTTTTCTGGGAACTTTACTGATGCTGATCGCTTATTTTCCTTCTTATTTTATTGTCTATAATAATACGGATATCGTTGCCTATATAAAAGACTTTTTTACAACAGAACAATGGCCGGTTGGCCCGCCCTGGTTTCTCTGGGTGCTGTTTTTATTCAACCTGTTGCTTGTATTTATAAATCCTGTCATTCAAAGATCCAAACAGGGAGTCATCCTGCTATTTGCCCGTTTTCAGAATAGTCCCTTCCGTTTCTTTTGTTTTTTGTTAATTATTACCTGGGTGCTGTATGTTCCGGTGGCGTATTCTATCGGGGCCGGTACCTGGACCGGTTTTGGGCCTTTCGATTTTCAGCTCAGCAGGATCCTTTTATATTTTGGTTATTTTATAATCGGAGCACTTATTGGGAATACCGATTTTAACCATCAACTGTTTTCTCAAAATTCAGTTATCATAAAAAGATGGTGGCTTTGGACCTTACTATCTCTCACTGTTTACCTGCTTTTGACTATAGGGTCAAAAACACTGGAACAAATGGTGAAAAACCACCAATTAAAAGAATTTACTGCCTGGATGATCTATTACACTGTTTACGTAGCATCCTGCACACTGAGTTGTCTGGCATTTATTACGGTCTTCAGAAGATTTGCACAGACCTCAAAAAAATGGTGGAGCTCATTGTCTGATAATGCTTATTTGATCTATCTGCTTCATTATGTATTTGTTACCTGGATACAATTTCTATTGCTCGGCTATGACATGCCGGCCCTTTTAAAATTTGCAATAACTTTTATAGCCGCATTAGCTTTTAGCTGGGTTACAGGCAGCCTGCTGAAAAAGAATCAATTGATCAGGCAATATTTATAACAGGTGTCTTAAACATGGCATGTGTTCACTGATATAAGACCAAATTCTCCGCAGGCTTTGCTACCGCGGGCTCCCCCGTTGCCCCGTTCCTTGACCAGTTCTGCTCCTACAAACAGTCCATGCCTCCGCATATCACCAATGATGGGACGCTTTTTCATCAGATCGCTCAACCCGTTATCTGAGTGACCGCCTGATGGATTATACCAAGACTTTGACCCTTATCAGCTATGATTTTTTATAAACACGTTCCCATTAAAGGGTTTTTAATACTTTTGCAGCGCAAAGTATTTTTGGGGTAGCCATGAATGTGCTGATTTTCCTACCTGTTTACCAGTTTCAATTACTGCCCCATCTTTTTTAGTTTAGAATTGTTGAATAATGAACAAAACCGTATTTAATTCTATCCCTATTTCCGTATCATTAAATTCCAACCTGGAAGGAGAAGCCATCAAACCAAAGCCTGTAAAAGATAAAAAGCGCCTTTTTGTTATTTCAGTGCTGGCAATCGGCATTGCAGCAATAACCAGCCTCATTGCAAAACTGCTGATTTATCTTATTGATCTTGTTGTTAATATTTCGTTTTATGGCAGGTTCTCCATTGCTGATGCTAGTCCCGCAGACAATACCTTAGGCTTATGGGTCATTATAATACCAGCAATTGGCGGCATTATTGTAGGGTTGATGGCATTATACGGATCAAAGGCCATCAGAGGGCATGGCATCCCGGAAGCGATGGAGCAGATCCTGGTCAACCAGAGCAAAATAAAACCCACCATTACCTATTTAAAGCCTCTTTCTTCGGCTATATCCATTGGTACCGGCGGCCCGTTTGGAGCAGAGGGACCTATCATTGCTACAGGGGGTGCATTAGGCTCAACTATTGGTCAGGTATTAAAAATTTCGCATAATGAGCGGAAAGTACTACTGGCCTCCGGGGCTACCGCAGGCATGTCTGCTATTTTTGGCAGCCCTATTGCAGCTATTTTCCTGGCTATAGAGTTACTGCTCTTTGAATTTTCACCACGCACCATCATTCCCGTAGCGCTCGCCTGTATTACCGGGGCAGCCGGTCATTATTTTTTATTTGATGCGCACCCGGTCTTTGAAATTACGCGGTCAATCGGCATTGTAACCAATACCTCATTATTTACCTACAGCATCATCGGCCTTCTTATTGGTGTTCTTTCTGTTGGGGTTACCAAAATTGTATACCTTATTGAGGATGGTTTTGAAAAGCTGCCCATTCACTGGATGTGGTGGCCGGCCATTGGCGGATTAGCGGTGGGTATTATCGGGTATTTTTCCCCCCGTACTTTAGGTGTGGGATATAACAATATTACAGATGTTTTGAACGGAGGCCTTGCTATAAATGTTATTGCAACGCTTTGTATCTTAAAATTTACGTCCTGGGCCATTGCCTTGGGCAGCGGCACTTCAGGCGGAACTTTAGCGCCCTTGCTCACTATTGGTGGTGCAGCCGGCGCAATTCTTGGCAGTATTGCCCTTTATTTTTTTCCGTCTTCAGGCGTTACACTGCCATTAGCTGCGCTTGTGGGCATGGCAGCAATGTTTGCCGGTGCATCCAGGGCATTTATTACTTCCATCATCTTTGCAGTGGAAACCACCGGGCAGTCCGGCGCGTTGCTTCCCTTGCTGGCCACCTGCAGTGCCTCCTATATTGTTTCCTTTTTTCTGATGGAAAATACCATCATGACTGAAAAGATATCCCGCCGGGGTGTAAAATTACCATCTGCCTATGAGCCCAACCTGTTGGAACAGGTTGCTGTGAACCAGGTAATGGACAAAAACGGCATCATCGTAAGCACCAATAATACGGTGGAACAGATCAAGGACTGGCTGGATGAGGAGCCTGAGTATAAAACCAATTATTTTATTGTTTGTGACCCGGATGGGGCCTATTCCGGCATTGTAAATGCTGCTGATCTTTATAACAGCATCAACCGCCCTGAAACCAGTATCAAAGATCTTATTTCCTTAGGTACTGCTCCTATAAAAGGTACCGCCAGCCTGCAGACCGCCATTGAAAGAATGGCAAAGGATAATATTGATGTACTGCCTGTACTTGCGCCCGATGATCATTTTATTGAAGGGATCCTTTCTTACAAAAACATTCTTTCCAGCTACAAGATCCGCCTGGAGGACAATCAACAGAAAAGCCCCAGCATTTCCCTGAAAAGAAAACGGCTTGAAATGCTGGTTCATGGCAAAAGAATCCGGAAAATGGTTAAGGGGAGCCGGTAATTTTTTGTTATAAAAAATAAAAATACCGTTACTACCACCCTTTACTCTAATTTTGCGTCCTTTAAATTAATTGTTCGGCTTATTTTTTGCTTAACAATTCATTATTTGTTAGAAAAAGCTGTTAATCAGTTATTTAAAATTACAACGAATGAAGAAAATTTTTACTGCGGGCCTTTTTTTAATGAGCTCCCTTATGGCTTTCAGCCAGGAAGATATTGCCACCATGCGCGAAAATGCGCGAAAATTCATGTTGGCAGGCGATATGGAAAACGCTGTTATGGTACTAAATAAAGCTGCACAAACAGATAAAAACAACCTGGATGTTCAGAAAGACCTGGCCTTGGCCTATTATTATAAAAAGGAATATGCAAAGGGCCTTGAAGTGATCAAACCCATATTGGAATCAGATAGTGCCGATGTATCTACCTACCAGTTAGCAGGTACCCTGTACAGGGGAACAGATAATGGTAAGGAGGCTGAAAAGGTTTATAAGGATGGCATTGCAAAATTTCCAAAAGCAGGGCCTTTATACAGCGAATATGGTGAAGTGCTGGAAGTTATGAAAAATGGTGCAGCAGCTATTGCTATGTGGGAAAAGGGTATGGAGTTAGCGCCTTCCTATGCAGACAATTATTATAACGCTTCCATTTATTATTACAAGCGGCCGGATGGCAAATTATGGGCTATCCTTTACGGAGAGATCTATGCTAATATGCAAAGCCTTAACCCAAAATCCAACAACATAAAAAAGATGGTACTGGATTCCTATAAAGAGCTTTTTTCTTCGGATCTTTCCAAGGCTGCATCATCTGCCAAAAACCCGTTTGAAAAAGCGGTGCTGGAGACCTTTGCCCGCCAGTCCGGCATCACCGCGCAGGGCTTAACACCTGAAACACTGGCAATGATCCGTACCCGTTTTGTGCTGGACTGGATGAATAATTATGACAAGCAGTATCCCTATAAATTATTTCAATACCATCAGCAGTTAATGAAAGATGGCATTTTTGACTCCTACAACCAGTGGATGTTTGGCCCCGTAGCCAGCCAGTCTAACTTTGAAAGCTGGGCGGCCGCGCACAAAGATGAATACGACAAATTCACAGCTTTTCATACGTCAAGAATATTTAAAATGCCTGCAGGGCAGGTTTATTCCAACAGGAAATAAAAAAGGATTCTTTCCCGGAACCGGACCACTTCTTTCTGAAGTGGTTTTTTATTTCAGCGTTTTTTCTTATTTTGTTTATTATAAATAAATGATGATGAATTTTCCTGCTTTCAGGTTATTTGACACGATTGATTACCAGCTGAAAAATTTCCCCAAAGCCAATATGCTGAATGCTAAAGTAAACGGCCAATGGAAATCTTTCTCAACACAGGAGGTGAGCGATCTTGTAAACCAGTTGTCGGCAGGGTTATTAAAAAAGGGAATTAAGGGCAGTAATGAATCTACCGAAGCAAGCGATAAGATCGCCATTATCAGCCAGAACCGGCCGGAATGGGTATTTACAGACCTGGCAGTTCAGCAGACCGGGGCCATCCTGGTTCCCATTTATCCCACAACCAACCCGCATGAGCTGGAATTTATACTGAATGAATCCCGGGCAAAATTCATTTTTGTAAATAATAAGGACCTTTTAGAAAAGGTGCGATCTGTTAAAAGCGATTTCCTGCAGGGCATTTATACTTTTGAGCCCATAGAGGGAACGCCTCATTATTCTGAATTGCTTACACCGCCGGATGCAGACCTGGCAAAAGAGCTCTCGGCAAGCAAGGCAGCCATCAGCCCCAAACATACAGCTACAATTATTTATACCTCCGGAACAACCGGAACGCCGAAGGGTGTTATGCTGAGCCATGAAAATATTGTAAGCAATGTGCTCTTTTCAAAAGCAAGCTTTCCGTTTCCGGATCAGCCCCAGGTAAAAGCGTTGAGCTTCTTACCGCTCAACCATATTTTCGAAAAGACCATTACCTATATTTACCTGTTCAGCGGTATTGGCATTTACTATGCAGAAAGCATGGACACTATTGCTGACAATTTAAAGGAGGTACAACCAAATGGTTTTGCCACTGTGCCCCGTTTGCTGGAGAAAGTATATGAAAAGATCATGATCAAGGGCAAGGAATTAACGGGCATAAAGAAAGCATTGTTTTACTGGAGCGTGAACCTGGGCGCACAATATGATAACCGGGTTAACAAAGGATGGCTATACAATAAAAAACTAAGCATTGCACGCAAACTCGTATTCAGCAAATGGCGCGAGGCATTGGGTGGGAATGTTCAATTTATTATAGCCGGGGGCGCCGCGGCGCCTGAAAAACTGCTGCGCATTTTCAATGCGGCAGGTATTCCTGTTTTTGAAGGTTACGGGCCTACTGAGCACAGCCCGGTAATTTGCGTAAACCGGAAAACTGATAATTACATAGGCACAGTGGGACCGGCTATTGAAGGGATCGAGGTCCGGATTGCGGAAGACGGGGAAATACTGGTAAAAAGCCCCTGTGTGATGCAGGGTTATTATAAACAACCCGGGCTTACGGCTGAGGTAATACACGATGGATGGCTGAGCACTGGCGATATTGGTGAATGGGTGGAAAACCGGTATCTGAAGATCACCGACCGGAAAAAGGAATTATTCAAGACCAGCGGTGGAAAATATGTAGCCCCGCAACCTATTGAAAATAAAATGAAGGAAAGCAAATTTATTGAGCAGATCATGGTGGTAGGCAACGATAAAAAATTTGTAAGCGCATTAATTGTGCCCTCCTTCCTGGCTGTTAAAGACTGGATGCGGGAACAGAAACTGGCTATTGGTACGAACGAAGAAATTGTACAGAATGAAAAAGTGCATGACCTGTTCCGGTCTGTAATTGATTATCATAACGCCAATTTTAACCATGTAGAGCAAATAAAAAAATTCCATTTGCTTCCCCATGAATGGAGCGTGGAAACCGGGGAAATGACACCCAAGCTCAGTCTGAAAAGAAAAGTGATCCTGGAAAAGTTCAGGAAGGAAATTGATGAGCTTTATGGTTAGAGCAACCATAAAGCTTACGCTTGAAGGGATCACATTTGCACATGTAATTTTATGACATAAGAAGTATATCGCACCTGATACCTCAGTTGTGTTAATGGGACCTGTCATAAAAAGCATCTGACTACGAAACTGATCCTGCCAAGAATAGCAGCAGCACCTGTTACCCAATTACCTAAAACAGATTCTTCAATTAAACAGGTACTGTTTAAACCGGCACTTGTGACTACAAGACCCCTTAAAATGTGGTGACCTATATTTAGCGGTAAGTATGTATATCTGTATAGTTAGCGCTAAATATAAATATGTAACCATGAAAGAGCTTGCAGGCAGAAAGGAAGAGCAGCAACTGTTAAACGAGTTGTTGCACAGCGAAAGACCGGAATTTGTTGCTGTATTCGGCCGGCGCAGGGTAGGCAAAACGTTCCTGATCCGGCAGGTATTCAATAAACAATTAGTGTTTCATATTACAGGCATCGCCAATGTAAATACGTCCCGGCAATTATCCAATTTCTTCACCGTATTCAGAGAGGTGGCGCCAACAATGATCAAAGAGGTTCCGGTTAACTGGTTTAAGGCGTTTGAATTGCTGCGCAGCTACCTCATTAAGCTATCCGCGTCTAAAAAAAAGTAGTATTCTTTGATGAGCTGCCCTGGCTTGATACACCCCGGTCTAAATTTCTGATGGCTTTGGAACATTTCTGGAACTCATGGGCTTCCACACGTTCAGACATGATCCTTGTGGTATGCGGGTCTGCTGCGTCATGGATGATCAACAAACTCATCAATAACCGGGGCGGACTATACAACCGGGTTACCCAACGTATACGGCTGATGCCGTTCACCCTGCATGAAACGGAAGATTTCTTTCGCCTGAAGCACAATAGCATTGACCGCTACCAGATCCTGCAGCTTTATATGGCGTTAGGTGGTGTTCCTTTTTACCTGGATGAGATCAGGCCGGGCAAAAGTGCCTTTCAGGAAATTGACAGGGTTGCTTTTTCCAAAAACGGCCTGCTTACGGGTGAATACGAAAACCTCTACCGATCCCTTTTTAACACACCTGAGCGGCATATGGCCATTGTAGAGCTATTGGCAACGAAGGCCAGTGGCATGAGCCGCGAAGGCATTGTATCAAAAATAAAAATAAAAGATGGCGGTGTGCTAACCAATATACTCCGGGAGCTTGAAGAAAGCGGGTTCATTACCAAAACGCATCCGTTCGGCAAGAAAATCCGGGAAGGTCTCTATCGCCTCACCGACCAGTACACATTGTTTTATCTCAAATTTATCCGCAATCAGAAGTCTGCAGGAAAAGGTTCCTGGGCCAGTCGCATCGACAGCCCTCAGTGGCGGGCATGGAGCGGATATGCTTTTGAAAACATTAGCCTTCAGCACATCGAACCCATAAAAAAGCATTGGGGATCAGCGGGGTCTATTCTGAAGTTTCTTCCTGGTTAGCAAAAGACAGGAACGCCCAGATGGACCTGCTTATTGACCGGCGTGACCATATTATAAATTTATGCGAGGCAAAGTTTACCAAACAACCTTTCTCTATTACAAAGGCTTACAAAACTGAACTGCAGCGGAAGCAATTCATTTTTACAGCGGAAACCCAAACCCGTAAAACGGTGCTCCCTATTCTTGTATCAACTTATAAATTGCATCAGAATGAACATTCCCTGGGATATATTCACCAAAATGTAACCATGGACGATTTATTTGAAGACACATAATTCAGGAAAGGGACTCTATTGGAATTCACCAGGAATGTTTATATAAGTTTTAAACCTGTAAAAATGCAGTGCAGGCTTTTCCCGGCCCTGAACCCCTGGGGAACTGCGTCGCTGCATTTTGTAAGGATCTCCTTACAAATCCGTAATCGGCTTATATTTTGGTACCAATGATTTCATAATACCCCAGGCCAACAGGTACGCCATCGCGCAAAACGTAAACAAAATAGTGTACCCTGTTTCAATATGCCCCTGCGCCTTATAGTAATCAAATAGCTGACCGGCTATTAAAGAGATGAAGACGCCCCCCATACCCCCGGCCATGCCGCCGATACCGGTAACCGATGCCACGCTTTTTTTAGGGAACATGTCAGAAACGGTAGTAAAAATATTCGCGCTCCAGGCCTGGTGCGCAGAAGCGCCGATCCCGATCAGCA
Organism: Niabella ginsenosidivorans; assembly: GCF_001654455.1. Taxonomy (NCBI): domain Bacteria; kingdom Pseudomonadati; phylum Bacteroidota; class Chitinophagia; order Chitinophagales; family Chitinophagaceae; genus Niabella; species Niabella ginsenosidivorans. Next base: position 4,221,695 of record NZ_CP015772.1, read on the forward strand.
GCACAGGCATCCAGTAGCTGATATGCCCCAAAGGCTGCGCCAGCAATACCAGTAAAGGAAACACGGCAATCAGTAACATGGCTTTCATACGACCATCATACGCATTATATCCTTTACGGATGAAATATACCGGGAACCAGCCGCCGCTAATACTTCCTACCATTGTCATGCTGTATAAAACAAAAAGCGGTAGCGCCAGTTCCGTTCCTTTGATATTATATTGTGCCTCCAGGTATTTTGGCAGCCAGAACAGATAAAACCACCACACACCGTCTGTTAAAAACTTACCAATGGCAAACGACCAGGTTTGCTTATACCCCAGCAATTTGAACCAGGAAACCTTAGTAGCCGCCTGTGCATCTTCGGTCTGATCCACTTTTGCATCTTCATCACTTTGAATATAGGCCAGCTCAGCAGCAGAAAGCCGTTTTTGCTTTGCCGGCAGATCATAAAAATAAAACCAGAAAAGCAACCATATAAAACCGATGGCGCCAATGATCAGAAATGCGGTATACCAGCCCCAGTTCTTTGCGATCCAGGGTACCGTCAATGGTGCCAGAATAGCTCCTACATTGGAGCCGGAATTAAAAATGCCGGTAGCAAAGGAGCGTTCTTTTTTGGGAAAATATTCTGCGGTTGCTTTAATAGCCGCCGGAAAGTTCCCGGATTCTCCAAAACCCAGTACCGCGCGGGCTGCCATAAAACCAATAATCGATACCGGAACTGCTGCCAGCCCTGCCCAACCTAAAACGGACTGTAACCCTTTACCGATATTTACAGACTCGGCATGCATGATAGCGCCAACAGACCAGATAATCAGTGCCCATGCATAGCCCCATTTTGTGCCCAGCCTATCAATCAGCCGGCCTGCAAAAAGCATGGAAATAGCATATACAAATTGAAAGACCGCGGTAATATTGCCATAGTCGCTATTGGACCATCCGAATTCATGCGACAGTTCCGGTGCTAATAAGCTCAGCACCTGCCTGTCTAAATAATTTACTGTTGTTGCAAAAAATAATAAAGCACAAATCGTCCACCTGTATTTTCCTATGGCTTGCTGCATCTTTTACTGATTGTTTTTTATTTCCTGAATTGTTTTTAATACACCGGCTGTAGCTGTTTCAATGGCTGTATAATTTTTTTCGGCCATCAACTGCTTACTGACCAGTTTGCTGCCCATTCCTACTGCGCAAACACCTGCCTTAAACCAGCTTTCAATGTTTTCTTTTGTAGTATCCACGCCACCGGTTGGCATAAACAGCAATTTTGGAAAGATATCCTTTATGGAGCTAAGGTATTTTGGGCCTAGCATATCGCCGGGAAACAGCTTGATGAATTTTACACCGGCATTTTCCGCAGCAATAATTTCTGATGGGGTCATACAGCCTGGTGCATAAAAAAGGCTCTTTTCCGCAGCAAATGAAGCTATTTCCGGAACAAACCCGGGGCTGACAAAGAAATCGGCACCGGCCTTAAAATAATTTTCTGTATCCCCGAGGTTTTTTACCGTGCCGATCCCGAGAAGCAGTCCTTTCATCTCGCTGTTACGCACTTCCACCAGCTTTTTAAAATTGCTGAAAGCCGCTTCACCCCTGTTGGTGTATTCCACTGCTTTTACTCCAGCCTTGTACAAGGCTTTTAATACCTCAACGCTTACCGTTTCATCTGCATTAAAATAGAGCGGCAAAATACCCTGCCCTATTATTGTATCAATTGTTTGTTGCACTTCCATTTTAAATTTTTATTTTCATTACCAGTTTTTTGATTACATCATCACTAATCATCGGCGCATGCACATCCTCCGGGAAAAAGATCACAAATTGCCCGGCGTGCAGTGTAAAGAACCAATCCGGCGCATCTTTAAAGAACCGTACATCTTTGTCCGGGTTGTAATCACCATTAGGTATCACACAGTCCTGCCGGGGTTTCCAGCCTATCTGTTCTACTCCTCTGATCACATACTGGATATCAATAAACTGATCGTGGCACTCAAATTTTTCCAGTGCGGCCTCCTTTTTCTTTCCGGAAGCTTCAGAAACAATCGCCTTCACCGTATCGGCCTCCACTATATAAGTACCTGCAGCGGTAGTTGCCCAATCTGTTTGCCGTATATAATCAAATGCTGTCTTAAAGGAGGCATGCAGCGTTTCATACTGCGCAGCATTCCGGATCGTATCTATAACCATAACACTTATCTTAATTATTTCCAACATTACCTGCCTGCACCAAAGCCGGGCGGGGTTTCAGATATATTGTCTTCCCGCTTTTTGCGGATGTACGGGCTGCATCCAGGATTTCTACTACCGTCACATTTACCGGCAGCTCATACACATCATCAGGCTCCAGTTTCAGCGTGCCCCGTATTACATTTGCAAAAACCGCAAAGGGATCATTAAATGGGGCGGAGCGGGGTTCCAGGGTCTGGCTGACTTCCGAAGAGGCACCTTGCATCCGGGTCCTGATCTTTACAGGATCTGCAGCAATGGCGTATCCCTTAGTGCCATATACCTCCATGTCCTTACGGCTGAAGCTCCAGCTCCAGGAAGCCTGGATTACGCATTGCGCTTCCGGATACTGAAGAATGATGGTTGCCTCATCTTCTACCTTCGGGTACCGGTCCGGTCGGTTCTGATGGGTTACAGCAGTTACTGAAAGCGGGCGCTGGCCTTCCATCAGCCAGGTCATCAGATTGGCGCCATAACAGCCAAAATCCATAAGCGCGCCGCCCCCGTTCTTTACAGGATCCGTAAGCCAGGAAACAAAATGCCGGTTCATTGCCCACGGCCCTTCATGGCCGTCATTAATCATTACTTTACGGAGCTGCCCCAGCCGGCCTTCCTTATAACTATTTCTTACATACTGGTTGCTTGCATACCAGGAAGTTTCAAAATCTGTCAGCACTTTTATCCCGTACCGCTTTGCAAGGTCAGCTATTTCCTGTGCATCTTTATAGGTAGTGGCCAGCGGTTTTTCTACCATCACGTTTATTTTGCGGGGCGCACATGCCCGCACTACCGCAATATGCTCATTAACCGGCCCAAATGCCATTACCCCTTCCGGCTTTACCTTGTCCAGCAACTGTTCCAGATTGGTGTAGAACAGGTTTTCCGGAAGTTGGTATCGTTTCCGGAATTCCTGCACCCGGTCTGCATTTGTTTCATAAATACCTGCAATTTCTATATCGCCCCTGAGCTTCCGGTTGTAGATCCAGTCACTATGCCCATGTGTGATCCCTGCCACAGCAAGCCGTACAGGATGCTGAGCCATTAAAGCAAATGGTATTTGCAGCAGAAAAAGAAGCCACAACCGTTGTATTGTTTTTACAGGATTCATACAAAAGATCACCGCTGTACGCGGCCGCTTGCATCGCCCTTCATCAGCCCTTTTACATCGCTCAGTGTTGCATGATTCAGATCGCCCGGAATGGTATGTTTTAATGCGGACGCAGCTACACCAAATTCCGCAGCATCTGCCATGCTCATACCGGTTACCAGGCCATAGATCAATCCGCTTGCAAAGCTGTCGCCACTGCCCACACGGTCTACAATACGTACATTGTATTTTTTCGTATGATAAAATTCATTACCATCGGATACCAGTGCGCTCCAGCCATTATCGCTGGCGCTGAAACTTTCACGCAGAGAAGAAGCAATGTATTTAAAATTGAACTTTTCCTTCATCTGGCGGATCACATCTTTATACCCTTCCAGGTTCAGCTCACCCTTTGTTATATCTGTATCCCTTGCTTTAAAGCCCAGGGTGGTTTCAGCATCTTCCTCATTACCGATACACACATCTACATACTTACATAATTCGCCCATTACTTCACGTGCTTTTTCCTTACTCCACAATTTTTTGCGGTAGTTGAGGTCAATACTTGTAGTAATGCCTTTTGCTTTTGCGGCCTTTAATGCCGCTTCTGTTAAGGCGGCTGCCTTATCGCTCAAAGCCGGTGTAATGCCCGTTGTATGGAACCAGTCCGCACCGTCCAGTATTTTATCAAAATCAAATTCATTGATGTCTGCATCTGCAATTGCTGCGCCTGCACGGTCATAGATGACCTGTGAAGCACGCATGGAAGCACCTGTTTCCAGAAAATAGATCCCCAGCCTTTCGCCGCCCCGCGCTACAAAATCGGTATTGACACCGTAACGGCGCAGATGATTGATAGCCGCCTGACCAATGGCATTGTCGGGCACTTTGGAAACAAAGTAACCCTTTAAACCGTAATTACAAAGCGCAACAGCCACATTCGCCTCGCCTCCACCATAGGTAACATCAAATGAATCCGTCTGAACAAAACGTTCAAAACCGGGTGTTGACAGGCGGAGCATGATTTCACCGAGCGTAACAATTTTTTTTGACATCTTATTAATTTGAAAATTAGCTAATTTGACAATTTGAAGATCAGCAGGTCCCGTATCAGTGGTTAGCCGCCTGCCACTCACTATTAACTATTCACCATTCACTATTCACATTCACTACAATAACGTGGGCACCGGTGCGGGATCCATATCTGTGTATTGTTTGTTTTCACCCGCCATTCCCCAGATAAAGCCATAATTGGAAGTGCCACAACCAAAGTGCATGCTCCAGGGCGGAGAAATGACGGCTTCATTATTCTTCATAATGATGTGGCGCGTTTGCTGCGGTTCGCCCATCATATGAAACAAACGTTGTTCTTCCGGCAGATCAAAATAAAAATAGATCTCCGTTCTGCGGGTATGCGTATGGGGCGGCACCGAGTTCCATACGCTGCCGGTTTCCAGCACGGTTAAACCCATTACCAGCTGACAACTCTGAATCCCCTCTTCATGAATGTATTTATAGATGGTTCGTTTATTGGAAGTGGTAATATCACCCAAAGTTACAGGCGCTGCCTGCTCTTTTGTATACTTGGTAGTAGGATACACCTGATGCGCAGGTGCTGACAGAATGTAAAAAACAGCCGGGTCCTTTTTGGCACTGCTGCTGAAATTTACTTTTTTAGCTCCCCGGCCAACATACAAACAATCTTTTTTATCTAAAGAATATTTTTCGCCATCTACCGTAATAAGCCCGCGGCCGCCAACATTGATGACGCCCAGTTCCCTGCGCTGTAAAAAGAAATCCGATTTCAGTTCTTCTTCGTTTTTCAGCAACACGGTTTTGCCGACCGGTTTCACGCCGCCAACGATCAGGCGGTCATAATGGCTGTAAACCAACGTTAACTTATCTGCCTGCATCAAGTCCTGCACCAGGTAGTTTTCCCGCAACTGCTCAGTGCTCATTGCTTTTGTTTCCTGTGGGCTATGCCCGAATCTTATTTCCATTTTCTAATTTGATATTTCTGATTTATTATTTTACATTTTTAACGGCCCATCCATCCCCCATCTACCGTTAATATAGTTCCATGTACGTAGTTGCCGGCATCTGAAGCCAAAAATACAGCGGGGCCGGCAAAATCTTCCGGTGTACCCCAGCGGCCGGCCGGTATCCGCTCCAGGATGGACCTGCTGCGATCAGCATCTTCCCGTAAAGCCTGTGTATTATCTGTTGCAATATACCCCGGTGCAATTCCGTTTACATTGACTCCTTTTGAGGCCCATTCATTGGCCAGTGCCTTTACCAGGCTGCTTAGCGCTCCTTTACTGGCTGCATAACCCGGCACATTGATGCCTCCCTGGAAACTTAACAAAGAACAGGTGAAAATAATTTTACCGGCACCTTTTCCGATCATATGCTTTCCAAATTCACGCGCTAAAATAAAAGGCGTATCCAGGTTAATGGAGATCACATTGTCCCAGTATTCATCCGGGTGCTCCGCCGCAGGTTTACGCATGATCGTACCGGCGTTATTGATTAAAATGTCTATCCGCTCATTTTCATCCAGCACCTGTTTTATAAAATGGTATACATTGCTGCGATCTGCAGCGTCCATTTTATAGTGCTTAAACCCTCTGCCGAGCTTTTTTACCTCAGCCTCAATTTCTGATCCGGCTTCCACGCTGCGTGCTGCTACAATAATATCGGCACCTGCCTGTGCCAGTCCAAGTGCCATGCCTTTTCCAATGCCCTTGTTACCACCTGTAACCAAAGCCGTTTTACCTGTAAGATCAAACATCTTTCTTTTATCTTTTTTGTTTAATATCTGGCCGATAGCCCATGGTCCACAGACTTATTAACTATTGACTACTTTAAATCCGAAATATTCATTGGCATTATTAAAACTGATATCCTGAATGATCTTGCCGATCCAGTTAATATCGTTCGGAAGTTCGCCATTTTCAATATCGTTTCCAAACAAATTGCACAGTATTCTGCGAAAATATTCGTGTCTTGGAAAGGACAGGAAGCTTCTGGAATCTGTAAGCATGCCCACAAACCGGCTGATCAGCCCCATATTAGACAACGTGTTCATCTGGTTGATCATACCATCTTTCTGATCCAGGAACCACCAGCCGGAGCCCCACTGTACTTTGCCCGCAACGGTTCCGTCATTAAAATTGCCGGTCATGGTTGCAAACAGCTCATTGTCTGCGGGGTTCAGGTTGTACAGGATCGTTTTGGTCAGCATCTCTTTTTTCTCCAGGCTATTCAGGAATTTTGATAGCGTTCTGCCTTGTGGAAAATCACCAATAGAATCCCAGCCGGTATCAGGGCCCAGCTTTGCCAGCAGCCGGGAGTTATTATTCCGGAGCGCGCCCAGATGGTACTGCTGCACCCATCCTTTTTCATGATCCCATTCTGCAAACCATACCAGCATTGCCGAGCGAAACTGTTCCTGCTCTGCGGGAGTCAATGCCTGTCCACCGGTTATTTTATCAAACAAGGCGCTGATCTCCTTTTCTGTATAATCGACGGCTTCAATATACTCCAGGCCATGATCTGATACCGAGCAGCCCATCTCTGCAAAGAAATCGTGCCGGTTCTTCAATGCCTGCAAATAAGTATCCAGATCTTTTATTTCAATATTGGAAACAGCTTCCAGCTTTGCCACATAGGCAGCAAACGTTTCCGGTGCAGACACGTTCATGGCTGCATCCGGGCGAAATGCAGGATACACGGGTATTTCAAACTGAGCAGCTTTCATTTTCCTGTGAAATTCCAGCGTGTCTACCGGGTCATCTGTGGTACAAACCACCTTTACATTCATTTTGCGCAGCAGGTTTTGCACACTGTACTCTTCGCTGCTGATCCTGGCGGAGGCTTCTTCATAGATTTTTTTGCCACTGTTGGCATCCAGGAGCTCATCAATATCAAAATACCGGCGCAATTCCATGTGCGTCCAGTGATATAGCGGGTTGCGCATTGTATAAGGTACCGTTTCCGCCCATCTTAAAAATTTTTCCTCATCTGAAGCACCGCCGGTTACAAAATGTTCATCAACCCCGTTTGTGCGCATGGCCCGCCATTTGTAATGGTCGCCATAGAGCCATGCCTGTGTGATATTCTTAAACCGGGCATTTTCCGCTATCTGCTGCGGCGGCAGATGGCAATGGTAGTCTATGATGGGCATCCGTTTTGCATATTCATGATACAGCCGCTCCGCGGTTTTTGTTTCCAATAAAAAGTTATCGTCTAAAAATTGTTTCACGTATTCTTATTAAGCGTTAATTATTTTGTCTTCTATTTACAACCGCCTTATAGCGACACTCCTCTTTTCCATGGAATAAAGTCATCCTGGTTCAGTTGCACTGCTTTGGGAATAACCTCACCACTGGCTGCCCTGATACAATATTCCAGGATCTCTTCTCCCATTTCTTCAATGGTTTTCTCACCGTCAATAATTCCGCCGGTATTAATATCAATAATATCGCTCATCCTTTTTGCCAGTGAAGAGTTGGTGGCTATTTTGATCGTGGGGCAAACAGGATTGCCGGTTGGCGTTCCCAGCCCTGTAGTAAACAGGATCAAAGTAGCGCCTGATGCGGCTTTACCGGTTGTTGCCTCCACATCATTACCGGGAGTACATACGAGGTTTAAACCTGGTTTGGTAGCAGGCTCCGTATAATCCAGTACATCTACTACGGGAGAAGTACCTCCTTTTTTTGCCGCGCCTGTACTCTTTATAGCATCTGTAATTAAACCATCTTTTATATTGCCCGGAGAAGGGTTTGCAAAGAAACCGGAGCCGGCATTTACGGCCTGGTCATTATAAGTGGTCATTAAATGAATGAACTTTCTGGCGGCGGCTTCATCAATAGTGCGATCAATGAGCTGCTGTTCGGCCCCGCACAGTTCAGGAAACTCCGCCAGCAGCACTTTACCCCCCAGGGCGGCCAGCAGATCGCTGGTATACCCTACCGCAGGGTTAGCGCTGATACCACTGAAGCCATCGCTGCCACCACATTTTACGCCAACCGTCAGCGCACTTAACGGTGCCGGCTCCCGTTCTATTTTATTTATCCCGATCAGTCCTTCAAATGTTTTGCGGATTGCCGTGCTGATCAGCTGCTCTTCGCTTTTTGATTGCTGTTGCTCAAAAACCAGTAACGGCTTGCTGAAACCGGGATTTCTTAAGCGGATATCTTCCAGCAGCTGTTTGGTTTGCAGGTGCTGACATCCTAAACTTAAGATGGTAACCCCTGCCACATTCGGATGGTCTGCATAAGCGGCCAGAAGCCTGCTTAAAATGCCTGCGTCCTGGCGCGTGCCCCCACATCCGCCCTGGTGATTTAAAAACTTAATACCGTCAATATTTTTAAACAGCCGGTCCTTGCCTTTGTCTGCCTGCGATACGGAGAGATCAATATCAGCAATATTTTCTCCTTTTTTATACGCTTCCACCAGGTAATGGGTATAGGATTTATACTTGCTGGTTACCGCGTATCCCAATTCATTGTGCAATGCTTCGCGAATGACATCCAGGTTCCTGTTTTCACAAAACACCGTGGGCATAAACAGCCAGTAGTTGGCCGTTCCTACTTTACCGTCCGGGCGATGGTAGCCGTTAAAGGTCCGGTTTTTAAATTTAGATACATCCGGCGGTATCCATTGATAATGATAAGGCCGGTATTCAAACGGATCGGCCGCATGTTTTGTATTGACGGTAGTCATGCGCCCGCCGGCAGGAACAAATTCCTGCGTTTTGCCTACCAGCACCCCATACATAATAATGGCATCGCCCTCCTGCATGTCATTTGTAAAAAATTTATGCTTGGCAGGAATGTCATCAACAAGGGTGTAGGTATTACCATCAAATTCCACCTGCTGACCTTTTTTCAAATCCTGCAAGGCCACAATTACATTGTCCCTTGGGTGTACTTTTAAAACAATCCTCTGCATTTTTTATTTTATCGCTATTGTTGCAAATTTATTTAAAGAAGCTATAGCACCGTCTTTTAATAACAGCGAAAGCCATTGTCTTACCTGGCTGGCAAACAGCGTACAGCTGCTCCAGTCTTCCCCCCACAGCTCTTTGCTGGCCAGCACTGCGTTTACAATCTGCGCTTCATCATTCTTTTCCCATAACGCCGCTAAAAGGGCCGCTTTATCATCATTTAACCGGTATACCGTGCCGTTTATCTCACGTTCATAATGATCGCCGTTCTTCCTGCTTTTCATCAGCAGTAAATAGGCCGCAAAGCCAAGCGCCATGGCCGATGGCTCTTCAGCCATACCGGAATCAGCAGCCTTTATTAAAGGCAGATTACGCATCAGCATTTTGGAAGTATACGCAAAGCTGATGCTGATCCATTTATGATCCAGGTAAGGATTCTTAAACCGTTCGATCACCTGATCTGCAAATGTGCAGGACGCATCATAACTGATGCCTTTTTTTTCCAGCACAGGAGCAATTTCTTTTTTTGTAAGACCGGCAATATAGTTTTCAAACGCCTCATCTGCCATGGCTTCTTTTACGGTTTCAAAGCCTGCCAGCAGGGCCAGTCCGCAGGAAAAAGTATGCGTTCCGTTTAACAACCGCAGTTTCAGCTCCCTGAATCGTTCAATATCAGCCGCAATCACCACTCCTTCATCCGCTTCAGCAAAGGACAGCACTTCTTTCACCTTTGTGCTGCCGGATTCGATCGCCCAGAGGCGGAATACCTCGCTCATAAATTTCAGATCATCCTGGTAACCCAGCAGGGCGGTTGTCTGTTTTTCATCCGCGGACTCCAGCTTGCCGGGCACTATACGATCTACAAGTGAATTACAAAAATGGTTCTCATTTTCAACCCACTGAATAAAATCATTTTCCAGGTTATTCTTTTGTGCATTTTCCAGTACAATCGCTTTTAATTTCCTGCCATTATCCACGATCAGCTCGGTAGGAACAATTACCAGTCCCGAAGCAGCAGTAGCACCCAGGGCTTTGAACCGCTCATATAAAACAGCCAGCAATTTGCCGGGGAAAGTTGCCGGCGGCGCATCCGTTACTTTATCATCACCGGGCACAATGCCTAACTCTGTAGTATTGGAAATCACTAACCGGAGCGAAGGGTTCCGGGCAAATTCAAGAATCTCCTGCCAGTCTGTTTTGGCTGACACCACACGACTGATGGATGCATTGATCACATATTCGTCCACCACCTTACCCTGTTCTATACCGCGGATGCATTGTGTGTACAGGCCATCCTGTTCTGCAAAGGCATCTGCCCCTCCTGAATCGGTTGACTTTACTACAACGATCCGTCCGCTAAAAAGCCCCTGCTTATTGGCTTTATCTATAAAAAAGTCCGGCAGCCCCCTCAGCAAAACGCCGGTTCCAAACTGCAATACCTTTTCCGGCAGCTCAAATTGGGCATCACCGGGTATATCTATAGTTGCATGGGTGTTTATTGCCTGTAAGCTGTTTTTTGAAAGCTGCATTTCTACATTTTAATTTTTAATGATTGCCTTATTTAATAAAAAGCGTACCCAGTCCTGCGCGGCCTTATAGTTTTCGTATTGAAGCGGAAGTTTTCTTCCGTCTACATACTCGTTATAGATCCAGGGATCTCCAAGCGCCAGCACGGTTCCCCTGCCATAACGGGCAACGGCCATAACGTTATTATTTCCTGACTTTAAAACCGGCACCACATTTTTGTAAAGATTCAAAGAAGCGATCTCTTTTAGATAAACGTTTTTAGCATTCTTAAAAACAATATTACCCGGTGATATGTTTACCTTGCCCATTTCATAGTCATTGTTCCTGACCATTAGCAGGTTGTCTTCGTTAAAATGGATCCCAAACTGATCCGCCAGTATGTTAAAATGCTCCAGGTCACAATTACCGGCATCATTTGCCAGCAGCACCAATACGCCGCCCTGTTTTACCCAATCCGCAATGGTTTGCGCATCTGCCGGGTTCATATAATTGGGATGCGCCGTTTCCTTTTCTGTATCAGGGTCAACAATAATATAAACAGACGCATTTTTTAGCGCCTGTGCTGACGGAGCCGTCTTTAAGGTTTTAATAGTGGCTGCATACTGCTCAAATAAATTTCCAAGGAAATAATAGCCGCCATTGGAACGGTCGTCCCAGGTATAATGCCAGGATGCTGTTTTGCCGCCGGGGCCGGTTTTTGTTTCGTTGTTATAATAATTATCCAGCAAAACCGTTTTACCCTTTCCAACAGGCTCCTTTTTGATCAGCGCTGCTTCATTGGCGGCTAAGATAAATGCCCCCACGCCCTTAGGGTCATTTTGCACCACTTTTTCGCTCATGTAATATTCAAAACTGCCATTGCGGTAAGGCTTACCGCCCAGCCCGGAAACAGATACGGTTCCTTCCAGGTTGGTAAAGCCGTTTTTATCAACAGTAATCTTATTCTTTATCAGTCCATCAAACCCATTTGCGGCATTTACAAGATAACCGGAGGAAAGATATCCCTTGCGCACACCTTTAGCCAACGTGTACACCAGCATAGCAGATGCTGAAGATTCCGTGTAGTTTGGTTTTTTACCGGGGAGGTTTACAATATCATACCACAGACCGGTTTTGGGATCCTGCACTTTTACAACAGCTGCAGCAAACCGCTTTAAGATAGCAATGAGCTGCTTTTTACCCGGGTGCTCATCAGGAAAATAATCCAGCGCATCTACCAATGCCATACCGTACCAGCCCAGTGCCCTTCCCCAAAAATTGGGCGAATGCCCTGTTTGTTTATCGGCCCATTGCTGCACCCTGGATTCATCATAGCCGTGGTATAACAATCCGGTAGCAGGATCGATGGCCTTTTTTTCCATCAGCACAAACTGCCGGGCAACATCATTGAAAACAGAATCCTCGCCAAATACACCTGCATATTCTGCATAAAAAGGCTGCGCCATATACAGGCCATCCAGCCACATCTGGTAAGGATAGGTTTTCTTATGCCAGAAACCACCCTCCTTTGTTCTGGGCTGTGTGCTTAACTGCGTTCTTAAAAGCGTGGCCGCCTTTTTATACTTTTCTTTTCCGGTAACCCGGTACAGCAGCAACAGCAGTTTACCATTATTGATATGATCCAGGTTATAGCTATCCGGGGCATAATCCTTTATAGACCCGTCTTCTGCCACAAAATAATCCATTGAATGCTGAATATACTGAAACCATTTAGGGTCTCCTGTCTGCAGCCAGATGCCTTCAATACCTTTCAGGATTACTCCCTGGTCATAACTCCATCTTGCAGGTTTACCAGGCACTACAGAAAAAGAGTCCGGCCACAGGTGCATTGCTGTAAGCGCCATCCGCTGTGCATACGGCAGCTCCTGCGCATGTAGTTGCAGTGCAATAATGACCAATAAAATGAAAAATAGCTTTCGCATGAAGAATTTATTTAAAAGAAACTGCCGCTTCGGTTGCACCCAGGGTGGCTGCTACTTTGTTCGTTACATTTTTATAGGTGGTGTTCTGAAATCCGATATTCCGGGTATTGCCTCCGCTCAGCCGCAGTAAAGTATTTGCGTTATTGCTATACCCGAACTGGTCAAACCGGATATCCCGGCCATTGATAATATCCACTACCGGGTTGGTATTATCTGAATATACCTGCACATTCTTAAACCGGATACCACTGGACTCCTGGATCTCAATACCCTGTTTTGACTGGAACACAGCATTGCTGATACTGATATTCTTTACAGCCATTTCCGGTAATCCTCTTAAAAAAACCGCCCGCTGTGCACCATTCACATAAACATTGCTTATTTCAATATTCCTGAACTGAGGCGTTGTTTCATCAACAGGAAACTTTTCTACTTTTGGCAGTTCCCGCTTTTCACCGGCCATCGGTACGGGATCTCTTCCCATATAATACATGTCAAACAAAACCGCGTCACCGGGAATATCTTTCATAAAGACATTTTTTATAAAAATATTTTCCACAATACCACCACGCCCGCGGGTTGTTTTAAAGCGAAGACCAATATCTGAGCCCACAAAAGTACAATCGCTTACATATACATTCCAGATACCGCCGCTCATTTCACTGCCTACAACAAATCCCCCGTGTGACGCATATACGGTGCAGCCACGGATAATGACATCTTTTGTTGGCATGGCTCTTTTACGGCCATCTGCATCACGGCCACTTTTCATGCACAGTGCGTCATCTCCCACATCAAACACACTGTTCTCAATCAATACATTCCGGCAACTTTCCAGGTCAATGCCGTCACCATTCTGGGCATACCAGGGATTTTTTACAAAAACATTGCGTACGGTAATGTTGCTGCTCATCAAAGGATGCAAACACCAGGCAGGCGAATTCTGAAAGGTAACCCCTTCCAGCAGTACTTTATCACAGGAAGTGAGTACCAGCAGATTGGGCCTTAAAAAATCCTTCACTGATTCATAGAAGGCTGCATTTTTATCCGGCGAAAAACGGCCGGGCTCTTTCAGATGGCTTCCTTTTGCATAGCTCTCAGATGGCATCCACATATCATTATCATCCACTACGCCACCGGATGCCACTAATTTTTTCCATTGTGATGCGGTAAGCTTATCTTTTTTTACTGCGCGCCAGGCATCGCCGTTCCCGTCTATTATTCCTTTACCTGTTATTGCAATGTTAACAGCATTTTCTGCCGAAAGTGGTGACTGGTTGCGCATTTGCGGGTAACCTTCCCAATTGGCTTTTACCAACGGGTACTGCGTTTTATCTTTGGTGAATAACAAAGTAGCGCCTGCGGCTAAGTTCAGGTTAACATCCGATTTCAGCACCAGCGGGCCCGTTAACCATAAGCCGGCCGGAACCACAACCGTACCGCCCCCCTTGCTGGAGCATTCATCAATTGCAGCCTGTATGCTCCTGGTATTTAACCGGTACCCGTCAGGAACGGCGCCGTATTTTGTGATGGGATAGACGGTTTCCCGGAAACGGGGCTGTATTACTTCCGGGAGCTTCCAAACCGATTGGGCGCTGGAATGATTTATGATCAATATCAACAAAAAAAACAAACTGCTCTTAAACACGGCAATACTTTTTTCAATTGAAAACAAGCTGGGATAGAGGGGCCAAGTTAAGCTGAAATACCCTGGTGAAAAAAGGAATCCGCCTTTTTATTTACGCAAACGTTATCATTGGAAGAAACTACATTCCCGCGGGAAGATCGTACAGTACAGCCTTTGAGCGGTTACAGAGGTTAGCAAAAGTTGCCACAGTTCTGAAGTCTCGGAATGCAGTGCTTCACAGAAGAATCAACGGCCCGTCTGCGTTGTCAGCGGGAGCATACAACCGGTAGCGCATCTGCTATAGCCCTTATTAAAAGTTCCCGCGGAATTCGCAGATCTCCGCAGAAAAACAATTGAAAGACCTGCGCCCGGTTGCGTTGCCAGCAGGAGAATTTTATCAGGCAAACCAGCTGCGATATTCAAAAAGTTGTCTTCACTATTTACGGCTATTTATAAAAAACCCGTCCCAGGTACAACCAAAGACGGGCTATATAAAATTTACTAAGCCTGTGTTTACCAATCTTGCTTTGCAATACCGGCCTTAATAGCAGCCAGCGCCTTTTCCTCCCCCAAAAGTGACGTTAACTTATTTCCTTTGCCATCATGTCCTTTTGCAATATATCCGCCTTTAGCTGTGCGGGAAATTACAGCATCCTGGATCGGTACATTCTTTTCTTTTGTTTTCACATTGTAAGCTGTAAGAGTTGCATCTGCCATAATTAATAATTTTTGATTTAAAAATTTGAAATTAAGGCTTTTTATCTAAAGAATAGCTTAAATGTCCGTTCAAAAACCTTTTTTAAACTAATTTTTTAGTTATATTTACCCTGAAAAAGGCATTCCTATGAAACCTATTATTCTATTTAAAACGTTGATTGTATTATCATTATGCGTTTTCAGCACCTATACCGGGGCTGCTTATGATTATAAGCAACTGCAACCTTTTACCCGGATCCAGGATCATGAACAGACGTTAGCCTATTTAAGTAGGGTGCTGCCATCTGACGATGTCCAATATTTACTGGACCTTGGCTATGCCAATTATGAGGCATCCCTGCCTGCTCCTCAGTTGACAGTGCCCTGTTTTTTTATAAGAACCTGACCGCGCTGCAATCCAGCAATTATAAAATACTGGCAGGCTGCTGCAAAAGGGTTGGTACGCCTGGACAGTGTCACTGCTGCACTTTTCTATATCCAAAAGGCATACGCATTAAACACACTATCGGGCAGCGTGGTCTGCGATCTTGTATTTTGCCTGAAAAAACAGGAAAAACAGGAGGCCGCAGAAAGCATTATTGACCGGTTTTTAGCAGCGGATACAATCTATGCCCCGGCGATTGCGCAGAAGATCGGTTTGTGCTTTGACACAAAACGCTATACAGAGGTGATCCGTTGGGGAGCACTGTACAAAAAGCTGGAAGGTGGCAGCTCCAATCCGTATGTGCCCCTTTTATACAGTTAACTGAATACGGGTAAACCAGACAGTGTGATCAGCCTGTACCAATAGATGGAGCTTAGCAACAGGATGAGTGAAAGCATTGCCTATGGTGGAGCCCTGGCATATGCTGATAAAAAAGATTTTGTAACCAGTAATCCCTGCTTGCTGCCTGTATAAAGTTCAATATACCGGAAATGGCAACCACTTACCTGAGAGCAAAAGGCAGTAATGCTGAAGCAGTAAAGAACTACAAAGCCGCTATTGCCTTATACGATACTTCCTATTATATTTTCCGTGACCCGCTGGATCTCTTTCTTTCGGGCAGGGAGTATGACCTTCATTTAAAAAACTGCGCAAGGGCAACCAGCTATTACCGAAAGTTCCTTACCGTGCGCCCTGAGCCTCTCAACCCTGATGAAACAAGAATTACCCGGTACATTAAGGAATTTTTAGCTCCGGAGAAATGATCTCCCCATTTCAGAGGAAGCTTTTATCTTCGCGAAAAATTCTTACAATTATGAAAAGAACAATGCTAATCGTATTATGCGCCATTATGCTGGGCTCCTGTGGCCTTAACCAGAAAAAAGCAGTTGATTATAACAATAGCCTGGTAAAAATACAACAGGAGGCAGGTCTTACAATAGTAAATGCTGAAAATCAAATAAACACCGCTATTACCGGTGGGGACAGTGCCAAAGCCGGCCGGCTGATGAGAGAAACGGCAAACTTTGTAAGGAATGCTCAAAAAAAGCTGGACAGCGTAAAATATGAAGGGGAAGATTTTGGAATGAAAGCTGCATTGGCAGAAACCCTTGCGTTTATGAACCAGGTATATGCAAAAGACTATCAGCAGTGGCTGCGCCTGCAATTTGCAGCTAATCCTAACCCTGCTGATCTGCAAAAAGCCCAGGCACTGATGGCGGGCGATCATGAAAAAGGTACAGACCTTGATAAAAAATTCTTATCCGCACAGGAACAATTTGCCAAAAATCACAATATCCGGCTGATCCGGCAGAACCTGCTGAAATAAAGACATAATAAAAGCCCCATCCGGCAGAAGGGGCTTTTTATTAAAAATGGTATTACCTGTTTAGATATCCAGTTTTGCATACTTTGCATTGGTTTCAATAAATTCCCGGCGGGGGGCTACTTCATCGCCCATCAGCATACTGAATACCCGGTCTGCTTCAGCAGCGCTTTCAATAGTAACCTGCTTCAACGTTCTCCTGTCCGGGTCCATGGTTGTTTCCCATAACTGTTCCGCATTCATTTCTCCCAACCCTTTATATCGCTGAATATTTACAGAATCTTCTCTTCCACCACCTAAACGTTCTACCAGCGCTTTGCGCTGCTCTTCGTCATAAGCATAGGCTGCTTCTTTTCCTTTCTTTACCAGGTATAGCGGTGGCTGGGCCAGGTATACATATCCCTGCTCCACCAGTTCTTTCATGTACCGGTATACAAAGGTCAGGATCAATGTGGCAATATGGCTTCCGTCCACATCGGCATCTGTCATAATAATCAGCTTGTGATAACGCAGTTTCTCAAGATTTAAAGCTTTGGGATCATCCGGTGTGCCCACGGTTACGCCCAAAGCCGTATAGATATTCCTGATTTCCTCGTTTTCATAGATCTTATGCTCCATTGCTTTTTCCACGTTCAGGATCTTTCCCCTCAGCGGAAGAATCGCCTGGAAGCTCCTGTCGCGGCCTTGTTTGGCGGTTCCGCCGGCAGAGTCTCCCTCCACCAGGTACAGCTCGCAGCGCTCAGGGTCTCGGTCGGAACAGTCTGCCAGTTTCCCGGGTAACCCCCCGCCGCTCAAAACAGATTTACGTTGTACCAGGTCTCTTGCCTTCCTTGCCGCCGCCCTGGCCTGAGCCGCCAGAATCACTTTATTAATAATGTTCTTTGCATCTTTGGGATTCTCTTCCAGAAAGGCTTCCAGCACGCGGGCCACAGTGGTTTGGACAACACCGCTTACCTCGCTGTTCCCAAGTTTGGTTTTCGTTTGGCCTTCAAACTGGGGTTCCGGTACTTTTACAGAAATAATAGCGCTCAGCCCTTCACGGAAATCGTCCCCCTCTATTGCCACTTTGGCTTTTTCAAAAAAGCCATTCTTATCCCCATATGTTTTAAAAACCCTGGTCAGCGCCTGCCTGAAACCGGTTACATGGGTGCCTCCTTCAATAGTATTGATGTTGTTTACATACGAATAAATGTGCTCACTAAAGGAATCATTATAGGTAAGCGCCACCTCAACGGCAACATTACTGTTTTCATCATGGCCGTCAACACTTAATGCATTCGGGATCAGTCCATTTCTGCCCGCGCTTTTATCCAGCATTTCTACAAACTCCACAATCCCTCCCTCGCTGTAAAACACTTTCTTTACCACCTCTCCCTGTTCATCTTTTTCGCGCTGGTCAATTAGCGTAATAGAAATGCCCTTATTCAGGTAAGACAGCTCCCGCAGGCGTCCTTCCAGGATCTCACGCTTATACTCTGTGGTCATGAAAATAGACCCGTCGGGCCAGAAATGCTGGTAGGTTCCGTGCTTTTCTGTAGTACCTACCTCACGCACCGGATAATCCGGTACGCCAATGTGGTACTCCTGTTCAAAGATCTTTCCCTCCCTGTAAACAATGGTGTGCATTTTTGTGCTCAATGCATTTACGCAACTGACACCTACACCATGCAAACCACCGGATACTTTGTAAGACCCTTTATCAAACTTACCGCCCGCATGCAACACCGTCATAGCTACCTGCAAGGCGCTTACTCCCTGCTTTTGATTAATGCCTGTGGGAATACCCCGGCCATCATCTTCCACAGAAATGGAATTATCTTCATGTATGGTAACAACAATATTTTTACAATAACCGGCCAGCGCTTCATCGATGGAGTTGTCTACCACCTCGTAAACCAGGTGATGCAAGCCTTTAACGCCAATATCACCGATATACATCGCCGGGCGTTTACGTACTGCCTCTAACCCCTCCAGTACCTGTATACTATCTGCGCCATAGGCTGGTGTTTCCATGGTTTCAGTTCCTTGTAATGCTTCGCTCATAAAGTATAAAAAAATTTAATCTATTCCCTGTTTTACAGTCTACAAATTTATGGAAAAAAGCCCATTTAATCAGCATTTGAGGGGTGAATCTTAGTAACGCACAGAGAAAAGAAACCGTTCTGAAAACCAACAAGTTACCGGCAGTTACGCCTCAATTGGGCCGGGTATAAAAATGCTTTTTACGAAGCCCCGGGTAGCAACTATGCCCTTATACCGGACAAACCGGTTTAAAAAACAGAACTGCCGGCAGCGCTTAACAGTTATTTCCCCGTTAACCTACGCTGTAGTGAACAGTGTTATGGCCTCTGACAGGAACAGCCCGGCGCAACTGATGATAGCAATAATAAGAGGCCGCTAATAGTACCAATGCGACCAACGGAAATACTGCCTGCCCGTTAAAACCATCCACTACCGTATGGGAAACGGCAGCACTGATAAAATTAAATGTAAAACCTGCGTATGCCCATTCTTTTATGCGACCTTTAAAAAAAGGAACTGCAAGCACAATAGCACCGGATATTTTAAAAACGGTTAACAGCACCCGGAAATAATCCGGATATCCCAAATGACTGATGCCCTGCTTAGCCAGCTCCGTATGAGAAGTGAGCGCAGGTATCACGCCATCCATTAATACAATAAGACCGGTAAATGTCCAGTAAAGAATTTTTGTTGTTTTCATTGCTGATCGATTTTGTGTTGATGATTTTTTTAACAACACAAACATAGCACAGCACCAGCCGGGAACCGTTGTGCAAAAACGACAATTACAAGGTTATTTGCGGCAGGACGCTCACCGGTTGCTCCGCTTTAGATACCTGGCCATAAAAAAACGGGTCAGCAATTATTAAAATGGCCTAATGAGCTTAAATTGAATACAGGAAACTATTAAGCACTGTATGGATGATCTCAAAGTAAAGCGTACTCTTTCAGAAAGGGTGATTTTAAGGATGCCGGAACATTGCAGACGCTTGCTTTAGCGGCCAGGAGCCGCTTCTAAAAACACGTCCCGGAAAGGATGGGTAAGCGATACTGACTGTACAACCTGAAATTGTAATTTGTGTTTTTATGGGATGTACCGGCATTGCGCAATACTGTTTGTTAAAAAACAAATATTTTTAATAGCATAACCAAACTCAGCAAGTGCTTTTAGCCCTAATAGAGTATCTTTGAACAAAGGCATTACTGTACTGTCAACGCTTTGCCTTGAGCAACTAAATCCATTTGCATGAAAGATGATGTTTCCATAAACAGGATTGTACCGAATATCTATTCAGACGACCTGGAAAAAAGTAAGGCTTTTTACCAGGGCTTTCTGAACATGAATATTGTGATGGACCAGGGCTGGGTGGTTACTTTTGCTTCTGATAAAAACCCGCTGGCGCAGGTAAACATTCTTGAAAACAAGAAAAAGGAAGTGTTAAACAATGAACGGATCTTTTTGTCGGTAGAGGTTTCTGATGTCAACAAGATGCATCAAAAAGCAAAAGAGCTTAAGCTGAAGATTGTTTACCCTATTACTGACGAGCCCTGGGGTGTACGGCGCTTTTTTGTAAAAGACCCAAACGGGGCCACTATTAACCTTGTTGCGCACCGGAATTAGCAGATACCGGCCGTAAAACGTTGTTACAAAGCATTAAAAAAACCTGCGCCATAAACAAGAATAGCAATTATAGAAAGCGGCAGAAAAAGCAGCAATATAAAAAAGAAATAGAGCGTATAACTGAATGTAAAACAACGACCTGCAAAAGTTCCCCCGCATAACGATGTGCTTTCTGAAATCATCCAGGCAGGAATAGAGAACGGGAAGAGCTTTTCCGACCAGCATAAGTAAGTATATACAAATGATACATGAAGAAGCAGGGAAATGATACCATATTTAAGGGATAGCAATTTCTTTTTCCGGAGCATCATAACTGCATAAAGGATATTCCCAATAGTCATCAGGAGAAGCGCTGTAGCAAAAATGAGCCATACCTCCTTAGCTTCCGGTTTCAGCAACGAACGGATCACTGTATAATCACGCCCGTATAAAATAAAAAGCAGGATGACCGGGGCAATGTTAACGGGAAAGATCCACTTAGGATTAAGAAATGTTTTCATGATTTTTTTTATTGAGATAGCTGTCACCCCATAAGTAAGCAGCAGTCAGATAAGCGAGGTAAATAAATGCCCCTAAAAGTTCATGCTGGGTATCTGCATTCATCAGGGATATTTGGAAGCCAATTTTTTTGATCCACAACGCTGTAAGAATACGGGAGCTGTTTACCAACAGGGTAAATAAAAAGCTGAAAGCAATTCCGGCAGGCAGTCTTTTTAGAAATACAGCTTCATTGCTGCAATACTTCATTAAAAGCAGCGCCGTCAGCACTAAACAGATCAGCAGAAAACTAAAACCCGAGCAGGATTTATTGATAAGAACATTACCGGTTTCAAAGAAAAATCCCTTACCGGAAATATAAGTACTGGTATAGCCTGTTGTAATTTTTATTACATGGTTTTACAGGACATAACAGGAAGGACAATTGATCGGTTGTTGACGACCTGTAAAAGAGCTTCAGGCAAATAAAAGCGAATGCTCCTGCTATGCAGATCATGTATTTTGAACGATTCGTCATTTTTTCAGCACTAAAAACATTAAGATGACGATTGTTGCCAGCAATGTAAAAAGGATCAGCAGGTTTTTTGTTCTCATAAAAATGATTATTGTTTTAATTATAGATAGGTATTGCAACGGCCAATGGTTTGTTCAGGGATTCAGCAACCGGTAATACAAACGTTGCGACAGGAAAGGGCGGGCGGTGTGTTCTGATTTTATGTTGTTGAGCTCAGTTGCCGGAAGAAGCCGGGCATTGTAAAGCAGTTGTTTGTTATACGGGAGATGATAAAGATAGTTTTTATCCAGTGCACTTGCATGGCTGAGGTTATACCGGGTTACGATCCAGCTCCAGTTGATCGCACAGCCAATGATGAGCGTGCCGTAAACCAGCCATACCATGCGGTTCAGCAAAAAGCAGTTGGTTCTTTGCTTTTTGATCTTTAAAGCCGTTAAGACAAGGCCTGCAGCGCACAGCAACAGAAAAATGTATACGCCCACCCTTTTAAAAGTAAGCCCGTAAGCTGCAACATACTGGTTGTTTTTTAATGCTACTATTGCCACCAGCAGCCCATTCAGCAGGATCCAGGTAAAAGCGCCTGTTTTTAGTAATCCGGCCTTTGTATCAAAATTGAGGCCGCCTTTAAAAAACAACATGATCACGGAAATAGCCATTATGATGGAAAAGATCAACAGGTATACCCGCTCATGCAATGCATCACTGAGGCTGTTATCAGCTGCTTCACTGCCAAAATGCTCAACACAATAAGTTATGATGAAAAAAACAACAATGCCGTTTAACAGGATCAGGGATATTTCCCCGCTTTTGCGGTAAAAATGCAGTTGCGGCTCATTTGCGGCCATGCGGTGCATTTCTGTTGAAAAATGGTCCCCTAATTTTTCATTATAGCTGATCAGCGCTTCAGGCGCCCAATAGTGAAGAAAACTGAACATGATAAAAAAGCCGGCAATACTTAAAAAAAGTACCTGAAAAAAATCAGCGTTCCAGTTAAAATGGAAAAAAGATTGGAACAGGTTGCTGCTGGCGCTGTATACTGCAATAAAACCGATCGCCAGCACGCCGGGGATCAGGAAATAATAAAGCGCCTGTTTATAGAAATGACCTTTAAAGAGAGAGTTCACCGGCAGCCAGCGGCCCACAAAAGGTGCCCTGAAAACAAAACTCATAAAATTTACTGCCGCTGCCAATGGCACCAGTAACACATTCAGGAAGGGAGTGCTGACCTTACATACAAGAAGTACAAGGGTGGAAAAAACAGCCGCAAAAGAAATAAAATCGCCATACCATGCAAATGCGCAAACGGATACCAGCAATGCCCCGGACAACCACCGGAACTGCGGGGTATGTCCACTCTTTTCTGATGTTATCAAAAGAAAGATCCACAGCAACAACGCCAAAAGGCAACCGTTCAGACCAACTTCCTGGCCATAAAATAAGGCAACAAAGGCTGCCACTCCTGTAAATAAGGCAATGTTCTTTTTCACATTTTATTTTTTAAAGCACTTTGAATTACAAAGTAAAAAATCAAAAAAATTATTTCAGCAATTTTTCCAATGCGTTAATATGCTGTACAAAAGCCTCTTTCCCAGCCTTTGTTGCCTTGTAGGATGTTTTTGTTTTCCTGCCTACAAATTCTTTTTTCACCTCAATGTATTTTTTATTTTCCAACGCCGTAATGTGGCTGGCAAGATTGCCATCCGTTACCCCCAGGTGCTCTTTCATTTCCAGGAAGTCAACCCAGTTGTTCACTGCCAGTACGGACATAATGCCCAGCCGCACCCTGCTTTCAAAATCTTTATTTAATTTTTCAATAATACTCATGATCCTTTCGCACTGTTACCGGTATTTTTTATACATCAGCAAACCATAAATAATGTGCAATATACCAAAACCCAGCGCCCAAAAAATAAGTCCATAACCCGGAATAAATGAGGATACAATCCCTAAAAAAAGTTCACAATAGCCGAGGTACCGGATGTCTGAAAAGGTATAGCTGGCCGCATTGACCAGTGCCAGGCCATAAAATACCAGGGTGGCAGGAGCCATCAGCCCGAACATTCCGTGGTAGAACAGCGCCAGGCAAAACAAACCACCTGCCGCCAGGGGTACAAATAGCTGCACCAGTAAAATTTTTGTAGTGCCGGTCCATATCTTTAACCCGTTCTTCCTGCTTTTTTGTATTGTAAACAAGATGCCTGACCCAACCGCCAGTATTAAAATAACAATAGCCAGTATCAGCAACCGTAGTTCCAGTTCATAGGAATAAGCATAACGGTTGCCCGAAAAATAATCGACCTCATATTGCTGAAACAACCAATAGGCAATAACAGCCCCAATGAGCGCAAAGATACCGGCAGCTACACCGGACAACCCGTTTAAAGAAATAAAACGCGAGGAACGTTCCATCATCTGGCGTATATGCTGCAGGTCTTCCTTCGGATTATTCATATTAAAAAGCACTTTGAAATACAAAGTTAGAAAGTTATTTAAAACTTCCAAATTTATTTTCCGGTTTTGACCGAGGCTGACCAAAAAGTCTGTTTATAGCAGATTGTCGTTCTGAACTTGTTTCAGAATCTATTTACAATCAGATGCCATTTTAGATGCTGAAATAAATTCAGCATGACAAAGGGGGCTTTTTGGTCAGCCTCTATAAGTTTCCCGCCGGTACAGCCTGTAATCGTTCCCCGAAACCCGTAACCTGGTTGCCGGTATATAATACGACTTTATTATAACCGGATTTTTACTTTCAGTGGGTAAATTTTTATTATTACGTAGGTAAATTTAATTCCGGATCCAATAGCCGGATACTGATGTATAGCCAAGTTTAAACCTTTTAAGAACATACAGTTCCACAGCTTAAAATGTGGTAAACAGGAATCAGTTATTTTTGCACTCTATGGCAATAAAGAAAAAAGGAAGTAAGAAGGAGGAGCCGATCATCCTGGTAACCAATGATGACGGCGTTGCAGCTTTGGGCATCCGGAACCTGGTAGAAGCAGTACGGGGGCTTGGGAAAATTGTAGTGGTAGCGCCGGATAAGCCACAGTCGGGTATGGGACATGCCATTACCATTGGTCATCCCCTGCGCCTGTATGAAGTGGAACTGTTTGAGGGCATTAAAGCCTATTCCTGCTCCGGAACACCGGTAGATTGTGTAAAACTGGCCGTAGATAAGATCCTGCACCGTAAGCCGGACATCTGCATCAGCGGGATCAATCATGGCTCCAACCATAGCATTAATGTGATCTACTCAGGCACTATGTCTGCCGCAATGGAAGCAGCCATTGAAAGCATTCCCGCAGTTGGTTTTTCCCTGATGGACTATTCAGCAGAGCCGGATTTTAAAGCGTCCAGGCACTATGCACGTTTGATCGTTGAAAAAATGTTGCGCAAAAAACTGCCACAGCATTTTTTGCTGAACGTAAATATTCCAAAAGCGGATATTACCCAATTAAAAGGATACAGGATCTGCAAACAGGCGTATGCCAAATACCAGGAAAAATTTATTGAGCGCAAAGACCCTCATGGCCGCAGCTATTACTGGCTCACCGGTGAGTTTGTGAACTTTGACCGGTCAAAAGACACGGATGTATGGGCTTTGGCCAACGGGTATGTAAGCGTGGTACCGGTAGAATTTGACCTGACCGATTATGGCCTGAAGCAAAAACTGGAAAAAGACTGGGGGGAATCAAAATAGTGCCGCAACAACCCAGATATTATATTATTGCCGGAGAAGCTTCCGGAGATTTGCACGGCAGCAACCTGGTAGCCGCCCTGAAAAAATTACAGCCCGGCTGTATCATTCGTGGCTGGGGTGGCAGCAGAATGCAGGCTGCCGGGATGGATCTTGTAAAACATTATAAAGACCTTGCCTTTATGGGCTTTGCGGAAGTGGTGATGAATTTAAAAACCATTTTCCGCAACCTCAGTTTCTGTAAAAAGGATATCCTGGCCTTTCGGCCGGATGTACTGGTGCTGATCGATTATCCCGGTTTCAATTTACGCATTGCCAAATGGGCCAAAGAGCAGGGATTAAAGGTGATCTATTATATTTCACCCCAGGTATGGGCCTGGAAGGAAGGACGTGTAAAAATGATGAAGCGCTGCATTGATCAAATGCTGGTGATCCTGCCCTTTGAACAGGAATATTATAAAAATAAATGGAACTGGGAAGTGGCCTATATTGGCCATCCGCTGATAGAAGAGATCGATCAGAAAAAGAAGGCCGGAACGGATCTGATCATCAAAGATGCCAATGGGCACCCAGTAACCAGGCCTGTTATAGCGTTACTGCCGGGCAGCCGGAAACAGGAGATTGAAAAAAAACTGCCGGTAATGCTGGCCGTAAGCAAAAATTTTCCGGACTACCAGTTTGTGGTAGCACAAGCGCCCGCAGTAGAAGATGCCTTTTACAAACAATTCACCGGCTCCTACCCTAATATCAGCACTGTTCAGAACCGTACGTATGATATATTGCTGCAGGCAACCGCAGCATTGGTAACATCGGGCACTGCAACACTGGAGACCGCCCTGTTTGGAGTTCCGGAAGTAGTTTGCTATAAAGGCTCCGAGATCAGCTACCAGATCGCAAAACGCGTTATCAGCATTCAATATATTTCACTGGTCAATTTAATTATGAACAGGGAGGTTGTAAAAGAGCTGATCCAGGGCGCAATGAATGAACAAAATATTACGGCTGAATTAAATGCCTTACTGTTTAATGAGCAGCGCCGGTTACAAATAAAAAATGACTATAATCAGCTATACCGGTTACTGGCTGCAGAAGGCGATGCATCCCGCAAAGCGGCGGAAATCATTATTAATTCAGCGGCGCAGTAATAGTTTTACAATAATAACGATAAGAGCCGCCAGAAACAGCAAAATACTCAGCCGGTTGATGCCATGCATATAACCCACCCATTTACTCTTAGGCTGGTTCGGGTCTTTTTTCTTTAGAAATAAATACTGGGCTATCTGATTCCACACTCCCATAATAGCTGTCATTTAAAAGACAAAGGTACATATTTTCCGGGGCGCATTATTGTAAGAAATAAGGCAAAAGGATGGTTCCTGGTCCGTCTGTAAGCCGGCCGGCGGGTCATTATTAAAAAGAAAAAAGGGACAAATCTTTATATAGCAGGGATATAGCATTGCAGCCTGGCACCGGCAGGCAATCCAATGCCACTATTTACAGATTCTTTGTACCTTCGGCTCATGGCTATTTTAAAATTCAGGGTATATTTTGAAGAAGATGACAGTATTTACAGGGATATTGTGGTGAAGCATACCCAAACATTTTTTCAATTACATGAAGCGATCCTTGGGGCATTTGAGTTCGACAATAAACATCAGGCTACTTTTTTCAGGAGCAATGATCACTGGCAAAAAGGGCGTGAAATTTCGCTGGAAGCCTATAAAGACCGCAGCTATAAAGTAGCTCCCCTGCTGATGCGGGATACCACCATCGGTTCTGAAATAAAAAATACGAATCAGCGCTTTACCTACACGTATGATTTTCAGAAACATTGGGATTTCCTGATTGAGCTGATCAATGTTTCCAAAGACGCGGATGCAGTTGCCGAGTACCCGAAAATCACCAGAGTGGAAGGCATCAGCCCCAAACAATACGGAACAAAAGGCCTGCTGGGTGAAAAATTTGCCGATATAGAGGAGAAATACGACCTCTCCAAAAGCGCAGAAGGCTTTGGCGAAAAAGGTGCCGACGGAGAAGATGTGGGTTATGAAGATAACGGAGATGAATACACTTCTGATGAACTGGATGTTTAATGGCAGTTTCGCACACTCCCGATAAAAACCCCCTTTTAATCGTAATTGCCGGGCCAACCGCCGTAGGAAAAACCGCCGTTGCCATTGAAGTGGCCAAACAACTGGGCACGGTTATTCTTTCTGCAGACAGCCGGCAATGTTTTAAAGAGCTGAACATTGGAGTAGCGCGCCCCTCAACAGAAGAGTTGAATGCTGTTCCCCACTATTTTATTGCTTCACACAGCATTCATGATGCCATGAGCGCTGCCATTTATGAAGCATACGCGCTTGATCTCCTTGAGCAATTATTCGACCAATATCCCGTTATTGTTGTAACCGGGGGAACCGGTTTGTATATTAAAGCACTGCTGGACGGTATGGATCCGATACCTTCTATTCCCGAAGAGTTACGGAAGCGCATTATTGCTTTCTATAATACCAATGGCATTGAATGGCTAAAACAGGAGCTACAGCTAAAGGACCCCTTATTTGCCGCCAGGGGTGAAATGCAAAACCCCCGGCGCATGATGCGAGCCCTGGAAGTGATGGAAAGCACCGGGAGGTCGATACTGGAATACCAGTCTAATCATAAAGCCGAACGCTTTTTTAACAGTCTCTGCATCGGGCTGGAACTGCCCCGTGCTATGCTTTATGAAAGAATTGACCAGCGGGTATATACTATGATGGCAGCCGGGCTGGAAGAGGAGGTAAAAAGCCTGCGGCCTTTAAGAACAGCAAATGCGCTGCAAACAGTGGGTTACCAGGAACTGTTTCATTATTTTGACGGCATGCTTACCAAAGACCAGGCCATCCACCAGATCCAGCGAAATACCCGGCATTATGCCAAACGCCAGTTAACCTGGTTTAAAAAACAGGCAGCCTTTCACTGGCTGGATGCCACCGCCGCTCAAAGCGTTATTTTGCCATTCATACAACCCTACTTACCCGAAACAAAAAAATAATATGCTCCCTTACAACCTTTAAATCAATACGTTGTTAACTTCGTTGATTTTATTTACAAAAAAGTCGAGCTCTTTTCAATACCCGTTTGTTCGTTTTTTACCGAACTAACCTTATTTTTGCGCACCGATAAAAAAATTATGCAGTTTACTGAAGCAAAAAAAGATTTATACCAGGATATGGTCAGCTTTTATGCAGACCTCTATGGGCTGCCGCCATTGAATGCCAAGATCTACGCATATATGCTATTCGATATAAGGCATGAAGGATTTACCTTTGATGAGCTTTTAAACCGGTTTAACGTAAGTAAGAGCTCTTTATCGAATAGCTTACAGATGTTAGCCAAATACAAGTTCATTGAGTACATTACCCCGATTGATTCGCGTAAACGCTATTACCGCATCAATCCGAAGTTTATGGAGATCCGGTTCGGGAATGTGCTTGACAAACTGCTCTCAGAAAAAGAGCTGATGCAACGGATGATGCAGTGCAACAAGCAGCAGAAACAACCCAATGATGTGGTGATCAAAGCCATTGATCAGTATGTGTCCATCCTGGACACCCATATTAAAACATTCGAAGACACTTTAAAAAAAGTAAAAACCTTACATAAATAAACCCAGAAATCAAGACCATTATGAATACAGGAATAAGAATTGTTATAGGTGGCCTGGTTGCTTTACTGGCGGCCGCCTGCGGAGGAAAGCAACAAGCTCCCGACCCAAATGCTGCAAGACCTTACCCGGTAATTACCGTTCCGCTAAAGTCGGTTACCGGTTATTATTCTTTCCCCGCAAGCATTCAGGGGCGGGTAAACAATGATGTTCGTGCAAAAATATCAGGCTATATTAAGGAAGTGCTGGTAGATGAAGGGCAGCATGTGCGCAAAGGGCAGATCCTGTTCCGCCTGGAAACCAATACCCTTTCTCAAACCGCAGAAGCAGCGCAAAGCGGCGTGGGCGCTGCCCAGGCAAGCATCAGCGCGGCTGAAGCAGCGGTAAATGCGGCACAGGTAGAAGTAAATAAACTGATCCCTCTTGTTGAAAAAAAGATCATCAGCAATGTGCAACTGGAAACTGCTAAGGCTAATTTACGTTCCGCCCAAAGCCAGTTGCTGCAGGCAAAGGCCAACAGGAACCAGGCACAGGCCAACTATCGCAGTGCAGAAGCCAATGTAGAGTATTCCATCATCCGCAGCCCGATAGACGGGATCGTGGGCAAGCTGCCGCTAAGGATCGGAAGCCTTGTAGGGCCGACCGACCAAACGCCCATAACCACGGTATCCGATGTCAGTGAAATGTATGCCTACTTTTCAATGAATGAAAAAGAGTACCTGGACTTCCTGAAACAAACACCGGGAGCCACCATTGGGGAAAAATTAAAAAAGATGCCACCTGTTTCCCTTTTGCTGGCAAACGGGCAGCAATACGAGCAAAAAGGAACAGTAAAAGCAGTTACCGGCCAGATAGACCCGCAAACAGGCACGATTCTTTTCCGGGTGTCTTTTCCCAACCAGGGCAGGCTCCTGGCAAATGGCAACAGCGGTACAGTGCTGATCCCCAAACCCTACAATAATGTACTGGCCGTACCTGAAGCTTCCACCTTTGAGCAGCAGGGTATGGTGTACGTTTATAAAGTAACCAGGGATACAGTTAATTCAGTGCCGGTAGGCATTTTAGACCGTATTGACAATATGGCCTTGCTGGCAGGCGGTGTTCAGCAGGGCGATACAATTGTAGCATCCGGTGTGAGTGCATTAAGGAACGGCGCGGCCATTATTCCCCGCCCTGCAGATTTCGACAGCATTACTAAAGCCATTAAACCTATTTTCTAAAAATGATCAGAACATTTATCAACCGGCCCATACTATCTACGGTCATTTCCGTGATCCTGGTACTATTGGGGATATTGGGGATCGTTTCCCTGCCGGTAACGCAATACCCAGACATTGCCCCTCCTACGGTAAACGTAAGAGCTACCTATACCGGGGCCAACGCTGAGACCGTACAGAAAAGTGTTATCATCCCTATTGAAGAGCAGGTGAACGGTGTGGAAGGAATGGACTATATTACTTCTACAGCCGGCAATGACGGCAGCGCCACCATTAACGTATTTTTCAAACAGGGCATTGACCCCGATATTGCCGCGGTAAACGTGCAGAACCGCGTGGCACGTGCCGCACCCCTGCTTCCTGCCGAAGTAACCCGTGCGGGTGTGGTTACACAAAAGCAGCAGACCAGTGCGCTCATGTTCCTGACTTTTTATACCACCAATAAGGATCTGAATGACGTGTTTCTTCAAAACTATCTCGACATTAACATTATCCCCGGTATCAAGCGGATTTTCGGGGTAGGCGATGCACAGGTATTTGGTGGTAAAACCTATGCCATGCGCATATGGCTGGATCCACAGAAGCTGGCCGCCTACAATATTGAGCCATCGGATGTGGTTAATGCTATTAACAGCCAAAGCCTTGAGGCAGCTGCGGGATCCCTGGGGCAGAATAATGGTGCCTCCTTTGAATACGTTATTAAATATAAAGGAAAATTTAATGAACAGCCGGAATACGAAAATATCATTATCAAGGCACTGGGCCAGGGGCAGTATCTCCGGCTGAAAGATGTGGCTTCTGTAAAACTGGATGCCTTGTCCTATTCCGGTGTGGGCGAAAGCTCTGGTTATCCCGGTATCAGTATGGGTATTTTTCAGACGCCGGGATCCAACGCGCAGCAGATCATCATTGATATTAAAAAATACCTGAAGGATGCTGAAAAAACGCTTCCCAAGGGAATTTCCTATGTGATCAACTATGATACCAATGAGTTCCTTGAGGCTTCTATTGAAAAAGTGATCCATACGCTGGTAGAAGCTTTTGTGCTGGTATTTATAGTAGTGTTCATCTTCCTGCAGGATTTCCGTTCCACGCTGATCCCTGCCATTGCCGTACCGGTATCCATTATTGGTACATTCTTCTTCCTTAACCTGATGGGGTTCTCCCTCAACCTGTTGACCCTTTTTGCACTGGTGCTGGCAATCGGGATCGTGGTGGATGATGCCATTGTGGTGGTGGAAGCCGTGCATGCAAAGCTGGACCAGGGAGAAAAAGATGCCAAAAAAGCCACTATGGATGCCATGCATGAAATTACGGGGGCCATTATTTCCATTACGCTGGTAATGGCGGCGGTATTTATTCCCGTAACCTTTATCAGCGGGCCTACCGGGGTATTCTACAAGCAGTTTGGTATTACACTGATTGTAGCCATCCTTATTTCCGCAGTCAATGCGCTGTCCCTGAGCCCCGCGCTCTGCGCGCTACTGCTGCGCCCGCATACTGACGATCATGAACATACAAAAAAGAATTTCCTCCAGCGTTTCTTTGCCGGTTTTAATACAGCGTTCCATGCCCTTACAAAACGTTATGGAAAAGCATTTGTATTCCTCATCCGGCATAAATGGGTTACGCTGATCATTTTACTGGCATCCCTTGGTCTTATCTTCTTTATCAGTTCCAAAACCCCCACCGGGTTTGTGCCTGCAGAAGACCGGGGAATTATTTTTGCCAATGTGGAACTTCCGCCCAGTGCATCCATGGATCGCACTTACCAGGCCATGAAGGAGCTTACCAAAAAGGCATCCAGAATCCCGGGAGTAGAAAGTGTTACCTTCAGTACCGGCCGTAGTTTGATATCCGGTGCGGGCAGCAACTTCGGGCTGGGCTTTGTAAAGCTGAAAGCTTTTAAAGAAAGGAATTCAGCAAAGGGCCAGGGTGTGGACGACATCATTAAACAATTGTTTGGTGTGGGCGCTTCTATTCCAGATTCAAGAATGATCTTCTTCAGCCCGCCCAGCGTGCCCGGTTTTGGTAACAGTGCCGGTTTCCAGTTCTCATTACTGGACAAAAGCGGGGCATCTATACAGGAGCTGGATGGAACCGCCCAGCGGTTTTTGGGAGAACTGATGAAGCGTCCTGAGATCCAGTATGCGCAAACCTCCTTTAATACCAAATACCCGCAGTATGAAATGGTCATTAATGTGCCAAGGGCAAGTGAAGCGGGTGTGTCCATCAGCAGTTTGCTTTCAACCATGCAGGGCTATATTGGCGGTATTTACGCAGCGGATTTTGCCAAGTATGGTAAGCAATACCGGGTAATGGTACAGGCATTGCCGGAATCCAGAATGGATGTGAACGACCTGAACTCCTATTTTGTAAAAACCGGCAACGGGGAGATGGCCCCGGTATCCCAGTTCATCACACTGGAGCGGGCCTATGGTCCCCAGTTTGTGACCCGCTTTAACCTGTTTTCATCCGTTGATATTACCGGCGCCTCTAACCCCGGATTCAGTACCGGTGATGCTATTAAAGCGGTACAGGAAGTAGCGCAAAGCTCTCTGTCTACAAGCTATGGCATCGATTACTCCGGCCTTACGCGGGAGGAGATCAATGCCGGCTCCCAAACGCTGATCATCTTTGCGCTCAGCCTTGTATTCGTCTACTTTATTTTAAGCGCTCAATATGAAAGTTATATTATTCCGTTAGCAGTGCTTATTTCATTGCCGCTTGGGGTAATGGGCGCTTATTTTGGGCAATGGCTGTTTGGCCTGGAAAACAATATCTATTTCCAGATAGCGCTCATCATGCTGGTAGGGCTGCTTGCAAAGAATGCCATATTGATTGTTGAATTTGGTGTGCAGCGCAGGCACAAGGGAGAAAGCATTCCGATGGCTGCCATCAACGCTGCCAGGGCCCGTTTACGCCCCATTCTGATGACCTCTTTTGCCTTTATTGCGGGAATGATGCCGCTGGTATATGCAACAGGTATCGGATCTATAGGAAACCGCTCCATAGCAACAGGTGCCGCATCAGGCCTGCTGATAGGCACTATCCTGGGGCTGCTGGTCATTCCTGTACTGTTTGTCGTTTTCCAATGGTTACAGGAAAAAGTAAAACCTCTAAAATTTGAGAAAAATTTTGATCATGAAATCTAATAGCAATAAAGGAACGAACTTATTTCTTTTTAAATTCATACCGCTTATCGTAATGGTGGTTTTGCTGCAGGCCTGCTTTGTAGCCAAACCTTACCAGAGGCCCGGGAATGTGCTGGACGATGCCCGTTATCGTACAGACCATTTACCGGAGGATACTACCAATATGGGCAATTTTTCCTGGAAAGAATTATTTACTGATGAAAAACTGGCAGCTTACATCAACCAGGCCCTGGACCAGAATCTGGACATCAGGAACGCCATTCAGCAGATCAATGCTGCTGAGGCCTATTTCAAACAGGGCAAAGCAGGTTTCTTTCCCACACTTTCAGTAGGCCCGTCCTATAACTGGTCCACCGGTTCCCTCAATACACAATTAGGGCAATTATCCGGCGGCAACCGTTTATTTTTGAATCAATATACCCTTTCCGGCACGCTCAACTGGGAAGCAGATATCTGGGGAAAAATCAAAAGCTCTAAAGATGCGGCGCTGGCAAGCCTGTTACAATCCCAGGCTGCGCACCAGGCAGTAAAATCCACCCTGGTAGCATCTATCGCCAATACCTATTACCAGTTGCTGGCACTTGATGAGCAAAAGAAGATCACGGAAGAAACCATAAATTACCGGGAGCGCTACCTGGAAACGACAAAGGCGCTGCAACAGGCAGGTACTGTTACCGCAGTTGCAGTTAGTCAAAGTGAGGCTTTGCTGTTAAATTCAAAAGGGCTGCTGGTGAACCTGAATAACAGCATCAAGCTGATGGAAAATGCTTTCTGTATGCTGCTGAGCATTCCGCCCCAGCCTGTTGAAAGAACCACGCTGGATCAGCAGCAGATCACTACGCCTTTGGCTATCGGTGTGCCCGTACAACTGCTGGCCAACCGTCCGGATGTAAAAACAGCCGAATTTGCATACATGAACGCTTTCTATACTACCAATGCGGCAAAAGCAGCGTTCTACCCTTCGTTAACACTCAGTGCCAACGGGGGCCTGCAAAGTGTCCTCTTTGACAAGCTGTTCAGTGCCAGCTCTCTTTTTGGCTCTGTTACGGGCTCGCTCCTGCAACCTGTTCTGAACAAGCGCCAGATCCGTACCCAGTATGAAGTGTCCAGGGCCAACCAGGAGATGGCCTATAACTCATTCAAGAAAGCCGTTCTGAACGCCTCCAGGGAAGTGTCAGACGCCCTGTTTACATACGATGCGCAGTCAAAGCTCATCGACCTTAAAAAACTGGAATTCCAGCAATATGATACTGCCACACAGTTTTCACAGGAACTGGTGAACAATGGCATGGGCAATTACCTGGACGTTATTACAGCCATGACCAACGAGCTGCAGGCAGAGTTGAATTATGTGGATGCCAAATACGGCCGTTTGAATGCCATTGTACAACTGTACCAGGCATTGGGAGGCGGTTGGAGATAGAAGCTAAGCAACCGGTATTCCGCAAAAGGAAGCGGCCCCTCTGATAAGTTTGGCAGAGGGGCCGCTTCTTTCCTGGTTCATTTTGCACTGACACTAAGGCGCTTCAGGGTGCAGCACATAAGTTTACGACCTTTAGCTGGTAGACAGGTAATTGTAATCCTCCAGCAATTTATCGAGGAACTGGTACGGTTCCATATCCGTTTCTACTTTCAGATATTCTTTTACACGATTCGCGGCAGATCTCAGCGGATCGTATTGATGTGTTTTCCGTGCGTTGTCCAGCAGGCTTTTGATCACATTCAGATCGCGATCGTTAATCCGCATGACCTGCGGGAATATCGGCACATACCCCTCATTGATTTCCCGGAAGATCGTATTGGAAAGATCCTGTCGCTTATTCAGCCGGATCAGGATGGTATGTGCCAGCATATCGCCAATTCGTTGCGATTTTTTGGAAGAAGCTACCAGAATAATGTCCGTAAGCAAAAATCCAAATCCAAAAAGAAAAATGAGCGCAGACTGCAGGCTGTTTCCGCCCAGAGACAACAACAAAATAAGCAGCAGCACAATCCACAGATCAGATACCCGCAGCAGCCATCGTATTAAAAACTGGCTGATACTTGCCTTTCCGCCATTGACGTTCACTACACGCAGCTGCATTATTTTTTTCCCGATGCTTTGCCCGTTAGTGGTTATTTCCATGATCGGGTGGTATAAAAAAAACGGTACTGCTGCTATCAGTCCGATGGCCCACATATTATGGGAGCTGTCATCATTCCAGGCATACCTACGGGATGCAATTCTATCTACCAGCCAGCTCGCTGCAATAAGATAACAAACCTCTACGGCCATGTCGATCAATAAGGCCGCCATGCGCCGGCCAAAGCTGGGTACTTCAAAGGCTACGTCAATATTAAAGGAAGTAGGAATACTGATTACAGGCATTTCTTCAATTTTCTGCTATATGGTAAAACAGGTGGCATTGCTTTAGCGAAGTTAAGCAGAAGAAGGTTTGCTCCTGTCAGAACCCATATAAAAAAGGCGGCATTTTAGTTGCCGCCTTAACATCAGACACCTACCCTTTTATTTATGGTTGCTTTACAGCCTTTACAACTTTAGAATAGTGAACCTGGCCGTCCTTGTCATACTGGGCGATCCGGATATACAGGCTGCTATCTCCTCCTGTATTCACCTCATCCCTGTTCTTATTACAGGAAACACCCACTGCAACCAGGAAGACAAGCATTAACATTCCCTTTAGAAAACGAATCCTTATTAAGGGTATTGCTAACAATGCCATCAAACCAATACTGGCCAGTGCCAACCCCGAAAAGCTTTGTGTAAAGCTATATTGAATGGGCGAGGTGGCATTTCCGTTCTCAGCTTTTGAAGGTGTAGTATATATGGCCTTCCAAACTTTTCCGTCAACAGAAGCTTCTACCTGGTATTCCTTACAGTTATTTTCTGTGAGCGTTTCCCAGTTTACGGTTAGATTGCCATC
The DNA here is from genome assembly GCF_001654455.1 of Niabella ginsenosidivorans. Taxonomy (NCBI): domain Bacteria; kingdom Pseudomonadati; phylum Bacteroidota; class Chitinophagia; order Chitinophagales; family Chitinophagaceae; genus Niabella; species Niabella ginsenosidivorans. Next base: position 4,257,798 of record NZ_CP015772.1, read on the forward strand.
TTTAATGAAGGCGCTTACAGGACCAAAGCTTACCGGCAATGAAATATCAGTGGAAGCAAAAGCACCATATATCCGAACGGTATTTGCTACTGAAGCCAGAGATCCCACGCTGATTCTTACTTCATCAAACGGCTGACTGGCTACAAAGCCGGCATTAAAGTCGCCGGAGCCGGAACCGAAGATCGGGCCAAGCACGGTCAGGTTCAGCAGGCTGTTGGATGACTGGCTTTCCTGGAGCGTGCCATCCAGCCATGTTTCTATGGTAATACTGTTGAACAGGTCTGCCTCAAGAAGACCGGAAAGACTGCTAAGGTTGAATCCGACGCCCGTTCCTGCCGGGAAAACATCTTTCGCATCCAGGATAGATATGGATCCCTTGGATGCAGCGCCCGCTAATACACTGATCGTTGCATAATTATCAGGATTATTATCAATGAGGTTCTCGGGAGTTTCTATGGTTCCGTTACCACCCACAGCGCCATCAAAACCCGTTCTGGTGCTATTGATAACTGCCGGGAATTCCGGTTGTGCAATACGATAGGATTGATTGGGCGCGATCGTACCGGGGCACAGGCTGTTTATGATCACATCAAACACCTGTGTAACTCCCAGATCCACGCCAACAAGCGCCTGATTATTTACAATCAGCCGTGCTTCGTCAAAGGGTTCGCTTGTTACCGCGCCTACCGTTTGCCTTCCGCTGCTGCTTAAAAGGGCGGCGCCCACCAGCAGTGATGAACCACTGAAGGTTTGCTGCTGCACCCCATCCAGGTAAGTAACAAGTGTAAATGCACTTAATGCCGACAGGGAAATCAGGCTGCTGTTCTGAATGTCAAACCCAACAAAATAACCTGCGGGGTAATCAGCAACCGTATTTTTTACAGAAACAAATGCGGTACCTGCTACACTGGCCACGGTACTGATACTGGCAGCAGTGCTGGTACTTGCATCTACAATATTGGAAAGGTTACTTACTGCCGTAACGGCAACGGCGCCGGTTATACCGGATTGTGCTACTACAGGATGGGTTGAAAAAGACAGCAGTGTATTGGTATTGCAATCCGGTACCGGACCTGCACTACAGGAACCTGTACCTCTCATAAACGCATAATAAACATTGTAAACACCGGCACCCAGGGTTGACGAAATAGTAAGACGCAGCTGATCATAAGGCTTATTGGTATAAAAGCCCACTTCATAAGCACCAGAGATCAGGCTACTGGATGCTGCCAGCAGGCTGCTACCCGGCATGGTTTCCTGTACTACTCCGTCATTCAGTGTGGTAACAGTTATGGAACCCAGCGCAGACAGGTTCAATAAACCGCTTCCGATCAGGAACCCTGCATAGTTACCGGCACTATATGTATTCGCATTGTCGGTAACATTCAGCGTCAGGCTGCCACCAACAACAATAGTACCTACAGCAGCGTTGGCCAGGTCGTTATCAATGACCCTGGGGACGGTATTGGTTAAACCTGACAGCCAGCTGGATAAACCCGTGTTCGTTCCGTTTGCCGTAAAGGAAGCTGTAAACGTACCGCCTCCGTTAACCATTGGCACAGGTGTCATGGAACAGCTTAAAGCAGTTTGCTGTGCATAACCGGTTCTAAGGGAAAGCGTCGTAACAATTAATAAAAACAGGGACAATAAAGATCCCTTGCCAGCCAGCCTCGTGAATATTGAGTACTTGCCGGCCACCAACAACATCTGTTTTTGTTTCATAATAAAAGGCATTAGAGGTGAATAATTACTGATATTAGCTTTGTAGAGAAGGCTTAAATTGGCAGCAGGTGTTCCATAAAGAGCAAGTCGTTGCATTGTCCTTACTTTAACAGGAACGGAATAAGCATAGGCTCCCCATTAAGACCCATATTGTCTTTTTGTATCAGGCAGGAAGTGTATAATATTTACAGTCAGACACTGCTTTAAATAAGTGTCTGCCCGATAAAATATACCGATTGGCCACGCCGGTACAAATTATGTACACAATTGCCCGTAAAGCATCCTATGGCTACTGAATGTTTTTTGCTGGTCTTTTAAACCTGGTTTAGATTGTTTAATTAAGAATTTAGAGAATTTCTGTTATGTTTTACCAATTATTGCTGAGAGTAGCTACCGTCAATAAACAGCCTAACTTTAGTATTGCAAATATCTAATCTTCCAAATCAGTGTATCGTTTTGACATAAGATCAGTTCTTTGGGCATACTCAAAAGCAAACTTATCGATCAAACATGACGAAGTTAAAATTTTATTACAAATAATAAAATTTTTTTTATGCTGCCGCTATAAATTGAAACAAAACGGCAATGAGCCCTTGGTGCAGGCAGCCTGTTTCCGGCACTGATGAACGGCAGGAACAATACCTTATTCGTTCACTGGTGGTCTGAGTTTAATTTCAGAGATCAACACCGGCAATACAGTCCCAATTTGTAAAAGTTGTATAAAAATTTGTATTTTGTCAAAAATTCAATTTACTTGAGAGAAGCACTGTTTATAAAAAAAAACAAGGACCGCTGGCTGAACAACCAAAGTGCCCCGCCCCAGTCACCAGACGAAATGGCAAAAGTCTTTACACAACTGGTAGATGACCTGGCCTATGCCAAGACCTTTTATCCTACAAGCAAAACAGTACAATACCTCAATAAGCAGGCCTCTGATATGTATCTAAGCATTTATCAGAACCGAAAAGAAGAATCAAGCCGCCTGGTTTATTACTGGAAATATGAATTGCCCCTGCTTATTCATAAGCACCGCAAATCATTGTTATTTTCCTTTGTATTATTTATGACCTTCTTTTTACTGGCATTTTTTGTGGCAGTAAAAGATGCTGAACTGGCCAGTAACTTTTTTGGGAACAGTTATGTGGAAAAGACCCTGGAGAATATTAAGGAAGGCAATCCTTTTGGAATTTATGAAACCGGCAATCCCATTCTCAGTTGGTTGGGTATTATGATCAATAATATAAAAGTGGCCTTTCTTTCTTTTACTTCCGGCATATTTTGTGGCATTCCCACCATGTACCTGCTGGCATATAACGGTGCCATGCTGGGCATATTTGACCAGCTTTTTGTTGCGCATGGATTTGGCGTGCAGTTCTGGCTGGTGGTATTTGTTCATGGCACGCTGGAAATTACCGCGCTTATTGTTGCGGCCACAGCCGGTTTTGTATTGGGCAAAAGTTTTCTTTTTCCGGGTACAAAAAAGCGTATAGACGCCTTTCGGGATGGTGCAAAAGATGGGGTAAAGATCATGATCGGCATTTTGCCCGCTTTTGTGATCGCCGCCTTTTTTGAAGGTCTTTTTACCAGGTTGTATAATGATATAGCCTGGCTTACCACTTTTCTTACCACAGCTTCCGTTCTGTTTGTGATCTGGTATTTTATCATTTACCCGGTACAACTGGTACGCAAAAAGAAAAAAGGCCTTGAGGAGGGCGGGGCATTACATGCATAAAATTTTAAAAAAAATGTTGCTCCTGTCCGCCTGGCTGATGCTTACAGCAACCGGTATGCAGGCACAGGAAACAGATTCAGCCGGTACAGGGCAACCAGATACAGTGTACGCTGACAAAGTCCCGGTGTCTGTTGAAAATTATGACCCTTATAGTTCAACAGCAACTGAAAATGATCACGATTTTGATAATATTGAAGACTACAATAAAGAGCGGGTGCAGATAAGAAGTATACCGGATAGTTTTGTAAAACGCCTGCAAAATGACCCGCATTTCGGATACATCAAAACAGGGTTGAAAAAAAAGGAACAGGAGCATCCGGCTGCTCCCCGGAACCAACAGATAAGATCAACCACCAACTGGACCACTGTGATTCCCTACATAGCTATTGCAATATTTGTGGTCATATTGATCTGGTATCTTGTAAACAACAATTTTATCCTGCTGAAACGAAAAAGCGTCTCCGTATCAGCAAGCCATTATCAGGATGAGCACAAAGACATCTTTTCCATTGACTATGCAGCCGGGATCCAAAAGGCTGTAGGGCAAAAAAATTACCGGCTGGCGATCCGTCTTCAGTACCTGGAACTGCTGAAAAATCTATCTGAGCGGAAACTCATCCATTTTATGCCGGATAAAACAAATTTTGAATACCTGATGCAGCTGCGCAGCAGTGGTTATTATGATGATTTTTTTTCCGTTACGCGGAATTATGAATATAGCTGGTACGGCCTGTTTGATATAACGGAGCCGGCATACCAGAAAATAAACAATGCCTTTCAACAATTTAAACAAAAACTCAAATAGCTGGTCTTTTTGAAAAAAACACTTCCATACCTGCTGGGACTCCTGCTGATTGCCGTTATCCTGCTGCTGTTATTTAAAAGCGGGGAAGACACAGAAAAAAAATACAATACTTATATCTCTTTTAAAAAAGAAGACAAAAATCCTTATGGCACCTATGTAGTTTATAACGGTCTGAAACATCTTTTTCCTTCGGCTGCCATAGCCATCAATCAAAAGGATATTTTAGCCAGCACCGTCTTTTACCCGAATAAAGAAGATCAGTTCTTTGTAAGTATCAGTCCGCAGGTGCTGCTAAATGAAGAAGAGCTGGACGCATTGCTGCAGTTTATTAAAAACGGAAATTACGCCTTCATCAGTTGTTTTGCACTGGGCAGTGACGTTGAAAATTATATTGAGGCCAGAACCAGCTTAGGAAATACGATATCCTACCCTAGCGGAGCCTACGGACCAGACTCCCTATCGGTTGAGCTGGACAGCGTGCCCTTACCCTCAACCTACAGTGCTGCCTATCCGGGGGTGGCTATTGAAGGCGCATTTGTAAGAACCAACAGAAGCACTACCAGGATCATTGGCCGCGGCAATGAAGGCAAGGCTAATTTTATTGAACTGAAAAAAGGAAAGGGAGCCCTGTTCCTCCACCTTTCACCCTTAACATTCAGCAATTATTTCTTATTATACAAAAACAATATTTCATATTTGAACCAGGCCTTCTCTCTGGTACCGCAGCATATTACCACGGTTATATGGGATGAGTATTACAGGAAACGGAAAACCAGTCAGCCGGGCAGGGAAGATGGCTGGTTCACTGCGATTATGAAAGAACGCTCCTTCCGTAGCGGTATTCTCCTGGCGCTGGCGCTGCTTCTGATCTTTGCCCTGCTGGAGATGCGCCGCCGTCAGCGTTTTATACCGGTTATTGAACCACCCAGAAATGATACCCTGGATTTTGTAAAAACAATGGGGCTGCTCTATTATGAAAAGAGAGATAATGTAAACCTCGCCCAGAAAATGAGCGCTTATTTCCAGGAGCACCTGCGCAACAAATATCATATTTTTTCAAAAGAGCTGAACAATGATTACATACAGGAAGTAAGCGACAAGAGCGGTGTAAGCGCGGCATTGGTGGAAGAGATCGTAACGCAGATCAAAAACACAGAAGCAAAAGGCACCATTTCAGACACGGAACTGATCGTGCTGCAGGCCAACATTGAAAAATTCTATAACAATATATAAAACAGATAAACACATGGAAGAACCTATTTTTGAGAACCGTATTAATCTTGCAGAACTGAATCAGGCGGTACTGAAAATGACCGATGAAATAAAAAAGATCATCATCGGGCAGAATGAAATGGTACAACTGATCATTGCAGCATTGCTGGCAGACGGCCATGTGCTGATACAGGGGGTACCAGGTGTTGCCAAGACATTAACAGCAAAATTAGTGGCACGTGCCGTTGATGCACAATTTTCCCGGATTCAGTTTACACCGGATCTTATGCCGTCTGACGTAATCGGCACACCGGTTTTTAATCCGGGTGATGCCCGTTTTGAATTCAAAAAAGGACCCGTATTCGGAAACATTATCCTGGTGGACGAAATTAACCGCGCTCCGGCAAAAACACAGGCTGCACTGCTGGAAGTAATGGAAGAACGCCAGATATCCGTTGATGGCAAAACCTACGCCATGGATGCACCGTTTATGGTAATAGCCACCCAAAACCCGGTAGAGCAGGAAGGCACTTATCGCCTGCCGGAAGCACAGCTGGACCGTTTCCTGTTTAAAATAGAAGTGCCTTATCCCAGTGAAGAGGAAGAGCTGCAGATACTGACGCGTTTTCACCAGCTGGCCAATCATAACGTGCTGGATGCTATTACCGGGGTATTGACAGGAGCGCAGATCAACCAGCTAAGACAGCAGGTAAAAGAAATCATTATAGAAGAAAAGCTGCTGTCCTTTATTGCCAGGCTGGTGCATCAGACCCGCAACAACAAAGCCATTTACCTGGGAGCTTCACCGCGCGCATCACTGGCCATCATGAACGCATCAAAGGCAATGGCAGCAATAAAAGGCAGGGATTTTGTTACACCGGATGACATCATTACCGTTGCCGCGCCGGTCTTAAGACATCGCATTATTCTTTCTCCCGAAAAAGAAATGGAAGGCGTTACGGAAAACGAAACCATTCAGCAAATGATTAACGGACTGGAAATACCCCGGTAAACAATAGCTGATCTTATACACTTAACCCCAAATTTCAACTGTTGCAGTCGTTCTATCTAAATAAAATCGTTTATTATATTGGCGGGGCAATAGCATTATTGTTCATAGCAAGTTATTTTCATCCGCCGCTTTACCGGGTTGCAGCACTGCTAATGATCATCCTGCTCATAGCGGTACTTGCAGATGCAGTACTGGTTTATTCAAAAAAGAAAGGCATTATTGCTACCCGCACTGTGCCGGACCGCATGAGCATCGGAGACGAGAACAGGATCAGCCTGCATCTGTTCAACAACTATTCCTATCCTGTAACTCTTTCAGTTATTGATGAGCTGCCCGTTCAGTTCCAGGAGCGGCACTGGGCGAGGAAAGCAGACTTACAGGGCAGCCAGAGCGCTGAAATTGACTATTACCTAAAACCGCTTACCCGGGGAGAATATTTGTTTGAAGACATTAATATTTTTGTTACCGCGCCTTTACGGCTGGTAACAAGAAAGTTCAGGATCAGCGCAAGGAAAACCACAAAGGTCTACCCTTCTTTTATGCAGATGCGCCGTTTTCAGCTACTGGCCATCAGCAACCGGCTACAGGAAGCGGGGATCAAGAAAACGCCCAAACTGGGGCATAGTATGGAATTTGACAACATCAAGGAATACGTCCGTGGCGATGATTACCGTACCATCAACTGGAAGGCAACCAGCCGTAAGGGGAATGTGATGGTAAATAATTATACCGACGAAAAAAGCCAGCAGATCTATTGTGTCATCAACAAAGGGCGTGTAATGAAAATGCCCTTTGAAGGAATGACCCTGCTTGACTATGCCATTAATGCTTCCCTGGTGCTTTCCAATATTTCTATTGTAAAACAGGATAAAGCCGGGCTGATCACCTTTGCGGAGCAGCAGGACAGTTTTATTCCGGCTGATAAACGCCCCGGACAAATGAACCTGTTACTGGAAACCCTGTATAAACAACAAACACGCTTCCTGGAAGCGGATTATGAAAAGCTCTATGCCATTGTCCGTAACAGCATTACCAGCAGAAGCCTGCTGGTGCTGTTCACCAACTTTGAATCGCTGGAAGGCCTGCAGCGCGAATTGCCGGCATTGAAGCGAACAGCCCATTATCATTTGTTACTGGTAGTGCTGTTTGAAAACACAGCCATAAAGGAATTAACCGAATCCAGGGCCGGTAATCTGGAAGAAGTCTATATAAAGACCATTGCCGAAAAATTTGCTTTTGAAAAACGCCAGATGGTAAAGGAACTGCAGCAAAATGGTATATTAAGCATTTTAACTACCCCCCAGCAGCTGACCGTAAATACCATCAACAAATACCTGGAATTAAAGAACCGGGCCTGGATATAGCAATTATTCTGCAGAAATAAATGTAATTTCAATCCGAAAAAAACACCTTGTATGAATTATATAAATGAAAAAGCCCAATTAGTAACAGTTGAGGGAGATATACGGGAAGACAAATACGCTATTATATCATCTACCAAGTGGACCCAAATTCTTAGATCTATCCATAGAAATAAATCTTCAGATTTATTTAGTGCAATTAGCCCGAGGGTAGATTTTAAACCTTTAGCTTTTCAGTCGCTACTTAAATTGAATAGTGTTCCCCTGGTATTCGATATGTCTGGTTTACAATTTACCAAACTTGTTAATTATGTTAATTCTTCTGAGGTTGAACATATCGGATATATAGTGTTTGATAGCAATCTTTGCAAAGTATATTTTGAGGTTGATGATACGGCACAGTCTACTGCTATTGAAACAGTGGTTAATTACTTGCCGGGTTACAGCTTTAAAGGTAGAAATAACACAGTCGTTATTAGCACTATTCATACCCATCCAGAGGAAGAAAATATAGAAAATTGGGAGTTACAGATCAACAACTATTTGATGCACAATATAGAAAAGACATTCCTGATTATATGGGAGCAGATGGTTATAGCGGTATAGCAAGGCGTGCACCTCATTATTCTATGGGAATTTATAATGTGGATTATTATAGCGTAGGAGGAAAGAGATTATCAAAAAATAACATTTGCACAAATCATTCTTTAATAAGTGGGGCCTTTAATATTTTAAAACACGCACTCCATGAATATATTACCTACCATTATTAAATCAACAGGCAGTTTTTTGTTGCTTATTTTCCTCAGTTGCACATCCAGGTCCTCAAAAAGTACCATCCCCGGAACAGTTGAAAAGGAGGCCATAATCCCGAGACCAGATACTACTCCTGTAAAAGAAGATACTATTTATAAAATGCTGGGGTTGGCATCCCTGGAACCAGGTTCACCAACAGAAACGCTTCGGGTCCACTATACGGGGTATCCCTGGCTTGGTGGTGAAGTAATTATAATAAAGATGGAGCCGGGAGATACCTCGGCCAAAAATTACAGATATAAGGCAACCTTGCAAACCAAAAAAGATCAATATCCGCACACGGTACATGATATAAAACCGCTGATACCCTGGAAAAATGTAACAGATAGCATCCATGCTTATGCAATTAATACATGGGAACCGCAACTACTGCCTGAAGACAAGGCTGTTGCTGATGGCAAAATAGCCATCATTCAATATACCGATGGAAAAGGCAACCTGAAAACAGTTGCCTACCAGAGCCCGCAACTATTTAATGACCCAGGCAGTAAAAAAGCAAGCGCCTTTTTAAATTTTATCAACCGTTCCGTTACTCCTATCTTTCACACTGTAATTGATGAAAAACGTATTATAGAACAGCAATAACCCCGGTCGAATCCGGGTCGCTGCGGAGCCTAAGGAAAAGATACCCTATCTGAGGTTTCTACATTCAACAAATCTGCACACAGGTAAATTATGCCTTTTAGCCCAATAAAGGCCGCGGATCAAACAGCACCTTTAACGAATGGATCTGTTCATTGCAGATGTGGTACCATCCTGATGCCAGGATCTGCCTGCCGCCCATGTCAATCATATACCACAGGCACACGTCATCAGCCGCTTCAAAAACCTGAAGTACCCTGTATTTTAATTTCATCTGCTTCATCTCGTTTATATAAACCAGGGCCCCTGCTCTTCTTCCCAGCACCCCTTCAAACACAAAATCCTCATACAGGCAATTCTGTGCCCCTTCAAAATCTTCCTTATTAAGGCACTCGACAAATTGTTTAACCAGCTCCGTTTTTTTATTCATGATCTACTGTTTTAACAGGTGCAAAACTAACAGCAGGCAGCAGATCCATTGTGTGACAATCGTCACAAAAAAATTCCATCCTCTTTTTGAAACCTATTGGCTTCTTCGGTTCCGGATTCTGCTCAACGTTTCCCGTGCCACTCCTAAAAAAGGAGCCAGTTGCAGCAACGGGATACGTTGCAGCATAAAAGGATAATTTTCTTCCAGATATCGCAACCGTTCCGCAGCCATATAAAGCTTAAACAGCGTAGCAAAAGTTTCCTGACGGGCAGCAAACAGCCGGATGCAATGACGCCCCACTGTTTCTATCTCCGGCGATCGCTTCCCCGCCTCCATTAATAGCTGCTTATCAAATTGCGTTACTGATAATGGCTCGCAGGCAGTCATAAAATACTCAGATGGCCTGTCACTTCCAAAACTGCTGATATTGGTAGCTATATCGCCTTCAAAAAAGAAGCCTGTATTTTTTACCACCCCGTTAATTGTATAGTAACTTTTACAATATCCCTTTTCAATAAAATATAATGAGCGGCATACCTGGCCCTCTTTCAAAAGGTATTCATTCTTTTTAAAGTTTTTTTTAGTAAGCGCCGGCTGTAATAAGGTCCAGCTTTCATCAGAAAAAGAGGTCAATGAGCGGATAAATTTCAGTAAAGCATCCATAGTGGCTGTTATTGAATAATTAACAGGATGTAATCCGGAGGGTACCCGAAAGGCCGGCTAAAACCCGGTTCACTTCCATAATAACAAAAACACCCATACAAAAGGAATGGCTATCAGCAGTGAATCAAACCGGTCCATAAAACCGCCATGGCCCGGCATAATATGACCGCTGTCCTTTACCCCTGCCAGGCGTTTCATCTTTGATTCCAGCAGGTCGCCCGCAGTGCCGGCAATAGCCGCTACAAGGGAAATACCCAGCAATGCCCGCCACTGGAACCAGTACTGCAGAGCCAGCGTAACAGCCGCTATACAAAGCAGCATTCCTCCAATTGTTCCTTCCAGTGTTTTCTTGGGTGATATTTTTGAGAATGGTGTCCTGCCGATCATTGAGCCCACCAGGTACGCACAGGTATCATTGATCCAGATAGCAATGATCAATAATACCGGAATATAGAATCCTGAATCAGCTACCCGGCCGGGGTTCGTCATAATATGGATATCTGTTGAGCAGCGCAGTTGCAGCAATAAACCCCAGCTCAGGGAAATATATAAAAAGCCAAACGCCGCAATACCCGTTGCCTTTATACTGATGCGCTGCTGGTTAAAGATGCCCGTGATGAGCAACACCAGGCCGGCTATAAGGAATGGCAGGGAAAAATTTTGCTGAAGCGCATAGCCCCATAGCCGGAGCCCGTTACAAAACAGCAGCAGGATGTGAAAACCAGCCAAACAGAATCCCAACTTTAAATAAGGATGAAACGGCTGGCCGCAGATCTTTTCAACCAGCTTCAGATACTCCCACCAGCAGCCAAAATGAATAACAGCGATCAATAAAAAAAAACTCCACTCATTATATAACAGCCCCCCCATCATCACCGCAACAAAAATAAGTGCGGTCAATGCTCTTGTCCAGAATGTTTTCCAGTTAAACGCCATCAGCCAGCTCCGTTTGTTTTGTTTTTCTGAATAATAAAAGAAACAGCAAAACCACTACAGGTATTGCTGCCAGACCCCAATAACTGCCACTTTTATCATTCATGGCATCAGCAACCGATTTTCCTGCCTGTACCTCTGTGTACATCATAATTACGGCTAAAGCATTATTGATAAAATGGGCCAGAATATTCAGCCAGATGCTGCCGGTTAACTGATAGATGAGCCCTAAAATGATTCCCAGCGCAAATCTTGATAAAAACCCATAGCCGGACATATGTACCGCGCTAAAGATAAGGCTGACCACAATTACAGAAAGCCAGAGGTTTCTGTTACTCCGGTACATAAAGTTCTGCAGGCCTCCGCGGAAAAAGGTTTCCTCGCAGATAGCCGGAACCAGCGCCAGTATAAGAACCGAGACCACCAGTTCCGATGGGTTTTTTAAACTGATCAATCCGGTAACCTGTGAGGCATACATATTTTCCCAGCGGTCAAAAAAGATTTTTACCTGCTGGGGCAACGGCAACTGGTAGGTAAGATAGCCCAGCGCGCTGCTAACACCCAGGCCGGTTAAAATAATACCCACGGTAAGCACAAGCTGCCGGGCACCCGGTTTTTGCTCAAAACCGATCAGCTTCAGGGGTTTGCGGCTTAAAAAAGCGGCCGTAGCAATTGCAGGTACCAGGAATCCGAAAACGGTGGTAAATGTTTGCAATACCTGCATTTCTTTCAGGTAGGCTGGGTTTCCCATTGCTGTAGTGATGTCTGCCATACTTTTCCCGGTCATTACCGTCCAGAGAATGCCTCCCAGGAGGGTTCCAAAAATCATCCCCGCAATTCCGAAAGCGATCAGCATAAAAAAACCGGCAGTATAGGAAACAGGTTTCTTGTAAGGGTCTTCTGTCATCATCAAAAAAATAAATTGTAACTTTGCAAACTCAAAAATAGCTGAATTAATAGTAGGATTCAGCATTGAGATAAGAGTATTCAGACTTTTAGCAGTTATTTTCCGGCAATACACTATTTTCTGAAGTCTCCGATCTCAATACTCAAATCTTTTAAATGGTAAACATAGGCAATATATCATTACCGGATTTCCCGCTTTTGCTGGCTCCTATGGAGGACGTCAGCGATCCTCCTTTCCGTGCCGTATGCAAAGACAATGGCGCAGACCTGATGTACACAGAGTTCATCAGCAGTGAAGGGTTGATCCGCGATGCGATCAAAAGCCGCCGGAAACTGGACATTTTTGACTATGAGCGCCCTGTTGGCATACAGATCTTCGGGGGTGATGAAGACAGCCTGGCGATGGCGGCTAAGATTGTAGAAGTAACACAGCCCGATCTTCTGGATATCAACTTTGGATGTCCGGTAAAAAAAGTGGCATTAAAAGGCGCCGGTGCAGGGGTATTAAAAGATGTAGACCTGATGGTGCGCCTGACTGGAGCTGTTGTAAAGTCTACTTCCCTGCCCGTAACCGTTAAAACAAGGCTGGGGTGGGACGATAGCATGCTGAACATAGAAGAGGTAGCAGAGCGTCTGCAGGATGTAGGCATTCAGGCACTGGCCATTCACGGCCGCACCCGCTGCCAGATGTATAAAGGAACTGCCGACTGGACACTGATCGGGAAAGTAAAGAATAACCCACGTATAAAGATCCCCATTTTTGGTAACGGAGATATTGACAGTCCGCAAAAAGCACTGGAATACAAAAACCGTTATGGGGTGGATGGCATTATGATCGGCCGTGCGGCAATTGGGTATCCCTGGATCTTCAGGGAGATCAAACATTTTGTCCGCACCGGGGAACTATTGGCCCCTCCCACTGTTGAAGAACGCGTAAATGTGGTGCGGAAGCATTTGCAGAAAAGCGTGGAATGGAAAGGCCCCATTGTAGGCATCAATGAAATGCGCCGTCACTATGCCAACTACCTGAAAGGATTGCCCAATATTAAAGAATACAGGAGCAAATTGGTGCGTCTTTCGGGGGAAGCCGCTATCCGGGAAGTACTGGACGAGATTATTGAAAAATATTCGGGTTTTGAGATCGAAGCCGCACCTATTGAATTGGTCAATTATCATGAAAAGTGCCCGGTGAACTGACAGTACCTACCCCCGGAATGATTATCTTTACAGGAACCATGAATGCATTTTGATGGATCCGGAAAATAAAGCAGAAGAACCCTTTGTCCCTTACGGAACAATCACTTCCTTAGATCAGCTTAACTTAGCTGAGCGCTACTCCTATGCCAATTATTTCCGGTGGAAATTTCAGGAAAGGGTGGAAAGATGGTAAATACTCCGGGCTGAAACCTTTTACAGCCGATGATGAAATCAGCCCCTCCCTGTTCCCTGATCTCAAATTTAAAGTGAGCGAAATAGTTGAATAAAGATAAATAATTCCGGTTCAGATGCTCCTGTGTATCTATTGACACATCTTCTTTATTTTTACTGCTCTATGGATACAGTTTATAAAGAAAGAACAGAACGGTTTTCCCGGGAAGCAAACCAATTACAGCAAAAACTGAGCTGGCTCAGCTTCTTCAGGCTGCTGCTTTTTGTGCTTTTCATTTATCTGCTTTATCGCTCTACCCAAACCGGTGCAGGCGGTACTATTGCCGGAGCTATTGCTGCATTTATCGCATTCATAATGGTCGTAAAATGGTATGAACGGTTACAGCAAACACTAAGGTATTATAAGGCCCTTGCAAAATACAACACTGACGAGCTCCTTTTCCTGGACACAAACCGATCTGTATATCCGGACGGAAAAGAATATGAAGATCCGCACCATCCCTATTCCTACGATCTTGATCTTTTCGGAGAAGGCAGTTTATATGCACATTTAAATCGCTGCAGTACACTGTTTGGCCGCAAAGAACTGGCCGGGCTGCTGCTCAACCCGGACACTGCTACCATTGCAGAGCGGCAGCAGGCCATTGGGGAGCTTGCCGCACTGAATGATTTCCGCCAGCAGTTATACGCAAAAGGCAGCTTACAGGAAGCCGGGGAAAAAGACCTGAACCAATTGATGGAATGGATCCATACTAAAAAAACATCCTTCAGTAAACCCCTGTATTTGTTCCTGATGCTCTTTCCTCTGATCACAATCGGAAGCAGTCTGTATTATATTTTTGTTACAGACAGTAACGAAGTTTTTCGCATCATTTATTCTTCCTTCGTCATTAACCTTATTATAGCTTTTGCCTTCGGGAAAAAAATAGCAGCCCAGCTAAGCGTATCTACATCCGTAAACAAAATATTAGTTGCCTATAAAGAGCAACTGCAACTAATAGAAGACCAATCGTTCCAGTCGCCCCTGTTGCAAAGCCTGCAGCAGCAGTTAAAGAACAGCCCGCAGCCCGCGTCGGGTCAGTTACGCCGGCTTGCCAGTCTTTTTGAATACCTGGAATCTGTTGTGAACCTGGTGGTCAGTATTCTGCTGAACGGGCTTTTTCTTTTTCATGTGCATGTTTTATATTGCCTTTCCCTGTGGAAAAGGCAATATGCAGCAGCGATCCCCGGCTGGCTGGAGGTGATCGGAAAATTTGAAGCGCTTGGCAGCCTGGGCAATTTTTATTTTAACAACCCCGAGAACTGTTTTCCCCAAATAAGCGCTGTACCGGATCTTCAGGCCACGGGCCTGGGGCATCCGTTGATCCGGAAAGAAAAAAGGATCTGTAATGACGTCAGCTTTCACCAGCAGCAGTTCATCATCCTTACAGGCTCCAACATGAGCGGCAAAAGCACTTTTCTGCGAACGGTGGGTATGAACCTGGTACTTGCCAGAAGCGGATCTGCTGTAACCGCAGCAAGCTTTATTTTTTACCCGTTTGCTGTTTTTGTAAGCATGCGGATAACAGATTCCTTACAGGAAAGTGAATCCTTCTTTTATGCAGAATTAAAACGGTTGCAAACTATTGTGCAGCACCTGCAACAGGATAATAATACTTTTGTGATCCTTGATGAGATCCTGCGCGGTACCAATAGTAATGATAAACGCAATGGCACCATCGGGCTGATCCGGAAGCTGGCCCGTTTTAATGCCTTTGGCATTATTGCAACGCATGACGTAGTGGTAGCAGATCTCATCCGGGAATATCCCGGATATATTGCCAACAAGGCATTTGAATCAGAGATTGTTAATGATGAGCTCATTTTCGATTATAAATTAAAAGAGGGTGTTTGCACCAAATTGAGCGCTTCTTACCTGATGAAAAAGCTGGGTGTGATTGATGAATAGTACCGGAACAATTTTTTCATCCGAAAAAACAGCAATGATCCATTCTAAAAATACCATCTTGCTGCTCCTGTTATTTGCACTGATCACAGGGTGCGGCACAAAACCCCTACGTAGGCCAAGGCCCGCTGAATGGGCCATAAAGCAGCAGCACACACCTTTTCACAATTTTTATAAGCTGAATGATAGTATTTACAGGAGTGAAAAACCTTCTCTTAAAGGCTTTCATTATGCACAGCAGGCAGGCATACAATCTGTACTGGATCTCCGGCTGCAGCATAAGGACCTGCCAATAGCCAAAGGGCTTTCGCTGCATCTTTACCACGTACCTATGAAAAGCAAATACATCTCCGATCAGATGATCATTGATGCCATGAAGATCATAAAAGAGGCGCCCAAGCCCCTCCTCGTTCATTGCGCGCATGGAAGTGACCGAACCGGTATCGTTATTGCCCTATACAGGATCCTTTTCCAGAACTGGACAAAAGAAGCTGCTATAAACGAAATGCAGCAGGGCGGTTACCATTTTCACTGGATACATAAGAACCTGATACGCTATCTGCAAAACACAGACGTAGAGCAACTGAAGAAAATCATTGGGATTCAATAATATAGCATCAAACTTATCTTTTGCAAACATATATATTTATCACCTTTCAATCAATATTTATTGTTTTACAATAAATTTATTTTGATATTCAAAAAATATCACTTTTCTTTGCCTTCACCCTGCTTTATATCCTGTTTTTTGAAGGTGGCATTAAGGGTTTCCGGGAAGGATGGGATAACCCCTTTTGCAGCACCTGTGGACAAAACCCAGCCAGAGTTACTGCATCCGGGTCACAGGATATTCCCTGGATCATTAATGGTTGCTTCTATCTTTTGGTTGTTGCGTACATAAGTATAGGTATTGCGTTTTTTGTCAAATTATATCAATTAATAGCATCGATTGGTCAAAATAAAATTTTTGAGATGACTAACATTAAACGTGTCACATCACTGGGGTGGTTGGCCATACTGATCGGTATTATTACTTACCAGCTGAATTATCTTTTCTTTTACATAAAAAACGCTCCGGGGCTTCAGCATGAAGGTGAGATTTATAAAGCAGAGCTCCCCTGCTGGCCTTTCCTGTTAGGCCTGGTACTGTTAACTGTTGGTTATACTTTTAAAAAAGGATTAGAGCTAAAAGAAGAAAACGATATGACGATATAATCTTTTCCCTGTTTCCTAAATCATTTTAGAATGAAAACAAATACAAAAATGCTTTTAGATATCATGCAGGTGGTTTGCTGGATCCTGTTTATCGGATTGTGCATTCAGGCCGGCACCCTGCTCGTTTCCCTGCTGTTTACTTATTTTGGCAACACGCGGATTGCTGAGCAATTTGCAAAAGACCTTTATTTACCAAAGCTCTATCACTATAGCCCGTTTTATTATATTGCCCTCTGTTCGTTATTATTGGCTATTGCCCTGTTAAAGGCGCATATATTCTACCTGGTTATACAGTTTTTTTCCAGGGTTAATATGGATCACCCTTTTAGCCATCCTGTATCCAATCTCATCTCAAAAGTAGTGCAGACCGCATTCGGTATTGGCATTATCGCGGTTATCGGCAACGTATATAACCAGGCCCTGATGAAAAAAAACATACCCGCCACCTCTTTAAGCTGGCAAAGCTCTGAATTTCTATTCCTGGCCGGGATTTTATTTGTCATCTCTTTAATATTCAAACGGGGAGTAGCGCTACAATCTGAAAACGACTTAACTATATAAAATATGCCGATCATTATTAATCTGGATGTAATGATGGCCCGGCGTAAAATGTCGTTAAACGAGCTGAGCGAAAAAGTGGGGATTACACTTTCCAACCTTTCCATCTTAAAAAACGGGAAAGCAAAAGCCATACGCATTGAAACACTGGAGGCCATTTGCAGGGCACTGGATTGTCAGCCGGGCGATATTCTGGAGTATATAAAAGGGCAACCGGCTTTTGATTGAAACACCGGGTCAAAGTATAATCTTCTCTATCAGCACTATTTTTTTCGAAAAACGCAGTTTTACTAACCATGAAATTTAAAAATCTGATTTTCAAATTTCATGGCTATTCTTTTTAATGAAGTTGCAAGAAATCTCCGGAAATACCCTCCCATACTGCCTTACAGAATCAGATTCATCTAATTCTATGTTGGACGCACTTCATTAAAAAACTCATATCCGATATCCCTCCTGTAATACATATCATCAAAATGAATGTTTTTAAGGAGCGCTTTTGACTGATCAACGGCCGCCTTAACGGTATCGCCAAAAGAAGTAACGCAAAGTACGCGGCCTCCGTTGGTTATTACCTGCCCTTCCTGCTCTTTAGTGCCCGCATGAAACAGGATGGAGTCTCCCATTCGCTGATCAAGCCCGGTAATCTTATATCCTTTTTCATAGTCGCCGGGGTAACCGCCGCTCACGGCCATTATGGTTACCGCTGTCCTGGGGTCTTCTTCAACAGTGATCTCCGAAAGCTTATTTTCAGCAGCAGCCTTACAGATGGTTGCCAGGTCTGTTTTCAGCCGGGGCATTACCACTTCGGTTTCCGGATCGCCCATGCGGCAATTATATTCAATTACAAAAGGATCATCGCCCACTTTTATAAGCCCTATAAAAACAAAACCGGTATAGGCAATACCTTCCTTATGGAGCCCGTTTACCGTGGGCCGGATAATCCGGTCGGTAACTTTTTGCATAAAAGCTGCATCAGCAAAAAGCACAGGGCTTACGGCGCCCATTCCTCCCGTATTCAGCCCGCTGTCCTTTTCACCTATACGTTTATAATCTTTTGCCTGCGGCAGCAATACATATTCTTTTCCATCAGTAACCAGGAACACGCTCATTTCAATACCCGACAGGAATTCCTCTACCACCACTTTCCGGCTGGCTTCACCAAATTTGGATTCCTGTATCATGGCTTCAAACTCGGCCACCGCCTCTTCATTGGTCTGGCAGATCACCACGCCTTTTCCGGCAGCCAGCCCGTCGGCCTTCAGAACAACCGGAAGCGTATGCGCCCCGATATATTCTTTTCCTTCCTCAAAATTAGCTGCTGTAAATTCCTTATAAGCCGCAGTAGGAATATGATGGCGTTCCATAAAAGCTTTGGCAAAGGCTTTGCTGCCTTCCAGCTGTGCCCCCCGCTGCGAAGGGCCTATGAATAACAGGTCTTTTAAAACACTGTCGGCCTTAAAAAAATCCCAGATCCCTTTTACCAGGGGCTCCTCAGGACCTGCCACAACCATTTCAATCCCCTTTTCCTTACAAAATGCCCCGATGCCTTCAAAATCGTTCACCCCCAGGTTCACATTGGTTCCCAAAGCTGCAGTTCCGGGATTGCCCGGCGCAATAAACAGTTCGTGCTGACCACGCATGCTCATATTCCATACAAGGGCATGCTCCCTTCCACCGCTTCCCAAAACAAGTATTTTCATTCCTTTTGTTTTAAATCAACATTTTCAGGCGCGAAAGATAGCCATAAAATGAAAAAAAAAGACGATTCCTGATTTTTCATTACTTTGGCCGATATTTTTTTATTTCAACACTCCTGTATGAAAAATATTGACAAAAAATCCCGGCATCCGCGTGCCCTGTATGTATTGTTTTTTACAGAAATGTGGGAGCGTTTTGGCTTCTATCTTATGGTGGGTATTTTTCTTTTATACCTGAAAGACAGTACCACCAGCGGTGGTGTGGGTTTTACTCCTCAAAAAGCGGCTGACCTGGTAGGCACTTATATTGCCATGGTTTATTTAACCCCCTTTATAGGCGGGCTGATCGCCGACCGGTACCTGGGTTACCGGAAAGCCATTATCCTGGGGGGCTTGCTGTTAGCAGCCGGCTATTTCTGCCTGGCGATCCCCGGAGATAAAGCATTATATGTATCGCTGCCTTTGTTGATGATCGGCAATGGTTTTTTTAAGCCTAACATCAGCACACTGCTGGGCAACATTTATAACCGGGAAGACCTCAAACCCAAAAAGGATGTGGCCTATAATATTTTCTACATGGGCGTAAACATCGGCGCCTTTATCTGCAATTTTGTGGCTGCGCTTATGCGCAACCATTATGGCTGGGGCTATGCCTTTGCCGCTGCAGGTGTAGGTATGGTGATCTCCGTTATCTGGTTTGTTGCCGGGCTGAAGCACGTAAAATCCGGTGACGTCAAAAAGCCAATGGAGGAGGGTGACATTCCGATGCGCAGTATCTTTTTACAGGTGTTCCTGCCGGCAATTATGACCGCAGTCCTGGGCTGGTTTATAAAA
The DNA here is from genome assembly GCF_001654455.1 of Niabella ginsenosidivorans. Lineage (NCBI taxonomy): Bacteria > Pseudomonadati > Bacteroidota > Chitinophagia > Chitinophagales > Chitinophagaceae > Niabella > Niabella ginsenosidivorans. Next base: position 4,277,613 of record NZ_CP015772.1, read on the forward strand.
AATCTGCTGGGACATACCCTTTTCGGATCCCAATCCAATGACGCCTTTATGTTTGCCTGCGTGCCCATCATTATATTCTTTGTTACCTTGTATGTAAAGGCAAATAAAGAAGACAAAAAAGGGTTAGGCGCCCTGTTCACCTTTTTTATAGGGGCATTTGTTTTCTGGGTTATTTACAACCAGAACAGTACAGGGCTTACGATCTGGGCCGACCAATACACTTCCCGGGAGATGCCCCAGTCGATGGAGAAAATAACAAAGCCCTTTGGTATGCTGGAAACGGTGACTACTACTCCGCACGAGGTACCTCAAACAGACAGCTTGTTGCGCACTATGTCCGATGCTAAAGGAAATGCATTAACCACAACCGGGCCCGATCTGTATTTCAATAACCTGCCAAAGGATCAATGGCCCCCATCCGGCAAACTGAACCTGCTGTCAACAGAGATCTTTCAATCCATCAATCCTTTCTTCATTGTACTGTTTACCCCGCTGGTCATAGGAATGCTGGGCTGGCTGGCGCGCAGAGGCCGGGCGCCCAATACGCCTGTAAAAGCCGGCCTTGGAACATGGATCGCGGGGATATCATCTCTGTTGATGGTGTTTGCCGCCCTGAGCACCAATATTTACCATGATAAAACCTCTGCCTGGTGGGTGGTAGGCACCTACGCCATTTTTACGATCGGGGAACTGTTTGTAAGCCCCGTAGGATTGTCGATGGTTTCCAAGCTGGCACCAGCCCGGCTGACCTCCTTAATGATGGGAGGGTGGTTTATTATTACTTCCATGAGTGGGAAAGTAGCCGGACTGATGGCTACTTTCTGGGATAGCTTTGAAAATAAAAGCAACTATTTTCTGATCCTGGTGGTAGCCGCGTTAATTGCGGGTATTATCATTTTTATTTTAAGCAAACGCATCGCACAGGTCATAAAGGAGAAAACAGGCAGTATTTAAGGACAGGGCCTGCGCTTTATGTATGACAATGCACCATTCATTCTCCTTTCAGAAACATGTAATGAATTTGTTACGTGTTTTTTTATTTTCTAAACAAGCATTCGTTATCTTTCCGGCCTTCAATCAAAACAAAGTATGTCAGAAAAATCATCGTTTAAACCATTTGTACCGGATGAAGCACGGATGGCTGAGTTTACCGTAAAATCTGTTTTAACCGGGGCCGCATTCGGTGTTATTTTTGGTGCTGCTACGGTTTACCTTGCTTTAAAAGCAGGCCTTACCGTTTCTGCGTCTATCCCCATTGCTGTAATTGCCATTACACTGGGCAGAAAGTTCTTAAAAACGACCATTCTGGAAAACAATATTATACAGACCACCGGGTCTGCCGGAGAAAGCATCGCCTCCGGTGTAGTGTTCACATTGCCCGGTTTTTTGTTTTTAAGCGATGGCAGCGGGGAGCACTTTTTTAATTACATCACTATTTTAACACTGGCGATCATTGGAGGCATACTGGGTACGCTGATGATGATTCCCCTGCGGCGGTCCCTGATCGTAAATGAGCACAAGACCCTGCCCTACCCTGAAGGGACCGCCTGCGCAGATGTACTGAAAGCAGGAGAGAAAGGCGGCGATTTTGCAAAAACAGCGTTCTGGGGCCTGGGCTTTGCCTTTGTATATGCCATTCTTCAAAAAATACTGCACGTAATTGCAGAAACACCGGCATTTGTGACCAAACAAACCAATAAGTTTTTCCCATCTGCGAAGATCAGCGGAGAGGTCACGCCTGAATACCTGGGCGTGGGCTATATCATCGGACCAAAAATAGCAGGGGTACTGGTTGCCGGTGGTGTATTGGCCTCGCTGGTATTGATCCCATTGCTTTCAAGCGTTGTTGCTCCTGAACTGATCGCAGCACAGCAGGTAAAATTAGGCTACCTGGCTAATATTGGAGTTGCGGGCGGCAAAGGGGGCTGGGATCCCGTAGCCAAAACATTTGATGATTTTTCATCATCAATCTATTATGCTTATATCCGCCAGATCGGAGCGGGAGCCGTGGCAGCAGGGGGCTTTATTACCCTGCTGAAAACAATCCCTACTATTATCGCCTCTTTCAAAGGAAGCCTGGGCTCAATAAAAGGAAATGCCGCTGCTGCCGCAACAGCAGTAAAAAGAACGGAGCGTGACCTGAGCATGAAGGTGGTGGGACTGGGAAGCCTGGCATTGGTGATCCTGATTGCATTACTGCCGCAGATCCCCGGCAATACCATTTTTCAGAAACTGCTGATCGGCATTCTTGTGGTCATCTTTGGAGCTTTCTTTGTTACGGTATCCTCAAGAATTGTAGGGCTCATCGGTTCCTCCAATAACCCCGTAAGCGGTATGACCATTGCCACCTTAATGGGCACCTGCCTGATCTTTATTGCCGTAGGCTGGAGCGGAAAAGCCTATGAGCCTATGGCATTGGTGGTAGGAGGGCTCATCTGTATTGCGGCTGCTAATGCGGGTGCCACCTCTCAGGATCTGAAAACAGGCTACATAATCGGTGCAACACCCAAATACCAGCAAATGGCTTTGTTTGTAGGTGTTATTGTAGCCTCGATCGTAATCGGGTTAACCGTCAACTTCCTGGACAAACCTACAGCGGCAATGGTGGCAAAAGGCATCACCGGGCATGCTATAGGATCTGAAGCTTATCCAGCTCCCCAGGGCACCTTAATGGCTACACTGGCACGCGGGATCCTGTCTTTTAATCTCGACTGGCAGTTTGTGCTGGTAGGCGTTTTTATTTCGATCGTATTAGAACTGTGCGGTGTTAAATCTTTAAGTTTTGCAGTAGGTGCTTACCTGCCGCTTTCCACCACATTGCCCATTTTTATTGGCGGGCTGGTAAGAGGTGCTGTTGAGCACAAAGCCGGCAAAGCCGCAAATCCTGAAGAAGAAGAATTGGGCCGCGGTAACCTTTTTGCCACCGGGCTGGTGGCGGGTGGTGCCGTGGCAGGTGTTGTCATAGCGATCCTTTCGGGGTTTGACGGGCCGGCAGCAGCATTGAACAAGGTAAACGCAGAGCACGGGCTCACCACTATTTTACACGAAGGCGGCTATTACATACTGGGCGCCCTGGCTTTTGCAGCAATGGCATTTGTTCTCTACCAGGTGGGAGTGTCTAAAAACAAAGAATAGCGCACGCCTTAAGCAGGCTGCTCATTTTGGTAATGTGTTAAAGTCATAAAAGGCTGTCAACGCGCTTTACAGGAATGCATCGCACTCCCTGTAAGCAGCAATCAGTCGTTCCTCTCCTGCCTTTCCGGGTTGTGATATTCCATGCTCCATACCCAGAACACCTTTGTATCCCTTTTCATGCAGCCATTTAAAAATGTTCCTGTAATTAATTTCACCGGTGGTAGGCTCTTTTCTTCCGGGGTTGTCCCCGATCTGTATATACCCTATTTCCTCCCAGGTCTGATTCATATGGACAATAAGGTTCCCTTCATTTTTCTGCATATGATAAATATCATACAGGATCTTGCAGGAAGGGCTGTTTACAGCCTTACAGATCTCATAGGTTTGGGCAGATGTTCTTAAAAAGAGATCCGGGGTATCGCTCAATGCTTCCAGTACCATTACAAGACCGTGGGGTTCAAAAATTTCGGCACCTCTTCTCAACGCCTCCACCACGTTTGCCGTTTGTATAGCTATAGGCAGATCCCGCTGAAAATCACCGGGTACAACCGTTGCCCATTTTGCGTTACAACGTTTGGCCACTTCAACAGACTGGCGGCAGCCTTCGAGGAAGATATCAATATGCTCCTTTTTATTGGCAGCAAGGGTATTGGCACCGTTGCCCCCTTTGGGCACCACAAATACGCCCATACGCATGCCCAGTTTGGCCAGTGTTTCTCCTATTTTAGATTGCATTCCGGGCGTTCTGGAAGCCATTCCGTTATCTTCAATAGACCGGAACCCCTGGTCGTGCATAAATTTTATCTGGTCAATAAAGTCTTTACCGGCGCTATTGGCAAACATCCCCTCATGCGGCGCATAATCCAGGTTAAAGGTTTTACCCGATGCGTCCGGCCTGGCAGACTGTGCCCACAGGCCGGAGCTCATACCCAGGGCTCCTGCAGCTAAAATATGATTCTTTACAAAACTCCTGCGATTCATAATGGCAAAAAATTTCAAACTAAAATAGCAAAGTTTGGCAATTATAAAAAAGAATCAGCGTTTATTTTTACCGGTCAATTTTACAATACTATTAATTGTCAAAATGAAAATTTATTTATCTTCGGCAGAATGAAACAGATGATTGCTGCGCTTTTGAGCATTAGTATTGCCACTCTGAACGCTCAGGAGAAAAAAGACACGGATTTCAAAAAGTATGAACAGACGATCCCGGGGTCCGATGTTAAATTTACAATGATCCCTATTCCCGCAGGAACCTTTACAATAGGGCGTGGCGCTGGTGATCCGGGAAACGATGCCGATGAATTGCCACAGGTTACCTTGCAGATAGATGCTTTCTATATGGGTGAAAAAGAAGTCACTTTTGATGAATACGCGCTTTATCAGAATGATGAAAGCCTGGGCCAGAATGTAGATGCAGATGCCGTTACAAGACCTACCACGCCTTATATTGATCTTACATTGGGCATGGGTAAAGAAGGTGGCTTTCCAGCAAACAGCATGCAGCAGCGTGCTGCGATCATGTACTGTAAATGGCTGTACACAAAAACAGGGGTTTTTTACCGGCTGCCAACAGAAGCAGAATGGGAATATGCTGCAAGAGCCGGCTCCGCAACCCCTTATTTTTTTGGCACCGATGAAAAGCAACTGGCAGATTATGCCTGGTACGCCCAAAACAGCGATAATAAATATCATAAGACCGGCCTGAAAAAGCCGAACCCCTGGGGGCTTTATGATATTTACGGAAACGTGGCAGAATGGGTGTTGGATCAATACCAGCCGGATTTCTATAAAACACTGGGAAAACAGGCGGCAAATCCCGTCCGTTTGCCGGACAAGCGAAATCCGCGTATTGTACGGGGCGGCAGCTTTAAAGACGCTGCAATGGAATTACGCAGTGCTAACCGCACAGAATCCGATCCCCTCTGGAACCGCCGCGACCCCCAGATACCTAAAAGCAAATGGTGGAATGCCGATGCGCCTTTTATAGGGTTCCGGCTGGTGCGCCCCGTACAGCAACCTACAAAAGAGGAAGCCGAAAAATTTTTCTCAACCTATATCTTATAATTCCTGCAACTAAAAAAACGATACAATGAATAACAAAACAACAAGAAGATACTTTGTAAAAAACAGCTCTTTAATTGCCGGTGGTTTATTAGCAGCTCCTTCCCTAGGAGGCATCAATTTTTTTTCCGGTGCTAACGATGAAATCAAAATTGCATTGATCGGGTGCGGCGGAAGAGGCACCGGCGCTGTTATCCAGGCCCTTTCCACCAAACAAAACGTAAAGCTGGTCGCCATGGCTGACGCTTTTAAGGACCGGCTGGACGGCTGCTACCAAACCATTACTGCAGATGATCTTTCAGACAACGGCATCAGGGGCAATCTTAAAAGCAAAATAGCGGTACCTGAATCCAATAAATTTACCGGCTTTGATGCTTATACAAAAGCAATTCCGCTGGCGGATGTGGTCATTCTTACCACCCCTCCCGGGTTCCGCCCCATTCACTTCCAGGAAGCCGTAAAACAGAACAAGCATATTTTTACTGAAAAACCTCTGGCAACGGATCCCGCGGGGATCAAAAAAGTGCTGGAAGCGGCTGAAACAGCCAAACAGAAAAAGCTGAATGTAGTAGTAGGCTTACAGCGCCGTTACCAGGATTCCTACAGGGAATTGTTTAAGAGGAAAGACCTGATCGGGGATATTCTTACCGGCCAGGTTTGGTGGAACAGTGGCGGGGTTTGGGTAAAGAAACGCGGACCCAACCAAACCGAAATGGAATACCAGATGCGCAACTGGTATTATTTCAACTGGCTTTGCGGAGATCATATTAACGAACAGCATATTCATAATATTGATGTAATGAACTGGTTCAAAGATGCCTATCCTGTAAAAGCACAGGGCATGGGCGGCCGCCAGGTAAGGACCGGGAAAGAATACGGGGAAATTTATGATCATCACTATGTGGAATTTCATTATGCGGATGGCACAATTTTAAACAGTCAGTGCCGGCACATTCCGGGCACTATGTATAAAGTAGATGAACTGCTGGTGGGCACCAAGGGATCGATCTTTTGTGATGAGGCTGTTATCAGGGATCGTTCCGGCAAAGAATTATACCGCTTCGACAAAAAAAATGAACGTAACCCCTACCAGACAGAGCATGATGAACTGTTTGAAGCCGTTGCCAAAGGCGAATATAAATTTGCCAATGCAGAATACGGGGCCAAAAGCACTTTAACTGCCATCATAGGCCGTATGGCTACTTATAGCGGGCAGGTGATCGAATGGGATAAAGCGCTTAATTCGGGCATTGATATTATGCCTAAGGAATACAGCTTTGACGCTACCCCTCCTGTAGTGCCCGATGCAGATGGTGCATACCCCATTGCAATGCCCGGTAAGACAAAATTCTTTTCCTGATCACCTTGTTTTCCCGGATAAAGCAAATCCCGCTGTTCGTTGAGTAGCGGGATTTTTTATAATCTTCTTGTAATAAAAAAGAGGGTATCTAAAAAGTCCCTTTTATCATGCTGAATTTATTTCAGCATCTAAAACGGCGTCTGATTGTCAATAGATTCTGAAACAAGTTCAGAACGACACTCTACTATAGACAGCCTTTTTAGACACCCCCACTTCATTTAAAACAACTGTTAAACTGCCGCGTTATAATGCTCTTCAACCTTTTTCCAGTTAACCACATTCCAGAAGGCTTTTAAATACTCAGGGCGCCTGTTCTGGTATTTCAGATAATAAGCATGTTCCCAAACATCCACTCCCAGAATAGGAGTACCTTTTACTTCTGCAACATCCATTAAAGGATTATCCTGGTTGGGTGTGGAAGTGATCTCCAGCTTACCATCTTTTACAATTAACCATGCCCAGCCACTGCCAAAACGTCCGGCACCCGCTGCGTTTATTTTTTCTTTCAGACCTTCCAGTGAACCAAAGGTCTCATTAATCGCATCTGCTAATTTTCCGGATGGTGCACCGCCCTCAGCGCTGAGGATCTCCCAGAAAAAAGAGTGGTTCCAGTGGCCGCCTCCGTTATTACGAACAGCCGGAGAAATAGCACCGGCATTTTTTACCAGGTCTTCTAAAGACTTGTCGGCGTTATCTGTACCCTCAATGGCTTTATTCAGGTTATCCACGTAAGCCTGATGGTGCTTGTCATGGTGGATTTGCATCGTTTCTTTGTCAATGTGCGGTTCCAACGCATCGTATGCGTAAGGAAGGGCTGGTAGTGTAAATGCCATAATTGCTCTATTTTTTATTGAGTGAATAAATATTGTTTGTAACTATAACAAAGTTAACCCATTATAGTTTTAACAATAGTAATTGCACACAAAAATTCAGCCATATTTTCAACCGGCTTTCTTAAGTTTCTGTTACATTAAATATTGGGCAGCGCATTATGCAGTTTTTAGAAATTGGTGAAATAATTGGTAAACACAAGATCAAACAGGTTTACATTTGCCTTCTTGGTTTTTAATGAAACATCCGGTACCCTGATCTTACTGAGATCCCTGTAGTAAACCGTTTTTGTATCAAAAAGCTTTTCCAGCAAGGATTGTATATCCCTGATCTCATTAAGGTATTGCTGATGCCTGGTCTCGTTATTGATACAGAATTCATCATAGTCCAGCATCTTTACACCATCAAATCCAAAAAAATCTGTTACCAGGATGGTATGATAAGGCTGCAGCACACTCAGCAGTACATGTACTTTAAACAATCCTTTCCCTTCTACCGGGTAGTAATCAAGATAATTACAGAATTTATCATGGAACAGGGCCGACTGATCGGTTACCACATGACCAGGTACCCGTTCACGCACTGCATTTACAAATGTGCTCCATTCTTCAGCGATTGCCCCTTTCAGACTTTGAACCGATTTTTTCCGGTTCAGATAGATCTGATCGTAATCTTCTTTACTGTGAAAAGGGCTTCTCCCTTTGGGATAATAACGATATATCTCCTTAAAAGAAGCCATATATTTCATATATTTTTATTTATAATTTAATATTATCGTATACCACATTCATAATATTCATATTTATACTCAATAAATCTACAACTAAATATTATAAATTCAAAAAATCATCAATATTAATAACAATATTATAATATAAAATATTAATACTATATTTATAAAGCTTTTTAGAAAAGAACTAAAGAAAGAAAATAGATGCCAGTAGTTCACAATACGGGATAATTTACCGTATTAAAGCTATCCGGCCAGGTAACTTTATCTTTTATTCATGAAGAAGGCTTTCATTAAAGCCGCGCATTCCGCTTCCAGCACGCCGGTTGTAACAGCTGTTTTAGGATGAAAAGGAGAAATGCCGGGCTGCACGCGGCTAAACCCGTTCTTGGGATCAGAAGCGCCCCATACCACCCTGCTTAGCTTGCTCCAGTATAAAGCACCCGCGCACATTACACAAGGTTCTACCGTAACATATAGTGTGGCATCCGGCAGGTATTTTGCTCCTAAATGACCAAAGGCAGAGGTCAGCGCAATCATTTCCGCATGTGCGGTTGGGTCATTTAATTTTTCAGTCATATTATATCCCCGCGCTATTACTTTATGTTGCTGCACGACTACTGCTCCTATAGGAATCTCATCTTCCTCAAAAGCCTGTTCTGCCTGCTTCAGCGCCAGTTGCATAAAATATTCATCCGTCATTGACCCTGTTTAAAACATAAAAGTAGCAAATTAGACAAGGAATCGTTCCCGGTGACAATCCAATTTTTCCTAACTTGGATTTTTAAATTTATAAAGATGCGTTTGTGAATTACAAACCATAACAAAAAATACAAATGGCATTTCCGAAGCAGCAACTGGAGCAGAAGTTCAATGAAGTCTATCAGCAATTAAACCAGCAGCAAAAGATAGCGGTGGACACCCTGGAAGGCCCGGTGATGGTAATAGCAGGTCCCGGTACAGGTAAAACACAGATCCTTGCAGCACGTATCGGGAAAATTCTGCTCGATACCGATGCATTGCCCGAAAACATTCTTTGCCTTACCTATACCGACGCGGGTGTGGTAGCCATGCGCAGGCGGTTGCAGCAATTTATCGGGGCCGATGCCTATAAAGTGAATATTTACACCTTTCATGCGTTTTGCAATGATGTGATCCAGGATCATCTTTCCCTGTTCGAAAAGAACGCGCTGGATCCCGTATCAGAGCTGGAGCGCATCGAGCTTTTCAAAAAGCTTATCGATAGTTTTCCCAGAAACCATCCGCTGAAACGTTACCGGGGCGATGTGTATTTTGAAGCACCGCACCTGCAGCAGCTTTTCTCTACTATGAAACGTGAGGGATGGACTCCGGAATGGATCAACCGGAAAATTGATGAATATATCAATGACCTGCCTTTGCGCGATGAATACATTGCCAAACGCGCCACAAAAGAATTTAAAAAGGGCGATCTAAGAACCGATAAAATTGCGGAAGCAACGGAAAAAATGGAAAGAGTGCGCGCGGCCATCAATGAGTTCAACACCTTTCAGCAACTCATGAATGACAAACGCCGCTATGATTTTGACGACATGATCAACTGGGTGATCCGCGCTTTTGAAGAGAACAGGCCGCTTCTGGCAGACTACCAGGAGCGCTACCAGTACATACTGGTTGATGAGTTCCAGGACACCAGCGGTACACAAAACAGGATCATACAACTGCTGATCAGCTACTGGGAACAACCCAATATTTTTGTGGTAGGTGATGACGATCAGAGCATTTACCGTTTCCAGGGCGCGAATGTGCAGAACATGCTCGACTTTGCGCAGCAATACCAGCAGGATCTGAAGACCATAGTGCTTACCAGTAATTACCGGAGCATACAGCCGATACTGGATCTGTCAAAGTCGGTCATAACAAGAAATACGGAACGGCTGACCACACAGCTTCCGGGGCTAAGCAAAGAGCTGGTGGCTGCCAATGAGGCCATCAATCATTTAACAGACCCACCTGAATTAATAGAATATAACAGTGAAAAGGAAGAAATGGCCGGTATTTGCCAGGAAGTAGATCAGCTGATACGGAAAGGAGTAGCTCCCGGCCGCATCGCGGTTATTTATAAAGAAAACAAATATGGCGAGGCGCTGGCCGGCTATTTGCAGCTGATGCAGATCCCCGTTTTCAGCAAACGCCCGGTCAATTTATTGCAGCATCCCTTTATCAAAAAGATCCTGTCTGTTTTAAGATACCTGAATGCCGAGCATGATATTCCTTATGGCGGTGATCAGTTACTGTTTGAAATATTACATTATGACTTCTATGCCATTCCTCCTATAGAAATTGCAAAGCTCAATACAGAGGTCAACAGGCGGCAATACAAGGGTGAAGCCACTTCCCTGAGGCAGTTGTTGTATGAAAAGGCCCATGCACCGGCAAGGGATCTGTTTGATACCGGCATTCATCCGGAATTAAAAAATTGCAGCGCTGTTTATGAGCAACTGATTGCGGATGTTTCCAATGTTACTTTACAGCAGCTTGTCGAAAATATTATCCGCACCGCAGGAGTGCTGCCTTATATTATGCAGCACGCAGAAAAAGCAGCACTGATGCAGTATCTTTCGGCCTTTTTTGATTTTGTAAAAGAGGAGAACAGCCGTGATCCACAGCTGAACCTGGATGGATTGATCAGCACCATTGATATGATGGAAAAAGAAGACATTCCGCTCTCAATGATCCGTACAATTGGTAACGACATGGGGGTAAACCTGCTGACCGCGCACGGAAGCAAAGGGCTGGAATTTGAATATGTTTTTCTGGCAGGAACAAATGCCAGCTACTGGGAGAAAAAGAAAACCTTCCCGGCCCTTTTCCGGCTACCGGATACGGTGTTCAGCTCACAGCCGGAAGGAGATTCCCTCCAGGAGCTGCGCAGGGTTTTTTACGTGGCCATTACGCGCGCCGAAAAACATTTGTATATTTCTTATGCAAAATTCAACAATGCAGGAAAGGAGCTGGAGCCCTCCCTGTTTATTGCTGAAATACTGGAACAGCATGATCTGAAGATTCAATCGCGGGAAATTGCACCTGATAGTATGACCCGCTTTCGTCAGCTGCAGTTTATCGCACAGGCGCCTTCTATTGAAAGCAATGAAGAAAACTTTATTGCACCGTTGCTGGAAAAATTTGTGATGAACGTAACCGCGCTGAACAGCTACCTGGACTGTCCCTTAAAATTTTACTACCAGAACCTGCTGCGCATTCCATCCGGCAAAAATGAGAATACGGAATTCGGCAGCGCCATTCACTTTGCACTGGAGCGCTTTTTCCGCAAGATGCGGGAGGATGAAAACAATAACTTTCCACCGGTGCAAACGCTTTATGACGACTTTAAATGGTATATGCGGCGCCACCGGCAAAATTTTACAAAGGAAACATTTGACCGTCGTATGGAGCAGGGGGCCATTATACTTCCGGAGTATTATAATAATTATATCGGCGCCTGGAACAAGGTAGTGATGGTAGAGCTGAATATTAAAAACGTTGTGGTAAACGGGGTTCCTTTAAAAGGCAAACTGGACAAACTGGAATTCAATGGCAAAGAGGTAAACGTGGTGGACTATAAAACCGGCAGCATCAAATATGCCCAGCCCAAATTAAAACCTCCATCAGAAAAAGACCCTAATGGTGGCGACTACTGGCGTCAGGCGGTGTTCTATAAACTCCTGGTGGATCATTATGACCAGAAGAACTGGACTGTTACCAGTACAGAGTTTGATTTTATTGAACCGGATGAAAAGAAAAACTTCATTAAGCAGAAAATAATCATTCTTCCTGAGCATCTTGAAATTGTAAAACAGCAGATTACCGACACCTGGCAACGCATTCAGAACCGGGAATTTTACAAAGGCTGCGGAAAGGCAGATTGCCACTGGTGCAACTTTGTAAAAGACAACCGGTTGTATACTGGTTTAGAAGAGATAGAGGAAGAAGATATTTAAAAGAGTTCATACCACATTTATAAAAAGTATGACCCACTCTGTTGATTTATTTATATTTATAACAACGATAAAAAGAAAGAGCAGTATTGCAGCCACTGATCCGCCTCTTTACAGGAAGAGACGACCGTCTTAACAATGCAGCTTTTTTCCATAACCCTATTGAGAACAATAAACCATGAAGTAATGGAGATATGGGAGGCAAAAAATCTGATAAAGCCATTAGAGATTTCCTGCACCACCCCACAACGCTGGGCGGACTTAGGATGCGGTTCCGGTACGTTTACTTATGCACTGGCGGATCTGCTGCCACCTTACAGCACCATCTATGCTTTTGATAAAAAGCACCAGGTATTCAAAGAGCCGGGCATCCAGTTCTTTCAGCTGGACTTTGAAAAGCATTCCCTGCCTGTTCCACCGTTATCAGGAATACTTATGGCCAATTCATTACATTTTGTTGAAGATCAACTGGAGCTCATTACAAAACTAAAAGAACACCTCAGCCTGGGTGGTGCTTTAGTCTTGGTTGAATATGATACGCACCAGTCCTCAAAATGGGTACCGTACCCTGTACCACCGGAAAAAGCAAAAAAGCTGGCAGCCCTTGCCGGGTTTAAGGATTTCAAATTGCTGGCAACAAAAAAATCGATTTTTCAGGGCGGTGAAATTTATGCGATGACGTTTACAAATAACACCTGATCGCCTGCACCTATAATCTCAAAGGTTTTACAGATGCCATCAAAGGGGTATTCCCTGATACGGTAACCCAGCTCTGTGTGGTACACCAGATCCGCAACTCCTGCAAGTATGTGGTTTGGAAAGACAGAAAAACCTTCTGCGCTGATTTAAAGGACGTTTATGGGGCTGTAAACCGGGATGCGGCAGGAAGTGCTTTGGAAAAATTATCCGAAAAATGGGGGCATAAGTACCGTCACGCCATTGAGGCCTGGCGCAACAACTGGGACTGCCTTACCAGCTATTTTGACTTTCCGCTGGAGATCCGCAAAATCATTTATACCACCAATACCATCGAAAACCTGAACCGGGGTATCCGAAAATATACAAAAACCAAAGTACAGTTCCCCGATGATCAGGCCGCCTTAAAGGCTGTTTACATGTCCATTACTAATATCGAAAAAAAATGGAGTATGCCCATCCAAAATTGGAGGTTCATACTCCATCAGTTCTTAACTATCTTTGACAACAGATGCCGCCTCTAAATGCAGTCGCTTAATCTATTTACACAATTTATTTTATACTCTCCTTTATTAAAGCAAGCAAGATTTCTTTGATGTAAAAAAGCCCGGACTTGCCGGGCTTCTGTTTATTTCCTCATCCCTGGGAACATTTGTTCTGCTCTTTCATTCCCTAATTCTTCCAATCTCTTTTTTGTAGCTGGATAATCTACATCACTGAAGAGTTCTGCGATATTGGTAAGTTTTTTCTGTAAAAAGCTCCTGTGCTCTTCAATGAAAGTTACATTGTTAAGATTTTTTTCATCATACAATAGGGCTTTTACCAATGCTAAATCATACCAACTTTCATTGGGCTGATTACTCCGTATATCAACCGTTTCAAATGATTTAGAACTACTAAACCTTAATTGAAAAAAGCCATTGGAAAATGTATCATAGTAGTCGCCAAAAAACGCAGATGTATCTTTTTCAATTAGCTCAAAGCCGTTTGACTTTAGAAAGCTATATATTTTTTCGTTATTATCCATATTTTTTCGTTATTATCCATAGCTTTCTATTTAACTAACCAAAGTCCGTCAGAACTTACTTTGTAGCCTTTGTCAAATAAATAATTCAATTCCTTCTGGAAGAAACTGCCCGGTTTAACTTGATTAAGCGGTGTAGCCAATCTAATGTTATCCCCTCTCAAAATCATTCTATCAAGAAACTTGGTGTTTGCAGTCCATTGCTCTGCTGCCGACATCTTATTCCAAACACTTGTCGGTATTTGAAATCTTCTTGCTCCTATGCTTTCTGCAAGTTTTACATATTCGGGATAGTGCCCTAAAACTGATGTTCCCGTCTCAGCGGCTAATTTCAAAGATAACCTTTCTACTAATCCCGGTACTGATCCTAACAGGAATTCTATAGGGTTTGTAGTAGACTCTATTGCCTGCAAACCAAACTTTGTCTTCAGTATCTTAAATTCAGGAGCCCTGTCTGCAAAATTTTCGGGATGATCCCTTACCGCAACCAGCTTCAGACCAACTGCTACTACAGTCTTTTGTTTGGTTTTCCATTCCGAGCCGACGACCTTATAAGTATCTAATTCTTAATATTAGGACATACTTCCCGATGGCTGATCAAAAGATGCAGAAATGACGACACTCGGAAAACAGCCATGACGAGGCATCTCTAATTCTCAACATTGTATAAAATACGATCTTTATCTTTCTCAACCAGATTGCGGGGATCTTTAATTGGCGGATATTTTAGATATCCTTCGTGATCTGAGATAAAATAACTGAAAAAATAATGTGCACATTCTATACCAAATAAATACCGGCCATTGGGATAAATAATAATGGGTCTATAGAAGGGATTAAAAGTTCCATATTCTTTTAATAACGCCCATTTACCGGATTTGGAATACCTTGTTAATTCGCCTGCTAATAACATCAAAGCAAACCGTTTATCTTTACTCCCTTTTTTAAACTGTTTTCCATATTTTCTAAGAACAAATGCAATTTTTTCGTTTTTTTCTTTAGGTGCTCCTCGATCATTTTTTGTATACGCTTCTATAATCCTATCAACCGTTTGATCAATATGTTTTAATTCGTTTTGATAGGATTCCTCCAGGGTAATATCCGCATGCTCGTTTTTAATGGGGAAATAGCCCGATTTATAATATTTTTGAAAAATCATTTTATCCTTAAAAAGGACGCCCTCTAACTCATCTTGAAGGCTATTAGGCATTAAGATAGCTTCACCACTTTTAAGGAAATAAACAAATGCATACGTATGCTGCAAACACATATCATACCTTAACCAATCTCGCGGTTCCTTTTCAAGAATACGTTTCAGCTTGGCGACAGATACTATTTTATAATCGGCGGTTGTTATTTTATGATCATTATTTGACGGAGGCATACATAAAAAGATAAAAAAAAATAAAAAAAATTTCATGAACTAACAAATTTAATGTGACATCAGCCTTGAGCCACTCGTATTCATGTTCCAAAAACCAAATTCATACTGACCATTAACAATCCTGTACATTGCTTTATAATGAAAGTATTCTATCCCTCTTTTATTAGCATAATTGTTAATACCTGGAGAATATGGAACATCATACGTTGTAATTAATGTAACCGATGGAATATAACCCTTTTGCCTCCAATAAGCCATTTTTACATAAAGATTATCAATATGCCCTTTTATTTGACCCTGATTAGACGACAAATAAATTCCTTTATTACCTGCTTTAACTTCGAAAATAATTGATTGCCTTACTCGAGATTTGATTTCCTCTGTCCATATTTTAATCGACCCAAATCCATGCCCTACTTTTTCATAGAAAAAACCATCGGCAACAAAATCCGGAACCGTGTTTCTTCCGGTACCTTCATCGAATTTGTCTAGATTTTTATGAAAATTTGCCATCTTACTGTCTTCAAAAAAAGACATAAAATCAGAAAATATAGCTTCCATTAGCTCTCCCATTTGTATACTTTTATATGCTTCAATATCAGCCGTTACCCAACCTGTGGATCGGCCATAAGTTTCCAAATCACTTTTATTAAATGGCAGCCAATTTTTACTATTGTTTATACTTCTATCGTCTTTTCTTTCTTCTGTTCTATTCTGTCGCCGATAGTCAATTGCAATATTAGAACTTGCCCCAGGTCTCGAAGCTTCCACCCACTGTTCAGCCGTTAACCCATCTGCTCCCACGGTAAGCATGCCATCCGGGTCAATAAATCGCAGCGGGTTGTTGAAGGTATAATTATATGGCGTCCATTTTCGGTCAATATCTGCCATCGGGTCAATAACCATCCATCGCCCAACCTGGTTATCCAGCATTCTTGCTCCATAATCCAGCCACTCCAATCCGCTGCCATCACTAAATTCCTGCCGCTGTTCTTCTTTACCGTTGTACCTGAGCTTATTTGCCGCCACTCCAGTATTCTGGTAACTAATCCCTTTCATTGCCAGGCCAAACGGGTAATAATGCGTCTCTTCCAGCAAGGTACCATCCTCTTGCACCATCGATCGTATATTGCCTAAATGGTCCCTGAGAAAATAGTCATAGGTCCATCCACTGCCATTGGGTCGTATACGCCCTTCCTCCATGGCCACATATTGTAGCACATTGTTTTCAAAGAGCAGCCCGCCCAGGTAATCCGTTGTCTCTGTTGTTGACCCCTCCGTTACCTTCTTCTGCAGCTTATTGCCCGCCGCATCATAAAGATAGGTAATTGTTCCTTTCCCTGTTACCGTGATCGATTGAGGAAGGTTCAGTATATTGTAGCTGATGCCGCCGATGTTCTTGTTCTGGTCTTTGACCAGGTTGCCGTTCAGGTCATAATCGTAATCATCCCCGCTATTGGTACCATCATTAAAATCGCCCAGACCATAGGTTTTGGTGTTCACCCCGGTTTCTGAGACCTTAGCCAGCTTGTTACTGCCCGGCTGGTAGCTGTACACCAGGTTATCCATGTTGATGATCCCGTTGTTATACATTCCCTTCTGGATCATAGCTTTAATATTACCGTTGTAATCATAGGCACTGGCTGCTGTACTGCCATCGCCCATCTGGCTTGTATAATCCACTGTTGTTTTTACGAAACTGCTGCCGGTATATTGCCCAAAGTCTGATTTTAACAGCCGGTTGACGGCATCATAACTGAACTTGTAGCGCCTGATCTCCGCACTGCCGTTCTTTCCCCGCCAGGTCATACTGGCAATATTTCCATTAAAATAAACCGGTACACCCGCTGCTGATTGCGACGGGCCTTTATCATAGCTTAGTTCAAATCCAAAACGGATGTCGGTAGCAGCTGTTCCATTTGCATAGGCTTTGTTCATCCCCAGCAGCCAGCCTCGTATATTGTATTCATAAGCCTGCTTTTCAAGCGCTGTGCTGCCATCGGCATTCGTAGGATTCAGGCTTTTGTTGATCAGCCGGCCCAGCGCATCGTATTTATTAATGGTGATCGCTTTTTCCGTGCTCATGGTTCCCGCGTCTCTTTGCACCTGTTTCGTGGTCTTCACTATCCTGTATAATGCATCGTAGCTGTTGCGCGTTACTATTGTAACCGTGGTGGCATTGGTGCCTGCCTTGCCTTGCGTACTTACCATGGTCAGCGGCTGGCCCGCCCAGCTGTACTGTGTTGTTACCAGGTCCACACCGCCCGTATGATTTTTGCTCTTTACCTGGATCGGGCGTAGCTGATCATCATAAAAAGTAACCGTGTATTCATAGTTGGCGGTACCCAGCACATTGGTGCGCACACCCGTTACCATCCCCGTGGTACGGCTATCCATGGTATTGGCCTGGGTGTAAGGGAACACTGTTTCTGTAGTCGTTTTCAGATAAGTATTATGCGCCGTACTATAGTTATTGTCCAATCCGCCCAGATCCGTGCGGCCGGCCATCCAGTTATAGTCATCATAGAAGGTCTCTGTTAATACACTCGCATTCCCGTTTGTGAGCATTGTATTGGTGGGGTACTGGATCTCCGCATTCGTATCACCCGTTAAAGCCATCGCGGCAGTGGCATGGGCCGGTTGTCCTGCTACTGCTGAACTCAATAAACCTGTTTTTACCGGCCGGTTCAGTTCATCATACTGTGTATAGTTCCATAGTCCGTCCTGCCGCAGGTTCCCGTCCTGCGTCATCACCAAACGGTCCCGCAGATCATAGACCATGAAGACTTCGGAAGCCCCCGGAACCTGTTTGATGATCATCCGGCCGCGGCCATCGTATTCATAACGGAAACATTGCTCGGATAACAGGGTTGCCGTGAGCTGCCAGCCATTAGCCGCCAGCGCTTTAACACCCTCTGGCTGGACCACACATCTCAGGTTACCCGTTTTGTCATAAATGTAGTACGTACACAACCAGCCTGTATGATTATGCCCGGATCCGTTATCAGCGGCATTGTCATCGAGCTGGACCTTTTTTAATACTACCCGATTTTGCAGGTCTTTAAATTCGATCACCTGCCGGCCCTGTTCATCTACCGTTACGTCCTTATAAAGTGTTCCTTCAGGATAGATATGGGTACTGGCGTAGCTACTTGTAATAGCGGGGGTGATCGTACCCGCACTGGTGATATATGCATGCAGGCTGCTGCCCGAAGGAACATAGAACCCATCCGTAAAAGTGATACTCTGGGTAGCTTTGAGCTCTGTTTCTCCGTTATAGCTGGCTATCGTCCGGTTGGCCTGCGTGGCACCGCTACCCGTGCCCGGCTGACCGTCTGCTACCTCCCAGATCCTTACGCTGTCTTTAGCGGTATTGATCCAGTATTTGCTTTTGACGCTATGGCGCGTGGCCTCTGTGGTGGCCGCATAGCTTCCCGCCCAGCTTTTTCCCGGCGCATATTGTTCCAGTACGCGGTTCAGGGGGGAAGCCTCAAATACGGCCTGGCTGTAAAAATAATCTTCATTCTGGTTGCCATAAGTGTTACTTAAGAAGGTTTGCTGCTCAGTAAACGGGCTGCTCTTAAAGCTTCCGTTTGCAGCCGATGGAGCAGCATACGGTAAGAACTTGTACACTTCCCTGCCAAATTCATCATACAGCACCGGCGTAACCAGGTCTTTGGCATTGGCCGTATCGGTCTGTACATTTAGCGTAGTAGTCGTTACCATTGACCCCTTTTTGATCACCGTTTGCAAGGGGCGCCCCAGGCCGTCAAAATATTGTGTGGCTTCCTTACTTTGCAGTAACCCTCCCTGCATCAAAGCCGTCGGCGTGGTTACCGGTGCCGTTGCTGTCCAGGTTCGGATAGCATTCACAGATGTCGTAGCGTCATACGGCAGCGTAGTGGGCTTCTGGGCATATATTACTGCTGCCACTGTCATCAACCATGCCGTTAAAAATAATTTACTATAGCCCATAAGAGGTATAATTTTGACTTTTACGGTTTAGAATTAATAACTAAAATTGAGATTGACCGTTTGTGATTGCGAAAAATTGATCCCATTAAACGTAATTACATTATTACTTGTACCGGCATTGAACGTACCCCAAAAACCGGCAAGCGTTGTAAGGGATGGAATCGCACCAGAACTAAGCTTAATCTCAACTTTAGAATTATTATTGATCGGAACAACACAGTCAACAGGCATAGTCATGCCTCCGGCTATACTTCTGGGGCCTGTATAATTTACCCCGTCCACAAAAATCATAAAGTAAATAGCGCCCGGTAAATTATTCTTTGTCGAAAACGTAATACTGATCTGCGATACAGGGCAGGCTGAACTATTCATTCCTATATTCATCCACCTTGTCTGGTTGTACGTGGGGCTATTACTATTTAGGTCTTTTTCTTCCTGTTCCTGATAACCCGTATTGTTATTGGAGGCATCCTTCACACAACGCTTATTGCCCGTAGTGGTCCATAAAGGCGCTGTAGACACAGGGCAGGTACCTACCGTATTGGCATAAGTCTGCCCATTTGTATTAATGTCATTGATGGCCATCTGGTCTGCATCCTGCTGGCTGATCAGTGAGGTGTATTTACCTGAAGGCACTACATATAGCTCCCGGCTCCCATCTCCGCCACTGCATTGCTTGTAATAGTCCATAAAATACTTATTGCTGGCGTAAGCCCCTGTTGAAGGATATTCAGTAGTGGACTGTCCATAGGGGAATGCAAACGGACATTTATTGTCATCTCCCCGTATAGGTGCAAAATAAGGGCCGGTACCACTTCCCTTTAAATTGGGTTCTGTAGCAACATATTCGCCGCCTACGTATTTAGTGCGTGTTCCGTATACATACATATTCGTGTACGTATAAAACGGAAGCGGATCGATACTTATAATTGAAGCCCCATTCCTGTTGGAGTTTAGCCATTCGGAGCCACCTACGGTCCTGGTCTTGACAGATTCGCCTACTTCAAATAAGATCTCAGTATTTATAGATGGGTTACCCCCCAGATAATTTACCACAATCTTAACCAGTGCCCTGGAATCCTGATCCGGTACTGTACGGGAAACGGTAACGATGGTATAGTTATTAGACCCGGGAGCGGACGCAACGGAAACGACGTATCCCTGCGGGTTCTTTGTAGGAATACTATCGACCCTTTTTTGACAATAAATCCCGGAGGGCTTCCATTCTACAAATGTTTTTAAGATACAACTTCCATAAGCATCCGCATAATTTTGACCGTTCTGGTTTAAATCAGCCTGCGCCATTTGATCGGCTTCTAATTGCGAATTCAGGGAAACATAACTTCCATAGGAAACTGTATAATCTACATAAGAACCATTTTCAGTTGAAGAACAGGTTGCTTTTCTAAAGGTTCCTCTTGCTGAATTACTATAATAAAATACGGGAAGCGTTTGCGGAAGTACCGGGTAATTTTTTATATCATACTGAAAACCCTTAAGCACAGCACCCTTCTCATTTTTAATATTTATCAGGCGTTGCAGCCCGTTATAATTATAGAAAGCAGGTCGTCCTTTTTCATCTATTTCTGCCGAAATATTAGCAAAGGAATTATAGGCTAATGATTTCATTGTTGATTTACCAGGGCGGAGCTGAATATTATCCACCAATGTAGTGGCCGTGGTTGTAACCGTAATGGATGAAGTACTGTTTAATGTAACCTGATGTTCATAATAATTCCATCCTAATGACCCCATTGGGATTGTTTTTGCAGGAGCGCCGCCATTGACCAGGCAGGCAGCCTTGGCATAATAAGAAACAATATAACTGCCGACAGGAACATTATTTTTACTAATGTTACCCGTTGGTGAAATAGAATAGACTCTATTTCCGGTCGTCAGTGAATTATCCGTAACCACTCCGCTTTCATTGTACATCCAGTTTCCCTTGGTGGAGTCTTCAAAAGAGCCGAATGCAATCGCTTCAAACTCCGCGTTTTCTGCCGCAGCAATAATAGCACCTTTTTCATTCCACAATAAAGCCGTTTTTGACCCGTCCTTTGCATATTCAATAATGTTATTCTGAGGATCTACCAGGGAATAATTTAGCCGCTTCCTGAACCCACCAGGTATAACAAACTGGCCACTTGTATTTACTACAGACGCTGTGTAATTATTAGTACCTGCAGGAGTACGCTCATAATAGTAATCTTCTTTTATAACAGGCACATTTGAATAGAATGTTTTAATACTTCCTGAGTTCACCTGTATTGTTCCTCCGGGTGATTTAATACCATTGATCTCTTCAACCGGCTGATTAATAATGTTCAGGTCATTCATATTCTTCAATCCTTTTGATGTATTATCCATTGAACCGGGAAGGTTATATTCAAACGGATATTTCACCATAGAGATCAGGGTATCCTGTGCAGACGTTATACTTTTTTTACTGCTGATCAATCCCTTACTATTATAGACCGTAAGGTTCTGAGCAATAATATTTTTGGTAGAATCCCAGGTATACTCATTGGTATTTGACAACATCAGTGCCCCGGAATAGATGTCGTAATAAGAGGAATTGTATGGAAGCGGGTAGCCCAACGCCCCATCCTGAACCTCTTCAGAGAACTGACCTACTCTTCTTACTCTTTCTTCAACCAAGATACCGGCATTAGGGAAAACGCCGTTGTTAATATTAGTATACGTATTGTAAATTCTATGAATAAGCCTGTATTGGTTATTGGCCAGCTTTTTGAAATCTTCTTTCTGCGTCAGCTTACCCCGTTTCCAATAATTAGTGGTTGCATAAGGAATACGGTCATAAGTATTGGTAACAATTTGGTCATAATCAAAAGTGTATTCATAGGTCGATTTGGAAAGGTTAGCCCCGGAGGTACCGGTATATTCTGTTACAAATGGGTAATATACATTGGTGCCATCATAGTCATTAATGTCCTTATATGCATTTGAGCTATAGTAGCTATCGACCCAGGATTGCTTTACATAAGGAAACGGAAGTCCGCCAGCAGTGTTTAAGGCAAATTCTTCTACTTTAGTCGTTAAATTCCGGTATCGGAATCCTGAAAGGGAATTTATGATTCCTACGCCGGACTGATCACCCGGATATTGTCCATAAACATAGGTTTTAATAACAGGAACAGCCCCCTGGGAAGGAAAACTGAAAATCGATTTAATACGCAACCCACCTCCCAGCAATGTATCTGTCGCATAACTGTATCTATTTAATTCATAGTTAAATACAGAATAGCCACCCGTTGGAAACTGGATCCGCTTTAAAACGCCCAATTGCGCTTTCACGGAATCAGGGTCACGGGCATCGTCAGTACCGCCTATTTTTATGGCTTTAAACTGGCCATACGGACCAGTTGTTATGTACCCATTACTAAAGGGCGCCGATGTTCCGGGAATAAGGGTCGTATTGGACTTACCATTATAGTATCCCCAAAAATCCCTGCTTTTAGAATCCGCTGCAGGAAAGGGAGAAGATTCATCATAGGTAAACCGATAAACTTCTTTTTCTGCATTGTCTTCAGATGCAATTACCAGTGAATCCAGCTTAAGACGCGATGTATTATTACCGGTAAAATAACTGTGATAAAAATTTATCGTTTTTTGTACAGTATAGGTGCTTTTAGATTTTCCGTAAATCACTAAACGCTTTAACGCTTTGGCTTTATCGCCTGGAATATCGCTACGTGTAGCGGCGTCCAATTCAAATTCAATCTTTCCCGAAGGATAGATAATTTGTTGCAACTGTCGTTGATCAACCATTGAAGAAACTGTCAGGGTGTTGCTGATATAGTTTGGATACAT
The DNA here is from genome assembly GCF_001654455.1 of Niabella ginsenosidivorans. Classification (NCBI taxonomy): domain Bacteria; kingdom Pseudomonadati; phylum Bacteroidota; class Chitinophagia; order Chitinophagales; family Chitinophagaceae; genus Niabella; species Niabella ginsenosidivorans. Next base: position 4,300,620 of record NZ_CP015772.1, read on the forward strand.
AGTCCTCTGGCCTTGCTGGCCAGCCTGTATACCATCCGTTATATCCGTATAATCTTCCCAATCTACGGGATAAGAAAGCATCTGGCTGGGATAATAACTAAAAAGTACAGAATCTTTCTGATCCGGGGTTTCCATTTTTGTGAGTAAATAGGAATTTATTGATCCAAATGATGAAGAACCTCTTTGTGTGCTGCTACCTTCTGTAGCTGTACCACCAAAATAATAGTTAATCCCTGAAGCGTTCGTCAATTTAAAATTCCATGGCTGATTCGTAGCTTTTGCTATTTTGTAAGGCAGGTAAGGAATAAAAACCGGCTGGTTATTTATAAAAACAAATTTTCCATTGTCATTGGGAACTGAAAAGGAAAAAATATCCGGTTCCGCATCACGGGTATTTTCAAAAATATTCTTGAGTAAATAATATCCATTCGGTGTTGAAGGGTTAAGTGTTGAAGGATCAGGGTTCGTAATATTAAACAGACCGGTAGTTTCCTCATCTGGCCGCCCTCGTACAGTGCGGGTCACAGCGCCTGCTACACTTAAATTCCAACCCAATCCAGACCAGCTTGCCACGTCCGTCACTTTTATCCCCGATGCATGATAATCAAGGCTAATGGGTACCGACAGTCCTTTCGTTTTTACTTCAAACAGGGGGATGCTGATTTGTGGCAGGCCCCGGAAAAGGTCCACTTCATAATTGCCAAATCGTTCCATTGCTGCCGTATTAGGAGATTTGGGCGTATTCAAAATAGGCAGCGGGCTTACCTGGCCAATTGATAATAAAGCAAAAAAACAACAAGCAATTGTAGCAGGCATTCTGGTTATTATCTTCATATTTCGCTTTTTATATTCACAGTTTAGGTCATAATAGTATCATATGCAACGATCTATTGCGTTTTTTATGTTAACCAGCTTTAAGCTTTACTTTAATAATTCATCTCAATTAGATACAGTATTCGTTTGTCTATATTCTCCAGTAATAGTTTAGGTCCAGAAGCTTTTCCTTCAACCCATCCACGCTGGCCTTTCTAATTGTCATACCCCATATCATAAAAGAACAACTTATATGACGAATCACTCTACACCAAAACAGAGCCCTTATGAGCGGTGCAATAAACCTCGATTACAATAAAATCGGCAATATGGGAAGTTGCTATACCAAAAATCGCATCAGTTTCAGATACTCTTTTCAGCAGGGTTTGATTTAGCCGGCAACTTTCATCAACAGTTATTTCAGCCTTTATTATTTTTCATACATCCGATTAGTTTTTAACCATCCAAAGGTAAATATAATATTTCTGTTTTAAATCCAAAAAATATTTTATAGTATGGGATTGATCTATGCTGAACACACATTTCAACAGATCAGTATTTTTAACCAAGGAGCATTACCCATTGATTTTCTTGTCAGCATTATATGCTTTTTGAATGGAAAATTTGATGTAGGTTTGATTGTACATCTCCCTTTACTTAAATTACACCTTATGGTGCTCTTTAAAGAAGAAGGTATTTATTTTCCGGCAGCTGATCTGTACATCGATCCCTGGAAGCCTGTACAGCGGGCGGTGATCACCCACGGTCACAGCGACCATGCACGCCCCGGCATGGGCAGCTATCTTTGCCATCCACTGACCAAAGAGATCCTCCGTTACCGGCTGGGCCCGGATATTCAGGTGCAAACACTGGACTATAATGTTCCCCTGGTCATCAACGGTGCTACTATCAGCTTTCATCCTGCCGGCCACATCATCGGCTCGGCACAGGTGCGGCTGGAATATAAAGGGGAAGTATGGGTCATTACAGGCGATTATAAACTGAACAACGATCTTGTATCAACACCTTATGAGCCTGTTCAATGCCATAGCTTCTTAACAGAAAGCACTTTTGGTCTGCCGGTTTACCAGTTCCAGCCCTGTGCAACAATTTATGAAGAGATCAACCACTGGTGCGCAGCAAACGCCCGGCAGGGATTGAACAGCGTTTTGATCGGCTATGCATTGGGCAAATCGCAGAATATTTTAGCCAACCTCGATCCGGAACTGGGCGTGCCCTTGTTACATGGCGCCGTGTTTAACATGAATGAAGCACTTGCAGGATCAGGTATCTGTTTCCCGGGAGAATGGCTGACCCCCGAGACCCCGAAAGAACGTTTAAAAAACGCGGTTATCATTGCCCCGCAAAGCGTCCTCGGCTCACCCTGGCTGCGCAAGCTGCAACCCTACCGCATAGCCGTTTGCAGCGGCTGGATGGCATTGCGTGGCCCCCGCAGAAGATTGTCGGTGGATAAAGGTTTTGCATTGAGCGATCATTGCGACTTTGAGCAGCTCAACACGGCCATAAAAGCAACCGGAGCCGAAAACGTTTATGTAACCCACGGATACCAGGCGGTTTACAGCAAATGGCTCTGCGAAGCCTATGGGTTGAGAGCTGTGGAATTAAAAACACAGTTTGACAGTATAGAAGAAACCCTGGCAGCAGATTCAACAAACCCAACAGCATGAAAGATTTTGTTCAACTCTTCCAGGAAATTGACAGCTCTACAAAAACCTCGGTTAAGGTAGCCGCCCTGGTAAAATATTTCCGGCAGGCAACGGACAGGGATCTGCTTTGGGCAATTACATTGCTGATCGGTAACCGTCCCAGGCGGCCTGTAACCACCACGAACCTGCGCCTTTGGATGGCCCGGCTCACCGGCCTTCCGCTCTGGCTGATCGAAGACTCCTATTATATTGTAGGCGATCTTGCAGAAACATTAGCGCACCTTGCCGGCAATGCACCCGGTGAAGATACGGCACAATTAACCTTAGCCGGGCTTATCAGTGCCCTGAGAGAACTGGCCACCCTTACCGTTGAAGAGCAGGAAGCCTATATTACCCTTTTCTGGAAGCAGCATACCGTGGAGGAAAATTTTGTGTTCAACAAGCTCATCACCGGTAATTTCCGCATGGGTGTCAGCCGGCAACTGGTGATCAGGGCGCTGGCCCAGCATCTTGAAAAAGATGAAAAGGAAATTGCTCACCGGCTGATGGGAAAATGGGACCCGGATCATGAAACCCCGGAGACTTTATTTGAGGCTCCTTCCGCAGGCCAGAAAATATTCCTGCCCTACCCCTTCTTTTTGTCCTATCCGCTGGAGGGAAACCCGGGGGCCACCCTGGGCGCAATCGGAGACTGGTACCTGGAAAAAAAATTTGATGGCATCCGCGGGCAGCTGATCGTGCGCAACCACCAGGTGTTTGTATGGAGCCGGGGCGAAGAGCTGGTTACGGATAAATTCCCTGAGTTTGACCGCCTGAAGGAGCTGTTGCCAGACGGAACCGTTATTGATGGCGAGATCATTCCCTGGAAAAACGGGCAGTTATTGCCTTTTGGACAGATGCAGACCCGCATCGGCCGTAAAAAGCTTTCTGCCAAACATTTAACGGAAGTTCCCATCATTATGATCTGTTTTGACCTGCTGGAACATGAGGGTGCAGACATCCGCTCCCGGCCACTGGAAGAACGCCGGATGCTGCTTTCCCAGTTGCTGAACCAGCCTTCTGTAAATTCAGTGCTGCAGTTATCCCGGTTACTGGATCTGAAAAGCTGGGAAGAGGCCGCCCGCTTCCGCACAAATGCCCGGGATTATTCCTGTGAAGGGCTGATGATCAAACGCATCAACAGCCCCTACGAAACAGGAAGACGCAGGGGCAACTGGTGGAAATGGAAAACCGAGCCTATGACGGTTGATGCAGTGCTGATCTATGCCCAGGGCGGTTCCGGCAGAAGGGCGAATTTATTTACGGATTATACCTTTGCGGTGTGGGACAATGACCGGCTGGTTCCTTTTACAAAAGCCTATTCCGGGCTCACCGATAAAGAAATTTACAGGCTGGACCGCTGGATTAAAGCGCATACCCTTGAAAAATTTGGACCCGTAAGAAGCGTAGAACCGCAGCTGGTCTTTGAAATAGCCTTTGAAGGGATTCAGGAAAGCAAGCGGCATAAATCAGGCGTGGCGTTGCGGTTTCCCAGAATCCTGCGCTGGCGCGAGGATAAGCCCGCCACAGAAGCCAATACCCTGGCAGACCTGGCGGCATTACTATAACCCGCTTCTGTTATCAGGAAAAATGCTAATCTCTTTCAGACATTAAAACCACAAAAACGAATGTCGTAGTAAGGCAACAGTAAGCATTTTCATTTATGCGTGCGATAACCGGTTTATTGAATCCGATCATTCGGATAATAAATCCCTTCCAACCCTTAGGGTTGACCAAAAAGCAATGTCAGCCAGCTTGACGAAGGCTAAAAAAAGGTGCTACAAAGCCGCTGACAGCAGTAATTGCTATTGTGTTCCGAAATTGCAAAACCCATCATCAACAACCCGCTTCGCAGCCTTCCGGAATGATAACCGGCTCAACAGCCGCCCTTTTTATTTTTGAAGGAGTAACTCTTACAGGCTGATACCGCATTATGAAAATAATACACAACCCCAGGCCGATAAACGAAAGACCGGCCCCTACCAATGAAGGATAATTATAATCATAGCCCTGCTTTAACGGAATGCCGCCCAGGAAAGCGCCTATGGAATTGGCAATATTAAAGGCAGCCTGCATCACTGCTGCGGCCATCATTTCCGATTTCTTTGCAGAACGGATCATCATAATGTTTACAGGCGTTCCAATGGACATAGATAAGGCGCCGCAAATAAATGTCAGTATTAATGCGGTCACCTGGTTGCCGGAAAAAAAGAAAACGATCATCAGTGCCATCACCATCAGCAATAATAATATTGCCGATGCCTTTGCCGGGCGCATATGGTCTGCCATATAACCACCTGTCAGATTGCCCAGCACCATACCGCCCCCTGCAAGAACCATAATAGCAGACATGGAGTTCTTGCTGAACCCTGCAACATTTGTCATTAACGGTGCTATATAGCTAAACCAGGCAAACAACCCGCCAAAGCCAATAGCCGTTATGGCAATGATGAGCCAGGATTTTTTCGTCATCAGAAACTGCAGATCCTCTTTAAGGCTGGTTGTTTTCTGACTGGGCAAAGCGGGCAGCCAAAGTTGCAAAAACAGGATGGTAAATGCACCAATTGCTGCAACAACGCCAAACGCATACCGCCAGTTTAAGTGGTGCCCTATATAAGTCACCAATGGAACCATTGCAAGATTGGCAACGGTTAGCCCGGCAAACATCATAGAAATGGCCTGCGCCTGCTTTCCTTCTTTTGCCAGGCGCGATGCCACAATAGTGCCCACCCCAAAGAACGCCCCGTGCGGCAGGCCGGAAAAAAACCGGGCCAGGAACAAGGTATAAAAACCGGGCGATAAGGCAGAAAGACCATTGAATAACGTAAACAGGATCATCAACCCGATCAGTATCTTTTTTGGCGGGAACCGCGAAGACATGCCTACCAGCAGCGGCGCGCCGATCACCACACCCAGCGCATAGGCTGAGATCAGGTAACCTGCTACCGGAATGGTGATGCCTAAAGAACCAGCCACGTCCGGCAACAAGCCCATTATTACAAATTCAGTAGTTCCTATACCCAGCCCGCCTAAGGCCAGGGGAAATAATTTTTTATTCATTCATTTGATTTTAATGTGTACATAATACACATTTACAATTAATTAGAGGTTTATATAACAGTATCTGCTGTCATAAGCAAAATAAAAAGGCACTTCATACAGAAGCGCCTTGCTGCAAAGATACAATTTTTTTGATTATGCTATTTTTTCCACAGAATGGGCGCATAAATTTTAACCTGAACGTCTACGAATAAAAATAACTAATAGCACTGGTTATAATGCCACGAATGCACGAATAAGTGCTAAAGAGGCAAAACGCCGGGGCCAACCAAAAAGTAATGTCAGCTTGAGGAAGGCTAACCCGCTTAATTGTCTATATTTCGTCAGGCTCCCCCGAAGTTTCGGGGTGACAATCAAGGACCTTTTTGATCAGCCCAAAAATGTCTGGCTCCTCAGATTATTTTTTTCAGGTCTATGCGCCTGCCCGGATCTTTTCCGCCCTGTACCCGTTTTGCTGCAGCGCCTGTTCGATGGCTTTTTCATCCAGCGCTTCGCCGGATAGGGTCAATATCCGATCGGGATCCTTCAGGTCAACACTCCAGTTATGCACTTCTTTCAGCTCATCCAGGGCAGGAGTGATCTTGCTTACACAGCCATCACATTTCAGGTTCGTCTTAAATCGTAAAGTATCCATAATCATTCCGCTTTTTTAAGTTATTAGTATAATACAAAGTTCCGCTTTTCCACAGGGCAAACAGTTACAGGATTTCCGGGATTACTTATAACATTTACAGGGTTGCATTCCACCCTGTACAACTTTTCAACGGCCTGGCTGTTAATATACCTTTGATGATCTATCCTAATACATTAAAGCTGCAACCATGCCGCAAAACCAATTACAAAATATAAAATACTCTATCCTGGACCTTGCAACCGTTTGCAAGGGCGATACGATACAGCAAACATTCCACCGCAGCCTGGATACTGCAAAACATGCAGAAAAGCTGGGTTACACACGTTACTGGTTTTCAGAGCATCACAACATGGAAAGTGTGGCAAGTGCGGCAACCTCTTTGCTGATCGGTTATGTAGCCGGAGGTACCACAACCATACGCGTAGGGTCCGGAGGTATTATGCTGCCGAACCATTCCCCGCTGATCATTGCAGAACAGTTCGGCACCCTGGGCACTTTATACCCCGATCGTATCGACCTGGGACTGGGCCGGGCGCCGGGAACCGATGCCTTAACTGCCATGACCATCCGCCAGGCACCTATGAATATGCATTATGATTTTAAAGCAGCCATTCAAACCCTGCAGCAATATTTCAGTAAGGAAAACAAAACGGCCAGGGTACGGGCCCTGCCCGGTGAGGGGGTTACAGTTCCCATCTGGGTGCTGGGCTCCAGTACAGACAGTGCATACCTGGCTGCGGAAATGGGGTTACCCTATGCATTTGCCGCGCATTTTGCACCTGCCCAGCTACAGCAGGCGATGGAAATTTATCACACCAGGTTCCGGCCTTCTTCTTTTCTTGCCGAACCCTATGCGATGGCCTGCGTAAATGTAATTGCAGCTGATACCGCGGCAGAAGCAGCTTCCCTCTCAACCTCCCTGTACCGGATGTTCCTGGGTATTTTTACCAATAGCCGGTCGCCCCTGCAACCACCCGTTCCTTATGAAGAAATGGAACGGTTATGGACGCCCGAGCAAAAATACGGGGTTATGCAAATGCTTTCCGCAAGCTTTATCGGTACCCCGGATACAATAAAAGAGGGAATTTCCGGTTTTGTTGCTGAAACAGGCATCCGGGAACTGATGGTCATTTCCCAGATATTTGACCAAAAGAAAAAGCTCCATTCCTATTCGCTGGTTCGGGAACTATTTACAGGGCAGTAGCCGGAATGCTGCATATTAAGCATACCTTAGGATCAGAAAATTACTGTTGATGAAACCGGACTGGATCCTGATCGGGGAAATAATTTACATGATCGCTTTGCTGATTGTAAGCCTGCGGATCATTTATGATACCCGAAGCAGTACCAAAACACTCGCTTACCTGCTCCTGATCCTTTTTGTTCCCATAATCGGCATATTCATCTATTTTTCATTTGGAGTAAATTATCGCCGGAGGAAAATGTATTCCAAAAAATTAGTGCAGGATGAAGCGCTTCAAAAAGAACTGGAAGACAAGATCCAGTTACATTCGCAAAATGTATTTGCCCAGGGAAACCCATCAGTTGTCTACAACAGTCGCCTGTTCCGTTATTTGTTAAAAGACGGCTCATCTGTTTTAACTGCGCATAATCATGTACAGCTGCTGATCAATGGCGAAGAAAAGTTTCCGCTTGTGCTGGAACAACTGAGGCAGGCACAGCACCATATCCATATTGAATATTATATTTATGAAAATGATACCATCGGCAATGCTATTGCGGATGTTCTTATTGAAAAGGCAAAGCAGGGCGTTGAAGTGCGTTTTATCTATGACGATTTCGGGAGCCATTCCATACGAAGAAAACTTGCCAAAAGGCTGAAACAGGGTGGTGTAAAAGCAGTGCCTTTTTATAAGGTGCTGTTCATCGCTTTTGCCAACCGGCTGAATTACCGGAATCACCGGAAAATAATTGTAATTGACGGCAAAACAGCTTTTGTAGGAGGTATTAACATCAGTGATAAATACATTAACCAACCGGGACTGGATAATGCAGTTTATTGGAGGGATACGCACCTGATGCTCCGGGGGCCTGCAGTTTATTATATACAATACCTGTTCATGACGGATTGGAATTTTTGCGCTCATGATTCCCTGCAGCATAATGAGCAGTTCTTTCCAAAAGCAGATTCCCTGAAGCAGGCAGAAAATAAAGTAGTGCAGACCGCTGCCAGCGGTCCGGATTCAGACAATCCCACCATTCTATATACCGTACTGCAGGCTATCGCCCTTGCCAAAAAGGAACTATTAATTACCACTCCTTATTTCATACCAGGCGAAAGCATTATGGAAGCGCTGATCGTTGCAGCCTATAGCGGCATAAAAATAAAGCTGCTGGTACCCGGCGTTTCCGATTCCCTCCTGGTAAATACAGCCGCTAATTCCTATTACAGCGAGCTATTGCGGGCAGGTGTAGAAATTTACCGCTATCAGAAAGGATTTGTACATGCAAAAACATTTGTATCAGACCGCAATCTTTCAATGATAGGCACAGCCAATATGGATCACAGGAGCTTTGACCTGAATTTTGAGGTAAATGCTGTTATTTATGATGAAGCATTAGCAGCGCAACTGGCACAGGTTTTTGAAAATGATCTGCAATATGCCGAAAAGATCGATCCTGTAAAATGGCGCAACCGGCCGGTATATGTAAAACTGTTTGAAAAAACCTGCCGGCTGCTTTCACCGCTGCTATAAGGAATGGCGGAGGCACGTTATTTTAACCGGTTCTTTATATTCTTTAACCTGAGCGAAAGCGCAATCTGGACCAGTCCGAGCATCAGTAAGGCAATAGCCGTATATGCAACGATGGTTAAGCCTCCAAATACAGGGTTCGTAATCATCATTATTGCAAAAACAATCCCGATAATTGCTGCAAACAGCGCCCATCCCCAGCCGGAAATGCCGATCCTTTTTAAGCTGAAAGAATGAAAGATGCCCAGTATAGAACGGAACAAAATAACAAAACCGATATACATTGGCAGAACGGTCATGGTCAGCGCAGGGTATGAAAGCAGAAAGATCCCGAAAATAATATTGACAATTCCTCCAAATAAGGCCCAGCCCCAGCCGGCATCATAGCTTTTGCTGCTAAAGGCATAAGCTACTTCAAAAATACCAGAGACCAGAAAGGTGGCCGCAAAGAACAGGGATAAGGCCAGGTAGGATGCGAGAGGTTGGCTGAACATGTAGAAACCCAGTAAAAGAAATAAAATTCCGGAAAGCAGGAGCAGCCACCAGTTTTTCAGCCGTTCCTGTAACAATTGTGTAGCCATAGTTTTAATTTTTTACGTGAGGGGATATCGTCTATTAAAGATACAGTAAAAAAATAAGTTTTATATACCCTGTAATAACCGGTTTATTAAAATTGTATCTTTCACTATAAACAGGTCATTCAATGATAAAGCAGTGCTCTTTATTAGTCTTTTTACTTTGCTTACTCCAATTACGTGCAGCTGCCCAGTCTTCAGTAGAAGATACGATCATACAACTGATGGATCAGTACAGGGCCATCGGGTTATCTGTTGTGGCTGTAAAAGACAACAGGATCATTTATAACAGATCCTTCGGGTATAAAAACCGGGAAGATAAAACCCTTATCCAGAACACGGACATTTTCCGTATTGCCTCTATTTCAAAGTCATTTACTGCAACCTCCTTAATGCAGTTAGTGGAAAAGGGAACAATCAGCCTGGATGATGAGGTTTCGAAACTGATCGGGTTTACAATCAACAATCCCAAATACCCGGATGTGCCCATAACGCTCAGGATGCTCCTGTCGCACACATCCAGCCTCAATGATCAAAACGGGTATTTTAATCTGGATGTGGTCAACCCCGAAAAGAATCCCAACTGGGCCAACTGTTATAACAATTATAAGCCCGGCACCGGTTATGAGTACTGCAACCTGAATTTTAATCTTGCAGGAAGCATCCTTGAAAAGCAATCCGGTGAGCGCTTTGACCAGTACGTAAAGCAGCATATTTTAGTTCCCCTGCACCTGTATGGCGGTTACGATGTTGATTCCTTAGACAGGAACCGCCTGGTGACCCTGTATGAATATAACGACTCATTAAAAACCTTTAACAGTGCGCCGGAAGCTTATACTTCTCCCAAAGCGAGGCTGGCTCATTATATAAGGGGCTACAGCGCTCCTGTTTTTTCACCAACCGGCGGTATGAAAATAGCTGGCCTGGATCTTGCAAAATATATGATGATGCATATGAACTATGGTACCGGCAACGGGGTAACGATTATTTCAGCACAAAGCAGCAGGACCATGCAAACCCCGCTCTCTGATAAAGAGCATTACGGACTGGCCTTATGGGTAACGGACAGCCTTATTAACGGGGAAAGAATGGTAGGGCATACCGGAGATGCCTATGGCCTGTTCAGCAGCCTGTTCTTTCAACCGGAAAAAAAGTTCGGGTTTGTGGTGATTACCAACGGGTGCATTCCCCAATATAAAAATTCAACGATCGCATTACTATATGATGTCATCAACAGCCTTTATCAAAAGCTGATCCAATAACGCCCGGGTAGTAAATGGGTTATCCTTTCAGCAGGTCCCTGTATTCCTGTGTGTCGTAATTTTCCATCCCTTCCATCTTCCGGATCAGCGTTCCCTTTTCATCAAAAATAAATGTAGAGGGGATGGCCTGTACATTGAACAGGACGGGCAGCTGTTCTCCCGGGTAAAAAATGGGCAGCTTCAGCCCATGTGCTTTTTTAAATTCTGTGGCTTCTTCAAAACTGTTGTCAACAGAAAGTAATACAAAAGTTACTTTATCATCACCCAGCTTTTTACGCAGGTTTTGGATCGATGGCATTTCAGCACGGCAGGGCGGGCACCAGGACGCCCAGATGTTTACAAATACTTTTTTTCCTTTTAACGATTCCAGGGGTACGAACTGTCCTTTTTCATCCACCATTTTAAAGGAGGGCATTACGCCGGAGGGGGCTTCTGTTAAAGCAGGCGGGGGCGCCGGCTGCATATTTGTATCAGCCGCTGCTGTAGCAGTTTCAGCCGGTTTGGGCTCTTTTGCTTTATTTGTACAGGCTGCTGTCAGCAGCAATGCCAGAAAAACGATACCTGACCGGGGTTTTAATTTCATTGAATGATGTATTATTGTTTCAATAATGCTTCCTGATAAAAACCAGGAACAGGGATGAAAAACGCTTCTTCCTGTTCCGGAAAAATGAACGGCAGCGATGCCTGCAGCATCAGCACCGGAGGTCCGTAAAGGTAAAGAAAAGCCGGCAATACCATAAGTTATTAAAACAGCGATGCCTCAACGACTTCAGATCGCGGATTCAGGATGATGCTGATAATCGTGCAGCTTTGACAATTCTACAATGGTACCCTTTCCTTCGGGAGACTCATAATATACAGGCACAAACCTGGCACCGTTTATCAACTCGTCATATGTATAGCTGGTGCGGGCAATGACCGTATTGGAAAAATCTTCATCAAACGCCTTCAGGTAGATCATCATTTCAAAATCGGCTTCCTGCAGCTCCTGTAAGGTCATATTGTAGACAGGGCTTTCCTCATTGATCGGATGCACAACCGTCCAGGAAATATGCAGGGAGTTGATGGTATTAAACTGTAACGGCAGGGAATAATACCGGTAACCGGAATGCCCGTTCTCATTGACCAGCATGCTTGCAGTTACCTGTATGGACACTTCGCTTAACATTGCATTTTTTATAGGCGCCAGACGGAACATGATTGCTTTACCACCTTTGAACGGGCCAATAACCGCATGCCGGCTGAAACGGATATAGGCTCTTGGCTTTACAAAACGCCCGTAAAGCAGGCCGGTAATAATGGCCAGTGTCAATATCCCCACAAGGGCTTCAATAGAGGCAATGGTATTGGTAATAAAGCCTACAGGGCTTATACGGCCATACCCTACGGTGGTTAAGGTTTGGGAGGAAAAGAAATAGGCTTCCTCAAATGTTTCCAGGGGACTGCCCGCTTCCAGGCCTTTTAAATGGGGGATACAGAAAAAATAATAAACACTGGCAAACAAAAAATTAATGATCGTATAGAAACCAAGCACCAGTAAGGCAAATTTCCAGCCGCTTAAGTTGATCAGGAAATTATAAATGCTGTATTTGTCAAAAACGGAGCCCGCCCTGTTGATCACATTTGCCGATCCGTCTTTATTGATAAAGCGCGCAAATTTTGATGTAACAGATGTATTGAGCCCTGTATTATCAACAGGGATGCCTGCATTGCGTTTTCTTCCCAGTGCCATACTGTGAAATTATTGAAATAAATGAAAAACCGGGCGCTTCTTTATTGGAAGCGGGACTGATCAAAAAGTATATTAGCCTGAGCCAGCGTGGATACCCTGCTCAGACGGGCTTGTCGACGGCTAACTTCTTGATTGTCTATATTTCGTCAGGCTGTCAATGACAGATGAAATATGTACTGGAAATCAATTATGCTTTCGTCATGCCGAACTTGTTTCAGCATCTATACATGATTCACATAGATCCTGAAACAAGTTCAGGATGACTATAAGCGCATTTTGTCATCGCCTCATTGATTTTGCAACGTAAATTATAAAACTCAATATAACAATCAGGAAGCCTTTTGGATCAGCCCCATCTAAAAGATTTTGATCATGCCCAGTCCATAGGTTCCATCTGCCACCCGGGGATAGCAATAGATGGTTTTATGCTCTTTATTCCTTTTATTACCCATATGGAACTGGTTAAAGATGAGGTAGGAAAGGTTGGTGGAGGCAATTCCGAAACCCGCGCCCGCCACTACATCGCCCAGCCAGTGCCTGTTGTTATACATCCGCAGTATGCCTGTTGCAGCAGCTACTGCATAGCCGCCCACACCATACCAGGGGGAAACATCCTTATATTCCCTCCTTAAGAATTCTGCTGAAGCAAAAGCTGTTGACGTATGCCCCGACGGGAAAGAATAATGATTACTGCCGTCTGGCCGCTCTTCTCTTGTAAGATGCTTCAACGGCGAGACAAATGCCCCGTTAATTCCCAGGGCCATGGCATAAAGCAGCGCTTCCCGGGGCACAGAGTTCCTGCCTTTCATACCCAATGCCTGCAACCCGAAAACAACAGCAGCAGGTGCATACTGCATCACATTATCAATATGGGTACTAAAATTCGGGTGATCTTCAACAATTTCATCTTTTGTGGTCTTATTCAACCCGTTAAAGATGTGCGTTCCATCGCCCAATGCTCCGATTGTAATGAGCGCCGCAGGCAGTATAAAATTTTTTGGCAGTATCCTGCTGCCGGAAGAAGGTAGCTCATCCGGATGAATGCCAGTAAACGCTTTTGCCGGTAATGAATCCTTTATTATTGCCGTGGAATCTTGTTGTTGTGCCAGTAAACGGGCACTACAGGAGAGAAAAAAGAAAATGCCAGCCAGTATTTTCATTTTATAATTTTAAACGAAGAGAGAGGTTTACTACGCGCCCGTCAATTGGCGCCCATAAGGGTTGGAACTGCGGATCTGTAACAGGCCCTGTATACAATGATTCCACCTTGCCCTGCCGGTAGTTGAGCAGGTTCTCACAATTCAGCACCAGGCTTACATGACTGTCCAGACGCTTTTGCACCATTACTGCCATAAACAGGTAGTCCGGCGTATCAGAGCCATCCAGTCGCTTCTGGTTTCCGTTATAGGAACCCTCAATGCCGGCCAGGAGACCCGCTTCATCAAAGTCGCGGGCAATGGTAAACGCCGCCCGGTTGCGGGGTGTTAAAGGCATAAACGGATTACCGGAAAGATAATTCCTGGTTACCACTGTGTAAGTATAGCCGGCATATAGCTCCCAATGCTGCACGGTTGCTTTTATGTAGGTATCAAAACCACGGCTTATCACTTCTTTGCTACCATTTTGATAGTAAAGATTGCCGGCCGCATCTATAGTACCATACACAGGGTCCATAATTTGGGTGAGGAAAAATGCCTGGTTAATAAAAACTGTATTCCCCTTATCCCATTCTTTTTTATAATTCACTTCTGCATTATAGCCAATGGATCGCTCCGGGGTAATATTCTCCGGCAGTGCAGCTATCTTATCTGGTGCATCATCCATATACCAGGGTGCAAAGGGATTGGGCACTTTATAGCCCCAGCCGACACCTGCACGCGCTGCCCAATGTTTATTAAACCGGTTAAAGAATGCAACCCTTGGCAAAAAGAAATTACCGTATTGCCGGTGGATATCATCACGAAGTCCTGCTTCCAGTGTTGTATTCCCTTTTATAACCCAGGTATTCTGGGCAAATATTCCTACTGTGTTATTACTTAAAGAAGCAACAGGAATAAATACATTCTGGTGTGTAGCCCGGAACCGGTCTCCAGTCACATTGACACCCGCAACAAAACTATTCTTATTTCCATAAGAGATCAGCGTTGACAATTCACTGTAATAGCTTAGCTGGTTTCCTTTATAGCTAAGTTGTGCATCTGAATAGTCATTGGTAAAATCGCTGAACGTATTCTTGAAATACAGATGCTTCCTGCTGCCCAAAAGATGTTCTACCACCAGCTCCCCCGTATGGCGCATGGTATTGTTCTGTTCAAAATACTGATGCGTTGCGTCCGCATGATCTTCCAGCACCCGCATATCCCCGCCTTTTGAATTATGAAAACTTCCGCTATACCCTACGATGACGATTGTGTTTTTTGGATAGAAAAACAGTCTGGGGTGTATAGTGGAACTGTTTAAACGGGGCACATCAGAAAAGCCGTCTTTGTTTACATCTACCGGGTTTTGATGTGTATAGCCACCAAAGAAAGTATATCCGGTATTTTTATACCGTTTTGATAAAAAAAGATTTGCATCACTTTCCTGCAGGGAAGTCTGGTTCAGCGTTACTATACTTTCCTGTGCTGTTGCCGGCCGCTTTGAGATCATGTTCACCAACCCTCCGATCGCTCCCCCGCCATACAATGTAGATGCAGATCCTTTTACCAATTCAATCTGCTGCAGATCCAAAGGAGGAATGGTTAATATTCCAAAGCTTCCGCTAAAGCCGTCATACAAGGGCATCCCGTCACGCAGTATTTGGGTATACCTGCCGTCAAGCCCCTGGATGCGGACACCTGAATTTCCGGAAACGGCGCTGGTCTGTTGTATCTGCACACCGCTCACATCACCCAGTATACTGGCGATATTTGCCGGGCGGATCGTGTTTTCCTCCTCCATTTCTTCCTTCCCCAATACCTCTACTTTGATAGGTGCATTTTCAACAGACTGATCATTTCTTGTTGTTGCAACCACTACTACCTCCTCCATTTCCTTATTCCTGCTTTTTAATTCAACTATGAATATTGTATCGCTTTTAATTACTGCCGACAATGCTGCATTTTCATATCCAACAGCTGAGAAAGAAAAACTTCTGTGCCCGGCGGGCAACAAAACGGAAATCATTCCCATGCTATCCGCAGCAGCCACCGGTGCTCCGTTTACGGATACGGTAACATTATTAACAGGCTCCCTTGTTATTACATTTTTAAACTGAAAACTGATCTTTAATTGCGCATACAAAAACGATGTAATGAAACAGGCGATCATTAAAAAAAGGAACCGCACAACCCTTTTGCTGCTTTTACATTGCTGCATGTTCAACCTTTAATCCTGCTTTTGTCTAAAGCGGCCAAAATAATTGTTCGCATCTGAAAAAATTAGGAGTACCGGATAAAAACCGGGGTGCTGTAAATTGCTGCCCGATTTTGTAGAAAAATGGAATTCTACAAAGCAAAAAGTGTTCTTAACAAAAATTAAACAGGCGCTTCTCAGGAAAACAGCACGGTAAAGCAGTGCTGCCCATCTTTAAAGGTATAGTTTAGCTGATAGTCGTAAAGCTCTGCTATTTTTTTACAGATCTGCAACCCCAGGCCCATGCTCTTTGAATCGGCCGATTGCTTGTTAAAGCGGTGAAAAATACAGGCCGGATCCAGCGCAGCTCCTGCTGCGGTATTGCTGATGGAAAGCTCATTATTGAAAAGCGATACGGTTATGGTGCCGCCGTGCGGTGTATGCCTTAAAGCATTTGAAAACAAATTGCTCACCAGTATCTCTATAAGAGAACTGTTGGCTTTTACGGCAACAGTAGTAATATCCTGCACAATCAGGCGGAGCTTTTTTTCCTTCATCCTTCCGGAAAACTGCTCTTTATTATATTCAATGATTCTGGCAAGCAAGATCTGTTCTGTTTCAGGAAACTGATTATTTTCAATTTTAGTAAGCAGTAATAAAGAACGGTTCAGCTTTTGCAGCTTTCTTATCCCGTTTGTCAGTTCTTCTATAAGCCCTGCCTGTTCCCGGCTGACCGGGGTTTGCAGCAGCAGGTCCAGCTTGCTCTGAATAACGGCGAGGGGCGTTTGCAGCTCATGTGATGCATTTTCCGTAAATTCTTTTTGTGCCTTATACAAAGTGGCATTCCGGTGCAGCAGCAACTCCAGTGACCGGTTCAATTGCTGAAACTCGATGATCCTGGTATCCGTAAATTCCGGTACCCGGTGGTTATCTACACGGTAAAGCGATAATTTATTGAGCGTATCCTTAAAAGGATGAAAGATGTTTTTTGATAATTTCCGGTTGATCATAAACACTCCGATCAGCAGGAAAAATATAAATCCCAGCTGTAAAAGCAAAGTGCTTTTTACAAGATCCTCCCCCTCCAGCATTGATTTCTCAATCTGCACATGATAGTATTGTCCGTTGATGTGCAACACTGCTTCCAGTATGCGATGCTTCACCCATTCCTGATCATCCGGAATAAAGATATTCTTACTGTAAAAAGAATCCCGCGCGGGTTGTGCCGTTGCGGGTGTAATGGTGGTGCTATTATTATAAGAAGTGAAATCTTTCAGCGAACCGGTCTGCAGCTTTTTATTGATCCAGTTTTTTTCAAAGATCAACGCCTCATCCAGGTTATCGATCATGATATGCTGCACCAGTAAATAAAATAACGGCACCAAAAGCAGGGCCAGCAGTATAGTGTAAAGACTGTACCGGATTACTATGTAGCGGATCAGTTTCAAGTTACTTCAAATTTATAGCCCATACCATACACAGATTTCAGGTAATCAGCTGCACCGGCAGCGGCCATCTTCTTTTTCAGGTTTTTGATATGTGCGTAAATAAAATCAAAGTTATCATACAGGTCAGCGTCTGCCCCGGACAGATGTTCTGCAATAGCCGTTTTCGAAAGAACCCGGTTCTTATTCACTATAAAATAGATCAGCAGGTCAAACTCCTTCTTTGTAAGATCTATTGCCGTATCATTTACCCGAACCATACGGGATGCAGTATCTACTCTGATTTCGTTCAATGCCAGCTCATTGTTTCCATCAAACCGTCTGCGCCGGATCACCGCTGCAATACGGGCGCTTAGCTCCGGCAGGTAGAATGGCTTGGCAAGGTAATCGTCTGCGCCTGATTGCAACCCTGCAATTTTATCATCGATCGAATCCTTGGCTGAAATAATAATGATCCCATCTATGCGCTTATCCTGCTTCAATGTCCTTAATATCTTCAGACCGCTCCCGTCCGGAAGCATAATATCCAGCAATATACAGTCGTAGTCAAACTGATCCACTTTTTGAAGCGCATCCGCATAAGTAGACGCCGTTTCAACAGAATAGCTTTCCTGCCGCAGGTAAGTAGCAATGCTTTTACTTAAAGAAGCTTCATCTTCTATGATCAACACTTTCATGTGCTGCAAAATTCAGGAATAAAACTGAATGAATGCTGAATTCAGCAACAGCAAACAGAAATGAGCGCACAGTTTATTCCAAGCCTTAATGAATAAAATAGAATATTCAATACTGCCGGTTTTATAATGGCGCAAATACGTGAATAAGCGCCAAAGGCGATCTGTTTCTATTTTGAAAGAAATCTGCTGCGTTGTATTGATCCGCGTCGCTTTCTTCGGCGCTCATTTCCGCCAGAATGCCATCCTTTCGGGCGGTGTGCCGGTACGTACGGAGAACAGGTCTGTAGTTAAATATTCTGCAGACTTATGTAATAGCCGGGGGCAGTACCGCTTAAAAATGCACGTTCAGGATGCTGTTGAGCGGAAGCAGCACTCCTCCTTTTAGCGAAATATGATTTTCCGTAAGCGACCAAACAGTAGTTTCCACAGATCTGGGGCCAGCTGTTGTATTGAAGGTAATGGTAGTTTTACTTTTAAACTCATTCCCCAGGCGTACCGCGTAATTCAAATGTTGCTTCCAATAATCGCTCCGGTCTTCATCTGCAGGGACAATATGATAAGTTTCAACTTCTTCCTTTGGTATCAGATTTTCAAACATAATCCAGTATTCAATAGTTCTTACCAAATTTACTGGTATTTATGCTTTTGCGTATAAATTTACTTCATAAATCCATAACCGGACTGAAACCGGTATCAGTGTAGAGGGCAAACGCATAAATATCTAAAAATATTTTCCCGGGTCATAGAATCTTAATACCGTTCCCCGTTCACCTGGTATTTTCTCAGCCGGTTTGCTGCACGTTGCTGTTTGGCAGCTATCTTATTTTTTTCATCGCAGGATAAGTAACCATCAAGATTGTATTTTCCAATAGCATACCGGATCGACTCCTGCTCTTCCATCAGCTTATAATATTCCTTTTCTGTTAAACGGCCTTTCCTGTAAGCAGCCTGGATATTTGCCTTTTGATTCCGCATAACCTTATAAAAGTTTTGAGCATATCCTGATGGGGTCAATCCTATACATAATAGGATCAGAAAAAACACCTTATAGACCATGATCCTCATTTTTAAAAGTATTGAAATAAAACAGCATAAAGCTACTATGCATTTCTGATCCGGTCAATCGTTTAAAACCCTGATTTTTTTCTACAGGTTTTCCCTGAGAACACCCCTGCAGAAGTTACCGCCCGTCAAAAAGTTTCCGGATTGCGGTATAAATAAACCGGATTGCAGTAACTTGTTGTACAAATACCCTCTATCACACATTCCGTATCAACATGAAAAGAATCACATCTTTCTGCTGTTTGTTCTTTATTATGCTGTTTTCAATGGCACAGCAAACCCCTGCTCTTTATACGGTCACCCGGGAAATGATCCCTATGCGGGATGGCGTGCGCCTGTATACCGTCATCTGCAAGCCTGTTAACAATAGTGGTCCGATGCCTATACTAATGACGCGTACACCTTATGGAGCAGGCAGGGCCTTACCAAATGACAGTACCATTGATTTAAGCAATAACCGGTATGGGAAGGAGCAGTACATACTGGTGTACCAGGATATTCGTGGTAAAAACAACAGCGAAGGGGAGTTCCGGATGCACCGCCCCGTAAATGATCCTGCCCAAAAAGGAACCATTGATGAAAGCACCGATACTTATGACACTATTGACTGGCTGATAAAAAATGTAAAAGGCAATAATGGCAAAGTGGGCATCCACGGCATTTCCTACCCCGGATTTCTTACCTTAACAGGTAGTGTGCATCCGCACCCGGCTCTTAAAGCTGTTTCACCTCAGGCTGCCATGGGTGACCTTTTCCTGGGAGATGATTTTCATCACAACGGTGCTTTCCGGTTAAGTTATGGTTTTGAATATTCTTACAGGATGGAAACAGAAAAGGATAACAGCCAGTATTTTCCTTTCAAACAATTTGATCTTTATGACTGGTACCTGCGCCTTGGCTCTTTAAAAAATGTAAATGAAAAATATTTTAAAGGCAAAGTGCCTACCTGGAATAATTTTGTAAAGCATCCCAATTATGATACTTTCTGGCAATATGATTCTCCTTTGCGTTATTTAAAAACCGCAGCGGTTCCCACCCTGCATATAGGAGGTTATTACGACCAGGAAGATATTACCGGCCCCCAGCTGATCTATGAGCAGATGGAACGCTCAGATTTCCAAAAATGGAATCACCTGGTGCTGGGACCCTGGTACCATGGACAGTGGGAAGGAAAGGCTGACAGCATCGGCCGGATCGCGTTTACAGTAAATACCGCTGATTTTTACAAGGCCCTGGAACTGCGCTGGTTCAACTATTATCTTAAAGGGATCGGTGACGGGAATTTTGATGAGGTATATGCGTTCCAAACAGGTAGCAACCAATGGAAATCTTACGCCACCTGGCCGCCGAAGGAAACGGTTATAAAAAAGTTATACCTGCAACCCGACAGAAGCCTTTCTTTTGTGAAACCTGCTGCGGCAAATGGCGCTGTAACATATATCAGTGATCCTGCCCACCCTGTTCCTTACCGTGCATTGCCCATACAGGCCACTTACGGCCCCAAAAGCAGGTGGCGCACCTGGCAGGCAGAGGATCAGCGGTTTGTATATAACCGGCCGGATGTAGCCTGCTTTGTAATGGATTCACTTACAGAAGACCTTACTGTTACCGGAAAGATTATTGCACATTTGGTTGTCTCCACAACAGGTACCGATGCCGACTGGATCGTAAAGCTGATTGATGTATATCCCGATACAGACCCCACAGATCTTGAAATGAGCCAGTATCAGTTGCCGGTAGCCATGGAGGTTTTCCGGGGACGTTTCCGCAAAAATTTTTCCAGCCCTGTTCCAATGGTTCCGGGCAAAGCAGCAACCATTGCCATAGACCTGCACATGATCAATCATACCTTTAAAAAAGGGCACAGGGTAATGGTACAGGTACAAAGCACCTGGTTCCCGGTTATTGACCGCAACCCTCAAAAATTCATACCCAATATTTTTGAGGCAAAGGAATCAGACTTTATTAAGACCACACAATCTATCCGGTGTAACAGCAGCGAGCCAAGCTATATTGAGCTTCCTGTACAATAAAACGGGTGACTATCATTAATAAAATTATTTATTTTCACATTATCTTTGGTTGGATGAAATACAGATCTTATTGCCCTCTTGCCCGGTCACTTGACGTAATCGGAGATAAATGGACTTTGCTTGTGCTACGCGAAATCATTACATTTCGACGAACGACTTTTAAAGAAATTTCGCAGATGCGGGAAGGAATTGCCACGAATATCCTTGCAGACCGCCTGGGAAAACTTACAAAAGAAAAACTATTGCAACGCAGACAAAGCACTACCAATAAGCTGATTTATCATTACCTGCCCACTCAAAAAGCGCTGGATCTGTTACCGGTGGTACGGGAATTAGCAGATTGGTCCTCAGATCATCTTTTTGGGAAAAAAGAAACACCTGCCAAACTGGAATTGTGAGCGGTTATCATTGCCGGTGCTTTTCATATTGATTCCTCCTACGGTTCAGACGAAAGTATTAAACGATACAGGCCGCTGAAATCAATTCATAAAGGAAACATTCTTCAGGACTGACGATTTGTGTACAAAGATCGTTCTGATGAAGACACATATAAACGGAAGTGATATTTTAATCAGACTTAAAAGCTTTTCGTAAGGATTACCGGATATCAGGGAGAGCAAGAACGCAGTGCGGTAACTAATCCGTTTTGGTAGTTTCAACTGCCGCCTGTAAAACCGGAAGGCAAAAAAAAGGAGCCTTTAAAAAGGCTCCCTGGTTATAGAATAGTATCTGTTTTTATTATTTCTTGGCGGGTGTTTTTGCCGGAGTGGTAGCAGCCGGTTTTTCCGCAGCTCCACCAGCGGGTGCATTGGAATTCTGGTCTACCTTAATTCCTAATCTCTGTGCCACCGGAATGGAAAGGTTATCTGCATCCGGAGCTATTAAGAACGCCTCCTGATCCAGGACATAGGTATATCCTTTTTCTTTTGCAACAGCTGTGAGCGCCTGGTGCACTTTATTGTATAAGGGCGCCAGCAGCTGTTGCTGCTTTCCCTGGATTGCGTTGCCTGCAATTTGCTGCCAGTTACCTAAAGTAGTTTGCAAATCATTTAAATCTTTTTCCAAGGCGCTTTTTACGGAAGCAGATGTTTTCGGATCTTTATAAGTGCTGTCCTTTGTTTTAAACTCGTCATACAAACGGGTATATTCGCCGCCCACAGAATCCTGCTGGAATTTCTGCATTTGCTCCTGGATACCTTTAATTTCCGGAAGGCTGTACACCAACCCGTTCATATTTGCATAGCCGATCTTTTGGGCTGAAGCCGATAAGCCTGTAATAACAAAACCTGCTACCAATGCAAGAACTTTTATTTTTTTCATTTACTTTTTTGTTTGTTTATAATTTTATTTGTTTTCTATGATGATCGTATGAATAAGAACGTTGCCTGTTCAGTTCGCTATGTTATTTTCCTGTCAGAACTTTCAGCACCGCATCACTCTTATCCAGCTTTGGGTCGGCAAATATAATAGATTTTCCTTCACTTTTATCCAGAACCAGGTCGTATCCGTTATCTATGACCAGTTTTTGGACAGCCCGGTTCACTTTTTCCTGCAGAGGCTGCATCAGCTCCTGTCTTTTTTTAAACAGATCTCCCTCAAAACCAAAGCGCTTTTTTTGCAGGTCGCGCAATTCCTTTTCTTTGTTAAACAGGTCTTCTTCTTTTTTCTTGCGGGCTTCCGCGCTTAACATACTCTGCTGGGAATCATAGTCATCGTATGCTTTATCCAGGATCGCCTGCTTGTCATCAATCTCTTTTTGCCAGTCTGCAGCCGCTTTATTAACGGCGTCCTGCACCTGTTTGTATTCAGGCAGCTTATCAAAAATATAACGGGTATCAATGATAATATATTTTTGGGCAGATACAGATGCTGCCGTGATCAATAACCCGATAGCCAGTGCAAATAGTTGTTTCATTCGTATATTTTTTATTTTTCCGGGGATTGCATCTCTTATAGATCCCTGTACAGCAGGGGATTATATATGTGATACTTCTCCGGATCTGTGTACTCCTTTAAAGAGATGTAAAAAATCGTTAAAAGGTTTACTCCGGTTCAAAGCCAAGCATAAAGGTGAACTTGCCCGCATTCTTAAGTCCCTGACCCGGCATCAGACGGTCAAGCCCGATACCGTAGTCAAATCCGAGCAAGCCAAACATGGGCAGGTAAAAGCGCATCCCCAAACCAACGCTGCGCCGTAAACGGAACGGATTATAATCTTTATAATCATGCCACCCGTTAGCTGCTTCAAAGAAAGCAAGGCCATAAATCGTGCTTCCCGGGTTGGTAACCAGCGGATACCGCAATTCAGCCTGGTACTTGTTAAAGATAATGAACAGATCGCTCATAATGCTGGTGGTACCGTTGTCCGGATTTACACGCGGATCAGAACTGGTAAAGAT
Organism: Niabella ginsenosidivorans; assembly: GCF_001654455.1. Taxonomy (NCBI): domain Bacteria; kingdom Pseudomonadati; phylum Bacteroidota; class Chitinophagia; order Chitinophagales; family Chitinophagaceae; genus Niabella; species Niabella ginsenosidivorans. The sequence continues at coordinate 4,324,065 of NZ_CP015772.1, forward strand.
CGGATAGCCCCGCAGTGCCACAATGTCAAAACCGGTCAGCGAATAAGTGGTATTCATGCCCGCATCTCCCAGTTGGAAACGTTCAAACGGCGAATAGCCCAGGTTTTTATTATACCGGCCCATAAAGCCATACTTGGCAGCTAGTTTTAATACAAACTGTTTGTTTTTATCCTCCCCGGTCGGGCGGCCCAGCGGAACATACCAGGTAGCGCCAAAGCGCCATTTATGATATTCCACATTTTCGTATTCCTTTCCGGGTTTATATCCTCCGCCCCACAGGGAATAAGGGGGTGTTGCCTGAACACTGGCGGTCAGTTCACTACCGCTCCGCGGGAAAATAGGATCTGAAACAGAGTTGCGGCTTAAAGCGATCTTCAGGCTGAAGTTATTGGATTTACCGGTTTGAAAGGGCAGCCCGTAACTAAGTCCCATATTTCGTACATCATATTTGGTGTAGGAAAGGATATAATTGATCGTAAACCAGTCATCCGGCCATTTCAACTGTTTGCCAAGGCCCACACTGATGCCGTTTACAGTAAGAGAGGAAGTGTCTGAGAAAATATACCGGTTGGTGGAATAATCGTATCCGCCCATATGATATTTACTGTTATTATACGCAATAGTCAGCGAATTACGTTTTTTTCCTCCCAGCCAGGGCTCTGTAAATGAAAAGTTATAGGATCGGTACATTTTTCCGTTGGACTGTACACGCAGGCTTAATTTTTGACCATCACCTACCGGTAACGGATCCCAGGCTTCCTTTTTCCAGATGTTCCGTATGGAGAAATTGTTAAAGGTTACCCCTAAGGTTCCCGTAAGGCCAATACCTCCGCCCCACCCGGCAGAAAGTTCCAACTGGTCTGAAGATTTCTCCTTCAGCTTCCAGTTAATATCTACTGTTCCGTCGGCCTGGTTGGGAACCGGTTGCGGATTGATCGATTCCTGCTCAAAATAATTCAGCGTATTCAGCTCACGTATAGAACGCATCAGGTCTGTTCTGCTGAACAGTTCTCCCGGAATGGTTCTTAGCTCCCTGCGGATAACATGATCCTTGGTGCGCTCATTCCCCATGATCGTCACATTCTTGATCCGGGCTATAGGCCCTTCAACAACACGGATCTCATAATCAATCGTGTCATTATAGATCTTTGTTTCAACCGGGGTTACATTAAAGAAAAGATATCCTTTATCATTGTAGGCAGTTGTAATATCATACTGATCCTGGCTGGGCTCAATGCCCAGTCTTTTGTTTAATATGGAAGCATCATAGGTATCCCCTTTATTGATCCTCAGTATCCCGTTCAATATAGTATCAGAAAATTCCTTATTCCCCTTCCAGGTAATATTGCCAAAATAATATTTATGCCCCTCGGTTACCTTAATGTCTACATACATCTTGTTGTCCTGGATCACCTGGGTATCTGCAAGGATCTGTGCATCCCGGTATCCTTTGGCATTGAAGTATTTCAGCACTTTCTCTTTGTCTTCCTCATATTTCTTGGGGTTGAATTTTGAAGAGCTGAAGAATTTGAACCGGAAATAAGGGTCCAGCACTTTCAGGGTCTTGGACCCTGTTAAAAACCCCCATTCTTTCATATATTCATTAAAGGAGTATACCTGCTTGGGACCGTAGGGGCTCACATACCTGGAAGGATACAGTGACATTTTGGTCATTTCCTTTGTGCCCTTCATCTGCTTCTTTAATTTCATTGATCCTACATTTTCGTTTCCGAAAAAGTTGATCTCATCAATCTTTACTTTTTTCCCTTTATCGATCTTTATAGTAAGAGCATTGGAATTGGGGTAAACAGGGTCTTTCTTTTCTTCCAGTGTGGTTTCCACATCATAAAATCCTTTTTCCTCAAAATAGTTTTTTACTACCTGCCGGATATTCTGCCGGGTATTTTCGGAGAGAATAGACTGTTTTACCAACCCGATCTTTTTGGTAAGATCTTCGATTTCCGTTTTTTTAACTCCCTCAAATTTAAAACTGCCCAAACGGGGCCTTTCCGTAACAGCTATTTCAATGCTTATTTTATCATTATCTACATGCGTAACGTATACCTCCACATCAGCAAAGAGCTTCTGTTTCCAGAGGTTATTGATGGCACGGGCAAAAATATCAGAGCCGGGGTATACAAATTTCTGCCCTTTCTGCACACCTGAAACAGATAATATGATGGACGAGTCGAGATAGGCGGCGCCGGTAATTTTCACATCTGCCACAGTATATTCTCTTGGCTGTGTATTTTGTAAAAATTCCTGTAATCTTGGATCAACAGATGTGACCGGGGTGGTGTCTACCTGAGCAAAAGCATGATTTACCGCAAAAATGGATATAATTAAGATACAAACTTTGTATGTAGAAAAACGCATATAATGGTTAAAGTATTACGGTAATCAATTTTATTGCGCAAAGCAGGAGCCTATCAATTTTCCAACTCCCCTTTCCATCCCATTGCGGCGGCAAATTAAAGGTAAAATTTGGAAACTGTATGTTAAAAAGAACCTGTATTTATCGTAATTGCAGCTTTTTATAAACAAATAGGTATTTATTGTGTTACTTGCGCTGATGTTTTGCCAAACCGGCGTTCTCTGTTCTGATAATCAAGGATTGCCATATAAAGATTTTTCTTCCGGAAATCAGGCCACCGCACATCTGTAAAGTATAATTCAGCATAGGCCAGCTGGTAGAGCAGAAAATTGCTGATTCTGTATTCCCCACTGGTGCGGATCATCAGTTCCGGGTCCGGGAACTCACTGGTGCAAAGGTATTTCTGCAACACATCCTGGTCAATGGCTTCCACTGCCAACCGCCCGTGGCGCACTTCATTGGCTATATTTTTTACAGCATTCAATAATTCCCAGCGGCCGCTGTAACTTAAGGCCATGATCAGGTTCAGGCCCGTATTTTTCGCGGTGATCTCTAATGCCTCATTCAGCTCCTGACGGGCGTAATCCGGCAACATGCTCATATCTCCTATTACATGCAGCCGGATATTGTTTTTATGCAATACTTCTGCCTCTTTGCGGATGGTAGATACCAGCAGTTCCATCAGCCCTACTACCTCATACTCAGGGCGATCCCAGTTCTCCGTGCTGAACGCATACAGGGTAAGATACCCGATGCCCAGTTCTGCACAGCCTTCTACAATATCCCTTACGCTTTCGACCCCATGATAATGCCCGAACAGCCGGTCCTGGCCCTGTTCCTGTGCCCAACGCCCGTTGCCGTCCATGATAATAGCAATATGATGGGGGAGCCGTTCTTTGTCTATTTGCTCCAATAAATCCGACATAGAAGATGCAAAGTAACAAAATAGTTGACAGTTCATAGCAAATAGTTCATGGCAGCACCGATTGGCCTTACCATGAACTATGAACCATCAACTATGAACTAAATTAAATTATTTGCAGCCAGGTACTCGGCAATCTGTACGGCGTTGGTAGCGGCACCTTTACGCAGGTTATCACTTACCACCCACAGGTTCAGGGCATTGGGCTGCGATTCATCCCTGCGGATCCTCCCTACGAATACATCATCTTTTTCATGGGCATCCATGGGCATCGGATATTTGTGATTTGGCAGGTCATCTACCACAATAACACCGGGTGCTGTCTCCAGCAGATGGCGTACTTCAGCCAGGTCAAAATCGTTCTCAAATTCAATATTTACTGCTTCGCTATGGCCACCCATTACCGGAATACGAACGGTTGTAGCAGTAACCCGGATAGAGTCATCCCGCATGATCTTTTTGGTTTCGTTCACCATTTTCATTTCTTCCTTGGTATACCCGTTATCCAAAAAGACATCGATCTGGGGAATCACGTTCAGATCAATAGGATACTTATAGGCCATTTCATAGCTGCTCTCTTTTCCGGCTACTTCCTTATGACGCTCACCTTTTAACTGCTCAACCGCTTTAACGCCCGTGCCTGTAACACTCTGATAAGTGGCTACCACTATGCGTTTGATCTTATAGGCTTTATGCAAGGGGGCCAGTGCCACTACCATCTGAATGGTGGAGCAGTTGGGATTGGCAATAATTTTGTCATTGCTGGTCAGCACATCTGCATTGATCTCCGGAACCACCAGCGGAACCTTCGGATCCATGCGCCATGCAGAAGAGTTGTCAACAACAGTAATGCCCGCCGCTGCAAATTTGGGCGCCCATTCTGTTGAGGTGCTTCCACCAGCAGAGAACAACGCCACATCCGGCTTGGCGGCAATAGCCGCTTCCATACCTGCCACTTTATATTTTTTACCCCTGAATTCTACCTCCCTGCCAACGCTTTTTGCCGAAGCAACGGGTATTAGTTCAGATACCGGAAAATTCCTTTCGGATAAAACCTGCAACATTTTGGTGCCTACCAAACCTGTGGCGCCTACAACGGCTACTTTCATTGTTGTTTATTTCGTATTTTATGTTAAAAAAAAGCCTCCCGTATTTACGGAAGGCCTGTTAAAAATTTATGTTAAAGACACAAACACCACTGACCTTCCATCAGGGACACTTTTTAGTGGTTTTTGTATGCTTCATTTTACTTGCCATCTGAACAAAAATAGATACAGAACAGATATCATCCAAATATTGGAAAATTTTTTTTTATATAATTGATCCTAATACGGATGAAAAGACCGGCAGGATTACCTGCTTTTTACAGGAACTGCCATTCTTTTTTTGCTAAAGTAGCCCGTTTTATTTATCAGGAACCACATAATGGTAAACGTTGGAATAAAATCTGTTCCCGGCAGCGCTTCTTCTATAAAATTAAACAGCCCCCCTGTTATGCCTTTTTTGCCACCAAATGTAAATGCAAAGATCAGACCCGAAACAGGCGCCCACAGAATATCGCCCAACTCTCCCAGCCCCGGAACAGCATAGGTCAAACAGCCGATCGCATCCATAACAAGACAAAACAAGAGCGAAGGTGATTTTTGCGTTTTATCCATTTTTATTGGTTGTTTTCAGATAAGAGCGCAAAAAGCGGTTACGGGTTGTATGGAAGCAGTTAGCATACACTGAAAAACTGATAACTGACAGCTAATGACTTCCTCCCTTACAGATCCAGACCGGTTTCAAAACTCGTAAGCTCCCTGAAGAGTTGAATACGATCATTCAGCTCCTCTTTGGCCAGCTCTTTTAAACGGGTATTGCCGAATTTTTCCACGCAGAAGCTGGCCATGGCAGAGCCGGCGATAATGGCTTTCTTCATATTTTCAAAGCTGATATCCCCGCTCTTTGCCAGATAGCCTATAAAGCCACCAGCAAAGGTATCGCCCGCGCCTGTAGGATCAAAAACCTCTTCCAGTGGAAAAGCCGGTGCAAAGAACACCTTATCTCCATGGAACAACAGAGCCCCGTTCTCTCCTTTTTTAATGATCAGGTATTTAGGACCCATTTCCCGGATCTTCTTGGCGGCCTTGATCAGTGAATACTGTTGTGTTAACTCGCGTGCCTCGGAATCATTCACCATTAAAAGATCTACCTTTTTTAATACTGCTTCCAGATCCGGCATAGCGGTTTCCATCCAGAAATTCATCGTATCCAGCACAATCAGCCGGGGCTTTTGCTTCAGTTGCTCAATAACACTGATCTGCAGTTTGGGCATCAGGTTTCCCAGCATTAAAAAGGCTGCTCCCTGGTAGTTATCCGGAACCCTGGGATCAAAATCTTCCAGCACATTCAGGTCCGTAATCAGTGTATCGCGTGTATTCATATCCTGGTGGTACAATCCTTTCCAGAAAAAGGATTTTTTGTCGGCCACTTTTTCAACACCCTCCAGCTGAACTCCTCTCTGCTGTAAAGATTCCAGTTCCTCATCCGGAAAGTCATATCCGATGATGGAGATCTGCTGTACAGGCTTTACAAAGTAACTGGCGGCATAGGCTGCATACAGGGCAGAGCCACCTACAATTTTGTTCACTTTTCCAAAAGGAGTTTCTATGGCATCAAAAGCCATGGTACCAACAGTAATTAACGACATGAAATTATTTTTTATTAAAATACGGCGGCAAAGGTAGGATTTATTAGGCAGCGATTAGCGTTTACGGGCTTTTTGATGAGGGCAGATGTATGAAATATAATGTCGCCACAGATTCACGAATAAGGATAAACCCGAAGTTTTCAGTCTCAATACCACCAATAATACGCCAAAGGCGCATTCGTGTATTTGTGGCAGACTGATACGTCTGCCGTGGCTTTTGGGTTTTGTATTTTTCTATGCCTTTTAAAAATTACTTGCCCGTTTTTTCTATAAAAAGCATAGTTTTGGAACATGGCTACCAGTACACGCAAACGTTCGTCAAAAAAAGAAGAAATTTTAAAAACTGCGGCCCGCATGTTCAGGGAGAAAGGCTATGCCGGAACTTCTATGCGCGACCTGGCTGAAAAAATCGGCATTGAAGCGGCCAGCCTGTATAATCATATCCAGTCAAAAGGCGAAATTCTTGAAGAGATCATTTTTTCCATTGCCCGCGATTGCCAGGAGCAACTGGAAAGTATGAACCCGTCAGATACGGCATTACAAAAAATTGAATCGCTGGTCCGCTTTCATACAAAAATGATGATCGATCACTTTGAATCTTATTCTGTAATGGTGAGCGAATGGATGCATCTCGATGATGAGAAACTGGGCGATTTTGTAAATGAACGCCGCCGTTATGTGAAAAAAATTGAAGCGATCGTTCAGGACGGTATCGATAATAAAGAATTCAAGCCCGTGCTGCCTTATGTAGTGGTATTAAATATTCTTTCCTCTGTGCGCGGACTGGAATTCTGGCAAAAAAGCGCCAAGACCCATACCGCAGAAGAGATGGAAGAAAATATGGTAAAACATCTTATTGACGGGTTAAAGCTTTAAAAAACTTGTACCGGGACTTTTTAAAGTAATTGCAGGCCATTTGCCCGGAAGCGAACGCTGTTTAGCTGCAACAACAATTTCCTTGGCTACTATTTTTGACATCCGGAATGAATTTTTCAATATCATGGGCTATTCCATGAGCTATATTGAATTTTTCGGGGTAATAACAGGGCTGGCTGCTACCTGGCTTTCTGCAAGAGCCCATATCATCAGTTGGCCGGTGGGTATTGTAAATGTGATCCTTTCTTTTATTCTATATTACCAGGTGCATCTTTACCCCGATATGATGCTGCAGCTTTTTTTCTTTATTACCAATATTATGGGCTGGTGGCGTTGGTCGCATCCCAAAGAAGAAGAAGCCGATACCAAAAAAGAATTAAAAGTAAGCTTTATGAAGCCGGCTCAGCGCATGCTTACTTTGGCCCTTACCGTTACCGGCACCCTGCTATTAGGCAGTTTTGCGGGGCATTTGCATCATTGGTTCCCGGGCGTATTTTCTGCACCAAGCTCCTATCCCTTTGCGGATTCTTTTATAATGATCATGAGCATTCTGGCTACCTTTTATATGATCCAGAAAAAAGTTGAGTGCTGGATCATCTGGCTGCTGGTAGATCTGGCAGCTACGATCTTATACTATGTAAAAGGGATCCGGTTTTACAGCCTGGAATATCTCATCTTTACGGTCATTGTTACTTTTGGGCTCATTCACTGGATCAAAGAGTACCGGTCTTATTCCAATCATCCTGCATCATCAACGATCACCTGATCTTTTGTACAAATAAGAACTCGGCAAAACCCATCAGATCCCAGAAAATATTACCCTGCAGTTTTCTGCCCCTTGCCCAGCTTCCTAAAATACGCAAAGGCATTGTGATGAGATACGCTGCATTTCTCCGGACACCGGAGGAAATGACACGACAGCCTCCTGATTCAAAAATTGCCTGCAGTTCTTTAACAGAATAGATACGTACATGCGTAGGATCATCATAAAAATTAAGCGTTCCGCGCATTGAAGGCAGCTTTGTGCTTCTGGCACCGGGGTATTCTATATAAAAACAGCCCCCTTGTTTTAACTTAGGGATCAGGTGCTTTACCACTTCATCCCCGTTTTTCAGGTGCTCTACCACATGGGCCATTCTCACAAAATCAAAATAATTATCCGGGATCATTTTATAGTCCAGTTTGGTAAGATCCATTTCATAAAAAGCGGTCATGGCATCAAAATCAGACGGATCATTCTGGTAACTCTTATCCAGGTCTATTCCATGATATTCACAATTGGGAAACAGCTTTTTTGTTTTTGAGGCAGAATGGTTGCCGGCTCCAACATCCAGTAACCGGAAGGGTTTAGAGCCAAAGCACTTTTTCAGGTAGATATTCTTAGGTGTCAGTTTTTGAATAGAAGGGTACACCAGATTTTTTGCCGATAAAAATAGGGGTTTTTAACAGGCACCCAATTATGCATTGGCTCTGTTATGTTATAAAAACGTTATAAAGAATCCGTTACATAACGAAAGAAGACTGACTCCATGCAAAAATAATTGTCATAAAATTGTAAGTTGGCTTATTTCTTGTTATTTTTAATAAAAATACATTTATGAAAAAAATAATCATTGGCGCCTATATTGTTTTAATGGCTGGTGTTGCCTGTACGCCAAAGGCATCCCCTTCCGCTGTTGCTGCAAGCGCTGTACCTGAGGCCAGTGCCGTAAGCAGTGATGAGGCTGCCATCAGCGCGGGACAGGTGATTTTTACAACCAAGTGCACCAAGTGCCATGCAGCCAAAACCGAGGCAGTTACCTCAAAGTCCTATGATGAACTGCGGCCTGTATTAACATCAATGGTGAAGAAGGCCAAGCTGAACAATGAAGAAATTCAGCAGGTCTCTGCGTACGTTTATGCAAACTCCAAGAAATAAGCGATCCGTTTAAAAAACTTTGCCTCCTTTAACAAGGAGGTTTTTTAATTTTACAAATTATCTAATCTGATTACGTTCATTAAGTATGAAAAAATTGGTACTCCTGTTTGTGATGTTTGCTGCATTTGCGGTTATATATAGCTGTTCCCATAAAACTGCGCCTACCATTCCCAGCAGGCCTGTTGAAGCGGTTACCGGTAACAAACCTGATACAGCGGATCTCTCATCCAGCGACCCACTTGTTGCAGGAAAAGCTATTTACGAAATAAAGTGTACCAAATGCCATCAGAAAAAGAACATAAGCGACTGGACGCAGGAGGAATGGAAGCCGATCCTGAATTCAATGGTTAAGAAATCAAAACTGAATGATCTTGAAATTTCGCAGGTTACACAGTATGTAAACGCAAATGCGAAAAAATAGCAGCACCGGCGGCCCTCATACTGCCGCCTTTATTTTATAAGCATTGACCGGAAGGCGGCAGTATCGCCATTAAAAACATTAAAATCCACATAAGCATTGATGCCGTTCACATGGCCGGCATCATTATGCTGCCAGATGAGCCAGCTCCGTTTTACCCGCGGCTTTCGTTTTTCATAATAATGTGCCACCCATAAGGGGTAGCCGTCAAAATTCCGGCCCAGGTTTTTTTCATAAAAATCGGCATTGGTATACAGTATGGGCTTTACTTTATAATGCGCTTCTACCAGATCCAGCCAGATTTTTGCGCCTGCCTGTATAACAGCAGGTGGCAGGTTACTGGCCTGCTCCACATCTAACACCGGGGGCAGATCTCCGGGGGAAAGAGTAACATTTCTTATAAAATTTGCTGCCTGTTTCCGGGGGTCTTTAGAAGGGATAAAGAAGTGATAGGCCCCGCATGGAAGTTTTACTTTCCGGGCCTGTTTCCAGTTTCTTTTAAACTGCTCATCTGTATCCTTTTCTCCTTCCGTTGCTTTTATAAACGCAAAACCGATCCTGATGTTATCAATGTTCATGGCTTTGACAGCGTCCCATACAATTGTTTTCTGGTAGCGGGAAACATCAATACCATGGATGGCATAATCAACAGGAATTTCGATACCAAATTGAGGGTATTTTTTTACTTCCAGTTCCGGCTTGTGAAAAATTAATAAGACACCCGTTAATATTGCCAGTGCTCCCAGGAAAGCAATAAGCGCCCGCCGGGCAGGGCTCAACTGCTTTTTCCTTTTTTTTCTTTTTTTTCGCACTGCCATAAAAAAACGGGCTCAATCATTGAACCCGGCAAAAATATCTGATTCCCGTTTATATCTTTTATTTATGGCTGAATTTTGCCTTAAATGTACTTTTCCTGTTCTCAATATCATCCAGGGCCTGCACTACTCCATTCAGCTTCATTATTTTAACCAGTCCCTCTCCTCCTGTTTCATAATCAAAGGCAGAACTATAGATAAAATCAGATGCATAACGTACAATACGTTGCTGTACCGGGATATTATGAACCAACTCCAGGTGCTCTGCAATGCTTTCAGGGCGACTCAGATCCAGGCTGACCAGCTCTCTAACAGGCTGCCATACCTCCAGCTTTTTATGGGTCTTTAAAAATCCGGAATTCTTTTGAAAATGCTCCATCAGCCATTGCTGCCGTTCGGCAGGCTCATTCAAAACGGCTTCTATGATCTTTTCCGTAGTAAATTGTTTAAAGCTTTTTCTTATATCTTTAAGGGAAGTGTTCTTGTGTGCCTGGCAAACCAGGTACAGCTTATTAGACATTAAGCACCAGCCATATACAATAAGTCCCTTGGTGTTTATATAGTGGTTTAAACTATGCACCGCTATCTGCTTATATACGGGTCGTATAAAGACATCGATCAGGTCAGCCGTTTCCAGCGTTATCAAATAACATCCATGATCTTCAAACGATATAACACGTTCCGCGTCCATACAAACGATCTCAATCTGATTATTTTTACTTTTCTACCAGTGGTAATTCCCCATAGGAGAATATTAAATATTAATTAAATGTTAACTAATCCAAATACGGCAAAACTTGTTCCAATTCTTGCTAATTAGTAAACAAATTTTAGTGATAACATACCTCCCAATGCTATTCAGTTAATAATCAGCAGTTAATAATACAGAAGATCCGGAATCAATTTATTTTTTATATTTTACCTAACATGCATCCGGATATTGTATTGCCTTTGTTTAAGCAAACAGAGGGCCGCTGCATAAGAAAACCGGGCAGTACCATTCTGCCGGAAATGAATCTAAAATTTCATTTTTTTTAAATAGGATAGTGGATCACTTGTATGTATGTTCCCCGGTTAATTTGCCTGATGATAATGAACTTCCCAGACATCTCTCCCCGCACGAACTTCTTTAACCATCCAAAAATCGCCATCGGGCAAACCGACGATCCGTTTGCCGTTCCTGAGCAGTACATCTGATGCAGACCGCCGGGGTAAATAAACAACGCCCTGTGTATTAGCCGGCAAACGGGTTTGCAGCCGAAAGAACGTAGCCTGCTGATCAAAAACAACCGCAACTTTCCCCCTTAAAGTAGCCAGTTGCAACCCGGCATGGCTCAATGTGCCAGGGCGGGGTTTTATTGCTATGGTACCAAAAGCGGGTGATAAAGGAGTTATGCCCATCAGCTTGCCAACAATAATATTTGCCGGCGCAGCGCCCCAGGCATGGTTCCAGTCCTGGTTGCCTTTGTATTCCGTATCCCAGGCTTCGGTTGTCATGGTAGCGCCTGAACGGATCATGTTATACCAACTGCGTTTGCCTGTTGCTGTTAAAAGCCTGAGGCCATAGCCTGCGTTATTAGCATCATACAATGCATCCATTAAAAACTGTGCACCATATACGCTGCAGGCCATTCCTCTTGATTGGATAAAAGATAAAACGTTGGGTTGGATTTCAGGAGGAACCAGGCCAAAAGCAAGCGCCATCATATTAGCATGCAATGAGCTGTGCGTAGTTCCTTCGCCGTCTTTTACAATTCCTGAAGCGGGATCAATAAAGCTGCGCTGAAATGCCTGTTTTACCTTAGCAGCTTCGTGTTCATAAAATGTCGCATCCTCTTTTTTACCTAACGCCTTTGCCAGTTTTTCCATACAGATCAGGGCCTGGTAATGAAATGCGTTCACTACGGAATTATAATCAGTAAATTCAAAACCATCCGTTTCTCCCATTGCTGTTGCAGGTAAACCCACACCGCCCCTTTGCGGCCAGTCCACAATATCACGCAACACTGTTTTGCCATCAAAATGTATCAGGTGAATGGATTTGGCAAAATTACTGTCCTGTTTGCCGGTACGGGTGCTGATCAATCCATCAGGACGAGCCAGGGCTAATAAGGTTTTTGGCCTCAGTTCTGCATAAAGATTTTTTACGGTTCGAATATCGCCGGAATAGATATAATCATTCCAGGCAATCAGTAAGTTCTGCAACGACCATTCTGCAGGCCAGGTTGCATGATAAACGAGATATTCCAAAGACCTTTTGGCCATATTATATTCCGCATCCGTTGCATAATGCGACAACTGGTTAATGAGCGCATCGGCTTCATAAGGTGTACGTTCCCGGTCTCCATCAACATAAAACCCTGTAAAGCTCGTGGCTTTCATGGTGTATTTACACAAATCCCATACTTTGTTCAGCACCGTATCCGAACTTTCAAATTCAGTAGCCGTATCATTAAAAATATAGTTTACAGCATATCGTTCCGGATTAATTACCTGAACTCCCGTATTGGTTTTCTCTACTTCCACATACCTGAAAGGCAATACCTCGCCAATATATGCAGGCATATGGATTGCCCTGGGGCCTGTATTGAGCTTAGCGGGCTTAAATACAGGACAATACGGATGTCTTCCTTTTTTTAATGGGATCTCTAACAGTTGATAACGCAGGGTACCTTTGGGCTTTTTTTCCACGCATCCCATATTATCAAGGGCCTCACCCACATGGATGCGTAAGGTATCCTGATCACCAACCGCGTTTACAACCAGACTTAACTGGCCAAACGCATCTTTGCCAAAATCGTAAAGGCTGTTTCCATTGCCTAACCGGGTCTGAACCAAAGGCTGCTGTGCCGATTTTACCAGGGGTGTATAAGGTGTCTGATAAGGCTTCAAAATGCTGTCGGTAAGAAAAGCAGCTGTTTTTGAAAACGGTGAAGATATTTTTTTATTATCCCAGATCTTTACTTTCCAATAATATACCGTATTGGGGTTAAGGTCTTTTCCATTGTATTCAACATTTAATTGCTGATCCGATGCTACCCTGCCGGAGTTCCATACATCTCCAATGCCGGATTGAAGCTTTTGTGCCGAAGAAGCAACCAATACCTGATAAGCGGTTTGATAAGCGCCCCGCTCACCACTGTTTATTACCCAGGAAAACCGGGGTCTCGAGCTGGCTATACGAACTGTTTGATAAATGTTTCTGTTCGTCCTCGCCTCCTCCGGATCCATATTTATCACAAAGCCATTTTGCCATACCTTATCCGTATTCAATACCAGATCTACGCGTAGTTCGGTTGGTGCCGCTGTTTGCTGTGCGCTTGTATCAATTACCAGGGTTAGTGCAATTAATAAAGTTAAACAGCAGTATGTTTTACGGCAAAAGAGTATCATTAGTTTTCAAAAATTTAATGTGTACTGCAATATCGAACTTAATATTAAGTAATTTCATAAAATTAATGCTTTAAATAATCCTGAATTACGCCATCTTTTGCAAACCTTCCCACTTTACCTTCCATTTTTAGGAAAGCCGGGATTATCAGATGGGCTCCTGTCTCACCCTGCGCACATCATTGCTATTGCAGTTAAAAGATCGCCATTGCCCGGCAAATAAAGTGTTAATTGCTGATCCTGATAATTATGACCATTGAGCAAATAGGTATTCTTTTGCGAATCCATGAAAAGTGCGTCCAAAGCCTGTCCGGGTCGGTTCAGTCTTGCCGGTGTCATAGCCATCATGGGAAAATACCATCCCTGGTTCCGGGCCAGTACCACACTTTTAATATCACCTCGTATAAACCTCCGGGTTACCCTTTCAGGTAAAGGAACAATCTGCGTTTATTATGTTACCGGAGATATAGTTTCCCGGTCATTTAAATAAAATGCAATTTACTCCTGCATCCAATTTGCAGACAATGGAAACAGGCTTAACATTGTATAAAGGTGTTACCATAAAACTGTTTTGCTCAATTATTGACCCATGTCCCACACCAGGCTTTCTTCTGGAACGTACACTTTACGGATGCTATGGGCAATCCTGTTGATGGGTTGCACGTACCGGCTGTACGCCCAAAAATCATTTACGCTCCATGCCAACAGCCTGGACAAAAACATAGACCTGTCGTTTGTATTTGCCGACTGGTATTTTCATCCCGGTGATCTGCAACAGCCTGTTGTAAGCACACAAGGCTGGAAGGTTTTGCCCGCTGCTGATTTCGGAAAAAGGAACGCACCGCGCAACTGGAAAGGCTTCGGATGATTTGGGTTGTGGCTGAAAGCAGATAAAAAAGAGCAAACGGGCGAATAAAAACAGGCTCTTTTATTTTGATTATTCCCGGTACTTTATTTGAATAGCGAGAAGGTGCGATAGTAACCGGATACCTGATACAAAGAAAAAAAACTTCATTCCATATAAATAATTAGACTACCAATAAAATGAAAAAACAAATAATATTTCACTTAACTGCAAGCCTGTTGCTGTTATCTGCCTGCAATTTCCAGCGCGGGCACAAATAAAGACCTGCGTACAGGGTTATCGTATCACTACAACGGCTCCGGGTAAATGATGTGTATTGGCGGATTCTATTGGTGGAAAATTACCCGGCAACGAAGTGCCTAATAACAGTCGTGTCGGGTTGGTCGTAGCCGCATTTCAGGTTTTATGCTGAACAATGGAAAAGTATTTCCCGGTTTTGTTATAGACCTTACCAATAAAGACGGAAACCCGGTAATGATGAGAACTCCACCGGACTTGTTTGCTCAAAACAGCGGTTTTACAGAGAAAGAAGCGTCCACCCTTTGGGTTCTGTCAAAATCATGGCGCCCATGAAGACCGGGGTAACTTATCATCTGGCGGGGCATCTTTGGGACAAAAATAATTCCTGCAATCCCGTGGATGCCGAAACGGAGATTGTAGTTAAATAACCCTCAGAACACAACCGCAGTTATGGATACAGCAAATAAATCAGTTTGTTTCGCTTGTGACAGACGTTTGCTGAACCCCGGAGACGGTAATCTCTGATTGCTCTAATACCTGTTGTTTGGTGGCCAGGATGGCTTTGGTAACTTTTTGCTCTTTCAGGCGTTTCTTGTAATTGCTACTTGCGCAGGCATGAGAGCAAAATCTTGTTGTCGTTTTCTGTGCAACGAACGGTTGCCGGCAATGCTGACAAATTTTTTTGAGGCGAATGTTCGAGCTCATTTTACTCCTTTTTAAAGCAGTCTGCAACGTATGGTAAGCTCTATTGAGCTGACACCAACTGTCGCCAACTGCCAGTTAATGACTGGAACTGCCTGTAGCTGCCTCTACCTCCCCGACCTATCTAATTGTACCTTTTTCTAAATGTATTTTTGGAAGCAAGGTACAAAAGAGGTACAACACATCCATAAAAGAGCGGTAAAATGCAGTAAATTAACTTTGTAATAAATTGCATTTCAAATAGTTAGTAAAATGAAGTAAAACTGTGTCAACTGAAATAACCCCGTTACTTTCCAATGCAGAACTTCCCGAATATCGTTCCCAGTATATCCCTGTCCACTTCTACCTGGCCGGTGATCTCACCCAGATAATGCAGCGCACGCCGGATATCGATCGACAACAGATCGCCTGTAAGATGCCGCTTCATGCCTTCTTCAATCGCATTAAGGCTCTCCATCATTTTTGAAAGCGCCTCATAATGGCGGGCATTGGTAACAATACTGTTCTCTGTTTTTATGGTTGTACCCACAGCTTTATCATACATCCGTTGTTTTAATATATCAACGCCCATATTTTGTTTAGCGCTGATAGCTATGGCGGAAGGCGAAATCTGCTTTCCTGAAGGTCGCAGCTGATCAGTTTTATTCAGCACAGTGATGGTTTTACCGGCATAAGGCTTCAGCCACCTGATCGGAGTAGTGTCAGGGTCTGTAACGTCTGTCAGCAGCAAAATAATATGTGCCTTTTCTGCATTTTGTTTGCTGCGCTCTATACCAATGCTCTCTATCTGGTCTGTAGTATGTTCCCGGATACCGGCTGTATCAATCAGCCGGAACAATACTCCGTTTATATTTAACGTTTCTTCAATGGTATCCCTTGTTGTGCCGGCAATATCACTTACTATAGCCCGCTCTTCATTTAACAAGGCATTTAAAAGGGTGCTTTTCCCCGCATTGGGCTTCCCTATAATCGCTACACTAACCCCGTTCTTAATAACATTCCCAAGACGAAAGGAATCCAGCAACCCTGAAACCCGGGCTCTGAGATCTGAGATCAATTCCTGAAACTGCTCCCGGTTGGCAAACTCCACATCTTCATCACTAAAATCCAGCTCCAGCTCTATAAGGGCCGCAAAATTGATCAGCTGATCCCGTAGTTTGCCAAGATCCCCGGAGAAACCGCCCCGCAACTGCTGCAACGCTGCATGTTGCTGGGCGCGACTGTCGGCAGCAATCAGGTCAGCCACCGCTTCTGCCTGTGCCAGATCCAGCTTTCCGTTTAAAAAGGCCCTTTGTGTGTATTCTCCTGCTTTTGCATTCCTTGCTCCTGCGGTTATGGATGCTTCCAGTATTTTCTGAAGAATATACGGAGAACCATGCCCGCTGATCTCTACCACATCTTCGCCCGTATAGCTTTTTGGGCCCCGGAATATGGTAACCACCACTTCATCTATCAGCTCCGGATCACCGGCATCATCCTTCAATACAGGATGCACAATATGCCCAAAATGCACCGTATGTGACTTTTGACCGGCCAGCTTTTTGCCTTTAAAGATCTTGTCGGCGATCAATATGGAATCAGCGCCGCTAAGCCGTATAATACCAATAGCGCCAATGCCCGGCGGGGTGGCAATTGCAGCAATTGTATCTCCTAAACCAGCAAGTGCATTCATGCTCCAAATGTAAGCATTCACCGGCAGATACCTGGTAGTGGTGACATTTGCAGGTTGTTATCAGTAGTTCCCGTATATTCTTATTACTGCCCTTTTATAAAGATGCGGGGTTTATGAACATCCTTTATATTTACACTGCAAACAGGGTTTGTCTGCTAAAAGAATTTTTATGAAACAATTATTTACCGGGATACTGCTTTTACTGATCGCACCATCCATTGCCAGGGCGCAGCGGGTACCGGCGGTGCGTGAATATTATCAGCTGACCGTTTATCATTATTCCACTACCCGGCAGGAAGAAGAACTGGACCGGTATTTGCAAAACGCATTGGTACCGGCCTTACATAAATTAAGGCTGATGAGAGTAGGTGTTTTTAAGGCACTGGACAATGATACGGCTTTGCAGAAAAAGATCTATGTGCTGATCCCTTTCCGCGGGCTGGAACAATGGTCGCAACTGGACCAACGGCTATTGCAGGACAATGGTTACCGCCATGCTGCCGGGGATTATATGAACGCACCCAATAAAGCCGGGGCATATGACCGTATGGAAACCATTTTAATGCGTTCTTTTTCCGGTGCACCAACGCTGGAAGTGCCTCAATTAAAAGGTGACAAAAACGATCGGGTGTATGAATTACGCAGTTATGAGAGCACTACCGAGAAGCAATTCCGCAGTAAAGTAAAAATGTTTAATGCGGGAAATGAGATCGGTATTTTTAAACGCCTGGGCTTCAACGCTGTTTTTTATGGCGAAGTGCTGGCGGGGTGCAGGATGCCCAATCTTATGTATATGACCACGCATGAAAACAGGGCCGCAAGAGAACAAAACTGGAAAAATTTTGGCAATGACCGGGATTGGAAAAACCTGAATTTGCTGGAAGAATACAAAGACAACGTATCTCATATTGACGTTACTTTTTTAAAGGCAACTCCTTATTCTGATCTTTAAGGCAACAGAATTTCAATAACGCCGGACGGATGCTTATTTTCGCGGCACATGAAGAAAGAAGATCTGAAAAATATAGACTTTGCAGAAGGTTCAGTTTTGCTTATTGACAAACCGCTTGAGTGGACCTCCTTTGATGCGGTACGTAAAGTGCGGAGTCTGGTCCGCATTAAAAAAGTGGGCCATGCAGGCACGCTGGACCCCCTGGCTACCGGCCTGCTGATCATTTGCACGGGAAAGTTTACCAAGCAGATCCAGGCCTATATGGCAAAAGAAAAGGAGTATACAGGTACTTTTACCCTTGGTGCGGTTACCCCCACCTATGACCTGGAAAGTGAGCCGCAGGATTTTAAAACATATGCACACATCACCGTTTTTGACATTGAAGAGGCTACAAAAAGATTTACAGGAGATATTCTGCAGACGCCCCCGGCACATTCAGCCATCAAAAAAGACGGCAAACGTGTTTACGAGCTGGCCCGTAAGGGTATTGAGGTAAAGCTGGAGCCCCGGCCTGTTACTATTTCCAGCTTTGAAATAGATGCCACCAATCTGCCGGAGCTTTCTTTTAAAGTAACCTGTTCTACCGGAACTTATATCCGTAGCCTGGCGCAGGATTTTGGGCAGGCGCTCGGTTGCGGTGCCTACCTAAGCAGCCTGAGGCGTACCCGCATCGGCGAATTTCTTGTGGGAGACGCATTGACCATGGAAGACTTTATTGCAGGGATGAAGAATAGGGAAGATACAGTTCATAGTTAATGGGCATAGCCGGATGGTCAATAGTGATAGCTGAAATCTCACACCTCAATGCTGACCCCTAAAAAATAAACGGATAACCAATGCCTATCTGTAACTGGCTGCCTTTTATGAACGGATATGCAAAAAAACGGTTCTGATAACTGCTGTTTTCAGGGCTTGGGCTTGGATCTTTTACCTTATAGGCATAGTCCAGGCGAATGACAAAAAAACCAAGATCTACACGAACGCCGGCACCGGAGCCAATTGCAAGATCGGTTCCCAAACGTCCCAGTTTAAAGACCTCATCATTTGTTCCTGCATCTTTTTTAACCAGCCATACATTACCTACGTCTGTAAACAATGCCCCGTTTACAGGAATACTGCTTATTTTAAACAAAGGCATGCGGTATTCAAAGTTCGCCTCCAGCTGCATATCCCCAAACCGGTCAGGAATACTATAGGCGCCGGTAAATGTATTTATATAGGAACCCGGGCCCAGCTGGCGCAGCTGCCATGCCCGCATGCTGTTAGGCCCACCGGCAAAATACTGCTTAAAGAAAGGCAACTGGAATCTTTTATCAGGATTAGCGGTGGCGCCCAGTTCATACCCTACTCCTGCAAATCCCCGCATTACAAAGGAGGTCTTGGTCCATTTCAGCATCCGCGCATATTCTATATCCAGCTTTATAAACCGGTAAAGATTATCGTCCAGGAATTTGTTCCGGATCAGTCCCGTTAGCAGGCCTGATTCTTCAAAATTCATCCGGAGCACATTGGAATTACGGCCGTTCAGGTCGTTCCAGGGCATTGTAAAATTCAATATGGTGGATGTGATCAGCCCGTCATTAAAAAGATTGGCTATAGAAGGGTTTTGTACGATCAGCCTGTCGAGGCTGTCTCTTTTTATAAGATGCGCATATTCAATATTAGGGATTCTTATCCCCAGGTTATAGGTCCTGTTTTTTGAAATATAATCCCTGGCACGCCAGGAGAACTCATATCCCCAGGAAGCATTAAACGAGGTAAGGTTAAAAAGGTAGCGCCGGTCTGTGCTGGCCGCGTTCAAAGTAAAGACAGACCTGAAATTGCCCCGGAAATTTTCTTTAAAAGACTGCATGCCCGGGAAAATAAACCGGGGATAGGAAATAGAGTTCGTTAAGCTGAACTGCTGTGTTTGTATGATCTGGCCGGCTGTAAACTGACCCAGTTCTATCATATAGCTGGCATTGGTGGACATGAGGTTGGCTGCCCGGCCAAAATTCCGGTTCTGCAGGCCCATACTTAACCCGATTCCCACAAAGTTGCCGGTAATCACGCTCTGGCTGTAGCTGCTTTCTACATTTGTTGTAAAACTGTATTTTTTTGCGGGGATCAGCTTGATGGCGATATCCACACTATCAGAAGAGTCCCTGGGGAGCTGTGCTATATCTACCATGCGCCAGGTGCCTATATTATTTAAACGGTTCATAGTACGGGAATAGCGCCGTTGATCATATAGCTCGCCCGGTTTAAAATAAACAAGGGGAGGAAATATTTTTGGCTTGAACTTATTTCCCCGTTGTATTACCATAATATTTTTTATGTTGGTGGTTCTTATATTTCTTTTGGAGGTATCATTACTGACCGGGTCCACGGTAATTTTTCCTATATAATATTTGCGCAGCACCGATGAATCCACAAGCGGCCGCATCCGGATATCCAGGTTAGCCGTTGGGTACAGCCTGCGTTTTCTTAATAATTCCAGCTGCATTGCCTGTTCAACAGGATCCAGGGTGGGTTGCAGCAGCGATACATCCAGGGTATCCCACAAACCAAAAAGAAGGGGTCTTGAAAACCGCAGGTACCCGTTATTCCTGTAAAGCTCTACAAGACGGTCCATTTCAGATGATACAGGGCCCTGGGCAAAAGGATCTCCTTTCTTAATAAACTGCTTATTAAGATTTTTATCCGTCAGCTGCTGTAAACTATCGTTTTGTAAGGTATAGGTAAGAGAATCAATACGGGTAACCTGACCCGGCCAAATATTAAACTGGATAATGGCACGTTTCTGATCTGCTTTTTGTTGAACGGAGGTCTGATACCGGATCGAATCCCGGAAATACCCCTGCGAATTCAGATAATAATGCATGCTTTGAACAGACTTACTGATCAATCCTGTATCCAGCCTTGTGGGATCTTTTATTACGGACCAGAATACCTTATCTACTTCTTTTGACTGAAGACTGTCATCTATCTGCCCGGCAAGCCCTGATTCCAGCCTGCTTTTTTCATCTTTAGAAGATGCTTCTTCAACATTTACTTTTGTTTGGAAAACAAAGGGCTGGCCCTCCGGGTAATGTTTTACCACTGTGAATAATTTACAGGAAGACAAAAACAACAGTATACCGGCTGCTACAAGGGGAAGAAATGTATTTTTACCAGAAAACAGGGTTTAAAATTTAATATTTTCGTAAATGCTTAGTAAATCTGAAATCAAATATATTCAAAGTTTATTCCAAAAAAAATACCGGGAGGCTGAAAACAGCTATCTTATTGAAGGGCCAAAAATAGTGGATGAAGCGCTGAAATCTGCCGGAACGGTTGTTAAAAAAATATTTGCATCAACGAATTGGGTGCATCAGCATCAATTGCTTTACCCGCAAATTCAAATGATAGCGGCTGCTGATTTTGAATTGCAAAAAATATCACAGCTAAAAACGCCCAACCAGGTTGTTGCCATTGTAGAAAAACCTACACGGCTGCGGCCCGATGCTATGCCCCTGAAAAGCCTTACGCTGGTACTCGATGGTATACAGGATCCCGGCAACCTGGGCACCATTATCCGCACAGCAGACTGGTTTGGCGTGCCCCAGGTGATCTGTAGCCCGGATTGTGCCGATATTTATAACAGTAAAGTGGTGCAAGCCACTATGGGCAGCCTATTCCGCATTCCGGTTTACTATGTATCCGTTCCGGAATGGCTGAGCACACAGCAAACGGAGATCCTCGGCGCCGTGCTGGACGGGGCTCCACTAAAAAAAATAAAGCCTGTAAAAACAGGCATCCTTATCATCGGGAATGAATCAAAGGGCATACGGGCAGATGCAGCCCGGTTCATCACACAAAAAATAACCATTGAAAGAACCGGTAATGCAGAATCTTTGAACGCAGCAGTTGCCACAGGTATCCTGCTTTCGCGCCTGAAATAAAATACCGCTGCATTGTTTGCTCAAACAGTATAACAGGTGTTACCTGAAATGTACTGCTTTTACAACCTGTATTCTTTTTACAATATAGGTAGGGATCAGCAACACCAGCAAACAAACCAGAAAAGTGCCTATACAAATAGCGGCTACCTGCCAGGCAGAAATGGACACCGCCGCCTTGCTAAGGTAGTAGGCGCTTTCATCCAGCTTTATAAAACCGGTCTTTACCTGCAACAGCAATAAACCCAGTGCGCATACGGCGCCTATGGCTATGCCGGACAACGTGATCAAAAGACTGTGCCGCAGGAATATTTTCTGTACTGTCCAGTCGGTTGCGCCTAACGCCTTTAAAACGCCCACCATGCGCATGCGCTCCAGTACCAGTATGATCAGGCAGGTGATCAGATTAATAACGGCAACTACAATCATGATCGCAATCAGCAGGTTACGTGTAACATCCTGCATATTCAGCCAGTCAAAAATATTAGGTACAAAAGCTTTAATACTTTGTGCATCCCATTCCTGTGGCATGGAAGGCAGTTGCATCAGCTCATCAGCAACCGTATCAATTTTTTTATAATCTTTAATAAATACCTCGTAACCGCCGATCTGATCAGGTTCCCAGTCGTTCAGACGCCGGATCAGCTTTATATCTGCAAGGGCAAATGTTTTGTCGTATTCTTCAATCCCCGTTTTGTAAATCCCGGTCACTTTCAGCCGGTCGGGCCTTAAGGAATTATCAGGCCGGACAAAATAGATCAGTACACGGCTTCCGGTATCCAGCTTCATCTGTTTTGCTGTATAGTCGGAAAGCATTATTTCCCGGGCATAGGTAGAATCATTAAAAACCGGCGGGCGCCCTTTTATAATGAACGATCTCAGGTTATTGAAGTTGTAGGCGCTGTCGACCCCCTTTACCAAAACACCTTCCAGATCGTCCTTTGTTTTTACGATCGCGTACCTTGTTGCAAAAGGCTGAATGCTTGCTACCTGCGGGTTTTTCTTTACCTGTGCCACCAAGGCCGGGTTAGCAGTAATGGGCACTTCTTCTGACACTACATACTGATAAGAGGCCATTTCCTGTATACGGATATGGCCCCAGAAGCTGAAGACCTTTTCGCTTACTTTTTGCTGGAATCCATTGGCAAAAGCCAGTGTAATGATCATTACCGCCACGCTTATTGCCGTAGCAATAATGGAAAGCCTTATAATAAACCGCGAAAAAGAGTGCTGTTTGTTAAAGGCTATCCGGTGAGCGATAAAAGAAGTTATATTCAATTGTGTGATGAATTTAGGTGGAACGGATACTAATGGCTTTCCGCTTAATCATATTACCCGGTATTACTTCTATTTTTCCTTTATCCTTGTTTTTAATTGCTTAATATCTGTAATGTCTTTAGGTCTGGCATTAGCAAGTTTATCGAATATTAAATCCTCATAACAAATAAACGGAATATTAATATTGCTGAATGTAACATTTTCCCGTCTATTAAACGCTGCTCTAAAATTTATTTTAGCTTTTAACGTCGGTAAAAAATCAATGGTAAACTTTTCGAGTTCATATTTAAAAAATGAACTTTTAGGATCGGGAGATGATTCTTCTTTAAATACTGTCACATCCATTCCCAAATCCCCTAATGCCTCCAAAAGTTTAAAATAATTTGAATAGGTAGGATTGTACCAAAAATCCAGATCAGGCTTATCTGTATATTGCCCGGCTGAATCCATAGATTTTCTAAAATAGCCGTGCAAGGCTACTGCAGTACCACCAACTATTAAATACTGTACAGTATGGTTGTTAAGAATATTGCAAATATTAAGAATAGCTCCGGTTAGGTTGTTTTCCATGTTGTGGTTTTAGTAGTTTTTTTCTTTTTAACAAAAAAATTGCTACTTAACCGATTGACGAACTCTTCAAATTCAGACAACAACTTTTTATTTTTAACCGGTTTAATATTTGCTTTTAAAGATTCAAAACTTTTATGTTTGGTTAATGTTGCCATTTTTCTTCTTTTTATTCTTAAAATCACACTGGTATAAATCTATTGAAGCTTCTTTGCATCATCCAGAAATTTAGCCAGCCCGATATCTGTTAACGGATGCTTTAATAAGCCCAAAATAGCATCCAGCGGACTGGTGACCACATGAGCACCTACCTCCGCACAGCGGATGATATGATTAGCGCTGCGCATGGAAGCAGCCAGTACCTGTGTTTTTAATCCCTGTATATTATAAATATGCACAATTTGTTCTACCAGCTGCACCCCGTCCCAGCCACTGTCGTCAATACGGCCCACAAAGGGAGATACATATTTTGCGCCCGCCTTGGCGCACAGGATGGCCTGCCCTGCATTGAATACCAGTGTGCAGTTGGTTTTAATGCCATTATCTGTAAACCATTTGATGGCTTTTACCCCGTCTTTGATCATCGGCACTTTCACTACAATATTCGGGTGAATGGCAGCCAGCCGCTTGCCTTCCTCAACAATTTCATCAAATGTGGTACCAACCACTTCTGCACTGATGTCGCCATCCACAATATCGCAGATATCTTTATAATGCTTCACAATGGCTTCCTGCCCACGAATCCCTTCTTTTGCCATCAATGATGGGTTGGTGGTAACCCCGTCTAAAATCCCTAATGCGTTTGCTTCTTTAATCTGGTCCAGATTGGCTGTATCAATAAAAAATTTCATAGTATTTATTTTAAATTTTTAGTTGCTTGCTATACATTTTCGGAAGTTCATCCTGGCACAGGGCCCCTGATTCCTGCAGCCCGAACGCCGTTATTACCGATGAACACTGATCAAACTTAATTCATCAATCATTTCAAACCAAAAAACACTTTAACCGTTTTTCCAAAACTATGCTAAGTTTTTCATTCAATGATCTTTTTGACCGAATAACATCCGTTTCCTAAGTAATTTGCAGGAAAGAACCCCGGGATTGAATTTCCCGCAAAATGGCGCTGATCAATACCATTAATTTGTGGAAGCCTGACGAAATACAGACAATTAAGGAGTCATCTTCCTGCGTTCCGAAGCTGGAACAGCGCACACAGAATGACATCAAAAAATGTTTTTTGCAGGGGAAATCCCTCTAAAAATGCAACAAGGCGAAACAGAAATTGTTTAAAAAACAGAGGAAGATTTTGGGGCAAAATGGCAGAGGAAAATACCCATGGCCCATAAAATAAAAAAAAGGCAGGCTACTCACATCGCGCCGCTACAACCACCTATCCTTGCTGCCTTCCGACCCTGGGGAGTTTCGGTAGGAGCTGGCCGTATAAGACCTGCCGGCGGCAAATATAATGCAATGCAGTCAAAAGGGAAAGAATTGCGCCCGGAAAATCATTTTTTATTGTCCTGCCTGGGCAAGGGTTTACTGATAACGGCTTTTGACACCAGTGCTTTCCCAAAACGGTTCTTAATAGCATCCACGGCTTTATACAGGTTTAATTTATCATCCTGCCGGCTGAACAGGTTCATTTGCATACCATCATCTGCCAATTGGCTGAACCGAACGCCTATCAGGCGTACGGGCCGTCCTTGCTGATAGGATTTCTCAAAGATCTCTTTTGTCTTTTTTATCAGTTCATCATCCAGTGCCGTATAGGAAATGGTCTCCTGCCTGTTGGTGGTTTCAAAATCGCTATAGCGGATCTTTACTGCCACGCATCCTGCCAGTTTACCATCCTGCCGGAGGTCATAGGCATTCCGTTCTGTAAGCCCTACCAGCTTTTTATGAAGATATTCCGTATCGGTCTGATTTTCATGAAATGTGGTTTCGCGGCTCATGCTTTTTTGTTCCCATTGCGTTTCCACCTCCGCACTCCCTATCCCCTGCGCCTTGCGCCAAAGTTCCTCCCCCCATTTGCCCAGCCGGCTTACCAGCAGATCACGGGGCGTCATGGCAATATCTTTAATGGTCCTTAATCCCATCTTTTGTAACTGCTGCTCTGTTCGCTTGCCCACGCCATTAATTTTTTCAATGCCCAAAGGCCATAAAAATGCCTTTTCTTTTCCGTGCGGAATTTCCAGGAACCCGTTGGGTTTTGCCTCGTTGGTGGCCATTTTACTGATAAATTTGGCTGATGAAAGCCCGCAGGAGATGGGCAGGTTGGTTTCTTTGATGATGTACGTACGCAGCTCGCGCGTATATTGGCTCACCCCAAAGAATTTATCCATGCCGGTAAGATCGCAATAGAACTCATCAATGGAGGCTTTTTGAAAAAGCGGCACCTTAGAAGCAATAATATCTGTAACTAAACGGGAATAATAGCTGTACCGCTCATAGTTTCCTTTTAAAATGATAGCCTGCGGGCAAAGTTTTACGGCTTTCTGCATAGGCATAGCCGAATGCACACCAAATTTGCGAGCCTCATAGCTGCAGGTAGAGACTACTCCACGATTTGAAGTGCCCCCCACAATTACCGGCTTTCCTTTTAAGGCGGGATTCATCAGCATTTCCACGGATACGAAAAAGGAGTCCAGGTCAAAGTGAACGATATAGGATTTTTGCTCCCTCACCTGTCAAACCTACATAAAATTTCTCATCCCGGATTGAGGCTTTTCACCGGGGCGTGCGCCTGCCTTACCGGACAACCAGATCTTCACACATAGGGAATGTGATACAACCCGGGGATCGGCTAACAGAACTATAACGATTTTGCAGAAGGGTGTGGTAACAGTTTTTTTATACGCCTGCTTTTATTTTCTTTTTCAGCAGTACGATCTGCCCTAAATGATAATGCGCATGCTCCACCTGCCCCTGGAAATTTTTGTAGGCGCTGGAACAGCCCGGCAATATAGGCTCCGGCAATTTTTTTTCATCAAATTCCCGTATTACAGCTGCCAGCTCCTCTGCAGAATGCAGATTGTCGTCCTTTAAAAGCTTCCATTCCTTTTCACAACTGATCACAGGAGCATCAAAACCGTTCCTATCATTTAAATGAGGCGCGATCCTTTTTCCACGCCGTGCTATCGCACGATTCCAGTAGGTAATGTGATGAACAATTTCCGCAATCGTGTTGGGAGTAAAAGACAATTGGGTAACAGCTTCCTGCCAGGTGACGTCTGCCAGCGTATCGGCAATATTCACTTCCGTCCAGTTATTGCCAAAGTGCACTTCAAAAAGATGATTGGCAATCAAATCGGTTAATTTAGGGGCTTCCATTGAAATAAGATTTTGACCACCAAAATAACTAAAGTTTTAAAAAAACAGGTTCCAATGTATCTTTAAATACTCTTATATCTGCCTATTATTGAAATTATTGTAATAAATCTTCCTCCATGCGCGTTGTCCTTACCCTTGTTTTTGCCCTTTTTATCCATCCTGTATTTGCACAGACAAAATGGTATGATCCCCTGAATGCAGGCGAACCCGTTATCCAGAATCAGGGCTGGACAAAGGAAATTGGTAAAACATTTACCCGTCTGCCTGCGCGGGCAGAAGAGAAAGTGCGGAAACCGGTTTGGGAACTTTCGCAGAATACAGCCGGTCTGAGCATTCATTTTTATACCAATGCGCCGGAAATTACCATATGTTACGGAGTTACCGGCAGCCCTGCCATGAACCATATGCCTGCAACCGGTGTTTCCGGTATTGATTTATATGCTATTGATGAAAACGGCGGATGGCACCGTGCCAGCGGTTCTTACCGGTTTGCAGATACGGTTTCTTATGTGTACAAAAAACTCTTTACAGGAACCTTTCATAAAAAAGGGTTTGAATACCGGTTGTTCCTGCCCTTGTATAATGGCGTAAAATGGATGCAGATCGGTATACCTGAAAACAGCTATTTTGAATTTATTCCACTGCTGAAAGAAAAACCCGTTATCGTTTACGGTACCTCTATTGCCCAGGGAGGCTGCGCATCCCGGCCTGCTATGGGCTGGACCAATATCTTATCGCGTAAACTCGATTATCCGGTCATGAATCTTGCCTTTTCCGGCAACGGGCCTTTTGAAAAGGCGGCAGTGGATCTTGTTAACGAACTGGATGCAAAGGCTTACGTATTTGATTGTCTTCCCAATATGGGCGCCCTGTCTGATGATGAAGTATATAACCGGGTAATCTATGGTGTAACAACCATCCGTAAAAATCATAAAGGGCCGATCCTGCTTACGGATCATATCGGTTACTATAATGATGGAACCGATACTACCACCGGTAATATCTGGAAACGGCTGAACACGGTGCAGCAGAAAGCCTGTAATGACCTCAAAAAACAAGGCATTAAAGACCTGTATTATCTTACAAGAGAAGCCATTCATTTTCCGGCAGACGGAACGGTGGATTATGTGCATCCTAATGACCTTGGCATGCAGGCTTATGCTGATGCCTACGAAAAAATACTACGTGAAATCCTGAACATGCCTGCAGGCACCACAATTACGACCCTGCCTGTAAGCCAGCGCCGGGAAGCCAATGGCTATGAATGGAAGCAACGGCATGAGCAGGAACTGCAAATGAACCGGGAGCAGCCGCCTGTTAATATGATCATCGGCAATTCAATTGTCCATTACTGGGCAGGAGCGCCTAAGGCTCATATAGCACGGGGAGAAAAAAGCTGGAACCGGTATTTAAAGAATTTCCGGAATATGGGCTTTGGATGGGACCGTATTGAGAACGTATTATGGCGTATTTATCATGGTGAGCTGGATGGATTTAACGCACAGAATATCGTTTTAATGATCGGTACCAATAATATTGGCGGCAACACAGATGAGGACATTGTAAAGGGCATTGATTTTCTGCTGAAGCAGATCCGGCAACGGCAGCCGCAGGCTATGATAAAACTGGTAGGCATCCTGCCCAGGCGGAATACCGAAAAGCGTATTGCGTCCATTAATACACAACTCCGGCAATTAGCAACAGCAGGGGGGTACCTGTTTTCAGATCCGGGCAAGCAGTTGCTCCTTGCCTCGGGGAAAATTGACGAAACCCTGTTTACAGACGGACTGCATCCCAATGAAGCCGGTTACTCTAAACTGGCAGAAGCAATTGCCCCGGGCCCTTAACCCAGGTATACCTCCAGTAACCCATCGGGCAGGGATACTGTAATATTCTTATACCGGTGATCTATCTTTTTAAGGCTCTCTTCATGTAAAGGAATGAATACTTCCCTGCCCTGAACAGTTATACGGCAAAGAAGCTGATGTGGCTGCTCTATTATCTCCTGTATGGTGCCCAGCACCTGTTTCCCGTCTTTAACGGTATAACCCAGGAGGCTGATGGGCGACGATTTGCTGGCATATCGTTTAAAATCATCCTCACTCAGCCATACTTCCTTTTGCAGCAAGGGCCTTGCCTTTTCCGGTACAGCAATATCTTCCAGTTTCAGGTAGGTTTCTTCATTATTTTTAGGGCGGACTGCCGCAACAAACCAGGGCAGCAGGCGGCCGCTTTTATCTTTGATGAAGATCTTTTCCAGCCCTTCCAGGTTTGGGGTGCCCAGCGCGTGCTGTAATACAATCTCTCCTTTCAGGCCAAATATGCCTGCAATTTTCCCAATACGGATATGGCTCTGGCCGGATCTCATAGAAATCTCCTCCAAAATTAAAAAGAGAAAGCGGCATAAAGCCGCTTTCCCCGGTTGAAAAACATTCTTCTACTATTCGCCATTTCCTTCAGCGCTGGCTTCAGGAGCTGATTCTTGTTTAGAAGCGACTGTTTTACGCGGAGCGGCACTGGCCACTCTACGTTTTGCTTTTCGCTCCTCAATAGCTTTTGCAGTACGTTTTTTAATCTGTTCATCATGTTCAGCGCTCCATGCAGTGAATTTCTGCATAGCCGCTGCTTCATCAAACAGGCCCAATTTAACCCCACGCAGTAAGTGTTTCAGGTATAATACACCTTTGAAACTCAGGATACGGCGTACCGTATCTGTTGGTGTAGCCCCTTTGTTCAGCCATTCCAACGCCTTCTGACGATCCAGCTCAATTGTAGCAGGAATGGTCAGTGGGTTGTACGTACCTAATTTTTGAATAAACTTACCATCACGAGGGCTCCTGGCGTCTGCCACTACGATAAAGTAGAAAGGTCTTTTCTTTGACCCGTGTCTTTGCAATCTAATCTTAGCTGCCATTTTAAATAGAAATTTAAGGCTTGTTAAACAATTAATTCACCCATACAATACTATACGGGGCATCAAAAATAGTTGTTTTTCGAATACTAATGGCCAATTTTCAACAGCTTTTAAAAAAATTGATTGATTTTAAGATTTTGTTATTATTAACGCCATGTTTTATAGATATTCAAAACCGGAACATCGCTTAAAAGCAGGGAACGGAAGCGCTGAATATGTTATTGATTATTCTTGTGATGGTATATCACAAAAATCCATCGTCTGTTATCGTTTACTTTGTAATAAATATCCTATTACATAATAACCCCTAGAATGTCCTACTAATCATTGCACTATTTCCTATTTTATTAATCCTGTTTTAAAAGACAACATACGCACTACTCGAAAATCCTTGCTATTCTTTGGTTTATCAAGCATTACATAAATAGCATAAAGTTTATTTTTTTCCGGGACATCAGTAGTAAGCGCTCCCTGGCCTTTGAATTTGCCCATTGTTTCCAGCGTTACAACCTTACCTCCCCCCATCACTCGGAGCCGGTAATTTTCAACCGGTGGAACCCGGTCCTTTTGTTGTGAAAAATCTTCAACCAGATTTTTTAAATATGCTTTTTTTTGATCATCTGTATAATAATTTGAGATAAAAAATTCATTATTTGAAAATGTCAGCTCATTAACAAATTGCTGGCCATCTCCGGAGTTTAGCAGATCACGTAGTTGATTAAACTTTTTTACTACCGCAGTTTCCAACGCCTTTGGATCCCAGGAAGACAGATCTTCGGAGTTTTTCCATCCTTCCAATTCAAAGGGGAGCTGCGCATCAAAACTCCATTCTGATTTTACGGAGGGAGTTGGGGCTTTCAAATCAGGAAAATTGAGCTTTTTTAATAGTTGAATCTCCTGCACTTCCCCATTATTGGACTGAGTATTGTATAAAGCAAATTCCTCACTTGCAGATTTTAGGGTATTTGAATCAATCAATTTCCCCTGCAAAAGATAAGGATGGGTCAATTCAGTCTGTATTTTTTGTTGTCCGTTTTTCAAAATAAAATAATTGATAAATTCAGTTCCACTCAAATTTCCATAAAGGCTTTTATCAATTACTACATCATTAACCATCATTTCACCATCCAGCGGAAAGTCATATATTAATGTATAATTATTAGGATGTCCCATATCTTTTTCCTTGTTTTTTTGTTTTTGTGTGGTTCCGGAACAGTTCACGCATACTATTGCGACCAATAATAAAAATAAATTCATTCTAATCATTTACTTCTCCTTTAATTAAATCGATTTTTTTATTGACATGAGGAATTAGCTTCAAATCATCATCAAGTCCTTTAAAACCGGCCTTCACCTTAATAAAGGCCTGAACTCCAGAAAAATAGAAATCTGCACCCCATTTGCCAGCGCCCATTCCAAAGTCTTTTCCAATGGTGATCGTTACGAAAGATTTTGCAGTGACTTCTATTCCGAACTCCGCCGCTTTCTTGTCATTATCCTCTGTTCTGTACTGAGTCATATCCTTGCCATTTTCAGCTTTAACCTTCACTTTTAATAAAGCACTCATCTGAATTTTCCCCTCTAAATAACCTTGCAGGGCAATAGTACCTGAAAATTTTCGGCTCGCAAAATTGTAGACCACTCTGGCATTAGTAGCCGTTTCCTTTTGGGAGTCATTGCCAACTAGTTTGATTTGTGCAGATAATTGAAAATAGAACTCATAAGTAAATTCCAGTCTTCCTCCACTCACAACATTGCTCAGCCAGCTTGCCAGATCCAATGCATCAATAATAGCCCCCCAGGGTTTGAATTTACTTCCCAGAACCAACAGATCCAATTTTACATTTGCTCCAAGCAGCGGGTCTGCAATCAGATGCCCATCCAGTTCGTAAGTAATCATACCATTTTGGGAAACAGCTTTAATGCCAACGCCAACGCCAACTTTTGGAGGTTCCAAGGAAAAGCTCATAGGTAGTTTATTCAACCGACCAAGCAGCCCACTATTTGCAACACGCAGCCGAGCCTCAGTTCTGCGCGCCTCACTTACCTGCATGTCTCCATCCAGCTTATTGATAACCCATAGTATTGGAGATAATATTTTTCTGAATTTCTTTCCGAACTCATCTCCTAGCACAATCTTATTTCCACTCCCCACCTCGCATTCTACATACAGGCCAAATGTTGTTTCCCGTCCCACATATGGTTGCAATCCGTTTGAAATCAGGCTATTCAGAATATTCTTACGGGTATTATTATTACTGGTAACCACTCGCCCTTCATTAAAACCGCTATAATGTTCTGTCAAGGCCGTCGTCGCAGCATAGTAAACCGGAGTTTCAATATTATAATTAAAATTGATTACCCATTTCATAGAAGGATATGCTTTAATCAATGCAAGCTGGTTTGGGTAACGACAGGTTGTAACCGGTACAAAATAGGTTTGTGCTAATTCCTCCTTCTTGATAAGCTTTAGTAAATATCTGACAATCCAGATGTTTTTAAAATTATCTGACACAATCCCCCCTTCCAGGTATTCCTGTGTGGCCAGATAGTCCAATACCTCGTTATCATACGTTTTATAGAAATAGTAACCCAACCTTAATGTGATGGAATCACCATTGATCGTATAATCTTTCTTTTGTAATCCCTGCACTCCAGCAACGGTCACTGCCTGATACTTGGCCTGATCTGCCTTCGATGCAGACACTCCTTTGGCTTCTTGATCGTCTTTATATTGCTTTTTTCCTGCAACCGGATTTAAAATACCGGCTTTTGACGCATTTGACGGGGCTAACGGATTAGGCTGGTAATAGTTTAGAAAATTCTCTATATAAAAACCTGTTTCTTTTGACGGTCTCATTTGTCCCACAATCCAATTCATTTTAAACACTTCCTCGCTACTGCTGTGATCTTTACCATCATTTAAAATCTGCTCACACTTGTATTTACTTCCAATGTGAATGGATTCTTCAGGCGCTCCTACATTTTTTTTATACTTGGCAGTAACGGTCACTTCCTTTTTTTCCTTTTCCCCTGCAATGATACAGAATACTGTTTTATCGGTTTTATCATCAACACCTTCTTTCAGTTTAAATTCATCAAAAATAATAACCGGCATACCCTGCCCCTCTTTAACACTTATCATTGAATAAGCACAGGGATTGTGTTCCTTGCGGGTATACTGAATGTCGCCTATGTATTGGATCATTTCTCCTTTTTCCCGTTCTACCCTGGATAGTATTTCATCCGTTGTTTCATATTCCACTAAAATCTCACTATTGGGCTGATCTTTGTAGGTTTCAACAGTTTCTATACCAATTAATTTCTGATCGTATTGCTGTAACCCCGAGCTAGGCATCTCTGCAAAATTTCTATAGTCAACGATCTTGTCAGAATCAAATATCATCCCTTTCTCTACTTCAAAGATTTCTACTACTGGCACAAAATAGCGTTGTTTCTTTCCTGAGTCGCGCCATTCTAAGGTTAACGGGAAATTAAATGTGAGATATGTATTTATGTTATTACTTCGAGTACTTGCAGTCAGCTTTACTTTCTTATGCTTCCCCTCAAATAAATCAGCATCGGTAAGTTCATCAGTTTGGTCTTCCAATACTCCTGAAGTATTCTTCCGGGTAGGAAATTTTGCCGCTTCATCTTTATCCATAAGATAAATATTTGCAAAATAGCTTTTTGAACCGACAACATAATCCGGATACTGATGAAGGCAGATTGTCAGACTAACAATATCCCCAAAACGAAATGGTCTTATATTTTTATCAAAATAGGCGTAGGTAATATTCGGATCCGTATAGGGTATTACAAAAAAATAGAACTCCTGCTCGGGGTCATTTGTAAACACAACCACCCGTTGTTTAAATCCATAATAAAAGCTTGTTCCGGCGGGAGAAATAACAAACTCCGTTCCTGTTTTATATTGCGTTCCTATTCCCAATGCAGCCACAGGCTTGTTCCGCTCCTCTTTAGCCAGCAGTTCTCCAACATCAGGCGCCTTATTACTTGGAGTGTTGCTGCCGCTACTGCCGCTGATATCTGCCCAAAGCGAATTATACTGGTTTGTACTCCCTTCTTTATAATAAGCATCATAAATAAATGCCCACTTTGTTTCCGTTGATACAACAGCGTCATCAAAACAACTCGCATCCACATAAAACTTCATCCTGGAGCCTTCTTTTATAGATATGGTATCACCTTTTTTTACATCTCCTCTAAAAAGGTTATCCATGAACGGATTAGTAGCAAACGCACCTGTGTCAAATTTGCATTTTATTACCTTGCCCATGAGGTTACTGTATATTTAAAAATTCATACGGGTCTTTCTGATTCATTTTCTTCATATTCACCAGGGGATTTACCTGTGCCTGCAACTCCTCATCCGCATTCTCTATATTTTTCTTCATGGGCTGACCTGTCTGGCCGCTCATTGTTATCTCAACACAGGCAGTGCCAGCTACTGCACAGGTAGCTTTACAATCCTTCGTCAGCACATAGCCACCCGGTGGGTCGTATTTTTCTTTTTCATAGTACCCGTCCCACTTTGTTATACTGGGCACACAAGGGTTATTATTCATTTTTTTACAGGAGCCAAAAGTCTTGTTCTGAAAAGGAACGCCAATATCCTTATGGGTAGCCAGTAATTTTTCCCTGCCATCCTTATCATTAGCATACCATTTTTTGTGGGTGAGTACTACCAGTTTATCAGGAGTAGTTCCAAACTGACATTTGCAGATGGCCCCTTGTACTACCTTTTCTTTCTGAGACATGTTTGTGATTTTTCGGGTTTGCTATTTTTTATTATTGTTGCATCAAAGCTGGTACATGGTGAACTGTGTTTTTTTTACCGGCACAGTAGTATATTTTCCTTCTTTAAGATATATGCTTAATACCGCTTTTGTATGCATAGCAAAATGCTGTTTGCTATCCAGGTCAAAATCCACGGCCAGCTTCATAAATGCATTTTCGGGGATCGCTTTTTCCGGCAGCAATTCGTTTAATACCTTCATTTCTTCTGATTCAAATTTCACAACTACTGAACCATAGCTGGTAATTTCAGGAATGATCTTCTGGATACCCGGAAAACGCACCGGATACCTGTAAGGTATCACTGACAGGTACAGGTCTAATTGTTGTGCATAAGTGGATGAGTACGCCAGATACTTTGGATGAAAAAACAAGTTCCAGAACCAATCATATTTCAGTGACTGCTGTATTAAAGAGCTATTTGCCATTTTTTTATCAACAGCATTTACAAAATCTGCTACGGTTGCGCCCTCATATTTTTCTAACATTTTTTGTTTATTTATATTCCAGCGCCTGATAATCTCTTCATGATTTACAATACCTGTTACCTGCATTCCCCAGCCGTCGATCACTGTTTCCACAGGATATAATGAGCGGGAAATCACAGCAGCAAACCGTTCGCTGATCGTATCCGGTTCGTGCCGGTTGAAAAAAAGCTGTTGCTTATTCAGTCGCATCAGCCATCCCAGCTCATGCTCCTCCAGACTTATAGTCACTTCATAGTCGATCCGTTTATACGGCTGTTCTGCTGTTGCTCTATAATATTTAACAGATACGCCGTAACGCCTTGTTCCAACATCTTTTGGCAGAGAGATAAATTCATTTTTTCTATGTAATGCACTGATCAAATCAAACAATAATTCATTTTAAAAACACGTATTTCCCTCACTGGCAGCTATAATACATTTTTTTACCGGCACCAGTGCACCGTTGAAGATTTTATTCTTTACCAGGTGCCGTTCCTGCGTATCGCTCATCCCGGTAATAATATATTTCTTCGTTTGATCCCAGCCATAAAATGCTCCCTTAAAAAAATGATCGGCCTTTACAAACCGGCCTGTCTGTTTATTCAGCCGGTACAGCTCATATATATTGTTATCTGCAGATGAGCCCTCCTTATCAGCCAGCAATATTTCCGGTATACCATCATTGTCTATATCATAAATATAAAGTGCTTTTGCAGTCATATGACCATATGGTTCCTTTACATACGACACCTGGCTATTATCTATGAATCCTGCAGCATGGCAGCGTTCATATACCTCGGAATAAACGGCGCCGGAAGAAAGAAAAGGGGTCAGCTCAAAATAAGCCTCCAGTTTTTTGTAAAACGATTCCGGAAATAAAGCATCCTTATTTAAGATTGTAACAACCAGGGATGCGTCGTCCGGATTTTTCCTGTACTCAAATCTCAGTATGTGCTTTTTGTTACGGATATTCAATATCCATTTTTCCACAAATACAGAAGGAAGCGAGTCTTGCAGGCTGTAATCAGGTACACTCCGGTGCTTTACATTCCCGGCAGTATCACTTGCCTGTACTTCCTGATAAAGAAAACAGCAAAACACCACCCAGCCTATTTGTATCAGTCGTTTCATTCTTTAATCTTTAACATTGCCGATCCGTTCATTGTAATTAAATCCAAGACTGTTTAGCCGGTTGATCTGGAGTGCGCCTTTTGAGGTAACCCCGGTAATATAATGCCCGCCATTATAAAGTTTGATCAGTTCCGCATCCAGGATTGATTTTTCGGAATCACCGGAAGCCGTATCCGGCAGATAGCTACTAAAAGCCGAAAATTCACTGATTGTGCTGGGGCAGGTTTTATAGGTAATCAACCCTTCCTGCTGCGAAAAAGACTGGAGTGTTTTTACGCCTTTAAAGATCTTATTGAACTGCGCAACCGCCGCCTTCACTTTTTCAGGAATTTTCTTGGTCATTTTTATCTCAATATTTTTCTTCCAGTTCCATATATAATCCGGATTCTTATCAAGGTTGTCCAGCCAGGCGGCATCAGCTTTTGACAGGGCCGACTTATTTCTTTTTTCAGCAGCAAAGTCAATTTGCCCCACTCCCCATCCATCCGGAAAACCATAATTGGGCATACCCTTGCTTTCGAGCCCCCGGCCTGATGGTCCGTAATTAGCTTCTACTTTTTTTATTTTCCCTTTTACTTTTGTTTTTACATATTCCGGGTCCCAGAACTGGCGGGCCACCGTAACATCTTCACTGCCGGATTCGCTGACGATAATCTTAAATACGAACCAATACTTCGATAGGTATTGCTGACTTGTGAGGTAATCTTTTACTGTTGTTTTTAGCGGATTCTTACCTCTTATATAAAAAATAAACTTCTTAATCAACGTTTTTCCATCCCCACTATATGCTTCAACGGTTGCCGTTCCGCCCCTGAATAATCCCCGGAAGTCCACTTCCCAACTGGTTACCTGCCCCGCAGCAGCCTCTCTGAACATGTTTTGTCCTGTATCTGATTTTGCAGGAAAATAATCAATATCGTTCCGGTCAAATAATACTTCAGAAGCTTTAAAAACGAATTCCGTTTTTAACCGGAACAGCACTTTTTTATAATTATAGTCTTTACCAATAGTGAGCTCTATTTTCAATCTGGGCATTTCCGGGTTTTCGGAAATAAATACATAGGCACCTTCTTTAATCTCATTGCCGTTATCAAATACCTTTATTAGAAAAGCTATATCACTCACAGGGGCGGGCTCCGGGCTGCCATGCATTACCCCTTCCTCCTCGCCTTTTTCCCTGATCACATTACCGGCATAGGCATTGATATTTTCCCTGGAAAACATATTATGATTGCCCTGCGTGATCTTTGTATACGTGCCCTTTGCAATTCTTATTCTGCTCATTGCTAATTGGCTTTTCCGTTTTCACCACTGTTATTCTGTACTACTTTTTGTGCATGTTTCAGCAGGCTCTGCCCGGAACTTATATTAAAATCACCATGGCTCGACTCTATACGTTCCTGCTTGGCTTCAGAATGCACATCCCCCTCGATCAGTTCTGTCAGCTTTCCACTGATACTTACCATGCTGTTTCCTCCTATTGATACCGTATTTATACCGCCTGTTGTATGCACATGATCCCTGCCAATAGCAATTGTTTTGTTCTGACCTATATTGGTTGTCTGGTCCTTACCTATTGTGCTGGTCATGTTCTCCGTTACGTTGAAATGCATATTCTTCGCATTAAAGGTCATCGTTTCCGGGGCGGTAATGGTAATATTCTTGCCGGTAGTATCCAGATAGATTTCATTACCGCCCGGATCCTTGATAATGATATGTGTACCTTCTCCGGCATCGTTAAACTCTACTGTATGGCCGCTTCGCGTTTTTATGACTTTCAGGTCGTTCTTTTCATTGCTGAAACTATTATTGGCGGCCCCATGGTATACCGTCCCGATCACATATGGCTTCGTGGCACTGTCACTCTCAAAGCCTACGATCACCTCCTCCCCTACCTCCGGTATGAAAAAGTGCCCCTTTTCTCCGCCGCCATGCGGACTCGTTACCCGGATCCACGGTGTCTTTTCCGACCCGTTCATCCAGTGGAACTTTACCCGTACCCTCCCCAAACCGTTGTAATCATTATTGTCCGTTACTATTGCGCTCTGTGTTTCACATACAGGATCTGATGGCACTTCTACAGGTGGCACTTTCAGACTGCTGGGCACCGCACTGAAATCATTCTCATAATGCCCCCGCGCATCCACATAATGGTTAATTCCCGTAACCAGGTATTCTCCATACCCTTCGGTGCCCAGGGTAAACACATTGCTGCCGCTTACTTCGATCCTTGTGCCCAGCGCTACGCCGGGGTGACCGCTCTGGCCGTTAAAACGTACCATTTTGCTGCTCTCAATTGCACTCTTTAAAGTAGTTATATCATCCTGTTGCTTTTTGCTGGTCAGGAAACGGTTGTTCCATTGTTTAGGCTGCGTGCCATAAACGGTCTGGGCTGCTTTGTATACCTGCTCCCCCCACGGGTTCAGCCCTGCTTTCTGCTCCACACCCTGGGGCTGGCTCGTATACACCTGGCTGTTCAGGTAATCCCAGGCCATCAACTGCATCTGGGTGGGCCTTGCCTGTAAGGCCACATTAAAACGGCTCAGGTTTCTGCCATACACCAGCTCCGTTTTTTTACTTTCCCTCGGTGGGCCTGCAATCAGGCTCCTGCCGTCCCAGAACAGCCATTCTCCGTAAGTGCTCGTCAGCCGCTGCAAAAACTGCCATGCTGTTTCTTTATACTGTACTGTATACGCCAGCGTTTCTCCATAAAGAGGCTGTACCTTTGGCTCCAGTAAATTCTGGGGGAAAAACTTTAATACATCCTGTGCTATATTCTTGATCGCTTTTTTTTCCCAGCTTTTACAATGAGGACCGCTGTCTAATATAATGGTAGGGCTATAGCCTGTAATGATCACATCGCCATGATGGCCGGTAAACCGGGCGGTTTCTATTCCTGTTATAATACCATTGAACAAAACTGCCCCCTGTAACCCCACACCTGTGATCCGTGCGCCAAAAGTGGCCCCGATCATATCCCTGGAAGCAG
Organism: Niabella ginsenosidivorans; assembly: GCF_001654455.1. NCBI lineage: Bacteria > Pseudomonadati > Bacteroidota > Chitinophagia > Chitinophagales > Chitinophagaceae > Niabella > Niabella ginsenosidivorans. Next base: position 4,363,315 of record NZ_CP015772.1, read on the forward strand.
TGAACATGCCCATTTTTCCATCAATAGACTGGGCCGGACAAACAAGAGTAAAACGGTGGTGATCAAATATGCTCTGGTAAAGGCTAAAAGAGGTAAACTGCATTAACGGGGTCCCATTAATGCTGAAGACTGGTTCGGTTAGTTGCGCCATACATAAGGTTTTGTCTGTGACGATATAGTGGTGAAGCTGTAAAATTATAGGTTTTTGATAAAAAAACGCTGTAATTGATCCCTTTTTTACCAGATTCCCGGTTTTAACAATTCAAAAATGATACCAACCAACCTTAACCCATTCAGATTCATCATACAGGAATATATTACAGGGATCGCCGTATCTTATTGTTTTTACAACGAAAATAGATCGGATACTCCCGAATAATCCGTTACTTTTGCAAACTTATTTTTACGATGAAACGCATTTTATCTTTTGTTGGGATTCTGATGATTATATTGATAGCGAACATTAGCATGGCGCAATCAAAATCAGCATTTTATGAAGCAATGGCCGGTAATTCGGCCAAGGCAATTGATGCACAGCTGAGCCGGTTGGATTCCTATGCCAGCGGCAATGAAAAACTGGCATTGGAGGGGGCGCTGGAAATGCGCAAGGCCGGCCTGCTCAGTATTCCTGCAAAAAAACTTTCCACTTTTAAACAGGGGCACAAAAAGCTGGAGGCAGCCATTGCTTCCGCGCCACGGAACGGGGAATTCCGCTTTTTACGTCTTATGATCCAGGAAAATGCACCCAGAAGCATGGGGTATTCCAAAAACATCGGGGAAGACAGTAAATTGATCAGAGAACAGTTTGCTTCACTTCCTGCTGAAACCCGGCAAAGCATTAAAAACTACAGCAAAAAATCAAAATCTTTAGGGGAGCTTTTGTAACATGAACAAAAGGATATTAGCGGTTTATTACACGCAATCTGGACAAACAAAGCAAATTCTTGATTCTTTTTTGCAACCGCTGATGGCGGATGGCGCGGAAATTGACCTTCTTCGTATACAAACACGGCATCATTTTCCTTTTCCCTGGACGATCCCCGTCTTTTTTGATACGGTTCCTGAATCTGTTGAGGTAATTCCCACAGCATTGGAGCCCTGGACTACAAAATATGACCGGTATGATCTTATAGTGCTCGCATGGCAACCCTGGAACCTCTCCCCCAGTATTCCGGTCAGTTCGATTTTACAGGACGAACGGTTTCAGGCAATTATAAAGGATACCCCTTTGGTAACCATTTGCGGATGCCGCAATATGTGGATCAATGCTATGGAGAAGAACAAAAAATTGCTCCGGCAGGCAGCCACCCGGCATGTAGGCAACATTGCCCTGGCTGACCGGCATCTGAACCATCTGAGTTATTTTACCATTTTTCACTGGCTGGGCACCGGTAAAAAAACAAGAAAATGGGGGATCTTTCCCTTACCCGGAGTATCTGATGAAGACATTGCCCATGCCTCCGTATTTGGCCAAACGGTCTGCAATGCATTAAAAACAGGTGATTGGGACGCTCTCCAGCCGGCACTGGTACAGCAAAAAGCGGTTCCTGTAAAGTATTCCTTAATGTTCATTGAAAGAAAAGCCGGCAAAATCTTTCAGAAATGGGTGAATATCATTAACAAACATCCCCAAAACAGGAAAAAGATACTTGTGGCCTATAAATATTATCTTGCCGTGGCATTATTAGTAGCATCTCCCATTATTTTATTAGTAGATTTGATACTGGTAAGACCATTCAATCAGAAAAAGATAAAACAGCAAATGAACTATTATTCAAGTGTAGATTATAACCCGAATATATGAACGACGTTTATATTAACCGTACCTCGCATTATTTCCCAAACAACCCGGTATCCAATGATGAAATGGAAGAATACCTGGGCTATATCAATGGAAAACCCTCTAAATCCAGAAGAATTGTATTAAGGAACAATGCCATCACCAACCGGTATTACGCGCTGGAAAAAGGTGGTAAGATTACCCATACCAATGCCCAGCTGACAGCAGCAGCTATTAAAGAATTATTCAGAAACGATCCTGAAGGTATTCGTCATATAGATGTGCTTTCCTGCGGTACTTCATCGCCTGACCAGATGATGCCATCACATGGCGTAATGGTGCATGGCTGGTTACCGCAACTGGGCTCCATTGAAGTAGTATCGCCCGCGGGAGTTTGCTGCGCTGGTATGCATGCATTAAAATATGCGTACATGGCCGTAAAGGGCGGCGATGCAAAAACAGCTATAGCAACCGGTTCTGAGCGTTTTTCGGCCTCCCTTGTTGCCAACCAGTTTGAAGATGAAGCGCATAAGCTGGAAGCGCTGGAGGAAAATCCGTACATCAGCTTTGATAAAGAGTTTTTGCGCTGGATGCTTTCCGACGGGGCCTCGGCTTTTCTGATTTCTGATAAAAAAAATGAAACCGGCCTCAGCCTGAAGATTGAATGGATGGAGGGCATTTCCTATGCCGACCATATGGAAGCCTGTATGTACATGGGCGCTGAAAAGCAGGAAGACGGGCAACTGAAAAGCTGGCTGGAATTTGGCCATGAAGAGCAGAACGAAAAATCAATTTTAAGCATTAAACAGGATGTGAAACTATTAAGCCCGAATATTGTACCCCTGGGGGGGAAAATCCTGCCGGAGCTGTTTGAGCGCCGTGGCCTGAACCCTGATGACATTACCTGGTACCTGCCGCATATGAGCAGCAATTTCTTTAAGGATAAAATTTATGAGGAACATATAAAGCTGGGCCATCACATCCCTTATGAAAAATGGTTTGTAAACCTCAGCAAGGTAGGCAATGTGGGCGCGGCATCTGTTTACTTTATGGTAGATGAACTGTTTCATAGCGGCCAGCTGAAAAAAGGCGATAAAGTATTTTTGCTGGTGCCTGAAAGCTCAAGGTTCAGCTATATGTATGCCTTGCTGACGGCGGTATAAAAAAGTCAATAGTCGATAAACCATAGTCCATGGTTTCACTTTTTTATACTGCACAGCATATTTGCATGATGCATTTCACAGCGGATTTAACCGTGAGGATATGCAAGTATTTGTCTGCACAGTCCTGTGAAATCCGCAGGGAACTTTTAATCATGTGCTTCGTCTTTGTAAATCATTCTTTTGTAAGAAAAAACAAAAATGTTATCAGCCCGTCTTTGTTAACATGCTCCCTTTTCAAAAATTCTTAAATTTGTAGGAAAGTAGTTTTTATGACAACAGCAGCTATCAGGGATAAATTACAGGAATATATACGCTTTGCTGATGATAAAAAGATAAAGGCGATCTACACTATTTTAGAGGAAGAGATAGAAACAGAATATGTGTGGTGGAAGGATGAAGATTTTGTAGCCCGGCTGGACCGTGAAAGAGAACACTTTAAGAGTGGCAAAAGCAAAGGCTATACATGGGAGGAAATAAGTTCAACCCTGGATGAATTACGTGCAAAAAGGGATAGCAAAAAATGAACTATAAGGTCATTCTATTACCTTCCGCTGTTCAAGATATTATTGAAGCCCACGAATGGTATGAGGAAAAGACGCCTGGCCTTGGAGAAAAATTCCAATCCGAAATCTCAAAAAGGATCAATATTATCAAACAGCATCCTGACCGGTTTCCGGTGAGAAAAAAACCTTACCGGGAGTGCCCGATCAATAAATATCCATACCTTATTGTTTATAGTTTTGACGAATCCGGAAAAGAGGTTATTATATCCGCCGTTTTCCATACAAAACGAAATTCCAAAAAGAAATATAAGAAAAGCTGAACAGCATTACCAGGCAATGCTCCCAATATCGGGTGAGTGACACAACAAAGCCGATAGAAGCGCTGCAGCAGGAACCATAAAAATAAAACGGTGAAAAAAGAAGAAATACCGCAAGACAATGGCGCTCTTGGCAAAATTGCTAAAGAGGTAACTTATGTGGTGGATGATAAAGGCAACTATTCCACCGGGCAAAGTACAGGTTGGGAAGTAAAGACCGAAGCGCTGAATATTGCCTGGCATGATGTGGAAGAAAAAGTGGAAGCGGCCAAACAAAAAGTGCTGAATGGGGAGGCAAGCCCTATCCTTTATTTCATGGAAAAGCGTATTATGGATCTGAACATTTTAGCATCCTATACCGGCTACTGGAAATGGACTATAAAAAAGCATTTAAAACCATCCGGTTTTCAGAAGCTTTCAGAAGACAAACTTAAAAAATACGCTGCACTTTTTGAAGTGAGCGTAGAAGAGCTGAAAAATCCTTTTAATAAATAAATCATAGTTCATAGTTTATCGTTCATGGTGTCTGCTATGAACAATGAACCATCAACCATAAACAAAAATAAATTGGAGCTTCAACATACAAACTTTAAACATTTACAGGCCGCACATTGCGAAAACGGTGTAACCACTGCATTGCTGGGCCACTATGGCGTGCATAAACTGACTGAGCCGCTGGCTTTTGGAATTGGTTCCGGACTGTTCTACATTCAATTGCCTTTTATGAAGGTGAATGGAGGCCCCGCTATTTCTTTCCGTACCATGCCAGGTCTGATCTTTAAACGCACCTGCAATTCTTTGGGCATACCTGTTACCCGTAAAAAATACCGTTCGCATGAAAAAGCCATGCAGGAGCTGGATGAGCGCGTTTTAGCAGGGAAGCCCACCGCCTGCCAGGTGGGTGTTTTTTACCTGACCTATTTCCCAAAAGAATACCGTTTCCATTTTAACGCGCACAACCTGATCGTTGTAGATAAGCAGGGCGATAATTATGTGATCAGCGACCCCATTATGGAAGACCTGGTTACCATGACAGCCTATGAACTGGAACGGGTACGTTTTGCCAAAGGCGCGTTTGCCCCCCGCGGCCAGATGTATTACCCAGGCGATCAACTGAAAGAGGCCACAGATGAACAATTACGCAAGGCGATCATTACAGGCATTAAACGGAATTGCCGTGATATGCTGCACATACCCGGCCCCATTGGGGGCACTGACGGAATTGCCTATACGGGCAGGCAGATTAAAAAATGGAAAAGCAAGCTGGGCGATCAGAAAGCCCGCAGTTACCTGGCGCAACTGGTGCGCATGCAGGAAGAGATCGGCACCGGCGGCGGCGGCTTCCGTTTTATTTACGGCGCTTTTTTACAACAGGCGCACCAATACCTGCAATTAGATGAGCTGTTTGATATTTCCCGGCAGTTTACAGAGGCGGGCGACAAATGGCGCGATGCAGCCATACAGGCATCCGGCATTTATAAAGGCAGGCTGAATACGCAAGCCGACTATGACAATATGGGCGACCGGCTGATTGAGATCTCCGGACTGGAAAAACAGGCATTTCAGCAGTTGAAGGCGCTTATTAAAAAGACAGGGTAGCAGGCGAAAAATATTTCGCCTGCTACCTTTATCATCGTGAAAATCCCTCAAAAGAAAATACTGTCCAATAGCATTGCCCTGCTGCTGTTTGCGTTTATACTGGCTATGCTGATCAGTCCGCGCTTTAAGGCAAAAATTATTGCAGGGCTGATGAACCTTGGGCTGTTTCAACCGGATGTATCGGATGTAAGGCCGCAGCAGGGCATTCCGGCCGGCTACCCAATACATTTCAGCACTTCAGACGGTCAGCATTTTACAAATGAATCCTTCAGGAATAAAGTGGTCTTTATTAATTTCTGGGCCACCTGGTGCCCGCCCTGCATTGCAGAAATGCCTGCTATAAATGATCTTTACGCAAAGCTCAAAAATAACCCCAATATCCTTTTCCTTTTGGTAAATGCAGACAAGGACCCGAAAAAAGCAGCCGAATTTATAAAGGGAAAAAAATTTCAGATGCCTGTAGCTGTTTCCCAAAGTACCATTCCTGCTACGTGGTACAAAGGCACATTGCCCACTACAGTTGTGCTGGACAAAAACGGCAACATCGTTTACCGGCATGAGGGTACTGCCAACTATAGCAGCAGGCAATTCCGGGAGTTTCTGCAAGGGCTCCTGAAGTAAGGGCGAAAGGTCTTTCGCCCTTACTTCAGGAGCCCCCAGCTATAATTTAACGTTTCCATCCGTGCATTCGCAGCATTGTTTTAAATTTGTACCCATGTCGCACACAGCATATACATTTCAGAAAAAAAGCAGGGAAAAGGCATTTGACAGGGAGCACCGCAAGGTCATCAATTTTAATATTGCCCGTTATAATGCCGCTGTTCCGGGAGGACAACAGCAGTTTGCGAACCTGAACCTGGCAAGGGAACGTGCAAAGAACCTGAAATGGAAAGCCATTGAAGTGCTGGATCAGACGCTGGAAAATTTTGAGGCCAATATCAGCAAACGCGGTGCAAAAGTGATCTGGTGCACCGATGCGCGGCAGGCCAATGAAGCGATCCTGGAGATCTGCCGGCAGAAGAACTGCAAAACCGTGGTAAAAAGCAAAAGCATGGTTACCGAGGAGCTACACCTGAACGATCACCTTGCAAAACATCATATTGAAAGTGTGGAAACGGATCTTGGTGAATATATTCAGCAGTTGGACGGTGAACCTCCTTATCATATTGTAACCCCGGCCATGCATAAAAGCCGCCAGGATATTGCCCGGCTTTTTGCCGAAAAGCTGGGCACGGATCCTAACGACAGCGCGGAACAGCTTACCTTAACCGCAAGAGCAAAACTGCGCGAAAAATATATGCAGGCGGAAGTAGGCATTACCGGCGCTAATTTCTTAATTGCGGATATTGGGGGGATTGCCATTACTGAAAATGAAGGTAATGCCCGCTTAAGCTGCTCTATGCCTAGAACACATATTGTAGTAGCGGGCATTGAAAAAGTGATCCCTTCCATGACCGACCTTGCGCTCTTCTGGCCGCTGCTCAGCAGCTTTGGAACCGGCCAGCGCATTACCTCCTACAGCACCATTGTTACCGGTCCGCGGCAGGAGCATGAGGTGGATGGTCCGGATGAAATGTATGTGATTTTGTTAGACAATGGCCGCACGAGGATGCTGGCCAATGAGAAAGCACGCGAAGCACTGTACTGCATCCGCTGCGGCGCCTGCCTCAATGCCTGCCCTGTTTATAAAAATATCGGCGGTCACTCCTACAGCACTACTTACAGCGGCCCTATTGGCTCAGTGATCACGCCGCATTTAAAAAATATGAAGGAGTGGAAGCACCTGAGCCATGCCTCCTCTCTCTGCGGGAATTGCACGGAAGTATGCGCGGTAAAGATCAACCTGCACGAATTGCTGCTGGAAAACCGCTATGAAGCTGTTCAGGATGGATACGCACCGGTAGTAGAAAAATTTTCCTGGAAGCTGTGGAAAGCTGCCATGCTGAAACGGGGCCGGATGGACCTGGTTAACGGCAATATAAAAAGCACCTTTATGAACCTGGTAGCCGGCGCCTGGACCAAAAATCACAGCAAGCTCTATTTCCCCAAAAAATCATTTAATGAGCAGTGGCAGGAACGGCGGAATAAACAACAACAAACTGGATCCTCGCTAAAATAAATTCCGGACAGCGCAGTTCAACCGGCTTTGCCCGGTTAGCCGTTGCAGTAAAACAACCGGGAAAAGCGATAATGGCACCGGGTGCCGGAACAGGCTGACATTATTTTTTGGTCAGTCCCACGTGAAATTCCTGTTTTTTGATCCCGGTTCATTATAAATTGCCGGGGGCAGAGAGCATGCCTGGCTTTATTGTTTTTGCAGCGCAAATTGGAAACTCAGAATGATAATATTCCGCTTATTTTTGACGGACAAAGCTGATGCTGATCTACAGCAAACATATTACCCCCCGGCTGCAATATATTGTTCAGTTCTTTTCAAAAGAGCTGGGTGTTGAAGAATGGCAACTGACAAATGATGCTGTTGCATTTAATAATTACCCAGGCGCTAAAATCAATTACTCCCATACTGTTTTTGATGCGCCTTGTTTGTCAATTATCCCGCAGGGCCTGCTGGAACAGACCGGCATAAAACAACAAAATATTCTTGTAAAGAGAAGCAGCAACATCCCCGTTTTCTTTTGTAATGAAAGCCTGGTAGGGTTCGATCTTTTTGCAGCCAGCTTCTACTTGCTAAGCCGCTATGAAGAGTACCTGCCTTTTGAGCCGGACCGGTACGGGCGCTTTCCTGCAGTACAGTCCCTTGCGTTCAAAAACGGGTTTTTAAAAAAGCCACTGATCCATTACTGGATGGAACTATTAAAAAAAGAGCTGCTGCGCATCTTTCCGGCTTATGCCTTCCGCCAATCTTCGTTCTTATTTGTTCCTACCTATGATATTGATATGGCCTGGAGCTATAAGCATAAGGGCATTCTCAGAAACGGAATGAATTTTCTGAAAGAAGCCATCAGCCTTCAGTTTGCTGCCTTTAGCAGGCGCTTTAAAGTATTAACCGGAAGGGAAAAAGACCCGTTTGACCAGTTCGGATGGCTGAACCATTTGCATGAACAATATCATTTAAACCCTTATTATTTTTTCCTGGTAGCGGAGCGCACCGGCAAAAACGACAAAAATATTCCGCCCGCCCACCCGGCAATGAAATCGTTGATCGCTGACCATGCGATCCGCTACCCCGTTGGCCTGCACCCTTCCTGGCAAAGCAATAAAAGCAGCGCTATTCTAAAAAAAGAAAAAGCAACCCTAGCTTCTATAACGGGAGCGCCGGTCACTACATCGCGCCAGCATTTCTTAAAACTAAACCTGCCGGGCACTTACCGCAATCTGCTGGAAGCAGGCATTGGCTTTGACTGCACGATGGGCTATGCAGACGAAAACGGGTTCCGCGCTTCCGCGGCCACTCCCTTTTACTGGTACGACCTGGAAAAAGAAACAGCAACCTCGCTGCTTATCTTCCCGTTCTGCTTTATGGAAGCAACTTCCATTTTTTATAAAAAAGAAACCCCGGCTGAAGCCCTGACTGATCTTCGGCAACTTTATAACGAAGTAAAGCAGATCAACGGTTTCTTCAGCATGATCTGGCATAACCATTCTTTTTCTGATGAAGGCGTATATGCAGGATGGAAAGCTATGTATGAACAATTTATAGCGACCAATACGTTGCAGGACCAGCTTATTGATCCATTGCGTTAACAAAAGCCGGTATAGAACCAAAGCGGACAACCATTAAAACAACTTTCAACACTTGTCATTAACAGGCAATCATAAAAGCGTTGCTTTTAAGTTCATTCGGATGACAAGCTTTTTTAATCGTCATCCCGAGTAAACTATTGGTGGCCCAAATCAATGAGGCGATGACATGTAATAACTTTGAAGAAGCAGGCTACAGCAGTGTAGCAGTAATAAACTTAGTGTATTAGTACCTGACCCTGAGTTTTGCTTCAAAGAATGGTCCATCAATGTTTGGGGATACTGTATCAGGCAGTATTCCCGTTTGGCAGCTTGCCTTTTTGAGAACCTCTTTGGGCTGTAGCCTGCTTTTGTTTCTATTAGAACAAAGCTTAAATCTTTGGAAGGTTCATCAGCAGCAACTGTTGCTTATTGATAAACGTATCGAAGGCTTGTTGTGTAATCTTGAGCATGGCAAACAGTTCATTACAAGTGAACACAAAGCCAAGCCAATACGGCATCACAAGCCCATGATAACCGGCCTGCATCAGAAATTACTAAATATTTATGGTGCAGATGCCAGTTGTATTCCTGGTATCACCGATTATACACTGCTGAAATTGTTGGGAGAAGTGGGAGCAGACATGAGCCGATTCCCAACGGCAAAACATTTTGTAAGTTGGTGTGGCCTTTGTCCGGGCCATAACCAAAGTGGTTTAAAAAACAGAAAATCGAAAATGAACAATCATTCTAATGCCGGTCAGACCTTCCGGGAAATAGCCCAGGCATTACTCAATAGTAAGTATGTGGCAACAGGAGCTTTTATCAGAAAACTTAAGAGCAGAAAGAATGCACGAATAGCGATCAAAGCAGGTGCCAGAAAAATAGCGGAAGCCTTTTATAACCTGCTGACAAAGGGAACGCAATACGTGGAACAGGGTATTGCAAAATATGAACAGCAATTAAAACAGCGTAAACAAAACTATTTACAAAAACTGGCTTTAAAACACGGATTAAAGATCATTGAAATACAATGAATTAAATAATATGTCATTGGCAGGGCAGCCGAGGGATCTCTAATATTATAGAGATTTACCTTCGGTGAAATTGTTCTCCACTTCGCTTCGCTACGGTGTTAATGACATGTTTACTTACTGGTTATAAAACAAGAGATCCGCAGATCTTTAAAACCTACGGATCTCTTTCTGATAAATTGGTACAGGTTCCGCGTTGCAGGTCTTTATCACTGATTCAAAGAACCTCGCCCAGCTATTTTCAGATCCGTTACCTTAATTCAGCGTTGGGTCAAAGGCACCTCCCCAGTCTTTATTTTGCTGCAGTTTGCTATCTGCTGCAAGTACACTTTGTTGTATAGGCGCAAAATAGTAGGAATCCGGCAGCGTATTTACATTGACACCCGAACGAGGTGTTTCCAGAATACTGTACTTAAAGTTTGCCTCTGTTAACTCGTTTGCCTGTGCCAGGGGACGGGCCTGTGTTAAAGGCATTTCTGTTCCGTTTGCATTGATGGCTATTGCTTCAACGCCGTGTTTTTTCTTATTATCAAGCACGTTAAACATTCTCCAGCGCCGCAGATCTGAAAACCTCAATCCTTCAAAACAAAACTCAATATTTCTTTCATCCATAAGCGCCTTCCGTACCTCCTCCCGTGAAGCAGCTGCAATTCCATATTTTCCGTCATTACCGGGCTCTATACCCGCCCGCTGGCGGATCTGCTTTAAAATATCCAATGCTTCAGCAGTATGCCCTGTTTCATTAGCTGTTTCCGCATAATTTAACATCACTTCTGCAAAGCGCATTACATTATAATCCACATCATACTGCTGCACCTGTGCCTGTGTAAGCGCAAGATTACAACTCTTTAAAATAAAGAAGCCTGAGTACCGGTTATTATTTTCCGATTTTGTAGCAGAGTTTGGGTTAATACCATAATTATCGAGGGCATCTGCTATACCAACCGATGTATATTGCCGGTAGCCCGAAGCAGTTCCCGCAACCGGGAATACTTTAGCATTCCACAAAACCGATTTTTCAAACCGCGGGTCGCGGTTCATCCAGAATTTCTGAAGAAACTGTTCGTCAGAGCTATAATAGTGCCCGGAAGGATCATTATATAGCTTTCCGTCTTTCATTGGAAAAGCCTTTACCAGTTCCCAGGTTGGGCCGGTAGACGCCGGCCCCCTGCTTAAAGAACCCGGCCGCGCCCCGTTATCCCATGCCGCTACCTTATTGGGAAACTGATTGATCACAGAAAACACTACTTCTGAATTCTTTTCTGAAAGAGCGATCTGTGCATAATCTTCCACCAGTTGATACCCCTGATTCTTCAGGTCATCATATGCTTTTTTATTAATGGTATATGCCTCATTCCAGTAGCGGTTGTTCCATGGATTGGAAGGGTTGAACTGCGGAGACGCCTTATATAGCAATACCTTTGCTTTAAAGGCAAGCGCAAAATTGCCGTCAATTCTTCCCCAGTCCGCCGTTGATGGCAGGATGTGCTGCGGCAGCAACGCTAAAGCAGAATCCAGATCCTGCATAATAAAATCAAAACATTCGCTGGTGGAATTCCTGGCTATATTTAAGCTGTCCTCATACCTGTCCTGCGGAACTTTTAAATAGGGAACACCTCCGTAGGTTTTTACCATTCCAAAATAAATATATGCTCTCAAAAAATAAAACTGCCCCAGGAGTTTGTTTTTAACGGTCTCTGTTAACCCGCCGGCATTGGCATTAATAATACCCTGATTTACTAATCTTATACGTTTGTAATTATTTGTCCAGTCATTATTAGCTCCTCCGTCTCCGCCACCCGGAATAGCAGTGAGTGGTCCGGCATCGGTAACCGTTACAGCACTGGCCGGAAAGGGAATCCCTGTCAGCTGCTCGCTTTGAGCATCTGCTCCAACGCTCCAGTTACCAAAAACACTGGCATAAATATTTCCGATGTACGCATTAGCCACATTAGAATCACTTAAAACCAGAGAAGGATCATAACCGGTCAGATTAGGAACATCCAGTACTTTTGAACATTTTGTTAGTAAAAATATGATCAACGTATAGCATACTATTTTTTTCATCTTTGCTTTTTTTAATGGTGAAGAAGTTAATTTATTTAAAACCGCACATTGATACCGGCAGTAAATGTTTTCATAATAGGATAGGAATCATAAACATCCTGCTCCGGATCATGGAATTCCTTCATTTTTGAAAACGTAAATACATTGGTTCCGTTTAAGAAAAGCTGTGCGCCTTCAACCCCGATCCTGTTGACCCATTTTGCGGGCAGTTCATATCCTATATTTAAATTCCTCAAACGCAGATAAGATCCGTTGCGCATCCAGAATGTTGAAGCAACGCCTCCTGATTCTGCCCAGTTCTGGCCGGTTGGCCTGGGATATCTGGCATCCGGGTTTTCGGGTGTCCATACATCACTGGTCCAGATAGGATAATAAGGCCTTATAGATCCGCCCCATTGCCGCATTCCCTGGCCATCCAGATTGCTGATCATCCGGTCATAGGCGCCCACTCCCTGCATCAACGCATCTATGGAAAGCCCCTTCCACTGTACATTGAATCCGAATCCGAAATTGATCCGGGGAAAACCATTATTGCTCAGCAGCGTTATATCATTATCATCAATCCTTCCGTCCGGCGTGGGGGAAAAGTTCTGTCCGCGGATGTCTTTGTAAAGAATTGCGCCCAGGTAAGGTTTCCGGCCATAATAATTATACCCTTTAGCAATCAGGTCATCCAATTGTGCCTGTGTGCGTATCAGGCCTTCAGCTTCAAATCCGAATATCCGGTTATTCGGCTGACCAACGGGATACCGGAAACTTTGTGGCTGCCCCGGATAATAAGCGGCGTTGCTGGGATCCAGCATATCCCATTTGTCCTTTGCATAACCCAGGTTGCCATATACGGAATAAGACAGTTGCCCGATCTTGTCCTGCCATTGCAAAGAAAATTCCAAACCACGAAATGACTGTGCCGCATAATTTTCAGGGGCCAGGTTCTGACCGTAGGTAACAGGAAGCGTAATGGTACGCGCTCCCAATATATTTTTCTTTTTCTTTTTAAACGCATCTATTGTACCGGACAGCCGGTTTTGCAGCAACGCAAAATCAAGGCCCAGGTTGGTTTCATAATTAGTGGCCCAGGTAATGCCCGGCACCGGTGTAGGCCCGGGTGCTATGTTCGTATAATAGGTATTCCCAAAGATATAGCCACCGGCATTGGTGAAGGTGTTTGTATATAAAAAGCTGCTGATCAGGTTATTATTTACATCTACAAGGTTTCCGGTGCTGCCATATCCTGCGCGCAGCTTTAGCTCGTTGATCCAGCTGACATGATCCCTGAAAAAGGATTCCTGGGATACCCTCCATGCCACAGAGCCGGATGGAAAGAAGCCCCAGCGTTCTCCTTTTGCGGCCAGTACCGTACCATCATAGCGGAAAGAAAAATCAACCAGGTAGCGGTTCGCGTAACTGTAATTTGCTCTTCCGATCCATGCCTGCCGGGTAATTTGCGGATCAATATACTCCAAAGCATCTCCATACCTGTTGCCGGCTGAAGTAGAGTAAGCAAACATCTGGTCAATAGAGGTAACCGGATCATACCCCGTAGCCGTAGCGCCGATCCTTTTATTGTCGGCCTGCTCAAATACCGCCATGGCATTTACAGCATGCGCTCCAAACTTCCGGTCGTAATTCAAATACCAGTCCAACTGATATTTCCAGCCCGTATAG